>NZ_JBHSGB010000010.1:0-821037 GCF_042654345.1 Rheinheimera marina
TGTCACTAAATTTTGATGTTTTCATATGCAGAATCTCCTGCGTTTATCGTACGAGAAAATTCTACTTTTGACGTCAGTTAATTTAAGGGATGATTACCGTTTGATGAATTCAGATGCTTTTTTCGAGTTATAGTAATTATATAAGAACGACTTTCATTTGCATGTCATTATATGCCTTGTATGTCGTGCATTCATATTATAGAGTTGGTGTTTATTGTTTATATAAATTTGCATAAAATCACACAAGAACTTATAAAATAATTTATAAGTTCTTGGCGTCCGATGATTTATTAGCGTTTTGCTAGAATCTCTTCACCATTCTGTGCTGCCCAAGCATTCCAAATTTCAACTTTAGCGTTAAAACTTTCTGTCGCTTGAGCTACTGCTTCAGCAATAAGTGGTGATATCTCACTTTGAAATTTCTTTTCGACCTTGGCAAATGGCACAACTTTGATACCGCGATCTTCGAGACCTTTTTTCATGGTGTGCGTTTTCAGCAAGTGTAACTTGCCGTTTTCAACATAGAAAAACTGACTTTCTGGATTCAGAGTTTTGAACTTTGGTTTTGTCGGACGTTTTCCAGCTTCGACTTTTTCTTCAACCACTTCAGCAACAACATTGGTTGTGAGTTGCAGACCAAGTTGCTCTAAAGAGAAACCTTGTGCTTTTGCCAGTTGTTTAATTTGTTCGATGGTATCGATTTCTTTTTGACGATCAGCGATGACTGATTGCAGTACTTCAATCGCTTCATGAATTTTGGCAACAGAGATTTCTTTGGCGGCTTTTTTCAGTTCTTTTTTATCAAGCAGAATAGACATGGTATTTCCAAGTGTTGGTGAGATCTAATACCTTTAGGTTACTCAATTTCTGCGTGTCATGCACTATTGTTTGTTCATTCACATGGTTAAAGAGGCTTAAGTTATGGCTACTATCAAAATACGCGTATTCAAGGATGGCGCAAAATCTGTGATTAATAAATTGCGCAGTGATGTATCACCTGAGCATTCAGCGTTCAAATATGTAGAGCAATGTCTTGTGCTGTTGGATGGCTTTAGCAAACTGAAGAAAAAGGAGCAGACTGATGCAGCTATAAAGCTGAATAAGTTGATCGACAAAATTTCCGACAAAGCTGATTTACCAAAACTCAAGAAGCAGATCATCGATGCTGAAAAGTCGCGTCGATATGCGTTATCGAAAAAGAAAATTACCTTAAGCAAAGAACTGGCTGCGCAATTGCAGTCATCAGTTGCAGGTTATTTGAATAAGCGAAGAGTATCTTACCAAGTTGCTATCAGAACATTACTTGAGTTAGCTGCTGATAAGTTACCAACGTCAGACAAAATACCAAAAGCTGGTAAACGTCTTTCTGGCGTCAAAGTGGTTGCTAAACTGCCGGAACGGGTAAAAAGGGAGGTCTATGTCGTCCCCCCTGGTACTTTCAAAAAGATCGATGAAGAGTTTGAAACTCAGGATAAATAGGGACTCATGCTCTTCAGGTCGAAGTGTTTTTCAAGCGCATCAGCAACTCGTTGGTGCGCGACTCGACGTTCCTCTAAGTAGTCATGACGGTCATAAATACCTTCAACACCTTTAAGTTTATGGTTTAAGCAGCGTTCTGCCACATCACCTGAAATCCCCAATTTTGCACAAAGCGTCCGAAAGGTGCGACGCAAGTCATGCACACTAAAGTGCGTGATATCGCCCATCAAATTTTTTGGTTGCACCTTGCGGCCTGCTTCATGACCAAAGCATTTGGTGATTGCTCGATTTAAGGTGTCAGAACCCATATGCGGTGTTTTGCTAGCGCGTCTTGCTGGAAAGACATATTCAGAGAAACCAGCTTGCACTTTGAGGATCTTGAATAATGTCAGTGCCTGTGTCGGTAACGGAATTGTGATTGGTACACCTGTCTTCATCCGTTCTTTTGGCAGGTTCCAAAGTCCATTGTCTAAATCGAATTCAGACCATTTCGCTTCGCATAACTCTGACTTACGCACACCAAGCATCAGAAATAGGCAGCAAGATATATAGTTATCACGGCCAAAACTGCTGATGTTTTCACGAAATATACGAAACACTTCGGCAATCTCAGACTCGCTGAGCGCTCTGCTTTTAGCATCTTCGACACCGCCTGCATCGTTGGTCGTGAAACTGGCTGCTGGATTGGAATCAATCAGGCCAAGTTTGATGGCATGTCTAAACATCTGCTTCATATACATCAGCGCATCGTTGCAGATTGTTGGAACATCTTTTTCGCGAATACTGATTAGTACGTTACGAACGTCTAAAGGCGTAACAGAACCAACCGATAGTTCACCAAGGATCGGTTTAATGTGCTTGTTATAAATTCGGTACGGAATATTGGCATGTTTAATTCTTGGTTCTAAGTCATGCTTGTACCAATCTTGAAAAAGCATTTCGCAAGTGTGCAGGTTCGCTGCGTAAGCTCTTTTTTTCTCGACCAGTGGATCTTTGCCTTCGTCTCTAAGATCTGACAATCCAATGACTACTTCTCTAGCTTCTTTGAGACTTAGCTGAGGATAATTGCCTATGGTCATATAACGTCGTTTACCGTTGATGACATAACGGAATTCCCAACTAGCCACCTTGTACTGGTTTAAACGGAAGTAGAGGTTGTCACCAACAGGCTTACGGACAGGAGTTCCAGCGCTGATGATTTGTTTGAGTTCGGCAACGGTTGTGGTTGTCATAAGAAAAAGCTCCATAAATTCGACACTTATGGAGCTTATACTAGTAACCATTTCGAGGTCTTGCAATAGGGTAACTGGTAACCAAACTAGTAACCATCGGCTTTACGCTACTTGAGCCAGAAAGATACAGGTTGATTAGGTAATTATTTTTATATCAGTCACTTACGATTAGGTGGTTCAGTTTGAACCAGCTTGAAAAATCATTCGACGTTTTGGACCTGCTCCCGCATCTGCTCAATCAGCACCTTTAATTCCACGGCTGTATTGGTAATTTCTGTCGAAATTGCCTTGGACGACAGGGTGTTCGCTTCGCGGTTAAATTCCTGCATCATAAAGTCCAGCCGGCGGCCGACCGCGCCACCTTGTTTGATGCTGTGACGGGTTTCTTTGATATGGGCGTCTAAGCGGTCCAGCTCTTCTGCCACATCAGATTTTTGCGCTAAAAAGGCCATTTCCTGTTCCAGGCGGTTTTGGTCCAGTTCGGCTTTAATTTCTTGCAGGCGGGCGACGATTTTGTCGCGTTGCCATTGCAGCGCTTGTGGTAAGTGCTGGCGTAATTTGCTGACGTGGTTAGCAATTTGAGCAAGGCGGTCTTGTAGCATTTGTTCGATGGCGGCGCCTTCGCGGCCACGGCCCGCTAAAAAGTCAGTCAACGCGGCGTCAAAACCGGCCAGCAGTTCGGCCTGCAGGCTGTCGAGGTCAGATTCCTGACTTTCCATGACACCTGGCCAGCGCAGAATATCCAGCACATTCAGCTGGGCTTTGCTGCTGTGCTCTGCCAGTGAACTGGCCACTTTCATCAGCTGGCTGGCCAGCTGTTCGTTGATGGCAAGCTCACCTGTGGCGGCACTGGCACTGTACTTCAAATTCACTTCCAGCTTGCCACGGTTCAGCTTCTGACGCAGTTTGTCCCGCAGCAGGCCTTCCAGGCCACGGAACTGTTCTGGCAGACGGAAATACGTCTCCAGATAACGCTGGTTCACTGAGCGAATTTCCCAGACGGCGTTGCCCCAACTGGCTTTAATTTCGTGCCGGGCATAAGCGGTCATGCTGTGGATCATAACAAGGTCCTGAAAATGAAAATAAAACCGAGTATACCCAGTTCACCTCAATTCCGCTAATGGATGGCATCGGGCCAGCGAAATCCCTATAATAAGGCACATTTTTCAGCTGACAGAGGCTCCATCATGCGTCCAAGTGGCAGAACTGCTGGTCAAATTCGTCCTATCTCGTTCACCCGTCAATTCACTGCTCATGCCGAAGGTTCGGTGCTGGTGGAGTTTGGAAATACCAAGGTTTTATGTACGGCTTCCGTGGAGGAAGGGGTGCCACGTTTTATGAAAGGCCAGGGCAAAGGCTGGATCACAGCGGAATATGGCATGTTGCCTCGCGCCACTCATACCCGTAACGACCGGGAAGCCGCTCGTGGCAAGCAATCTGGCCGCACTATGGAAATCCAGCGTCTGATTGGCCGTGCGCTGCGTGCTGCGGTGGACTTATCTATTCTCGGCGAAAACACCATCACCTTCGACTGTGACGTCATTCAGGCTGATGGTGGCACCCGCACTGCGGCCATTACCGGTGCTTGTGTGGCTTTAGTCGATGCGCTGAATCATATGCGTAGTAAAGGCCTGATTAAAACCAACCCACTGAAATACATGGTGGCGGCGGTTTCTGTCGGTGTGTACAAAGGCGAAGCCATTGCCGACCTGGAGTATGTGGAAGATTCAGCGGCCGACACCGACATGAATGTGGTGATGACCGAAACCGGCAAGCTGATTGAAATTCAGGGCACTGCTGAAGCTGAGCCTTTCAGTTTCGACGAAATGCAAAACATGCTTGAACTGGCCCGTCATGCCATTCGTGAAATTATCGACGAACAGAAAAAAGTTCTGGCATAAGAGGCACTGATGAAAGCATTTCAGAAAGAATTTATTGAGTTCGCGCTGTCGCGTCAGGTGCTGAAATTTGGCCAGTTCACCTTAAAATCCGGCCGCACCAGCCCGTACTTTTTTAACGCCGGTTTGTTTAACACAGGTGGCGATTTAGCCCGCTTAGGCCGCTTTTATGCCGCTGCGCTGCAAGACGCTGGCGTGGAATTTGACCTGCTGTTTGGCCCGGCTTACAAAGGTATTCCTATTGCCACTACTACAGCGGTGGCGTTGTTTGACCATCATGGCAAAGACGTGCCTTATTGCTTTAACCGCAAAGAAGCGAAAACCCATGGTGAAGGCGGTAGCCTGGTGGGCTCGCCACTGCAAGGCCGGGTGATGCTGGTGGACGACGTGATTACTGCAGGCACCGCCATTCGTGAATCTATGCAGATCATTCAGCAAGCGGGCGCCGAACTGACGGGGGTGTTGATTGCACTGGACCGTCAGGAAAAAGGCAAAGGCGAGTTATCTGCGATTCAGGAAGTGGAACGTGATTTCAACACCAAAGTGGTGTCTATCGTCAGCCTGACAGATCTGATCCAGTACCTGCAGGATAAACCTGAACTGGCAGACCATCTGGATGCGGTGAAAGCCTACCGTGCCCAGTACGGTGTGAATTAAGGACCATCCATGACCAAACCCAATGGCAGCGGTTTTGGCCGGGTGCTGAAAGCAGCCGATTGCAGCCGTAAAGGCCTGGCTGCGGCCTGGATTAACGAAGCTGCTTTCCGGCAGGAAGCGGCGCTGACGGTGCTGGCGTTGCCTTTTGCCTGGTATCTGGCAGCAGACTTTGCTCAGTTTGCCTTGTTGATGGGCGTTTGGTTGTTGGTGCTGATTGTCGAACTGCTGAATTCGGCGATTGAGGCGCTGACCGACCGGGTCAGTCTGGAACGTCATGAACTGTCGGGGCGCGCCAAAGATATGGGCTCTGCCGCTGTGAGCCTGGCGCTGCTGTTTGTCACTTTGGTGTGGATTGGAGCCATCTGGCAGAAGTTTGCGTAATTGCTTGTGATGTAAAAAAGGCGGGTAAACCCGCCTTTTTTAATGCCGTTACAGGGCAAAAATACTGCGCTGCAGCAGTGCCCATTGGTTCGGCCACTGTGCCGTTGGCTGGCGCTCAAAACCAGAGCGGACAAACTGCTGCAGTTTGCCTTCGCAAATGCCAAGCAGCAGGTTGGCTAAGTCGCCTTCGTCCACGCTGAAACTTTTGCCTTCCCGCAGTTTGCGTTCACGCAGGCATTGCTTGAGCTGAGTTTCCAGTTTTTCATACAAAGCACTGATGCGCTCCTGCAATCGTTCCTGTTCACCTTGCAGGGCATCGCCGGTCAGAATGCGGCAAATACCCGGGTTGCGTTCGGCGAAAATCAGCAGCAGCTGCATAATCAGTTCAATGCGTTGTTCGGTTTGTTTATGTTCCTGCAAAATGGCGTTGATGCGGGACAGCAGGGTATCTTCAATAAAATCAATCAATCCCTCAAACATCCTGGCCTTGCTGGGGAAGTGGCGGTACAGGGCCGCCTCCGACACGCCAACTTCAGCGGCCAGTGCTGCTGTGGTAATTCGCTGTCCGGCATGGCTTTGCAGCATTGCTGCCAACGCCTGCAGAATATCTTCCTTGCGGTTGGTTTTTTTTATGGTCGCCATGCCAATCCCTGTCTGCTGTTAGCTGCGGCCTGAATGACCAAAACCACCTTCGCCACGCTCTGAAGCGTCAAAATCACTGACCAGATTAAACTCGGCTTGCACCACTGGCATAAACACCAGTTGAGCAATACGCTCGCCTGGCTGAATACTGAAGCTATCCTGACCACGGTTCCATACCGACACCATCAGCTGGCCCTGGTAGTCCGAGTCAATCAGGCCCACCAGGTTGCCGAGGACGATGCCATGTTTATGGCCCAGGCCTGAGCGTGGCAGGATAGTCGCGCATAAATTGGCGTCACCAATATGAATCGCCAGGCCGGTAGGGATTAGGGTGGTTTGACCCGGTGCTAACTCGACAACAGCGTCAAGGCAGGCGCGTAAATCCAACCCGGCTGAGCCTGGTGTTGCGTAAGCTGGTAATGGGAATTCGGTGCCAATGCGGGCATCGAGAATTTTCAGGTCAATAGCTTTTTTCATTGTGAGTACCGCTTGTAAATCAAAGAAATAAGTTGTTCAGCCAGCTGGCTTTTATCTTGTAAGGCGAAGGGCTGCTCGCCGTCAGCCCAATAGGCGGTTAAAGCATTTTGCTCGGCATTAAAGCCCTGGCCTGGCACCGATACGTCGTTGGCGCAAATTAAATCCAGCTTTTTCTTCTGCAGTTTTTGTTTGGCGTAGCTCGCCACATCCTGAGTTTCGGCCGCAAAGCCGACAGTAAAAGGCCGGTTTTGCAGAAGGGCTGCCACTGCCGCAATAATGTCCGGGTTTTTCACCAGCTGCAGGCTCAGGTTGTCGTCCGCAGTCTTTTTCAGTTTTTGTGCCGCCACCTGCGCCACTTTGTAGTCAGCCACGGCGGCACAACCAATAAAGATCTGGCTGCTGACGGCAAGCTCCAGAGCCGCCTGATGCATTTGGTCGGCGCTTTGCACATCAATACGCTGCACACCGGCTGGTGTAGGTAAACTGACCGGGCCAGCAATCAGTTGAACCTTTGCACCCAGTTCGGCAGCGGCCTGCGCCAGCGCAAAGCCCATCTTGCCGGAACTGTGGTTGGAGATATAACGCACCGGGTCTATCGCTTCGCGGGTCGGTCCAGCCGTGATGGTGACTGTCAGTCCTTGCAGCAGCTGTGGTTTGGGCTGAAAAAATTGTACGACTAATTCGGCCAGCTGCAGTGGTTCCAGCATACGCCCCGGGCCCACATCGCCACAGGCTTGCTCACCGGCGGCCGGGCCCCAAATGTAAAAATGATGTTGCTTAAGCCTGTCTATATTGACCTGGGTCGCTATATTTTTATACATCTGCTGGTTCATCGCAGGGGCTATCGCCACTGGCGCTGCGGTGGCCAGAATGCAGGTGCTGAGTAAGTCGTTGGCCATGCCATGCGCAATGCGGGCAATGGCGTCTGCAGAAGCGGGCGCCACCAGTACTAAATCGGCCCATTTGGCCAGTTCAATGTGACCCATTGCCAGTTCTGCGGCTGGGTCAAGCAGACTGTGGCTGACAGGATTGCCGGACAGCGCCTGCAAAGTTAACGGCGTAATAAATTCACGGGCGGCGTCGGTCTGGATCACCCGGACATCCGCGCCCCGTTCTTTTAAGCGGCGGATCAGGTCGGCACTTTTATAAGCAGCAATGCCACCAGTGATGCCAAGCAGAATACGTTTATTGGCCAGGGCTAAGCTCATTGCAGCGAGATTCTGAGGTGTTCATGGGGCGTTAAGATAACACGGAAAGTTAAAGGAAAACAAAACACAAAGGAGGTGTGTGATGGCAATTTGTGACTGGCCACAAAGTGAAAGGCCCAGAGAAAAATTATTGCAACAAGGGGCTGGTAGCCTGTCGGATGGTGAGCTGCTGGCAATTTTTTTACGCACCGGTGTCCGGGGGCTGGACGCCGTCGAATTGGCCCGCCAGCTACTGCAAGACTTTGGTGGCTTACGGCCTTTGCTGGCCGCCAGTGAAGTGGAGTTTTGCCGTGGCCGTGGTTTAGGGCAGGCCAAGTACGTGCAGTTGCAAGCGGTGCTTGAGCTCAGCCGGCGCTATTTAATGCAAAGTTTGCAGCGCGAAACTGTGTTTACGGAGCCTGCTTTGGTGAAGCGTTATTTGCTGCAAAGTCTGGCTGAACAGAAGCGCGAAATTTTTATGTTGTTGTATCTGGACAGCCAACACCGGCTGATTTGCGCAGAACCGTTATTTTTTGGCACGATCGACGCTTCTCCCGTGTATCCGCGTATTGTAGTTCAGAGTGCTTTAGCGCATAATGCCGCCGCCGTTATTTTGGCTCACAATCATCCATCCGGAGTTGCAGAGCCAAGCCGTGCTGACAGAGCCATAACCGAACGCCTGAATCAGGCGATGTCCCTAGTCGATATTAAGTTATTGGACCATTTTGTCGTCGGCGACGCTGAGGTTGTTTCCTTTGCTGAACGCGGCTGGCTGTGATGATCGGAAAGGATCCGCTCACGATCGTCGGAATCAAATACAGATTTGCCTTGAATTTGTTCAGGCTTTCGTGTATAAATTGCGCCCTTTCAGAAGTCCGGGGCATTCTTCTTGGCCAGAAGGATGAAAGAAGCTCGAGCTGAAGTTATTTTGGAGAAACATTGACATGTCTAGAGTGTGCCAAATCACTGGCAAAGGTCCGATGGTAGGTAACCGTCGTTCACACGCCAACAACGCGACTAAGCGTCGTTTCCTGCCTAACCTGCAAACTCACCGTTTCTGGGTTGAGAGCGAAAACCGCTTTGTAACTTTACGTTTATCTACTAAAGGTATGCGTATCATCGATAAGAATGGTATCGATGCAGTATTAGCTGACCTGCGTAAAAACGGTCAGAAGGTTTAAGGAAATAAATTATGCGCGATAAAATCCGTTTAGTTTCTTCTGCTGGTACTGGCTTTTTCTACACTACTGATAAGAACAAGCGTACCATGCCAGAAAAAATGGAAATCAAAAAATTCGACCCTAAAGTGCGTAAGCACGTGATTTTCAAAGAAGCGAAAATCAAATAATCGAATTCGATTTCAACAACAAACCCGGCCACAAGCCGGGTTTGTTGTTTTCTGCAGCCAGAAAAATGACAGCAGTGACAAGGCCGACCCTAGCAGGTACCCTGTCAGCAGTGACGCAGGAGCTGTACCAATGATTCGATTATCCAGAACCAGCTGGAACAATGTATTGATTTACACTGTGTTGGTGTTGATTGGGCTTTTTGTGGTGTTGCCGGAGTATTGGCAGCGCGGTGAGCAAGCAGCGCCGACGCAACTGGTGCCTGCCAACCAGGCATTATTGGCCTTACATTACCCGGCGCATCAGGTGGAACGCGCAGGCCCAGTCTGGCGGGTGCAACCTGTCGCTTTGTCCGATGCGCAATTGCAGCAATTAGTGACCTACTGGCAGCAGGGGACTCTGGCGGCGCCATCACCATTAAACCCGATTCAGCCAGTACTGCGTTCAGAAGTGTTTTCCTGGCTCGCCGGCAAACCTGCGCAGCAGCACTGGCAGCTGTATCAGGCCGATGAACAGTGGTGGCTGAAAGCCGTCGACACCGATCTTTGGTTCCGTCTGACCGAGACCGAAGCCCAGCAAATTTTTCCAACCGCCCTACGATAACTATGCCTGAATTACCAGAAGTTGAAGTGTCCCGCTTAGGGATCAGCCCGCACCTGCAACAGCAACGTATTGAACAAGTGGTGGTGCGGCAGCGCCAGTTGCGCTGGCCTATACCTGACGAAGTGCTGGCATTACGTGACCAACCCGTGCTGGATGTCAGTCGTCGCGCCAAGTATCTGTTGATCCACCTGCCAGCTGGCGAGCTGATTATTCATTTGGGTATGTCCGGCAACCTGAAAGTGTTACCTCAAAACTCTGTGGCCGGTAAACACGATCATGTGGATATACTGCTGAGTTCAGGCCAGTTATTGCGGCTGAATGATACCCGCCGTTTTGGCGCTGTGCTCTGGCAGGATAAAAACTCAGTGCATCCGCTGCTGGCCAATTTGGGCCCTGAACCTTTATTACCAGACTTTACTGCGCAGCATTTGTTTCAGGCCTGCAGTAAACGCAGCAGCGCGATCAAACTGGTGTTGATGGACAATCAGGTGGTGGTGGGGGTCGGTAATATTTATGCAAACGAGGCGCTGTTTCAGGCTGGGATCCGTCCGACCATGCCGGCCAATCAACTGAGCTTGCCTCAAGCCGAGCGTTTGACGGCCATCGTCAAACAAACCCTGGCCAAAGCCATTACCCAAGGCGGCACCACTCTGAAAGACTTCAGTCAGGTGGATGGCAAACCCGGTTACTTCGCCCAGCAACTGCTGGTGTATGGTCGCGGCGGCGAGTGCTGCTTTAGCTGCAACACAGAGCTGCAAGAAATACGGCTTGGCCAGCGTAGCACCGTGTATTGCCCGCATTGCCAGCCGGAGCGCTAGCACCAAAGCAGGTGGTCAGAAACGGCGTTTCGCCAGAATTCGCCATTCAAAGCCTGAAACATCGCCTTCTTCATGCAGGGCTTTGGTCAGGTCGATATGGATCATGGTGCCCCGGCTGCTATGGCTGGATAGCAATCGAATCCCCAGGCCGACACCATACAGGCTTTGGCCTGCTGTGCCTTCTGGTAACGCCGGATTGCTACCCCAGGTGCGGCCCACATCGGCAAATGCAGCGTAACCTACGTCGAAGATCTGGGCGATGGATAAGGTGCTGTAGTAGCGGTATTCCGCTGTCGCCAACGCCAGCCGCTCACCTGTCTGGTAATACAAAGGGTAAGCCCGCATGCCGGTATCGCCGCCCAGGCTGAGGCGCTGGTCGCGGAATAAATCCTGACCATGGGCATAGGTTAATTGCCCCACCAGACTTTGATTCTTATCCAGCTGATGGATCCACATCGCATAACTGCTGATCAGCCATTGATTCACTTCAGCCTGCTGTAACTGTTCGGCTTGCCATTGACCAATCAGTAAGTCAGTCGGGCTGAGTTGCCAGGCCTTGTCGAGCCTTCCTTTCAGTGACCAGCCGCTGTGGTCGGCGCCCAGCCCGGGTTGCAACCATCCCAGCTGCACACTGGCCTGCCAGCCAAAATTAATGTCTTCCACCCGGTTAAATTGATACACATTATAAAGTTGCCGGTATTCGGCTCCGACAAACTGCCAACTTAGCCACAGTTGCGATAAATCACGGTTTTCGGGCATGCCAAAGTCGGTTAAAGCTGTCGGGCTAAATTGCAGCTGCTGGCGGTCCAGCCCCAGGCTAAGGCGTTGCACCCAATGCCCGGTTTCCGCAATTTTCCAGCCGGATGACAGTTGCAGCAGATCCAGTTTGCGCTGGTATTCATTGATCTCATCACCGCGCAGGTATTCGTTGACATTTTCACTGTCGGTTTCGATGTGAAAGGCGAAGGCCCAGGGGGCATGCAGCCGGTAAAAGGGGCGTTCTAATGCCAGCAAATAAGACTCGCCATCGGTTTTATCGGCGTACAGGGTATTGAGGTTCCAGTGGCTGCCAAACAGGTTAGGGGAGCGGAAGTTCAGCAGGTAGCTCTTGCGCTCGCTGTCATTTTCGTAATCCAGATTGACCTGATTTCCGGTGCCAAACAGGTTGTCTTCCGCCAGCCCGAGCACAGTTTTACTTTCGCCGCCTTCACGGGATAAGGAGATATTGGGCAATAACGACCAGTTATCCCAGGTGTGGATAGTGACGACCACAGAGCCGTCGGCACATTGTTCAGTCGCTTTGACTTCGACTTTGCGTAAGTAACGCCGGGTCCTCAGCAAACGCTCGGTTTCCAGCAACGCTTCGGCATCCAGCGGGTCGCCTGCTTTAAACAACACATCTTCCAAAATGGTGTCGGCTTTGGTGACTTTGTGGGTGCGGTTGGCGAGGTGATGAAACCAGTAGACTTTCTCTGCTTCCAGATCAAACACATCTTCGCTTTGTACCCGAATAGCCCGAACCGGTTTGCCTTGTAATGACGACAGGTTAGCTCCGGTTTGCAGCGGTGCGCAATTTTCCAGCTCTGAAGCAAAAGCCACGGTACTGCCAGGCATCGATATCCAGCACAACATTGCTGCCATCAGGAAGCGCATGGAAATCTCCTTCGTGAGCCCGAATGCTGATCAAATCGTATAGCCAGACCTTAGCTTGTCAGGCTGCATTTTGTAAAGTAGCTGTTTTTATTGAGATTTCCATTCCTTTAAAAACCTCTGGCTCGGTTCGCTTAAGCTTAGCTCGCGTTGCGGGAAAGGAAACTCCACGCCTTCTTTGTCAAACGCCAGTTTGATTTGCTCAAGCAGGCCGGTTTTCAACGCCAGGTAATTTTCTTTGCGGGTCCAGACGGAGAGTTGCAAATCCAACGAGGATTCCCCGAAATTTAAAAAGCGAAAATCCGGTGCCGGTTCATCCAGGCAAAATGGGTGCTCGTCAGCCACGCGGAGCAGAATAGCTCTGACCTGGCTGATTTGCTCTTTGTAAGCCACGCCTATCAGCAAATCCAAGCGACGTATTGGAAAGCGGGTCAGGTTGGTGACTTCGGTTTTAATCAGGCTTTCGTTCGGGATCCGCACAAAGAGGTTTTCCGGCGTGCGGATTTTCACCGACAACAAGTCAATGGACAGTATTTCGCCTGTGGTGCTGCCGACCCGGATGGTGTCACCAATCTGAAACGGGCGTTCACCAATTAAGAACAAGCCGCTGATCAGGTTTGATACCGAGGTTTGTGAGGCAAACCCCAAGGCGACTGACAGTACCCCGGCTGCACCTAACAGTACGCCCAGGTTAAAGCCCAGTTGTTTCAGGGCGGTGGCGATAAACAGCGCCAGCACCAGCCAATACACCAGCCGTTTTGTTAAGGACGCATGATGAGGGCTGAATTTTTTTAAGCTGAGTTTAAAGGCGGCTTTTGACAGCAGGCTGGCCGCCAGAAAGCCAAAAGCAAACAGCAGCACTGCACGTAACAGTTGGAAAAAACTCTGGGAGTCAAAGTAATTCAGAATGGTATCCAGCGACATCAACTGCGCTCCGTATGTTGAAATAAATCACTGAAGACACGGAATAAACCGTGTTTTTCGAATGCCTGTCTTGGCCGGCTTAAGCGGATAGCATTCGCGTGTCCGGGAGGCATTTGTTTATGAATGTTTAAGCGTGACAACTCTGCGTCATTCTGATGATCAATCTGTACTAAATCTGTCCAGAGCGAACCATCTGGCAGGCCATATAACGACAGAAACGGCAATGGCAGGCTGAGTTTTTCAATACTCATCATCTGGCTGGAGTTGTTCTTCACCCGAATTGGGGTGATAGCCCGGTGCGCGCGGGCAGGCAATTCCTCTTTACTGTGTCTGGCCTGGGTTTTGTCGGCATAACACAGCTCACCCGCCTGTGTGTTCGGGCCAAACCAGGTGTCAGACAAGCGTTGGGTGGGTAGTTCCTGCAGCAGAATATCCGGTTGCTTCAACTCAAGCCTTATCACCACAGGGCTGCTGATGTAAAAGGTCACTTCTTCACCCACAGGTAAATACACTGGCTGGCGGGTTTTCACCACCACAGGCCTGTCTTGCAACAAGGGCGTCAGGCAAAACTGCAATGGTTCGTGGGTGAACACATAGCGGCTGAAGACCTTGTGCAGTGGCCACTCCGGCAAGTAACTGGCGTGAGCCATATTTTGTTCCGGTTCGGTCAGCTGCTCGGTATGCAGCCACCATTCACCGGTTTTGCGCTGTAAATACACAACCAAAGGACCTATCTGCAGCCGTACGACTTGTTGATGATTCAGCGTTTGTGCTTGCCACCACTGGCTCTGCGGATCCAGCCACATAGAAATTCCTTGCAGGGGTTAAGTTGAGGTTCAGGCCGTTAACGCGTAAAATAATGCGCGTTTTTCACCGACTCAGCAATGAGTTAGCACACAAACCCTGAAGGAGAGTCCGTTTTATGGACGTGCCCAGTCACAGGCCTGGCCTGAATTCAACTCGTCAATTATTTATCTGGTTGTAGTGATTGGTTCCTGCCTCACGACAACCGCTAGTCTGAGGTAATTATGGAACTTCTGGTATTGATCCATCTGTTACGGGCGGCTCTGGAAAGCGGCGACTTTTCTGAGTTGGCCGATAAACTGGCCGACACCCACCCAGCCGATTTGGCTGCGGCGCTGGCGGAATTCTCACCGGCACACCAATGGCAGTTACTGACCCAGTGCCCGTTGGCACGTCAGGCCGAAATTTTTGTCTATTTGCCGCTGGAGCAGCAAGTGCAGCTGGCACACAGCATCAGCCGGGCCCGCTTTACGCCTCTGATCCGGCAGATGTCGTCGGATGAACGGGCGGACTTATTTAACAAATTCTCTGACGAGCAGAAACAAGCCTTGTTGCCTGCCTTGGCACAGGCGGAACGCGACGACATTCTGAGTTTGTCGTCCTATTCCGAAGGCACTGCCGGCGCCATTATGAGCTCGGACTATGCTATGCTGTCGCCGCACCTGACGGTCAGTGAAGCCATTGAGGTACTGCGTCATGAGGCGCCGGACAAAGAAACCATTTATTTGTCCTATGTGGTCGACGAGAAAAGAGCATTAATTGGTGCCTTGTCACTGCGTGAACTGATCCTGGCGCCTGCTTCTGCGTTAGTTGATGACGTGATGAAGCATGACCCAATTCAGGTGACGGCAGACAGTTCTCAGGAAGAGGTGGCGGCACTGATTGCCCGCTACGACTTGCTGGCAATTCCTGTAGTGAATCAGCAAGGGCAATTGGTTGGTATTGTCACCCACGATGATGCGATGGACGTTGCAGCCGCCGAAGCCACCGAAGATTTCCACAAAACCGCCACCATAGGTAAGTTAGAAGGCAGTGTCAAAGACGCCAAAATCAGCCTGCTGTATCGCAAACGAGTGGTCTGGCTGGTGGTACTGGTGTTTGGCAATATTTTCTCCGGTGCTGGCCTGGCTCTGTTTGAACAAGTGATTTCCCAACATATTGCGCTGCTGTTTTTCCTGCCGTTGCTGATTGCCAGTAGCGGTAATGCCGGCGCCCAGTCGGGCACCCTGATGGTGCGTGCTTTGGCGACTGGGGACGTTAAATTGCGGGACTGGGGCAAAATGCTGGGCAAAGAGGTGCTGATTGCCAGCCTGCTGGGCCTGACCATGGCGGCGGCTGTGTCAGGGCTTGGCTTCCTGCGCGGCGGTGCCGATATCAGTGTAGTGGTGGCCGCCACCATGTTGTTGGTGGTGATGATCGGCAGTCTGATTGGCTTGTCGTTGCCGTTTTTACTGAGTCGTTTTGGCATGGACCCGGCCACCGCCAGTGGCCCTTTGATCACCTCAATTGCTGACGTGGCTGGTGTGGTGATTTATTTCTCCATTGCCAGCTGGTACTTAGAACTGGTGTTGTAAAGCGCCGGTGTTCTGTGTGTATACCCAAGTACGACAAAAGTTTTAGCCATCCGGATTGTCGCTCTCAAAAAAAGCCGTTATAGTGCGCGGCGAACCAAGGGGTGCGAAAGCTGAGACGCCGTCAGGCGAACCCTTAGAACCTGATCCGGATCATACCGGCGGAGGGATGGTACTAACCTCATTTCCTTTTGCTCTGGTGATCCTACGTTTTTCTGATTTCACTGGAGTAAGTCACAAATGCGTAGATTATCCCGTCTATTCATTGCGTTAAGCGCAGTCAGCTGTGCTTTTGTTCAGGCCGATGACAGCGTGGTGGAAACCATCGAAGTTAAAGGCGATTTTCGTAGCCAGCAACTCAATAAAATTCCAGGCAGCATTGCGGTCTTTACCGACGCCGATATGCAGCGCCAGAATGCCCAGCATCTGGATGATTTACTGCAACAGGCAGCCAACCTGAATTTCTCGGCCGGCGCCTCCCGCGGCCGCTTTCTGCAAGTGCGTGGCGTTGGCGAGCGTAGCGAGTTTGTCGACAGCATCAACCCGTCAGTCGGGGTGCTGATTGACGGCATCGATTATTCCATTCTGGGTGTCAGTTCTTTGTTTGATCTGGAGCAGGTGGAAGTATTCCGTGGCCCGGAGGCGACCCGATTTGGTGCCAATGCTATGGCAGGCATGCTGAATTTACAGTCGCGCCGGGCCGACTTTGACCCAAGCGGCGAACTGGCAGCAACCTTTGCCAACTACGACAGCCTGCAATTGAGTGCAGCCTATGGTCAGGGTCTGACCGACAAACTGGCCTTCCGGCTGGCAGTTGATCATCAGCAGTCGGACGGCTTTATCGACAACAACTACCTGCAGCGCGACGACACCAACAACATTGATGAAACCACGGCCAAACTGGCGTTGCGTTATCTGGCGACCGAACAGTTGACGCTGGATTGGGTGACGCATTGGCGTGACCTGGATAATGGCTATGATGCCTTTTCGCTGGACCGTAACCGTACCACCTTGTCGGACCAACCCGGGCAGGACCAGCAGCGCAGCCAGGGCTCAATGCTGAGCGCGGATTACAGCGGTTTTGGCTTTGCACGTTTATTCAGCCAGCTGAGTTACCTGAACGCCGATACCGATTATGGTTTTGATGAAGACTGGAGCTATGACGGCATTCATCCGGATGGGTACAGTACGACGGACCGCTATTTACGCGACCGCTCCCACTGGAGTGCCGAACAGCGCCTGGTTAGTTCTACCGATCGCCATTGGGTAGCGGGTTGGTACCACAGCCAGCAAAAGACCGACTTAGAGCGGCAGTACTGGGACTGGGACGCCTGGGCGCCAGCGCAGTTTTTCAGTCATTTTGAACGCAAAAACAGTGCGCTGTTTGGTGAGCTGAGCCTGGCGCTGGCTTCGGATTTGGAGCTGACCTTGGGAGGTCGCGCGGAGCGTTATCAGGATCAGTATAGTGACAGCAAAGGCATAACGCGGCAGGACGATGACTGGATGTTCGGCGGCAAGGCCAGCCTGAGTTATCAACTGAGCGACAGAGCCAGCCTGTATGGCTTGGTGTCGCAAGGTTACAAAGCGGGTGGGGTGAACGGTGAAGCCTTAGGCAAAGCCGACGCCACCGGTTCTGCCGCCCTGGCTGACTACTTACGTGAACGCGCCAGCTTTGCTCCGGAAACCTTGCTGAATACCGAGTTTGGCGTCAAAGCCAGTAACGCGGAGCAGACTCTGGTGAGCCGGGTTGCGCTTTTTGCCATGTGGCGGGACGATATGCAAGTGAACAGCTGGGTCACGCGTGACCAGATGTTTATCGGCTTTATCGACAATGCGGCGTCGGGCCGTAATTATGGCCTGGAGCTGGAGAGCCGTTACCAGTTCAGACCGGACTGGACTTTGTACGGGACTCTGGGGTTACTTCGCAGCGAAATTCGTGGTTTTATCACCGAAGAAGGTGTCGACAAAACCGGGCGGGATCAGGCGCACGCACCTGACTATCAATATCAACTGGGGTCTGAATGGCTACTGGCGGAGCGCTGGAGCCTGAACCTGGCACTGCAGAGTAAAGCGGCGTTTTATTATTCCGACAGTCATGACGCCAAATCGGATCAGATGCATTTGGTCAACCTGCGCCTGCAATACCAGCTTGACCAATGGCAGTTTGCGCTGTGGAGCCGCAATGCGTTGAATGAAGACTATGGTGTGCGTGGTTTCTATTTCGGCAATGACCCACGAGATGGCTACGCTGAGCATACCTATGAGCAATTGGGTGAACCGCGCCGTCTTGGCGTCAGTGCCCGTTACCAGTTCTGAGGAGAGCCAAATGCAATTATCTATTGAGATCAGTAAGTACCCACTGACCGAACACTACATTGAGCCGATTAAAGGCTTTATTGAGTTGCTGAACCAGAAACCGGAACTGCATGTGATCACCAATACCCTGAGTACTCAGGTGTTTGGTGACTATGACCAGGTGATGGCGGCGCTGTCGGAAGGCATTCGCTGGTCCTTTGAACGCTATGGCAAAGTAGTGTTTGTGGTGAAATTTCTGCATGGTGATCTGCGACCATGACCGCACTCTGGCAGCAGCTTTTTGCCGATATGGCGCTGATGACACAGCTGGAACTGCTGGCTGTGTTGTCTGCGCTGGCTTATGTGTTGCTGGCGTTAAAGCAAAGCTTATGGTGCTGGCCGGCCGCGCTGCTCAGCACCTTGTTGTACAGCCATATCATGTGGCATTCGGCGCTGCTGTCCGACGCTTTACTGCAGATTTATTATGCCGGTATGGCGCTGTACGGCTGGTATAACTGGCGTCGGTTGCAGCAACAACAGTCCCATCAGCACGGTATGACGGAGTTCAGTCTGGTGTTTCATGGTCGCCTAATTGCGGCGACAGCCGGTGCAGGTTTACTGTTGGGTTACCTGATGAACCGTTACACCCAGGCTGATTTTGCCTGGGTGGATGCACAAACCACCACCTTCAGCGTACTGGCGACGTTTTTGGTGGCACGCAAAGTGGTGTCGAACTGGTTGTATTGGGTGGTCATTGATGCGGTATGTATTTATGTCTATATCGAAAAACACCTGTATTTCACCACTGCACTTTTTGTACTCTACACCCTGATAGCATTGGCAGGGTTTTTCTTATGGCGACAGAGTTACCGGCAGCAACAGCAACCAGCTTGATTTGGGCGTTATGCCAAAGGCTGGAGTTTTTTGCTGAGCATCAGCCGTTACAACTGGAGCAATTGACCTTTGGTCAGCTAACGCAAACCTTTAGGGTCAAGACTGATCAAGGCCACTACGCAGTGCGGCACTATGCGGATTCAGTGTTGCCTGTGCGTCGTCAGCAAGAGCTGCGCTGCCAGCATGCGGCTGCAGCTGCCGGCTTGGCGCCTGCGCCTTTATGTCTGAACAACCATCAGCGGATGCTGGTGTGTGAGTATTTATCGGACGCCGAACATACCAGTGCAGACAAGCTACATCAGCATCTGGCGACTGTGTTAGCCAGGTTGGCTGTATTGCATCAGTTAAAGGTGCAAACCCCAGTGCTGGACCCCTGGCTTTATTTGCAGCATTTAAAACAACAACTCAGCATGGATTGGGCCACAGCCGACGAGTCGCTGTACCAGCAGTTGCTGGAACAAGCGCGTCAGTTGCAATTTTTCCTGCCTGAGGTTGGCTTGTGTCATATGGACCTGAATCCGGCCAACCTGCTTTGGTCGGCAGGTCAGCTCTGGCTGATCGATTTTGAATACTGTCAGTTGGCCGATATTTGTTTCGACCTGGCAAGCTTATGCTGGAACTATGGGTTGGACGAGGAAGCCGAGCAGCATGTATTGGCCTTGTATACACAAGCGCGAGGTAAACAAGCCAGCGCCATCGACAAGCACAAATACCAGCTGGTCAAACGACTGACCTTGGGGTTTGCCTGGTTATGGTATAAGGCCGAACAGCTGAAAAACCGGGACCCGAGGCATCAGGAAGCTGCAGCAACCACCCGCAGGCAGTTGCTGCAGTTACTGTCACAAACCGCCTAAGCGCTCTGCCAGAATTTTATAACGTTTGACGTCGTCTTCTTCAAACAAAGGTTTGCCATCGCCGTCTTTGTCGCATGGGACCAGTAAGTTTTCCCGCGCCAGCCGTTCAACGCGAATATCCTGAATGCCCAAGAATTCTGCGACTTGCGCCACGGTCATTGTTGCCATCGTTTTGTTTCCTGCCCTATTAACCCAAAATCAGTGTATCTCTGTTTTTACCAAACGCTTGTACGCGTTACTACTGTTTTACTGTTTTTTAGGCAGACAGACAACCTGAACACTCAGATTTCGTTACAAATTATTTGTAGTGGCTGGTGAAGGCTGTGTTAGATTTTTGTGATAATTAACACGCTTGGGACCCCATTATGTTTAAAACCCCTTTAGTCGGCCTGGCGCTGGCTTGCGTTTTTTCCGGAGCAACCGCGATGGCAGCAGAAGCACCACAAGCTCAAACCAAAGCCTATGACGTCGAATCGCCGTTTGGAAAACGTGCGGACCCTTATTACTGGTTGCGTGACGACAGCCGCAAAGACCCGGCAATGCTGGCCTACCTGAATGCAGAGAATCAGTATTACCAGCAAATGACCGCGGGTCAGCAGCCGTTGGTGGACCAACTGGATAAAGAGATTGTCGGCCGCATCAAACAAGACGACAGCTCGGTACCTTATGACAAAGGTGATTACACCTATTACACCCGCTTTGAGACAGGCCAGCAGTACCCGATTTATGCCCGTAAGCCTAAAGCTGGTGGTGCGGAACAGATCCTGCTGAATGTAAATACACTGGCACAAGGCAAAGACTTTTATCAGATTGGCAACTGGGAAGTCAGTCCGGATCAAAAAACGCTGGCCTATATGGAAGACCTGAATGGCCGTCGCCAATACAGTCTGAAATTCCGCGACATAGCGACAGGGAAAGATTTGCCGGATCAGATCACCGGTTTGTCCGCTTCCATTGCCTGGGCTGCCGACAATAAAACGGTGTTTTATATCGAAAATGATCCAGTGACCCTGCTCAGCACCAAAGTGAAGAAACACCGTCTGGGCAGCGATGCGGCGAAAAACCCTGTGGTTTATGAAGAAACCGACCACAGCTTTTATATGGGGGTCGGCACCAGCAGTGATGACGCATATATCGTCATTGGTCTGGAGAGCACGGTGTCGAATGAGTTCCGTGTCTTGTCAGCAGCAGAGCCAAATGGCCAGTTTCAGCTGTTGGCACCACGCCAACGTGATTTTAAATACGACGCCGACCATCAGGCGGGCCGTTGGGTGATCCGCACCGACTGGCAGGCACCGAATTATCGTCTGATGACGGTGGCGGACAAAGACATTGGTGATCGCAGTAAATGGCAGTCGCTGCTGGCGCACGACGATGGCATTTTTATTGAAAGCTTCCAGTTATTTGACCAGTACCTGGCGATTAATGAGCGCAGTGATGGTTTAAGCCGGATCCGGGTTTTACCCTGGAAAGATCTGAGCAAAGCGACTTATGTAGCGTCGGATGAAGCATCTTATGTGGCGGATTTCGAGACAAATCCGGAACAGAATACCGATTGGCTGCGTTACAACTACAGCTCTTTAACCACACCGAACAGTGTGTACAAGGTGAATATGAAAACCGGTGAGCGGGTGTTGTTGAAGCAGCAGCAAGTGCTGGGTGGTTTTGATCAAACCCACTACAAAACAGCTCGTGTCTGGGCGCCAGCCAAAGACGGCAGCAAAATCCCGGTGTCCTTATTGTATAAAAAAGACTTTAAACAGGATGGCACTGCGCCGTTGTATCAATACTCCTACGGCTCTTACGGCAACTCGACGGACCCTTATTTCCGTTCAACAGTGTTGTCTTTGGTCGACCGCGGTTTTGTTTATGCAATAGCCCATATCCGCGGCGGTCAGGAAATGGGGCGCCATTGGTATGAACAAGGTAAGTTACTGAATAAAATCAATACCTTTACTGACTATATTGCGGTAACGGATTACCTGGTGGCTGAAGGTTATGCCGCCAAAGACAAAGTTTTTGGTATGGGCGGCAGCGCCGGTGGCTTATTAATGGGGGCTGTTGCCAATATGGCGCCGCAGAAATACCGCGGTTTAGTGGCTCATGTGCCCTTTGTCGATGTGGTCACTACTATGCTGGACGAATCCATTCCGCTAACCACCAATGAATTTGATGAATGGGGCAATCCGAAGCAAAAAGCCTTTTACGACTATATGTTGTCGTATTCGCCTTATGATCAGGTGAAAAAGCAGGCTTATCCGGCGCTGCTGGTGACCACAGGTCTGCATGATTCTCAGGTGCAGTACTTTGAACCTGCCAAATGGGTTGCCAAGTTACGTACCATGAAGACAGACTCTAACCCGCTGTTATTCAAAATAAATATGGAAGCAGGCCATGGTGGTAAGTCGGGACGTTTTGCCCGCTTACACGAAACAGCGCAGGAATATGCCTTTATTCTTTCGTTGCTGAACCAACCTGGTTCCTAAATTCTTGTCCTGCCGCAGTCCGGACTGGACTGCGGTTTTTTTCAAATTTTTGGGTGTGTCAGGCGTAACCAGCAGCGGTTTTGCCTCAATTCCCGACGCCTGCCGGTAGACAAAGTTTTTTGTGCTCTGTATAACAATATGACTTAGCTGAATTTTTTGTTCTGTCATGAACTGGACAGAATTATCAGCTATGGTTTTTATAGCAGTCACATAATAACCATAATTCAGGTAACGCTTATGAAAGCATCCGGCATGTCCTTGGCCATCTACAACAACTTTTTAGGTCAGGCACCTAACTGGTACAAACTCACCATTATCGCTTTTCTACTGATTAACCCCATTTTGTTTATCCAGAACCCTTATCTGGCAGGTTGGGCTTTGGTTGTGGAGTTCATTTTTACGCTGGCGATGGCGCTGAAGTGTTATCCGCTGCAACCTGGTGGTTTGCTGACCCTGCAGGCGGTCGCGATGGGCATGACCAGCAGCAGCAAAGTAATGCATGAAGTCTCCGTCAATATCGAAGTGATTCTGTTGCTGGTCTTTATGGTGGCTGGTATCCACTTTGTGAAAGACCTGCTGTTGTTTGTCTTTACGAAGTTGCTGATCCGTGTACGGTCAAAAACCACTTTGTCGCTGGCTTTTGTCTGCATGGCAGCCTTTTTGTCTGCCTTTCTGGACGCGCTGACCGTTGTCGCGGTGATTATTGCGGTCGGTGTTGGTTTCTATGCGATCTACCACAAAATTTCTTCAGGTAAGAAGTTTCAGGACCCGCATAACCATAATGAAGACAGTGAAGTGCATGAACTGTCCCGTGCCGATCTGGACGCTTTTCGCGGGTTCTTACGTAACCTGCTAATGCATGCTGGTGTAGGTACTGCCTTGGGTGGGGTGTCGACCATGGTCGGTGAACCACAAAACCTGATTATTGCCGAAGCTGTCGGCTGGGATTTTGCCGAGTTTGCGCTGCGTATGGCGTCTATTAGCGTGCCAGTATTGTTGTCTGGTTTATTGACTTGTTTTGTGCTGGAAAAACTGCGCTGGTTTGACTTTGGTGTGCGGTTGCCGCAACCGGTGCAAGATGTGTTAATTGCCTATGACAATTACCAGACTGAACGCATGACCAGTTCAGATATCAGCAAATTATGGGTTCAGGGTCTGATTGCGGTGATTTTGATTGTCTGCCTGAGTCTGCACCTGGCGTCTGTCGGTCTGATAGGTCTGATGGTAATTATTCTGGCGACAACCTTTTGTGGTGTCACCGATGAACACCAACTAGGCAAAGCTTTCCAGGAGGCCTTGCCGTTCACCTCGTTGCTGGTGGTGTTTTTCGCTGTAGTGGCGGTGATTATTGACCAGCATTTGTTTAAGCCTGTGATTGACTGGGTGCTGACATTCGATGGGCAGAATCAGCTCGCAATGCTGTTCCTGGCCAATGGCGCCTTGTCGATGGTCAGTGACAATGTGTTTGTCGGCACCGTCTATATCAATGAAGTCAAAGCAGCCTGGCAGTCAGGCCAGATCAGCCGCGAGCAGTTTGAACTACTGGCGATTGCGATTAACTCCGGGACCAACCTGCCGAGTGTGGCCACGCCAAATGGCCAGGCGGCCTTCCTGTTCCTGCTGACCAGTGCCTTGGCCCCGCTTATCCGCTTGTCCTATATGAAAATGGTCTGGATGGCGTTGCCTTATACACTGGTGCTGGCCTCTGTTGGTTTGCTTACCACTGTCTTTGTATTGCCAGAAGTGACGCATTGGATGTACGCCCATGGCTGGATCCATCACTTTGACCCGGCGGCAGTCAGTAACCAGGTTTCAGGGCATTAATCGCCAAAAGGAGGCAACTGCGGTTGCCTCTTGTCTTTGCTTTATCCCACTGCACTGCACGGCAGTCCGGTTTGGCTGGACAGGCAGCAGGCTGGCAGGTATAACATTCTGAAATTTTTGATAATGCTGGACTGATTGATTTCGGCCCGCCTCGTTGCGCGCTGCTTTGGTCGTTTTCCTGGTGCCTTTGATGACGCCGGGCCTCCATAAGGACGCAAATCGATGATTGAACTGCTGTTGCTGGTGCTGCTCCCGTTAATTGGGGTGCTGATCCCGCTATTATGCCGGCATTGGAGCCGAAGCTTTTGTGCTCTGGCCACTGCCACACTTCCGCTTGCTGCTCTGGCTCTGGTGTTGAATTTAGCTCCTGCGGTCTTTGCCGGTGAAACCCTGTACCTGCACTTGCCCTGGGTTGAAGCTTTAGGCCTGCTGATCAGCCTGAGGCTGGATGGCCTGTCGTTATTGTTTGTGCTGCTGATCCTGGGTATGGGACTCTTGGTGATCCTGTATGCCCGCTATTATCTGGCGGAAAAAGATTCGATGCCCAGGTTCTACGCCTTTTTACTGTTTTTTATGGCGGCGATGCTGGGGGTGGTGTTGTCCAACAACCTGATCCAGCTCTGGGTATTTTGGGAGCTCACCAGCATCAGTTCATTTTTGTTGATCAGCTACTGGTGGCACAGAGCCGACGCCCGCCTTGGGGCTCGGATGGCATTGGCCATTACCGGTTTTGGTGGTCTGGCACTGTTGGCTGGTGTGCTGCTACTTGGGCAAGTGCTGGGAAGCTATCAATTGGATGTTGTGCTTGGTAAAGCAGCTGAACTGCAGCAAAGCCCCTGGTACCCGCTGATCCTGGTGTTAATTCTGTTGGGCGCTTTTACCAAATCGGCACAATTCCCGTTTCATTTCTGGCTGCCCAATGCGATGGCGGCGCCAACGCCAGTCAGTGCTTATCTGCATTCGGCCACTATGGTGAAAGCCGGTATTTTTTTATTGGCCCGGCTATACCCGGTGCTGGCAGGGTCTGATTTATGGTTTTTGCTGGTCACGCTGGCTGGACTCACCACCTTGCTGGTTGGGGCTTATCTGGCGTTATTCCAGCATGATTTAAAAGGCTTATTGGCCTATTCCACCATTTCACATCTGGGCCTGATTACCCTGCTTCTGGGGCTGGATACTGACCTTGCGACCGTGGCCGCAATTTTCCACATAATGAACCATGCCACATTTAAGGCATCGCTCTTTATGGCCGCCGGTATTATTGACCATGAATCCGGCTCGCGCGATATGCGTAAGTTAAACGGGCTCTGGCAATTTATGCCGGTAACCGCGACCCTGGCCATGGTGGCGTCTGCGTCTATGGCTGGGGTGCCTTTGCTAAATGGGTTTTTGTCGAAAGAGATGTTTTTTGCGGAAACCCTTCACCAGGACGTGCTTGGTGCTTTGTCCTGGCTGCTCCCAGTGCTGGCAACTGTCGCCGCAATTTTGTCGGTCGCCTATTCGGCCCGCTTTATTCATGACGTATTTTTTAACGGCCAGCCAAAAGGATTGCCGAAAACGCCACATGAACCGCCTAGGTATATGCGGGTGCCGGTGGAAATCCTGGTGGCGCTTTGCATTTTGGTTGGGGTGCTGCCTCAGTATGTGGTGGGTGATTTGCTACAGGTGGCGTCTGCCGCCGCGCTGGCAGGGCCGGTGCCAGAGTACAGTTTGTCTATCTGGCATGGCTTTAACCTGCCGCTGCTGATGAGTGTGGTGGCGTTGGTGTTGGGCATTACCCTGTATGCCAACCGCAAACACTTATTCCGTTTCCAGGCTGAAATTCCCACGGTTAATGCCTTAGTGCTGTTTGAACAGTGGTTCCGGCAGTTGGTCAGCAAAGCCCAGCGGTTGCATCAGCGTATTGAAACTGGCGAATTGCAAAGCTACCTGAGCTGGGTGCTGTTACTTATGGTGATTCTGCTGTTGTTGCCGTTGCAGCAAATGGGGGAGCTGACTGGGCTGCTGCCTGGCTTGCCGACTGACCCGCTGATGTTTATCGCCGTGTTAGTGGCGGTGGTGGCTGCTGTCGCCACGGTGATCTGCCAACGTCAGCGCCTGTTGGCTTTGGTGTTGATCTCAGTGGTAGGCCTGGTCGTCACTCTGGTGTTTGTGCGGTTTTCTGCCCCCGATTTGGCACTGACTCAGCTGGCGGTTGAAGTGGTGACTATCGTTCTGCTGATGCTGGCGCTGTTTTTCTTGCCGCAAAAAATTAACCGGGCGTCCCAGGCGGGCAAACTGATGCGTGACGCGGCTATCGCCCTGTTGTCTGGAGTGGTGATCGGCAGCCTGAGTTATGTGCTGATGCTGCAGCCTCAGCAGCGTATTTCTGAGTTTTTCCTGCAACATGCCAAATCAGGTGGTGGTGGCTACAACGTGGTCAACGTTATTCTGGTCGACTTCCGTGGTTTTGATACGCTAGGGGAAATTACCGTGCTGGGCATAGCGGCGTTGGGCATCTTTAAGCTGTTAACCCGCTTGCCGTTATTTAAACCAAGTTCCGATGCAGAAGGGCGCAGTTGGGCGCTCGACAAACATCCGCTGCTGCTGGCGATGATTTCGCAGGCGCTGCTGCCGATGGCGTTGATGGTGTCGGTGTATATCTTCTTCCGTGGCCATAATTTACCAGGCGGTGGTTTTGTCGCTGGCCTGATCACCGCTATTGCCATTATTTTGCAGTACGTGGCGCAAGGGGTGGATTGGGTGAAACAGCGCCTGACGTTGGAATACCACCGCCTGATTGCGGTGGGCGTTTTGATTGCCGCCGCCACCGGCGCTCTTAGCTGGTGTTTTGACCGGCCTTTCCTGACGTCCTGGTTTGATTATTTTCATCTGCCGCTGATTGGTGAGATTGAACTTGCCAGCGCTATGGCCTTTGACTTAGGGGTTTACCTGACCGTGGTCGGTGCCACGCTGATGATCCTGGCCAACCTTGGCAAAATGACCACCAGTTACCGGCCTGTGCATGAGGAGAACCGCTGATGGAGTTGTTAATGGCGGTGCTGATTGGCACCCTGACCTGTTGTGCGGTCTTTCTGGTGCTGCGTGGCCGTACCTTTGCCGTGATGCTGGGGCTGACCATGCTGTCCTATGCGGTCAACCTGTTTATTTTCGCCAGTGGTGGCTTGAAAGTCGGAGCCGGAGCCGTGTTAAAGGCCACGGACGACTATGCCGACCCGCTGCCGCAGGCGCTGGTGTTGACGGCCATTGTGATCGGTTTTGCAATGACGGCGTTTTTGGTGGTGCTGGCCATACGGGCCCGTGCTGATTTAGGCAATGACCATGTGGACGGCAAACTGCCAGATCAGCCGCAAAACCGGGGAGGGCAGTCGTGACCAATCACTGGATAGTTTTGCCTGTTGTCTGGCCTTTGCTGGTGGCCTTGTGTTGCCTGCTGCCGCCTTTTGATACCGTGACCCGATATCGCCGGATGCTAAGCTTCGTTGGCACTCTGGGGTTGTTGCTGATTAGTCTGGTGTTATGGCAGCAAAGCGCGGGTGGCCAAAGCCAGTTGTACCAGTTGGGTAACTGGCCGGCTCCTTTTGGTATCAGTCTGCTGCTGGATAAAGTCTCAGTGCTGATGCTGATGCTGACTGCAGTCTTGGGTCTGGCTGCTTTGCTGTATGCCAACGCCGGTGACGATGAGCAGGGGCCTTTTTTCCACAGCCTGTTTCACTTTCAGTTAATGGGCATTAATGGCGCTTTTTTAACTGCCGACCTGTTTAACCTCTTTGTCTTTTTTGAAGTGTTGTTGATCGCCTCCTATTCGTTGCTGATCCACGGTGGCGGTAAAGCCAAAACCAAGGCTGCTGTGCACTACGTGGTACTGAATTTACTGGGTTCTGCATTGTTCCTGTTTGCGCTGGCGTTGATTTATGGCGCCGCTGGCAGCCTGAATATGCTCGACCTTGCGGTGCGGCTGCAGCATTTAAGCGCCAGTCAGCAGTTGCTGATGCAGGGGGCTGCCGCATTGTTACTGCTGGTGTTTGGTCTGAAAGCCGCCATGATGCCGCTGCATTTTTGGCTCGGCAGTGCGTACGCTTCGGCGTCTCCTGCTGTAGCTGCGCTTTTTGCCGTGATGACCAAGGTGGGCATTTTCAGTGTGCTGCGGGTGTTTTTGCAGGTGTTCGCTGACGCCGATTACATCAGCAGCTGGGCCTTATCCCTGTTGTGGTGGGGTGGCTTGCTGACCATTGTTGTCGGTGCTGTGGCGGTGCTTGCCAGTGAAGATTTCCGTCGTCTGGTGGCTTATCTGGTGGTGCTGTCGGTCGGGGCCATGATAGCTGGTTTGTCGTTAGGCACACCAAGCGCATTGCAGGCGGTGCTCTACTATGCCGTCCATTCCACCTTTGCCTGTGCAGCGTTATTTTTACTGGCCGATCTGATTGCCGAGCAACGTGGTAAAGCAGCGGACCGCTTGGTGACAGGACGCCGTGTTACCCAGCCGTTGTTATTAGGTTGCAGTTTTGCGGTATTGGCGCTGAGCGCGACCGGTATGCCACCTTTTTCAGGTTTTATTGGCAAGCTGATGCTGCTGCAGTCGGTCAGTCCTGGTTGGCAAATGGTGCTGTATTGGGGCGCCATACTACTCAGCAGCTTTGTGGTGCTGCTGGCGCTGAGTCGCTCTGGCGTGGTGTTATTCTGGCAGGTGTCAGGCCGCAACCAGGACAGCCGGCTCGCAGGTGCCCGGCGGGCATCGGCGGTGATCCTGCTGACAGCTGCCAGTGTGCTGCTGAGTGTGTTCGCCGGGCCTTTAACAGAATGGTGTTTACAGGGCATTGGCCAATTTTCCCAGTTAGTGCAGTTAATTCAGGGAGGGCAGCTTTGATGTGGACTCAGTTATGGCCCACTCCGGTGCGCAGTCTGATGTTGTTTGTACTCTGGTTACTGCTCAATAACAGTGTGGCCCTGGTGCATCTGGTTGTGGGGTTGCTACTGGCCTGGGGTATTCCGTTGCTGAGCCGGCGCTTTCGTCTGGTGCAACCTGCATTAAAGCGGCCTGGCCTGGCACTGCATTATGCGCTGCAATTGCTGTGGGACATTGTATTGGCCAATTTGCAGGTACTGCGGTTGGTGTTGGGGCCGAATAAAAACCTGCGACCAGGTTTTGTGGTATTCCCGCTGGAGCTGGAGAATGATTTAGCTGTGACGATTCTTGCTGGCACCGTGTCGTTGACCCCCGGCACTGTCAGTGCTGATGTGATTCAGCGAGACAGCGGTGAACGCATCTTGTTGCTGCATGTGCTGGATGCCAGTGCCGAAACTGAACTGATCGACTTAATCAAACAGCGTTATGAAAAGCCACTGAAGGAGATGTTCTGATGTTGCAGACCCTGTTGCAGTTCTGCTTTTGTCTGGTTGGCTTTGCCTTGTTGCTGAATTTATACGCTGTGGTGCGTGGCCCTTCCAATGTCGACCGCTTACTGGCGCTGGATACCATGTATATCAACAGCATTGCCTTATTGTTGCTGTATGGCATTTATCTGGGCTCGGGACTTAATTTCGAAGTGGCACTGCTGATAGCGATGCTGGGCTTTGTCAGTACAGTGGCTGTCTGCAAGTTCTTGTTACGCGGCGATATTATCGAATAGGAGAAGCAGATGACTGTGCTTGAATACCTGATAGCCATGCTGGCGCTGTTAGGCTCGCTTTTTGTGGTAGTGGGGTCTGTGGCCTTGGTGAAGTTGCCGGATTTTTATACCCGGCTGCATGGACCGACCAAAGCGACCACACTTGGGCTAGGCAGCCTGGTGCTGGCGTCTTTGCTTTATTTTAATGCGGTGGAGCAGGTGCTGAGTTTGCAACAGTTACTGATCGCGCTGTTTTTATTTATTACAGCGCCTATTACAGCGCATATGCTGATTAAAGCGGCTTTGCATCAACAGCTGAAAACAGCGAAAGCAACCTCAGGCAAAGAACAGGCGAAGCTAAAGGCCGATTAAACGGGTGCTTAGTTTTCGTCAAAACCGTTTTCAATCAGGGACACGACAGCGCTTAAGGCGGCTTCAGCCTGGGCGCCACTGGTGCAAACTTCGAGTGTTTTGCCTTTGCTGCTGGCCAGCATCAATAACGCCAACACACTGCTGGCGTCGGCATTTTTACCCTCTTGTTGCAGTTCGATCCGGGCATCAAACTGACGACACAGCTGCACCAGTTTAGTGGCTGCACGGGCGTGTAACCCCAGTTGGTTGACGATAGTGACAGTCTGCCTCAGTTTATCGTCCATGATGCCTCACCAGTTCCCGATGACGAATTTGCACATCATCGCGTTGTAAGCGATAACTCTCTGCCAGCGCCTCGGCAATATACACAGAGCGGTGCTGACCGCCGGTGCAGCCGATGGCAATGGTCAGATAACTGCGGTTATTGCGTTCCAGCTGCGGCAGCCAGGTGGCAATAAATTGATTGATTTGCCAGATATAACGGGCAACGTCGGACTGGGCGGCCAGATATTCTTTCACCGGTTGGTCCAGACCTGTCAGTATTTTCAGCTCCGATTGCCAGTGTGGGTTGGGTAAAAAGCGCGCGTCAAATACGTAATCTGCATCCTTTGGAATGCCGTATTTAAACCCAAAGGACTCGAATAAGATCACCAGACGGCCGGTTTTCAAGCCCAGAATTCGTTCTCTAAGTTGTTCAGCCAGCTGATGTACATTGAGCTCTGTGGTGTCTATGTAGAGGTCAGCCCGGCTGGAAATAGGATCCAGCAGTTGCTGCTCGCGCTGGATGGCTTCATCCAGTGACATCGCCTGATGCGACAAAGGATGCAAACGGCGGGTTTCACTGAAACGCTTAATCAGACAGGTGTGATCGGCGTCCAGGTACAAAATGGTCAGGTCAACTTTATTCGGCAGGTAACAGAGAATATCGGTCAGCTCATCCTGGTTCTGCGGCAAGTTACGCACGTCAATACTAACGGCGACCCTCTCGTATTGGCCCATGACGGAGGTGGCCAGAGTCGGTAATAAATTCACCGGAATATTATCAACACAATAATACCCCAGGTCTTCCATTACCCGCAGCGCTACTGATTTTCCTGAGCCTGATCGTCCGCTGACCACTAAAAGTTTCATTTGTCCTGAACCTGCTCCGCGCCGCAAAGAAGTAACTGATACAGTGCCTGATCATCCGGACTGTGACGGATTTTTTTGGTGAAATCTTTCTGGCTTAACATTCGGGCTATACCGGACAGGGTGGACAAGTGCGTCTGGCATTGGTTTTCCGGGATCAGAATGGCGCAGAAAATATCCACCGCCTGATTGTCGATCGCATCAAACTGGATCGGATCCTGACTCACCACAAACACCAGCAGCGGGCTGCTGACATCTTTGAGTTTGCCGTGTGGGATCGCGATACCACCGCCTATACCTGTAGAGCCGAGTTTTTCCCGGGTCATTAAGGCTTCCAGAATACTGTATTCAGGGATCTGAGGCAGATGCTGATGCGCCAGTTCGGCAATGTATTCCAAAATTCGTTTTTTACTGTTAAAAAGGACCGCACTCTTAGTGCAGTCCTCCGATAACATTGAGCTAAGGTTCATAAGTTTAGGATCAATGACGAGAAATTTTCTCTTTATGTTTAATCACTTGGCGATCCAGTTTATCGATAAGCTGGTCAATCGCCGCGTACATATTTTCGTCTTCCGACACCGCAAACACTTCACCACCATTGAGGTGTAATTTAGCCTCTGCAATCTGCTTTAATTTTTCCACGTTCAGCACGACATGTACATTGTTAATATGATCAAAATGCCTTTCAAGCTTGGAAAATTTGCTGCCAACGTACTCTCTTAATGCTTCAGTGATTTCAACATGACGACCAGTTAAGTTGATTTGCATAGACTCTTCCTTCTTATGCGAGCTTTTAAATCAAGCTCTTGCGCTGATTAGACGGTGGAATAAACATGGCTTCACGGTACTTGGCGATAGTACGCCGCGCTACGTTGATGCCCTGTTCAGACAGGATTTCTGCCATCCGGCTGTCACTTAACGGCTTGGCCGGATTTTCCGCCGCCACCAATTTCTTAATAAAGGCGCGGATAGCGGTGGATGAACATTCACCGCCGCTCTCTGTACTTACATGACTGGAGAAAAAGAACTTAAGTTCAAATATTCCTCGAGGTGTGTGCATGTACTTTTGAGTCGTGACCCGTGAAATGGTGGATTCATGCATGCTCACCATTTCAGCAACGTCATTGAGTACCATGGGTTTCATCGCTTCTTCGCCATGCTCAAAAAAAGCCTGTTGCTGCTGAACAATGCAGTTGGCGACTTTGAGTAAGGTTTCGTTGCGACTCTCCAGGCTTTTTAAAAACCACTTTGCTTCCTGCAGGTGGGAACGGATGAACTGCCCATCCGATGCATTACGCGCCTGCCGTGACATGGCCGCATACTGCTCATTGATACGAATTTTCGGCATTGCATCCGGATTTAGTTCAACCACCCAGCGTCCTTTGATTTTTGCGACTGACACATCAGGAACTATGTAGCTTTGCTCTTGCCTGATCACATCTGCCCCAGGTCGTGGGTTCAGGCTGTGGATCAGCCGCATCACTTCTTTTAATTCCTCTTCTTTGAGTTTAGTCACGCGCATCAAAGAACGGAAATCACGGTTGGCTAAAAAGTCGGTGTAATCCCGAATAATTTGTTGGGTTTCTTTCAGATAAGGCGTATTCGGATCAAATTGGCGCAGTTGCACCAGCAAACACTCCTGAATACTGCGGGCTCCCACTCCGACCGGGTCAAACAGCTGGATACGCTTGATTACGGCTTCAACTTCGTCAGCTTCGACATCGGGTTGGCCCAATGCTTCGAGGATCTCGTCGACATCAATGGTTAGCAAGCCGTTGTCGTCGATGGCTTCGATAATGATTTCGGCGATGGTGCGATCAGTTTCTGAAAACGGCGTCAACTGCATTTGCCAACGCAGATAATCCTGCAGGGTCTCTGAGGTTTCGCCCTGATACACCGTGTCTTCGTCGCCATTGAAGTTGTTATTGGCGACAGGCGCTGCACTGACTAAATCATCCCAGTGGCTGTCCAGCGGTAGGTCTTCAGCGATGTTCTGTTCGGTCATGGCCTCACTGCTGTCTGGCACTTCAGGCTCAAAACTGTCATCAGTCTGAGATGATTCTGCGCCCTGATTAAATTCATCGCCGTTATTATCTTTGGCTGGGGGCTGGTACTGTTCAAATTCGTCATCGGACTCTAGCAGGGGGTTCGCATCCAGCGCTTCCTGAATTTCCTGCTGCAATTCGATACTGGACAGCTGCAGCAGTTTTATCGCCTGCTGCAGCTGTGGCGTCATCGTAAGTTGCTGGCCAATGCGAAGTTGCAAAGAAGGTTTCATGTACTTCCGATCTGCTCCGGGCAATCCATTAACGGATATCTGTTACTTACAGCCTGAATTGTTCACCTAAATACACATCCCGTACCTGCTGGTTTGCCAGCACTTCCTGCGGAGTTCCGGCGGCAATCAGTTCGCCGTGGCTGACGATATAGGCCAGCTCACACACATCCAGGGTTTCGCGTACGTTATGGTCGGTGATCAGGACTCCTATGCCACGTTGGCATAAATGTTGGATGATTTTTTTTATATCTAACACTGAAATGGGATCAACGCCAGCAAAAGGTTCATCCAACAGGATAAAAGCCGGGTCTGCCGCCAACGCCCGCGCAATTTCTACCCTCCGGCGTTCACCACCAGACAAGCTCATGCCGAGGCTATTCCGGATATGGCCGATATGGAACTCATCCAGCAAGGCGTCGGCTTTTTCTTCCCGTTGCTCTTCGGTCAGGTCTTTGCGGTGCTGCAAAATGGCCAGCAAGTTGTCGTAGACCGTCAGTTTGCGGAAAATCGAGCTCTCCTGAGGCAGATAGCCAATGCCCAGACGCGCGCGGGCATGGATAGGGTCAAAGGTGATGTCTTTGCCATCCAGAGTGATGCTGCCTTTGTCAGAAGGGACCAGGCCAACAATCATATAAAAAGTAGTGGTTTTTCCGGCGCCGTTTGGCCCGAGCAAACCGACAATCTGACCGGCTTTCACTTCGAGGCTGACGTCTTTCACTACCTGGCGGCCTTTGTAGCTTTTAGCCAGGTGAGCGGCAATTAACTTCATTGATCCTGTTTTCCTTCCGGCGTAAATACGGTCGTCACACGTTCTGATTTTTTGCCATCGGCTTCAGCGGCCAATTCCTGTTTGACCAGGTTGTAACGAATGACCGAGCCCTGAACCATGCTTCCGGCCTGACTCAGCTCGGCTTCACCGATCAGGATCAGCAGGGCAGCGCCCACGTCGTATTTGATTTCTTTGGCTTTGGCGATAATTTTTTTGCCTTGCTCAAACTCTTGTGAGTAGTGTGCCGGGTTACCGCTGGCAATAAAGACTTCTTTGCCTTTACCCTCGGTGGCAATCACCTCCAGTTTGTCGGCTTCAATCAGTAAGCTGCCTTGCTGCACCTTGACGTTGTCTACAAAGGTCATCACTTTGTCTTTCAGCGAACCGAACTGACGGTCAGAACCGACCTGGATTTCCTTTTTGTAGTCGTCCTGAGCGGCCTGCGATGCCAGTGCTGCCGTGCACAGCAGCAAGGCCAGAACCTTAGTTATCTTCATTGTAATACACCGTTTTTGTGTGCTGTTTCAGTTCAATCAACTGCTGGTTTAAATCAGCCTGCATGCCTTTGCCGGAAATCTGAAAGCCATGTCCGAAGATGCGGACTTGTTCGGTGGATTGCAGCTGGTTGTCAGCAAGCAAAAGCTCCACCGCAGGCGTTTCGATGCGGGTAAACAGGGAATCCGGCGACATGCTGCGCAGTTCGACCCGGCGTTCCAGGATCAGTTTATCATCAGGATAAAGCACGGCCTGTTCACTTGTCACTTGCCACATGGCGGCTTTTTGCTGGTACAGGGTGTAAATGGGGTATTCAAACTGAATAAAGCCAAAGCGCTCAAAATGCTCCATTCGCTGCGCCCGGATTAAATCCGACAAATGACCTTCCTGGTCATACACAAAACGGGTCATGTTGGTCGCAATGAAATCCGGTTGGTTTTCCTGAGCCTGTTGCACTTGCGGTTCCTGTTGTTGCATCAGCAGACTGAACATCACTGCAGCGCCAACCGCGACCAGTAGCCACCATAAAAATTGTTTAATCATGAACTGCTTCCGGAAAATTCGGCGAACTTACCCCGGCTGCACAGCAGCAAATCAGCAAGTTCCCGCACCGCACCAAAGCCGCCGGCTTTCACTGTACGGTAATGGGCATTTAACGCCAGATAAGGGTGAGCATCCTGTACGGCAACGGCAAGGCCGCAATGCTGCATAACTTGCCAGTCTGCCAGGTCGTCGCCAATAAAGGCAATTTGTGTTGTTTCGAGTTTGAGCTGTTGCTTAAGTTCGGCAAAGGCAGCCATTTTATCTTCCTGGCCCTGGTAGATATAAGGCACGGTCAGCGATTTCATCCGTTGCTCGACAATAGCGGAACGCCGGCCGGTAATGATTGCTACCTCAATACCCGACTGACGCAATGCTTTGACGCCGTAACCGTCACGGGTATGGAAGGCTTTCAGCTCTTCGCCGTCATTGCCTAAGTAAATGCGGCCGTCGGAGAACACGCCATCCACATCACAAATCAGCAACCGGATTGAGGCAGCTTTCTGCCATAACGCGTCAGTCACGGGCTGGTACATCTGTTGAAATAACGGACGCTGCATTACAGAACTCCGGCTTTTAATAAATCATGCATATTCAGCGCTCCTACCGGATGGCGGTTTTCATCGACCACGATCAGGCCATTAATTTTACGCTGTTCCATAATTTTTAAGCCTTCGGCTGCTAACATCTGTGCATTGGCTGTGATGCAATTTTTCGTCATCAGTTGCTCTATTTTGGCCTGATGAATATCGATGTTCAGGTCGAGTACCCGCCGTAAATCACCATCAGTGAACAAACCTGCCAGGCGGCCCTGGTCATCGGCAATGCAGGTCATGCCCAATCCTTTACGGGAAATTTCCAACAGGGCCTCTTTCAGGCTAACGCTCTGATGCACACAGGGCAAGGCCTCGCCTTTGTGCATAATGTCGTCCAGCCGCAACAGCAGACGTTTACCCAAGCTACCGCCCGGGTGCGACAACGCAAAGTCATCGGCAGAAAAACCGCGGGCGTCCAACAAGGCGACTGCCAAGGCATCACCCATGGCCAGGGTGGCCGTAGTGCTCGCCGTAGGAGCCAGCCCCAGTGGGCAGGCTTCTTTTTCCACTTTGACACAGAGATGCACATCGGCCAGTGTTGCTAAGGTGGATTCAGGCCGACCCGTCATCGCTATCATTTTAATGCCACGACGTTTTAACACTGGGATCAGACTGATCACTTCGCTGGTTTCGCCTGAGTTAGAAATGGCCAACACTATGTCACCGTCTATGATCATACCAAGGTCGCCATGACTGGCTTCGGCCGGATGAACAAAAAATGCAGGGGTGCCGGTGGAGGCTAGGGTGGCGGCTATTTTATTGGCGATATGGCCGGACTTTCCCATGCCTAACACAACAACACGGCCAGCCCCTTGAAATATTAAAGTGCAGGCCTCATTAAAGCGGGAATCAATGTACTGGGATAACTGAGCCACAGCTTCCGCTTCAATACTCAGTACCTGCAGCGCGTGCTGACGAAAATCAATATTCATAATTCAGACCTAGTAAGCAGTGCACCCAGCTGACCTTCTGTAAATCAGGCACATAGCGCTGATGTTAAGCCGGCATTCAGTTAAGTCTGGTCAGACTGCGAGCCCTTAAGTGACGGTATTTTCGGATGAATCTGGCTCAAATGCAAAAGATTCAAGGGCGTGGCAGCGGAATATTCGGTTTTAGCAAAGTGTTGTTACGAATTTTTGTAAACCTTTGACAGCTAAAACCCTTTACAATACCGGTCAGGGTTTTCGCCGCTTTGCTTGATGCGTTACGGCAGCAGCTGTATAGTGCGCGCCGCTTTTGGCTAAGGCTGCATCAGACTTTAAAGAGGAACTTTGTGTCAGATATTCTGGTAGATATTCAGCACCTTACCTTTAAACGTGGTGACAGAGTCATTTATAACGACCTGAATATGCAATTTCAGCGCGGCAAAGTGACGGCCATTATGGGGCCTAGCGGTATAGGTAAAACTACTTTATTGCGACTGATTGGCGGCCAGCTGAAGCCTGAACAAGGCCAGATTCTGATCAATGGCCTGGATATTCCTCAGTTAAATCGTAAAGACTTGTACAAAGCCCGGCAGAAAATGGGCATGTTGTTTCAAAGCGGTGCTTTGTTCAGCGATATGTCGGTTTACGACAACGTGGCCTTTCCAATTCGTGAGCACACTAAATTACCTGAGCAATTGATCCGCTTAATGGTATTGATGAAGCTCGAAGCGGTCGGTTTAAGAGGGGCGCGCGATTTAATGCCGGCTGAACTGTCTGGCGGTATGGCCCGACGCGCGGCGCTGGCTCGTGCCATTGCACTTGATCCTCAGCTGATTATGTACGACGAACCTTTTGCCGGGCAGGATCCGATTTCGATGGGTGTGATAGTCCGGTTAATCCGTTCACTTAACAATGCACTGGGCCTGACTTCTGTCGTGGTGTCGCACGACGTTACAGAGGTAATGAGCATCGCTGACTATGTCTATGTGGTCGCTGAGCAAAGTATTATTGGTGAAGGCACGCCAGAACAATTGCGGCAGCATCCGTCTCCTTTGGTGCAGCAATTCCTGCAAGGCGAAGCGGATGGTCCTGTGCCGTTCCATTTCAAAGCCGACAGTTACAGCACAGAGTTAATGGAGTCAGGCTTGTGATTCTGGATCAATTACAAAAACTGGGGCAAAGCACTATTGCCAAAGTGCAAGGGCTGGGCAAAGCCGCACTGATGGTGTTCGGCGCCATACTGGCGATGCCGACGCCTCGTAAGAGTTTTCCGTTACTGCTGAAGCAACTTTATGTTGTTGGCGTGTTGTCACTGCTGATTATTCTGGTCTCTGGCCTGTTTATCGGCATGGTGCTGGCATTACAAGGCTACACAGTGCTGTCCAAATTTGGCGCTGAACAAATGCTGGGGCCTTTGGTGGCGCTGAGTTTACTGCGTGAATTAGGCCCAGTGGTGACTGCCTTGCTGTTTGCCGGAAGGGCTGGTAGTGCGCTGACCGCCGAAATCGGCTTGATGAAGGCCACTGAGCAGTTATCGGGGATGGAAATGATGGCGGTGGACCCATTACGCCGGGTGATTGCGCCCCGGTTCTGGGCTGGCGTGATCAGTATGCCACTGCTGGCGATGATTTTCTCTGCGGTCGGTATTCTGGGTGGCCATCTGGTGGGTGTGGACTGGTTGGGTGTGGATGCAGGCGGCTACTGGTCCGCCATGCAGGCCAATGTTGATTTTCAGCAGGATATCGTCAACGGTTTAATTAAGAGCCTGGTGTTTGCATTTATTGTGACCTGGATAGCGCTGCACAAAGGTTTTGATGCAGTGCCAACGTCCGAAGGCATCAGTACGGCGACCACGCAGACCGTGGTGACCTCGTCACTGGCCGTCCTTGGATTTGATTTTGTATTAACAGCTTTAATGTTTGGTGGATAGAACATGACCTCGCGCAAAGTAGAAGTGTTAGTGGGTTTATTTGTGGCCCTGGCCATTGCAGCTTTTCTGTTGTTGTCGCTGCGCGTAGCCAACTCGGGTACTGCGGGTTCCGGCGAAACCTATTCGCTGTATGCCAAGTTTGAAAACATTGGTGGCTTGAAAGTGCGATCGCCAATCAAAGTGGGTGGTGTGGTGGTTGGCCGCGTGAAAGCGATTCGGCTGGACCCAACCGAATACGCCCCCGTGGTGGAAATGGAAATCAACAGCCAATACAACAATTTTCCGGAAACCAGCTCAGTCGCCATTCTGACTTCAGGCCTGCTGGGTGAACAGTACCTGGGTCTACAGCCTGGTTTTATTGATGAAACTGTGTCTATTCTGAAAGACGGCGATGCGGTGGAAGACACCAAGTCAGCTCTGGTACTGGAAGAGTTGATCGGTCAGTTTTTATTTAACAGAGGGAGCAATTAATGAGCAAAACCCTATTGAAACTGGTATGGCTGCCAGTGGTATTAATGCTGAATTTGGGGTCGGTGGCGCAGGCTGCTGACGTGCAGCAGTACAACGACCCGTCCAAAATGATGGAAGCCGTTGCCGACAAAACCTTCCGCCGTATTGCTGCGGACCAGGCCATTATTCAGAAGGACCTTGAGCATTTACGCGTGGTGGTGAATGAGGAGCTGGTGCCTTATATTGACACCAGATACGCCGCTTTCCGCGTTATTGGTAACTACATCAAACAAACCAGCGAACAGGACCGTGAAGACTTCGTTAAAGCCTTCACCGACTATATGGTCGGCACTTATGCGGGTGCTTTTACCCAGTACAAAAATCAGAAAGTGATTATCGAGCCAGCCAAAGTGGGGGACGGCCAGAAGATTATTTCGATCAAAACCCGCGTCGTTGACCCAGGAAAACCAGACATCAACATTGAGTTCAAACTGCGTCGTGTTAAGGACAGCGAGAACTGGTTGGTGTTCGATATGGTGGCTGAGGGAATTTCTTTACTGGACAGCAAACGCGCTGAATTAGGCTCAATGATCCGCCAGCAAGGCTTACCAAAAGTCACTGCTTTATTGCTGGAAAAAGCCAAAGCTCCTGTCGCTCCACTGATCAAGGACAGCAATGCTAAAGGTTGAACAACGTGAGCAGTTAGTGCTGCTGAGCGGTGTAATGGACAGGGACACAGTCCCTGCCCATTTTCCTTTTAAGTTACTGCAGAAACTGACTGGTGAAGTCTCCTTCGATCTGGCTGGCCTCAGGCTGGTTGATACTGCAGGTCTTGCCTGGTTACTGCATCAGGTGGCTGAAGGCAAAAAATTGGGGTTAACCATTCGTATGCTGAATGCGCCAGCGCAGTTAAAGACTTTGGCGGCTTTGTCAGACGTGGTATCTTTACTGCCTTTAGTCGACGGAGATGCAGGGCATGCAAACCCAACAAATTGAGCAGTTGTTACAAGAGCAGCTGCAACTGGCCGAAGTGTACGTCAGTGCCGAAGGCAACCATTACGCGGTGACCGCAGTGGGTGAGTGTTTTGATGGCGTCAGCCGGGTCAAACAACAGCAAATGATCTACGCTCCTCTGATGGGAGCCATTGCAGACGGCAGCATCCATGCCGTATCGATCAAAACTTTTACGCCCAGCCAGTGGCGTCGTGAAAAATTACTTAACCCTCCGGTGTAACCCTATATGCAACAGTTTCTGGTTTCCGGCGGCGCCACCTTAAAAGGCGACGTCGTTATTTCCGGCGCTAAAAATGCCGCTTTACCTATTTTATTCGCCACTATTCTGGCTGAGCAGCCGTCTGTACTGAGCAATGTGCCTGTACTGAAAGACATTGATACCACCTTTAAACTGTTGCGTTTGTTTGGCGCTGAAGTATCCAGTGAAGGCCACCAGGTCATAGTGGACGCGACAGCCATCCATAATCAAGTGGCGCCTTATGAGCTGGTGAAAACCATGCGTGCTTCTATTCTGGCCTTAGGCCCATTACTGGCTCGTTTTGGCCACGCTGAAGTGTCTCTGCCTGGTGGTTGTGCCATTGGTGCCCGCCCGGTCAACCTGCATATTGACGGCCTGAAGAAAATGGGCGCCGACATTGTGGTTGAAAATGGCTATATCAAAGCCAAAGCCAGCCGATTGCAAGGTGCCCATATTGTGATGGATATGGTCAGTGTGACAGGTACTGAAAACCTGATGATGGCGGCCGTACTGGCGGATGGCGTGACTGTGATTGATAACGCAGCCCGCGAGCCTGAAATCGTCGATTTAGCTAAGTACCTGAGCGCCATGGGCGCGCAGATTGAAGGCGCAGGCACTGACAGCATTCGGATCACTGGCAAAGCCAAGCTGCTGGGTGCTGCCCATACCGTATTACCGGACCGCATTGAAACGGGTACTTTCCTGGTGGCTGCAGCTGTGACCGGCGGAGATGTCACCTGCCGCAACACAGACCCGACAGAACTGGAAGTGGTGCTGGAAAAACTGCGCGAAGCCGGTGCCGAAGTCACAACAGGTGCGGACTGGATCCGTCTGAATATGACAGGCCGGGTGTTAAAGTCAGTCAATATCAAAACAGTACCTCACCCTGGTTTCCCTACTGACATGCAGGCGCAGTTTACTGTGCTGAACGTGGTGGCTGAAGGCGTAGGTCTGGTGACAGAAACCATTTTCGAAAATCGCTTTATGCATGTGCCGGAACTGCAACGTATGGGCGCAGACATTCAGCTGGAAGGCAACACCGCCTTAGTGAAGCACAGTGCCAGCCTGACCGGTGCTCAGGTGATGGCAACAGATTTACGTGCATCAGCCAGTCTGGTGATTGCTGGTCTGGTGGCTCAGGGCCAAACCGTGGTGGATCGCATTTACCATATTGATCGTGGTTATGAGCAGATTGAACACAAGCTGCGTGGTTTAGGTGCGCAGATTGAGCGTATTAATGGCTGAACCTAAGGGTTAGCTCGACAAAAAACGGCAAGTGTAGTCACTTGCCGTTTTCTTTTTCACTGCAGCTAAAAGGATCAATTGCTGCCGCTGTCGCAGTTGAACCCGGCGATATCCAGCCGTTTTTCGTGCTCACCTTCATAGTCCTTATGCTGGATAAGTAATTCATCACCTTGCTGCTGAAAGGTAAATTCACCCAGCCAGTCGAGCGTTTCGATGGGTTGTAATCTGTAAAACCCGAAATCATCCCGGCAGATCAAACTGAAATGATGGTAGGACTTTGCCATCGCCCCCGCGTCTGCGGTGTAAACATGAATGGTGCCGCTTTCCCGGAATAAATCTGCTTTTGTACCGAAGATTAAATAAGACAGACAGACCAGGCTCAGCAGCAAGGCGTGGCAGAGGCCGATACAATAGGGGGCCATGTGCAGGTAAGACAAAGGGGATCGAAACCCGGTCCGATAGATCAGTATCGTGCCAGCAATAGTCAGCAGCATTTTTATCGGCACCAGAAAAGTGCTGATTTGGTACATCAGTTTAGGGCTATGCCAGGTCAGACTAAAGGTATTTCCCAGCCAAAGTGTTTCTGCCAAAGGCAGCAGGATCAGGCTATAGCCGAGTAACAACCTGCGGTTCATCAGATATCCATATCTTCATTGTGAATGCTGTCGTGTTAATTCAGTTCCTGAATCACCACAGGGATGGTCAGGTTCTGCCCCTGGCGGTCCACCAGCATATTCAGTGTGGTATTGGGCGCGGTTTCGGCAATGATGTCGAGCGCATGGTGCACACTGGACAGCTGAACGCCGTTTATCTGGCGCAGGATGTCGCCTGTTTTCATGCCGGCAATAGCGGCAGGGCTCAGCGGTTCGATGCCGGTGATACGCACACCATACAGAGTTTGTGCGGTTGATATCAGTGGCTCGCCGGCCTGGTTCACCACAGGGTCACCACTGACGCCCAAATAACCACGGATCACCCGGCCATGCTGGATAAGTTTTTGCAGCACACTGTTGGCCAGTTTGTAAGGCACGGCAAAGAAAATGCCCTGAATATCCTGATTACGCTGGCGCTGAAAGGCGGCCGTATTAATGCCCACCAATGTGCCGTTGCTGTTGATCAGCGCACCGCCTGAGTTGCCGGCGTTGATAGCGGCATCCATTTGCATAAAGTCGGCATAGCCGTTGGCAGGGCTCAGACCTGCACGGCCTGTCGCACTAATTACACCTTGAGTAATTGCCTGACCGAGGTTAAACGGGTTGCCGATAGCCAGCACCACATCGCCTACCTGAGGGTCAATACTGGCATCTTGTGGGATCACCGGTAAATTATTGGCCTCGACATAAAGTACCGCTAAGTCGGTCAGCTGGTCCTGGCCTATCAACACCGCATCAAAGACCCGACCATCCTGCAGGGCAACAGAAATCTGATCGGCACCATAGACCACATGATAATTGGTCAGGATATAACCCTGAGCATTCATAATCACGCCGGAGCCCAGTTCCTGCCGCTGGATGGTGCGATTCTGGTACGAGCGAGGGTCTGTTGAGGTGGCTTTGGTATAGACATTCACCACAGCTGGCGCAGCAGAACGAACGGCCCGGGCATAAGACACCGGTTCCGCTTTGGTTTGCACGCTGGAATTGGACAGAAATGATGCGTTACTGAAAAAAAACAGCCAGACCATGGCTGCTGCAAGACCGTAAGCAATACTGCGCAACAGACTGAGTAAAAATTTGGGCACGGAGATTCAATAAAAAGTGAATAGTGTCAAAAGCATAACACTAAAAGTTTGGTTGCAGTAGCAAGCCACAGGCTTGCTACTGCAAAATAGTTAACGAATAAGGATATATAAGATCCGATTGCCGCGTTGAATTTGTAGCGCCGTAGTGCCAGAGGCTTTGCTCAGCAGTTCTTTCAGCTGCTTGGTGTTGGCCACTTTAACACGGCTGACTCCAATGATCTGGTCGCCTTTTTCCAGGCCAATCATGGCTGCTGGTGAACGGTTAGCCACATCTTCAACCAGCACACTGTCATCGCCATCTTTCAGCGTGGCGCCTTCCAGCATCGGGTGCAGTGTCTTGGCTTCGGCCACAGTTTCTTCACGGGCCTGCAGTTTGGCGGTCAGCGTCAGCTCTTTGTCTTCGCGCAAAATGCCCAGTTTAATTTCTTTACCTACGCCCAAAGTGGCGACTTTGGCTTGCAGTTCGGTAAAGGACTCAATGCGTTTGCCGTTTAAGTGGGTGATCACGTCACCACTCTTCAGGCCGGCTTTTTCGGCGGCCGAACCCGGCACCACTTCCTGCACAAAACCACCTTTGTTTGCTTTCACATTCATCGACTTGGCGATTTCAGTGTTCAGGTCACGGCCGCTGACGCCTAAAGCACCGCGACGGACTTCGCCAAACTCGACAAACTGCGCCACCAGGTTTTTCATCATATTGGCCGGAATGGCAAAGCCAATGCCGATGTTGCCACCGTTCGGGCCCAGAATGGCGGTGTTAATGCCAATCAGCTCACCTTTCAGGTTGACCAGGGCGCCGCCTGAGTTACCGCTGTTAATGGCGGCGTCGGTCTGAATAAAATCTTCGTAACCTTCAATACCCAGGCCACTGCGGCCAAGTGCACTGACAATACCTGAGGTGACGGTCTGGCCTAAGCCAAAGGGGTTACCAATGGCTACGGTGAAGTCGCCGACACGTAAGGCGTCGGAATCGGCCAGTTCTACCTGAGTCAGACCGTCGGCTTCAATTTGCAGCAGCGCAATATCGCTTTCTGGGTCTTCACCAATTTTCTTGGCTTTAAAAGAACGGCCGTCTTTTAAAGTAACCTCAATTTCATCTGCTTCATTAATGACGTGATGGTTGGTGACTACGTAACCTTTTTTCGCGTCAATAATCACGCCTGAGCCTAAACCTCGGAAAGGCTGCTCCTGACGTAATTCGCCACGACCAAAGAATTGTTCAAGGCCACCCGGCAAGCGGGCTTTGACTTCGCGGCTGCCCGCGACCGAGATATTGACAACTGCAGGAGTGACTTGCTCCAGCATAGGAGCAAGGCTCGGCATTTCCTGCGAGTCTGAACCAAAAAACGGAATTTTTGCCTCGGCTGGCGCAACCGGCGCCAGCACTAAGGTTGCCAGAATAGCTGCGGTTAAAACAGAAAACTGCGACTTCATAAGAGGTAATGCTCCTTACAGGGACGACGCCACTAAGAATGCGTTACCAGTCAAAAAGTTCAATTGTCTGAAGCAGTGCGCTCGGTGTGTGATCGCATCAGGCCACTGGCATCGGCAGAATAGTCCAGCGGCTGATGTGAAGCTTGATCGTTCACCTTGCGACGCTCATCCAGTTTGTGAATTGACTGGCGGATTTGGGCCGCGGTGTCGCCAGCAAAATAGTTGACGTCACTACGGGGTTCAAAACCTGGCCGTTCAATTAACTGCATTTTGGTTTGCGCCATATGACGGGCGATTTTGTCATAGTGTTCATGCAACTGATTCATTAGTTGATGTGTGGTATCAATATGCTCGGTCACATCAGCACGATACTGCTGTAACTGTTGTTTGGTTTCGTTCAGTTCCAGCTGCAGTTTGTTCTGATTAAACTGGCGCATACAGTAAAACCGGGTTGCCACTATGCCAACCACCAAACCTGCGATTAACCAGGCCAAGGCAAAAGTAACAGTCATATCCACTCCTGATAAAAAAGCTCATTCCACAGCAGTTTAACCCAACTTCACCCACGAAGTGGTAAGTCGAGCTGCTACTGATGGCACTTTTTTCTGTGAAACAAAAGTCTGAGCTCTCTCCCTGAGTGGCTGCCATGTTACTATTGCCGACATTATTTAAGGCTGACGCAGTAATTTTTCAATCCGTTGTATGAGCACTCCATTACAAAAATATCAGCAGGATCTGACCCGGGACGATTTCCAGTTTGATGCAGCCCAGCAACATGCAGTGAACCAGCTGCAGCGGTTGTTTGATGATTTTGTTGGCCGCACTCCGGCCAAAGCCAGCTTATGGCAGAAACTGACCGGCAAAGGCGCGGGGCAGCAACCCCTAAAAGGTTTGTATTTCTGGGGTGGGGTCGGCCGGGGGAAAACCTATCTGGTGGATACCTTCTACGAGTGCCTGCCGACACAACGCAAATTACGTATTCACTTTCACCGTTTTATGCACAAGGTGCATGACGAGCTGAAAACCCTCGGTGGTGTCGCCGACCCGCTGAAAGTGGTCGCAGACCGCTTTAAAGCAGAAACCGACATTTTGTGTTTTGACGAGTTTTTCGTCTCTGATATTACCGACGCGATGATTCTGGGTACCCTGATGCAGGAATTGTTTGCCCGTGGCATTACGCTGGTGGCGACGTCGAACATTGAACCCGACGGTTTGTACCGTAATGGTCTGCAACGCGCCCGCTTCCTGCCGGCTATTGCGTTAATAAAGCAGCATACCGAGATAGTAAATGTGGACAGTGGGATCGATTACCGGCTGCGTACACTGGAACAAGCCGAAATTTACCATTCACCGCTGGATGAAAAAGCCGAAGCCAACCTGCATTGTTACTTTGACGCTTTGTCTGTCGAGCCGCGTCAAACTGATGTCAGTATCGAAATTGCCGGGCGTCAGTTGAAAAGCCGCAAAGAAGCCGACGGCATTATCTGGTTTGAGTTCAGTGAGCTCTGTGAAACAGCGCGCAGTCAGTACGACTATATGGAGCTGAGCAAGCTGTACCATACGGTATTGCTGGCCAACGTAACCCAGATGGGACAAAGCAAAGATGATGTAGCACGCCGCTTTATTGCGCTGGTGGACGAGTTTTACGAGCGTCACGTGAAGCTGATTATCTCTGCAGCCATTCCGATGGAGCAGCTCTATACCGAAGGCATTTTGTCTTTTGAGTTCAAACGTTGTCTTAGCCGGCTGCAGGAGATGCAGTCGCGTGACTACCTGGCGCGTGAACATTTGCCGTAATTTTTCGGCAAGTGGCTGTTTTTTGTTAATTCCTCCTGTATAATCCCGCGCCGGCCCACGTTACAGCCTGAAATCTGCCTTAGCCAGGCAGTGTTGTACTCGAAGGGGTACGTTCAAGCGATCCGGTGAAGGCCGGATTATAGGTGTAACAGCTTTATTTAATTGGGTAGTTTTTGATGAAAACTTTTACTGCTAAACCAGAAAGCGTACAACGCGACTGGTACGTTGTTGATGCTTCAGGTAAAACCCTGGGTCGTCTGGCAACAGAAATCGCCGCTCGCCTGCGTGGCAAGCATAAGCCAGAATACACTCCTCACGTTGACACCGGCGATTACATCGTTGTTGTAAATGCTGAGAAAGTGGCTGTTACTGGCAAAAAAGCACAAGACAAAATGTACTACTCTCACAGTGGTTTCCCAGGTGGTATCAAAGAAATCAACTTTGAAAAATTAATCGCCAAGAAACCGGAGATGGTACTGGAAGCTGCTATCAAAGGCATGCTGCCAAAAGGCCCACTGGGTCGTGCTATGTTCCGTAAACTGAAAGTGTATGCAGGCGCCGAGCATCAACATGCTGCTCAGCAACCGCAAGTATTAGACATCTAACGGGAGCAGAACATGGCAACTAATCAATATTACGGTACTGGTCGTCGTAAGACCTCTACAGCTCGCGTATTCATCAAAGCTGGTTCAGGTAACATCGTTATCAACCAACGCTCTATCACTGAATACTTCGGTCGTGAAACTGCTCGTATGGTTGTAATGCAGCCATTAGAGCTGGTGGATATGGTTGGTAAATTTGACCTGTACGTCACTGTTAAAGGTGGTGGTATCTCTGGTCAAGCCGGCGCTATCCGTCACGGTATCACCCGTGCGCTGATGGAATTCGACGAATCTCTGCGCCCAGCTCTGCGTAAAGCCGGCTTCGTTACACGTGACGCTCGTCAGGTTGAACGTAAGAAAATCGGTCTGCACAAAGCGCGTAAGCGTCCACAGTACTCAAAACGTTAATTCGTTTTATGTCTGTCAAAACCCGGCTTTATGCCGGGTTTTTTTATGTCTCTAAGAATCAACTGTGACCATATGGTTCTGATATTTTTACTGCCGGCTGTTCGCAGGCTGAACGAACAAAGTTTGCGGACAGACCTGTCAATTCCCTCTGAATCTGCTAAGTTTTTCGACAAAGTTTGAGCCAGCATCGTTGTCAGTTTTAATATTTTGTGAAAGCCCTATTTAATAGCGAATCGGCAGGGGGCATTCGTCGAAAAAATGCGGCTCAACCGCAATTGAATTGGGCTTAATCCTTGTGTAAAGCAGGGGTTTTCTTTATGATCCGCCGTATTTTTCAACTTATAATAATTGCTGAAATTCAGCCGCTTAAAAAAACAACATTTAAGCGTTTAACGTGGAGATGAGTGGATGAGCAATGCGCCTGTAGACCATGGTCGCCGCCGCTTTCTGACCATTGCGACCTCAGTGGTTGGTGGGGTCGGTGCGGTTGGAGCTGCTGTTCCCTTTTTAGCATCCTGGAATCCGAGTGAACGAGCTAAACAAGCAGGCGCCGCGGTGACTGCTGACATTAGCAAACTCGAAGACGGGCAGCTGATCCGGGTAGAGTGGCGAGGCAAGCCTGTGTGGATCGTGAAGCGGACCCCAGCCATGCTGGAAAGTCTGACCCAAGCAGAACCTAAACTGCGTGACCCGGGTTCTGAAGAGCCACAACAACCAGACTATGCCAAGAACCAACACAGATCGAAAAAACCAGAAATTTTCGTTGCTGTGGGGATCTGTACTCACTTAGGTTGTTCTCCAACGTACCGTATGGACGATTTCGCCGCTCAGGTTGAAGGCATCCCTTCAGGTTTCTTCTGTCCATGTCACGGTTCAACCTACGATATGGCTGGCCGGGTGTTCTCTGGTGTTCCAGCACCGAAAAACCTGATGATCCCACCTTATATGTTCGTCGACGACACCACCATTCTGATTGGTGCAGATGAGGGGACCGCCTGATGTTTAAAAACCTGATGAGCTGGATTGAATACCGCATGCCGTTTATGGAGAAGATGAATCTCCATGTGATGCAGTACCCGGCACCAAAAAACTTTAACTTCTGGTACTTCTTTGGTTCCTTAGCCATGTTAGTACTGGTGAACCAGATCCTGACCGGTATCTGGTTAACCATGAACTTTGTTCCTACCTCAGAAGGCGCTTTTGCTTCTGTCGAATACATCATGCGTGATGTCGATTACGGCTGGTTATTGCGCTATATGCACTCCACCGGCGCCTCGGCGTTTTTCGTGGTGGTCTATCTGCACATGTTCCGCGGCATGATGTATGGCTCTTATCAGAAGCCACGTGAGCTGCTGTGGATCTTCGGTATGTTGATCTTCTTAGTGCTGATGGCAGAAGCTTTTATGGGTTACCTGCTGCCTTGGGGCCAGATGTCGTTTTGGGGTGCTCAGGTAATTATCTCTATCTTCGGTGTTATTCCGGGCATTGGTGATGACTTAACTCTGTGGATCCGTGGTGACTATGTAATCTCCGGTGCTACGCTGAACCGTTTCTTCGCACTGCACGTGATTGCCTTACCTCTGGTGCTGGTGATTCTGGTGTTCCTGCACATCATTGCGCTGCACGAAGTGGGTTCAAACAACCCGGACGGTATCGACGTGAAACGTGCTAATGACGGCACCACCTATGCTGACAACGTGTCAGACAAGTTCAAATTCCATGAGTATTTCACCAAAGGCGGTAAGAAAATTATCGTTGATGCGATCCCATTCCACCCTTACTACACAGTGAAAGACATTGTGGGCGTGGTTGGTTTCCTGCTGGTGTTCTGCTGGGTGATTTTCTTTGTACCAGAAGGCGGCGGTTTCTTCCTGGAACCACCAAACTTTGAACCTGCAAACCCAATGAAGACCCCTGAGCACATTGCGCCAGTGTGGTACTTCACGCCGTTCTACGCCATCTTACGTGCGGTTCCGGACCAACTGTTCGGTGCCATTGCGATGTTCGTCGCCATTATTTTACTGGCGCTGTTACCTTGGCTGGATCGTTGCCCGGTACGTTCAGTACGTTACCGCAGCACTTTCCATAAACTGAACCTGGTGAACTTTGTGATCAGCTTCGTTGCGCTGGGCGTGCTGGGTGTGTTGCCTGCAACACCAACCTATACACTGTTTGCGCAAATTTTCTCGCTGACTTACTTCGCCTACTTCGGCCTGTTATGGTTCTACAGCAAAAACGAAAAAACCAAGCCGCTGCCAGTGAGGTTATCATAATGATCAAGAAGTTATTGACTGTGGTGGCGCTGGTTGCTTCCGGCGCCGTAATGGCCGCTGGTGGTCATGCAGTTCACCTGGACAAAGCGCCGGTAAACCTGCACGACCAGGAGTCGCTGCAACGTGGTGCCCGTTTGTTCCAGAACTACTGTCTGGGCTGTCACCAAATGCAGTACCAGCGTTACTCACGGACTTTCCGTGATCTGGGTATCCCGGAAGACGTGGGTATGGAAACTCTGGCTTTCGGTGCCGAAAAAGTGGGTGAGCATATCACCAACGCTGCACCGAAAGCCGATCAAGCCAGATGGTTTGGCGCAGCGCCACCAGATCTGACCAACGTGGCCCGTGTACGCGGTCCTGACTGGATTTACACTTACCTGCGTTCATTCTATGTGGACCCAAGCCGTCCATTTGGCGTGAACAACAAAGTGTTCCCAATGGTGGGTATGCCACACGTACTGCAAGAGCTGCAGGGTATTCCTTATGAAGCCACTGAAACCCGTCTGGTCGATGGTGTTCCGGTTGAAGTTCATGTCGGTATCAAAACCGACGGTTCAGGTGAGCTGAGCACGGAAGAATACGACCGCGCCGTAGGCGACCTGGTGAACTACCTGGAGTATGCCGGTGAGCCGTCCAAGCTGGAATCTCACAGCTTAGGTATTAAGGTCATGATCTTCTTAGTGATCTTCTTTATCTTCGCCTTCTTGCTGAAGAAGGAATACTGGCGCGACGTGCACTGAGTGCACACGCCACGCCGATAAAGGGGCCTGTTGGCCCCTTTGTATTTTGGCCCTCTGGTGCTGCATTCAAGTCGTCATCAGGGGAAAACACAGACCCAAGTCAGTTGAAGTAGTGCAGCGACGACGGGTACGAGCCGGAGGAAAAAATGAGTCAAACCGCCAACAGACGTACTGGCATGACCTTATTTTCGGACAAAGATGAGCTATACAGCCACATAGTACGCATTGTGCTGGCCGAAAAAGGTGTGGCCCATGACCTGGTGTTAGTGAAACCAGAGCAAGTCCCGGAAGACGTATACGAAGTGAACCCTTATGGCAGCCTGCCCACTTTAATTGACCGTGAGCTGTCGGTATTTAAAGCGCCTATTATCAATGAATACCTGGATGAGCGTTTTCCTCACCCGCCGCTGATGCCGGTGTACCCGGTGGCCCGAGCCAATACCCGTCTGATGATGCACCGCATTGAGCAGGACTGGTTTAGCCTGGCGAAAAAAATTCTGAGCCACAGTGATGATGCTGCTGTCGCCCGCCGCGACCTGCGCGAAGGTTTATTGGCAATGGCGCCGCTGTTTCAGGAAAACACCTTTTTCCTCAGCGACGAATTCAGTCTGGTCGATTGTTATCTGGCCGCATTATTGTGGCGTCTACCGGCTATGGGGATTGAATTGTCCGGAGCTGGCAGTAAAGCTCTGAACCTGTATATGGGGCGCATTTTTGAGCGCGATGGTTTTCAGCAGTCTCTGACCAGCGCTGAGCGCGAGATCAGAAGAGGGTAATTGCATGGACATGACCTCCAACAAACCTTATTTAGTGCGTGCTTTTTACGACTGGATTGTCGATAACAACCTGACGCCTTACCTGGTGGTCAACGCCACAGTGCGCGGGGTAAAAGTGCCCCAGCAGCATGTGCAGAACGGCCAGATTGTATTGAATATTAACCCGTCTGCCATTGGCAACCTGCAAATGGGCAACGACTTCATCAGCTTTAATGCCCGCTTTGGTGGTCAACCTTTCGCACTGTCGGTGCCTGTCAAAGCCGTGTTGGCTATTTATGCCCGCGAAAACGGTGCCGGTACCATGTTTGAAGCCGAGCTGGACGAAGAAGAAATTGACGTGGACCTGGAGCTGGACGACGACCTTCCGGAGCCGTCAGAACCAACTCCACCGGCCGCTAAAAAAGTCTCTCACTTAAAAGTGATCAAATAAGTCACCTCAGATAAGCCAGGCGGGCATTCGCCCGCTGGTCTCTTTAATCCCCGTCAGTTCAGCTCAGACGCCACCTGCCAGAAAGCGCGCAACAGTGGCTCGTGCAAGCGTTTCGACAAGACGCATAAGCCCAAATCAAAGGGTTCAAACTCATTCTGTTGGCTGATAAAACGCACCCTGTCTTTGGCCGGGCTTTGCAGCGCCACAATAGAAGGGGCCAGCGCGACACCTGTACCCAATGCCACCATACTGACCATGGCTTCGTGGCCTTCTACTTTGGCGACTATTTTCGGCTCAATACCCCGGGGTTTACGCCAGTGTTCAAAACGGTCGCGCAGCGGGCCGTGCTCGGGCAAAATCAGCGGCACCTGGTCCCAGGGCACCGGGTTTTGGCTGAGTAAGTCATTGGCTTTACAAGGGATCACCGGGGCTATCAGCTGCAGCTGCACCTTGGCAATGCTGCGAAACGCCATATTCATTGGCAAATGTTCGGGGTAGACTGCCAGCGCAATATCAGCTTCATCCTGTTTTACTTTGTCCAGCGCCTGGCCGGCGTCGCCGGTGATCAGCTTAATTTCGGCCAAAGGGCAAACCAGCCGGAATTTATCCAGAATGGCAGGCAGGTGGCTGAAGCTGGCGGTGACGGTACAAAACAGCCGGATTTCGCCGGTCAGATTTGCACTGTTTTGGTTCAGGTCCAGCTGCAGCTGATGCCACTGCTCCAGGTAGCTTTTGACAAAACCCTGCAGCCGGATACCGGCGGCGGTTAACCGCACCGACCTGTTGTCGCGGATAAACAACTCGACATTCAGCTCCTGCTCAAGCCGCTGAATAGTGCGGCTTAAGGTGGATGGGCTGACATACATCTGCTCACTGGTGCGGGCAAAGTTCAGGCTGCTGGCCAAATGCAGAAACAACTGGGCGGTGCGGATATCCATTCTGTGTTGCATAAAATGAAATACTGTATTGTGAATATATCACTTCACGCAATGAATGCACTGTTTTATTCTCAGTCGCATCAAAACAGTGCGTAGTGTCAGCCACTGTTACGCCGAGCCAAAGGGCCGGCCCAAAGAATTTGTGAGACCTGTATGAGCAATTATTTCAACACCTTAAATCTGCGTCAGCAGTTAAAGCAGTTAGGCAAATGCCGTTTTATGGCCAAAGAAGAGTTTGCCAATGGTTGTCAGCTGTTAAAAGGCTGGAAAGTTGTGATTGTAGGTTGTGGTGCTCAGGGCCTGAACCAAGGCTTGAACATGCGCGACTCTGGCCTGGATATCAGCTACGCACTGCGTGCCGAAGCCATTGCCGAGAAACGCAAGTCATTCCAGAGCGCGTCATCCAATGGTTTTAAAGTAGGTACCTACGAAGAGTTAATTCCAACGGCCGACCTGGTGTTAAACCTGACACCGGACAAGCAGCATACCTCAGTAGTTAGCGCCATTATGCCGCTGATGAAACAAGGGGCAACGCTGGCGTATTCGCACGGTTTCAACATTGTTGAAGAAGGCACGCAAATTCGTAAAGACATCACAGTAGTGATGGTAGCGCCTAAGTGCCCCGGCACTGAAGTACGTGAAGAATACAAACGTGGTTTTGGTGTGCCAACGCTGATTGCAGTGCACCCGGAAAACGACCCGAAAGGCCAGGGTTTAGAAATTGCCAAGGCGTATGCCTCAGCAACAGGCGGTGACCGTGCCGGTGTACTGGAATCGTCTTTTGTAGCGGAAGTGAAATCGGACTTAATGGGCGAACAAACTATTCTGTGCGGCATGTTGCAAACTGGTTCTATCCTGGCGTACGACAAAATGGTGGCCGAGGGTATTGAACCAGGTTACGCCGCTAAGCTGATCCAGTTTGGCTGGGAAACCACCACAGAAGCGCTGAAGCACGGCGGCATCACGCATATGATGGACCGTCTGTCGAACCCAGCCAAGATCAAAGCTTTTGATCTGGCAGAAGAGTTAAAAGTGAAGATGCGCCCGCTGTTTGAAAAACATATGGACGACATCATCAGCGGTGAGTTCTCCCGCACCATGATGGCCGACTGGGCCAATGACGACAAAAACCTGCTGGGCTGGCGTGAAGAAACCCGCCAATCCGGTTTTGAAAGCGCGCCTGTGTCCGACGAGCAAATTGCTGAGCAAGACTACTTTGACCGCGGCATTCTGTTTGTTGCCATGGTAAAAGCTGGTGTAGAGCTGGCGTTCGAAACCATGGTGGCGGCTGGCATCATTGAAGAATCAGCCTATTACGAGTCGCTGCATGAGACGCCGCTGATTGCAAATACCATTGCCCGTAAGCGCCTGTACGAGATGAACGTGGTGATTTCGGACACTGCTGAATACGGTAACTACCTGTTCAGCAATGCTGCAGTACCGCTGCTGCGCGATTTTGTGAACCAGCTGAGCACTGAGTATGTAGGTAAAGGTTTAAGTTCCGCCGCCACCGGCGTGGACAATATCCGCCTGATTGCGGTGAACGAAGCGATTCGTCAGCACCCGGTAGAGCAGGTGGGTAAAAAGTTACGGGGCTACATGACCGCAATGAAAAAGATTGTGGGTTAGTAGCGAGGCTCCCTAAGCCTCATCCCCAGGTACCGAGTTTTTACGTGGACCTTGGTTGTTTGCCCGGCTTTGCCGGGCTTTTTTTTGCCTGATCGCGGCAAGTCCCGATTTTCTTATTCTTGTCATAGTTTTTTGTCTAAACGGCTCACTTCCGACGTACTTTAATGATCGCTAGGTTGTGTGCTCATTTTTTCTTAATGCAAACGGCAAGATTGTTTAGCAAAGCCTTCGCCTTTGGCGAGGCACTTTCTTTTGTCTCGCCAAAAGAAAGTACCCAAAGAAAAAGCGACCCCAGGTCGCAGCGAAATCCCGGCTCAAAATCGTGCGCCCAAGGCGGCTGGGCAACTCGCTCGTCGCTACCGCTCCTCACTCAAACACTCCCAGCCTTAAAACCTTGGCCTCCCAATTTTGCCCGGCTCGCGCCCTAATGGGGAATTGGTGCCGGTAGTTGACGCAATTTTGTCTGGATATTCGTAAAGAGCGTACAGTAGACATGTCGAAGTATTGCCAAGCGAGGGACTTGTTAGGTTTATTTATTGTAATTAGCCCGGCAGGTAAATTGTATGACCAACATAGATGTCGACCTAAGAAAAAATCTACTTTAACATACTAAGAATAAAAGGGTTTAGTATTGATAGGGCGAATTTTTATATGCAAATAGCTTATTTAATCGGAAACGGTTTTGATATCGCCCTTGGGTTAAAAACCAGATATTCAGACTTTTATGATTATTACATCACTGTAGAATCGGATAGCGCTTTAGTTAATAGATTTAAGACTGATCTTGCCAAAGGCATGCAGGAAGCCGATAAGTGGTCAGATTTTGAGTTGGCTCTTGGCTCGTACCTAGAAAATCTATCTGATAACAAAGAGTTTGATGAGCTCACAGGAGATATTCGCTCTCAATTGTCTACTTACCTTAAAAGTATTCAAAATGATTTCAGTTCCGAATCAAATTTAAAAGAGTCCCGTCACATTTTTTTAGAGCATTTATTCCGGCCGGAGGAACAATTAAGAGGAAGGAGTAAAGAAAATTTACGTCAGTTTTATAGTTCTATTAACAAAAGACCTATCTACTACAATGTGATTAATTTTAACTACACGAATACTATAGAACAAATACTTGGTGTTACTAGATTTTCAAATGAATATATAAATATGAATCACAAAGTAAATGTTGGGAACTCAGAGCGGGTATTGAATGCACTTTATCATGTTCATGGAACTGTATTTGAAGATATGGTGCTTGGTGTTAATGATGATGAACAAATCAATAATTTGAATTTTCGAGAGAATCGAGATATCAGAAGCGAATTTATTAAGGCTGAATGCAATCTTGCGCAAGATCACGGGGTGGAACTGAAATGCATTAACTTAATTAAAGTCGCTGATATTATATGCATTTTTGGTTCATCACTGGGTAAGACAGATCAGATTTGGTGGGATTTAGTAGCAGAACAAGTTCGTAACAGAAACTGTAGGCTTGTTGTTTTTGACTATCAACAGGATTATTCTCCACTTATTTCATCTCGCAGGACGCGGTTTAAACGAGAGGTTATGTATAAAATATTCGGTGATAATCAACCGAATGATTTGTCGGATAAAGTGTTGTTCGATATCAATAGTGGCTTGTTTAAATGGGGTCGCTCTTGAAAAATTAATACGGGATATATAGAAAGCAAGTATCTTTGTATTTTCAGAACCCAAGTATATTTTAGGGTGAAAGGTCACCTCTGTAACGTCCGCTTTTGACAAAAGCGGTTGTTCGCTGAACTGAACCAACTAATTCAATAATTCCCCATTAGGGTGCGAGCCGGACAAAATTGGGGGGCCAAGGTTTTAAGGCTGGGAGTGTTTGAGTGAGGAACGGTAGTGACGAGCGAGTTGCCCAGCCGCCTTGGACGCACGATTTTGGGCCGGGATTTCGCGGCGACCTGGGGTCGCTTTTCTTTGGATACTTTCTTTTGTCGAGACAAAAGAAAGTATCTCGCCAAAGGCGAAAGCTTTTAGTAATAACCAAGTTATTGAAAGCAGATGAAAATGATTCAGCAAAAGCTATTCAGGCTTAGCTTTGTCGTGCTCAGCTAAGCCTGGCAACAGACCTAAACCCCCGGCGCATCCGCCACTGAATCCCGTTCCACCAAATGCGGAATAAACAAATGGGTGCGGTGGTGGCTGGCGTCGGGGTGTTCACCCAGTTCAATAGCCAGTTTGGTGGCGTAGCTGGCCATTTCCTCTACCGGGTAATGCACTGTGGTCAGGCGGGGGCGGCAGACGCGGCTGACAATCAAATCGTCAAAACCAATCACCGACACGTCTTCCGGCACCCGCAGGCCGGCTTCGAATAAGGCGTGAATGGCGCCTATCGCCATATTGTCGTTGTAGGCCAGCAGCGCAGTGAATTTTACGCCTTTAGCCAGCAGCGCTTTTACCGCTTGTTCGCCACCTTCAAGGTTGGCGGTGGATTCCTCAATCGCCGCTTCAGGCAGCGGCACGTTGGCTGTCTTTAACGCCTCGCGAATGCCCTGCAACCGGAAGCCCGGGTCGCCGTTCTGGTAAATACTGGTGATCACGGCAAACTTTTTGTGGCCGCGTTTAAGCAGGTAGTCGGTGGCGTGTTTAGCGCCGGTTTGATTGTCCAGCCAGACGCAGCGGTTGGAAATAGCCGGTATGTAGCGGTTAATCAGCACCAGGCCAGGAATTTCTTCCGCCAGTTTTAATAAGGTTTTTTCGTCGGAATATTCGCTGTGCAAAATAATAGAGCGGCAGTTATGGTCGCGCAGCGATTCAATGGCTTCCAGCTCCGATTTGGTCTCATACAAAGAGTTGCTCATCAGGCATTTGTAGTTGTTTTCCCGTGCGCCTTTTTCCACACCACTGGCTAAGCTGCCAAAAAATGGCATCGATATTTTGGGCGTCACCACGCCCAGAGTATTGGTGGTTTTGCTGACCAGAGCGCGGGCATTGCTGTTGGGTCTGTAGCCCAGCTCGGCAATCACTTTTTTTACCCGGGCCCGGCAGGCTTCACCCACCTGGCCGCCGTCATGGATCACCCGCGATACTGTGGCAATGGATACGCCGGCAACTTTGGCTACGTCTTTGATTGTGACCATAAAATTCTTATTCAGCTCCTGCTGTTTCTGTTCCGATAGTACCAGTTTGCTGCTGCTGACGTAACTGCAGCTGCTCGCGGTTTTTCCTGCATTGGGTGGCGTCCAGTTGGTAGTGACGCAGCAGCCACAACGACAGCAAAGCAAAGAGCACAGTGCCGCCAGATAAAATGGCCCGCATCCAGTCCAGCGCGCTTTGTGGCTGGGCGGCACCTAAGTGGGCGTCAAAGTGGATCAGGTTCAGGCAAAGCCCGGTAGCCAGTAAGGCCAGTGCGGCACTGAAGTGGGTGACCCAACCATGCACAGCAGCAAAAGCGCCGTCACGGCGCTGACCATGCTGAAGCTCGTCCTGGTCGGACAAATCCACAATCATCGATGGGATCAGCATGGTCATGGCGGTCCAGCTGGCGGTGCATAGCAGCGCATCCAGCCATAACCAGTTTACGCCTGCTGGCGTGTAGACAAACCACTTGGCGATACCGCCCGCCAGCGTGAGCCAATACACCCAGAGCAGAGCCCGTTTTTTCCCCACTCGCCTGGCCAGGCTGGCCAGCAGCGGAATGGATAAAATGCCACTGGCGGCGTAGGCCATCGACAGCCAGCCTTTGAGTACAGCACCTTGCTCAATGGAGCCAGCGCTGACTGCATACACCAGCAGGTAATAATCCAGGCTGGCGACCGCAGCTCCACCGGCCATTTGCAGTAGCGTCAGGCCTAACAGCACCTTCAAGCCGGTATTGCCGGACAATGTTTTCAGGCTGGTCAGCAGCGGTGGGCGAGGCGCAGCTACGGCGCTGACGCGAACTTTTTCTGTGCAGCCGACCGCCGCAACTGTGCCAAGTGCGCCCAGCAATACAATGCCAACGCCCCAACCCACCACCTGAATGCCAAAAAACACCGAGCCAAACAGGCTGAGCTGTGCCAGCGGGAATAGCCATTGGTATAACAAGGACCCCAGTTTCAGAAAGTAACTGGTAAAGCCCATAATTTCAGTACGCTGGTGGTAGTCCGGGCTCATTTCATAAGCCAGGCAGGTCATTGGTACGGCCACCAGAGTGGCACAGACATAAAAACACAAAGACCAGAACACGAAATACAGCAGCTGCGCCCAGTCGGCCCAACCGGCCGGTACCAGCCAAATCAGGCCAAAGCTGATGCAGCTGGCCCAGGACCCGAGCAAAATAAAGGGCTTACGCCGGCCAAAGCGGCTCTGGCTGTGGTCAGACAAATGGCCCACCCAAGGGCCCAATAAGCTGCCGAGTAACAGCGGCAAAGTGAGCGCCAGTGCCAGCAGAAAAGGGTCCAGCCCCAGGGTCATCTGGTAATAAGGAATCGCCAGCACCGCCACCGACTGACTGGCAAAAAAGGTGGATAAAAAACCAAAACCCAATGCCAGCTTAGGGCCTGTAGGCAACGCAGTCGGGGCTGAAGTTGGGGTCATAAGTTGCGGGTTCTGGCTTTGAAGCAAAGCCGATTATAGGCCGGGCTGAATTTCTTCAGCAACCGGCCTTTTTGGGCTTAACGCTTCAGCAGACTGACTTCTGCTAACTCCACGCCTTGCCAGCCGCTCTGGCCGCTTTGTCGCAGCAACTGCAGTTGCAGGCCTTGCAGTTGGTTCAGCTGCAATGGCTGGCTGCTCTGCGCTGCTGGTAACAACGGCGACGAGAAGGTTGGGTAGGCTTGCGGTAGCAAGGTATCCACTGATTTCAGCTGACTCAGCGGGATCAACACCTGCTGCCAGCCTGCTTTTACGGCAAACTCAGCGCCATGGGCTAAGCCGTCGGCATCCAACAGTGCCAGGCGTAGCTGCTGTGGCTGATAGCTGCGCAGTTTTACCGACAGGCTGTTGTAGCCCTGCAGGGCAAAGCGGTCCAGCTTCAGGTTGGGGCTTAAGGTGGTTTTTAGCAGCGGCACCGCGTCGGTGGCTTGTGCTTTGATATCGGCAATACCCAGCTGCAGTGCCATACCTTCAGAGGTGGTCAGCCATTTAGGTATCACAGTGGCTTGTTGTGGGTACTGGCTGGCGCTCTGGTCCAGCGCGGCGCTGAACAGCCGCACCGGTAAACCAGCTTCGACCAGGCGGGTTTGCCAGTAGGCTTGGGTCTGCACAAAGTCCCAGTCTTGCGGGCTGCCCTGGGCATTACCCGGGAAGCTCTGCTGCTTGCCATTTTCTGTCACCACCAGTGCATACTCCAGCACACCAGGGCGGTTAAATTGCTCTGTGGTGTTTAATTCCAGCTGGTAATCGCCGCTAAAGCCGCTGCTGGCGCTGTGCAATGGCAACGCCGTGAACTGCTGATCACCCTGATAACGCACCAACAGCTCCACTTTTTCTGGCGCTTTGCTGCTGCCTAGCCGTAAGCTCAGCGGCAACCCTTGTTTCAGCGCCGCTTCACGCACGCTGTGGTGTTCCACTTCCAGGTTGCTGGTTTTGCTTTCAGGCAGTAAATAGGTGTTGTCGACAGCTGCGCTGTTCAACTGGTCGGTGGTTTTCGCCAGCAGGTACACCCCAGGCTGGATCTGCACTGTGCCCGCTTTCGCCTGCTGTTTGCTGCTGTTGCCTGCATTGATGGCTTTGAGCTGATAGCTTTGGCCTAAATCCGGCAATTGCACTGTGATACTTCGGCTGGCGCTGTACAGGCGGCGCGCTTCACGGCGCAGGCTGGAATTCTGGTACGGGTCCTGTAATTCCAGCACGTCCGGGTACAGTTCTAACCGCCACAGGCCGTCTTGCTGTTTATCGAGGAAATAAGCGCCATTGCCCTGATACTGCACCAAAGCCGACGAGCCCACACCGGCAATCTGCTTCAATTGGCGGATGTTTTTGGCGCTGGCGTCCGTGCTGTTGCTGTACAGCAACTGGCTGTCACTTTGCAGCAGCGCGACGTCCGCCTGTGGGTCCAGAGTCACATGGCCGGCTTTATTACTGGCCGGATACGCGGCAGGTTGCTGCAGCCGTGGCCATTGGCGGAACTGCTCGGCAGCAATCATCAGGCTGATGGCTTTGGACGGCGTGTACAGCAGGTTCAGGTAGTGGGTGTTGTATTCCGAATTGGTATGCGCCGCGTAGGCAGCGTCATAGGCAAACTGCGTGGCCCATTGCATACCCGCAGTGCGGAAGCTGCGGGCCATCGCCGGATACATAGTACTGGCGGCGACATCGGCGGCGTCAAATTCATACACCATTTTGGCTTTGTTCTGACAGGCAGCAATGTCTGCAAAGGGGTTGTAGTAAGCCGCCACTGCGCTGAGCATATTGCCGTTAATAGCACTGTATTTCAGAAGACCCGTTGGGTACCACTGAAACGCCACACCATCGATTGAGGTTTCACAAAGTGCTTTGGCAAAGTCTGGCTGGTTGCCCTGTTCGCTGGTGTTGTAAAACAGCGGCTTGGTGACGCCGGCTTGACGCACCACATCAATCAGCCCCTGAATATAAGCCGCACTTTGGGCTGGAGCCTGGCCATGTTTGGGCTCGTTAAACAGCTCAAAGGCAATAATGTTCGGGTCTTGTGCATAGGTTTTGCCGGTGAGCGGATTCTGGTGTGCCATCAACTGGGCCAGATAACGGTGTTGCGCCGCAATGGCTTTCGGCACTTCGTTCATCTGGTTTTTGCTGTAGTGGCGGGCAAAGCCGGTTTCCACCGGGTCGGGCTCCGGATAGCCGCTGCCCCACCAGGCAATGGGCGTAATGATCACTTTGATCTGGTGCTTTTCCAGCTCGGCCAGCAAATAGTCGAACAGCTCCAGGTGCTCATTTTGCAGCAGGTTGCCTTCATCATCGGCCAGCTCGCGGTCCCATAAATGCACGCGGTAAGCGTCCAGCCCCAATCGGGCCATATGAGCCACATCCATCCGGATCGCCGCTTTGTGGTCCACGCCGAGGCGCTTCAGTGAGCGGTAACCATAAGCAAAAGGTGCGCTGTAGTTGACGCCAAATAACGCCACTTCTGAGCCGTCAGCCCAGTGCATCACGCCGTTGTCGACCTTGACTGGCCCTGTTGGGGCCGCAGTTGGGGTAGCTACGGCGGTTGCACTGGCAAAAGCCAGTGCTGTGAGCAGCAGGGAAGGGCGCCAGGCTGTAGTTTTCCGTTGTTTCATACTTACCACCAGGTTGCGTATAAGGCCACCAGCACCAGGCAGACGGCAATGGACGCCCAGTTAAAACTGGCACGCGTGTCGAATTTAATATCGGCAAGCTCAACGGCTTTGCCGCTGGTATCTTCCGGTTTCAGCAGGCTGACCAGTATGGCCAGGCCCAGACAGCAGAGGAACACCAGGCCGACCCGGTCCATAAATGGCAGTGTTGGCAGATTAAACTTAAACAGCAGCGACAGTGCCGCTGAGCCCACTGCCGCCACCAGGGCCGCTGTGGCGGTCATTTTGCGCCAGAACATCCCGAGCAGGAATAACACCACGATACCCGGGGTAAAGAAACCGGTGAATTCCTGAATATACTGGAACGCCTGCTCAAATTTGCCTAACAGCGGTTCAGCGGTCAGCAGTGCCAGCACCAGTGCCAGCAGGCTCACTACCCGGCCGACCAGTACGTACTGCTTCTGGCTTTGGTTGGGTTTGAGCTGGGCGTAAATATCCATGGTGAAAATGGTGGCGACGCTGTTGGTCATGGAGGCCAGACTGGACAGAATGGCGGCCACCAGGGCGGCAAAGATCAGGCCTTTGACACCGGACGGCATCAGGCTCATCAGTTGCGGGTAGGCCTGGTCTGGTTTGCTCAGCTCTGGCAGGATCAGCACGGCGGCAATACCAGGCAGCACTACAATAATGGGCATTAACAGCTTCAGGAAGGCGGCAAACACAATGCCTTTTTGCGCTTCAGGCAGGTCTTTTGCTGCCAGGGTGCGCTGAATAATGTATTGGTTAAAACCAAAGTACGACAGGTTCATCACCCACAGGCCACCGACCAGCACTGAGATGCCCGGCAGGCTGACATAATGCGGGTTGTCTGGTGTAAGGATCATATCGAATTTGTCCGGCGCTTCGGCAAAAAGGCGGTCTAAACCAGCCAGCACACCAGCACCGTCGCCCAGTTGTTGCAGTGCTAAGGTCGACAGGAACAAACCACCAGCTACCAGCAGCACCACCTGAATAATGTCGGTGTAGGCCACGGCTTTTAAGCCACCGTACAACGAATAGGCCACCGACAGCAGCGCTAAAATCAGCATGCTGGCAGTTAAATCCAGTCCGGTCATGGTGTTAATGGCCAGTGCGCCTAACCACAGCACAGCGGTCAGGTTAACAAACACATAGACACCCAACCAGAACAGCGCCAGCGTGGTGCGCACGCGGTTATCAAAGCGCTGCTGCAGAAACTGCGGCATGGTGTAGATTTTGCGTTTGAGGAAAATAGGCAGGAAGTATTTACCGACAATAATCAACGTCAGCGCGCCCATCCATTCGTAGGACGCAATACCCAAACCTATGGCGTAACCTGAGCCTGACATACCGATGATCTGTTCGGCGGAGATGTTGGCGGCAATTAACGAGGCGCCAATGGCCCACCAGGGCAGGCTGTTGCCCGCCAGGAAATAATCGTTGGTGTCTTTCTGGTGATTGCCGTCGTCGCGGGAAATCCACCAGGCTAAAACCAGCAGGCCAATCACATAGATGACCAGAATGCTGAGATCCAAGTTACTTAACATAAGTTATACCCTGTACGTCATAAGATTTATTGTTGTTGGCTGAAGCGGAAAGAGATGCAGTGCTGATACAGCTCGCCTGGCCATAACATGGCCGATGGGGCCAGCGGCTGGTTCGGCGCATCCGGCCAGTGCTGAGCTTCCAGGCACAAGCCCTGACGCGGCGCAAAGGGGCTGCTCAGGTAGTTGCCGGTATAGAGTTGCAGCGCTGGCAAATCGGACCAAAGCTCCATCGCAATGCCGGACTCTGGCGAATAGAGCCTGGCCTGGCGTTGCGGTAACTGGTCGGCTTGCCACTCTGGCCAAACATAGCTGTGGTCAAAACCACGGGCCAGATCCAGTTGTGGGTGGCTGGCTGCTAAGGCCTGGCCGACCTGCTGGCCTTGGGTCCAATCAAAGGCGGTGCCTGCCACTGGGGCAAGCTCGCCGGTTGGAATGGCGTCTGCTGTGGTGGGCAGGTAGCTTTCACTGAAGATCTGCAGCTGGTGATTGCTGATATCTGCGGCGCTCTGATTCAGGTTGAAATAGCTGTGATTGGTCAGGCTCAGTGGTGTGGCTTTGTTGCTTTGGGCCTTGAACAGCAGCCGTACTTCGCCCTGTTGCAGCACAATGCGTTGCCAGACTTCGACCGTGCCCGGGTAACCGTTTTCGCCATCTTCCGCGCACAGATACAGCAGGGCAGAGTCCGCTTTCTGGTCCAGTACGCGCCACGGGCGTTGGTGCCAGCCGTCCGGTCCGCCATGCAAATGGTTGGGGCCATTATTCACCGGCAACTGATACTGGTGGTTGTTCAGACTGAACTGGCCTTTGGCAATGCGGTTGGCAAAACGGCCAACCGTCGAACCCAAATAAAAGGGGTTGTGCTGATACGCCGCCGGGTCTGGGTATCCGACCGTCACTTCAGTGCCAAAAAAGCGAATGCGCTGGATGCTGGCGCCAAAAGGCAGCAGCTCCAGCTCCAGGCCAGCGCCATCCGTTAACTGAATGGGCGTGAAGGCCGCACTCACGCTACTTGCTCCGCGCCCTGGCTGGCGGTGCAGACAAACACATCGGCAGTTAAGCCAGTTTTGGCGGCATAGTTAGCTGCAATCAGCGCTTTGATGGCCTCAACCTGAGCTTCTGGCACCAGTGCCACCACACAACCGCCAAAACCACCGCCTGTCATCCGCACACCGCCGGTCTTGCCCAGTTCGGCACCGACCAGCTCCACCAGGTAATCAATGGCTGGCACGGTAATTTCAAAATCGTCACGCATCGAGACATGTGACTGCGCCATCAGCTCGCTTAAGCGGGCAATATCACCACTTGCCAGCGCCACCGCGGCTTGTTCAGTGCGGGCGTTTTCGGTCACCACATGGCGGGCGCGTTTGGCCACCAGCGGGTCCAGCTCGCCGATGCGGCTTTGCAGTTGTGTAGTGCTGACATCACGCAGCGCCTTGACACCAAAGCTGGCGGCGGCCGCTTCACATTGCTGACGTCTGGTGTTGTATTCGCTGTCGACCAGGCCACGTTTCACATTGGAGTTGATGATCATCACGGCGAGGCCTGCAGGCAGTGGCACGGCTTTGCTGTCCAGGCTGCGGCAGTCAATCAGCACCGCGTGGCCTTGTTGACCCTGGGCTGAAATCAGCTGGTCCATAATGCCGCAGTTGCAGCCGACAAAGGTGTTTTCGGCGTGTTGGCCGTTTAATGCATTGTCGCGGCTGGACAGTTCAATGCCAGCAATACGGCTGTAGGCCAGGCCCAAAGCGACTTCCAGTGAGGCAGAGGAGCTCAGGCCCACACCTTGTGGCACGTTGCCGCTGATGGCGAGGTCACAGCCTTTCAGCGTATGGCCTTTTTGCAGCAGGCTGTTGGCCACACCGCGCACATAGTTTGACCACTGCTGGGTGGCGTGGTGCGAAAGCGGAGCGCTCAGACTGAACTCGTCGGTCTGGTTGCTGTAATCCAGCGCCAGTACCCGTACTAAGTCGTCCTGACGTGGGCGGGCCACAATCACGGTTTCGTAGTTAATAGCGCAAGGCAACACAAAGCCGTCGTTGTAGTCGGTGTGTTCGCCAATCAGGTTCACCCGGCCCGGGGCACGGAACACCAGTTCGCCCTGCTGTTGATAATGGCGGTGGAATTCGGCTTTTACCTGTTCAATCAGAGACATCAGTGGGTACCTTACTGTTGAGCTTGTTGCTTGTAGTGGACAGGGCTTAGCTCCCGCAGACGTTCTGCGGCCTGTTCCGGGGTCATATCACGTTGGGTTTCGGCCAGCATTTCGTAGCCGACCATAAATTTTTTGATGGTGGCCGAGCGCAGCAGTGGCGGGTAGAAGTGGCCATGCAGCTGCCAGTGGCTGTGGTCTGTTTCGGCCTGACCCGGGTTGTAAGGGGCGCAGTGCCAACCCATCGAATAAGGGAAAGCGCACTGGAACAGGTTGTCGTAACGAATGGTCAGCTGCTTAAGAATATCGGCCAGGCTGGCTTGTTGCGCCTGTGTTAACTGTTCCATGCGGGCCACCGGGAACAAAGGTAACAGCAGGGTTTCGAATGGCCAGCTGGCCCAGAACGGCACCACAACCAGCCAGTCATCATTGGCCACTACAGTGCGTTCAGCGCTTTGCAGCTCTGTTTTCGCGTAGTGCAATAACAGCGAACGGCCATGGCGCTCAAAGTAATCTTTCTGCGCCGCGTCGGCTTTGGCGGGCAGGGTAGGCACTGTGCTGCTGGCCCAAATCTGACCATGTGGGTGCGGGTTGGAGCAGCCGTTAATGGCGCCTTTGTTTTCAAATACCTGCACCCAGCTGTACTGCTGTGACAGCTCTTGGTACTGACCAATCCAGGTGCGCACTATGGCTTCAATCTGGCTGGTGGACAGTTCTGGCATGGTTTTGCTGTGATCCGGTGAATAACAAATCACCCGGCTGGTGCCACGTTCGGATTTCAGCTGAAACAGCTCGTCGTCGGCCTGATGGGCGAATGGCGTATTGTTCATCAGCGCAGCAAAGTCATTGGTGAACACAAAAGGCTGCTGATAATCCGGGTTCAGATCGCCCGAGATCCTGGTGTTGGTCGGGCATAAAAAGCAGCTCGGGTCATAACTTGGGTTCTGCTCCGTTTCTGCTTTTTCAATCTGGCCCTGCCAGGGGCGTTTGGCACGGTGCGGCGACACCAGCACCCAGTCCCCGGTCAGCGGGTTATAACGGCGGTGCGGGTGATCTTTGGCTTCAAATTCAGACATGTCTGAAAACTCCGGGTTGTTCTTGAGTCAAAACTTAATTTTTGGCGTAACCGCTGGGGTTCTGGCGTTGCCAGTTCCAGCCGTCTGTCACCATTTGGGTTAAATCGCGGCTGGCACGCCAGTTCAGTTCGCGGGCGGCTTTGCTGGCGTCGGCATAGTAACAGCCAATATCGCCCGGACGACGCGGTGCAATTTGGTAATCAATCGGCTGGCCAGAGGCCTGGCGGTAGGCTTCGACCATTTGCAGTACCGAAATACCACTGCCTGTACCCAGGTTATAGGTATGCAAACCTGGCTTAGTCGCTAATTGTTCCAGCGCCCGCACATGGCCTTCGGCTAAATCGCAGACGTGGATATAGTCCCGTACGCCTGTGCCATCCGGTGTGTCGTAGTCATTACCAAACACCGACAGGAAAGGCCGACGGCCAACGGCCACTTGGTTAATAAAAGGCATCAGGTTATTTGGAATGCCTTGCGGGTCTTCGCCAATGCGGCCTGACGGATGCGCACCGACCGGATTAAAATACCGCAGCACCACAGCACTGAAGGCAGGCGCGGCGACGACCAGATCGCCCATCATCTGCTCCACCATCAGTTTGGTGCGGCCATAAGGATTAAAAGGCCGGGTCGGGAAGTCTTCTGTTACTGGCACCTGGTCTGGTTCGCCATAGACTGTGGCAGAGGAGCTGAACACCAGGCAGTTCACGCCATGCTGCTGCATGGCTGCCATTAAGGTGCGGCTGGCGCTGACGTTATTGTCGTAATAGGCCAGCGGGAATTGCACCGACTCACCAACAGCTTTGGAGCCGGCAAAGTGGATCACTGCATCAACCGGCTGACCAGTAGCGACCGCTGCCGTAAAGATTTCAGCGAGCAACGCCTCGTTGCGAACATCACCCTGAATAAACTGCACCGCTTTACCTGCCAGTTGTTCAATACGGCTGATGGCTTCCAGGCTGCTGTTGGCTAAGTTATCCACGACCAGCACCTGATGACCGCTTTGCAGCAGCTCAACGCAGGTATGAGAGCCAATATAACCCGCACCGCCTGTCACTAAAATCTTCATTGTTCAGTCCTTTTACTCAAATGTGATTTGTTGTGCCGGTATCGACAGCTCTGTCACACCGGCCTGAATGCTGGCCCCTTGAAAGTGTTCGCCAAGCCGCACTAACACTGTAGCAATACCTTGTTCTGTCACTGTGACATCCGGGTTTAAAATCTGCACGTCCCCTGAGCTGGTAAATTGCACGTGCTGGCCTTGCATAGGCACTGTGCTGCCTTTGGCATCCTTCAGGTAAGCCCGGACAAAGATCACGTCGTGCGGAACAGGGGCAATACCCTGAGTGTCCAGCTCAAGCCTGATGGCGCTGGCCTGACCCGGGGTGCTGACCTGATGCTCTGCCACCTGTTTGCCGCCAATATAGGCGCGGGCGGTGAGCGTACCAGCAGCAAAAGCCGGCAGCTTAAATTCAAAAGGCGGGTGCTGCAGATGGCTGGAGTACTTGTCCTGGCTGGGTTTCTGCCGGGCCACCAACTGGCCGTTTACCAACAGCTCCACTTCCTCAGCATTACTGAACACCCGCAAATCCAACGCCGAGCTGGCGGTCCAGTCGCTGGCAATGTACACCATAGGACCGGCCTGGTAGGCGCTGGACTGAATTGCCGGGCTACGCTGGCTTTGGTAGAAGAAATAACTGTATTTCGGCAGGCGGTAAATGCTCATCAGGCCGGATGCTTCCAGGTCGTTGGCATAACCTCTGTTGTAATCGAACATCACCCAGTAACCGTCGGCATAAGCGGGCGTACTCAGGTTATCGTTATGGGCTTCCTGCACATTGCGCGCCTGTTGCAGCAGGCGTTTTTCGCCATGGCTCAGCAGCTGACGGCTGGTGCGTTCTTCTTCTTTCAGATCGGCCCAGCTGTCCTGCGCCAGACCGGCATTTTGCGCGTAGTATTCCCAGTCACCGTACTCAGACACATTGTAGGGCTGAGTCGGGGTTTCGTAGTGCATCTGACGGTGCTGACGGGCCTGCAGGTACATGTCGTAGCCATGCTGCCAGCCGGCAGAATAGGCGCCAGGGTATTCCTGTTTTACTGTCTGGTGCAGCGTGGCGATAAAGTCCGCCGGCATGTCAGATTCGTTCAGCGAACATTCCCAGGCCAGCACACTGGCGTGGTTGCGGTCGCGGCGAATTAAATCGCGGCAGCTTTGAATGGTTTGGGCACTAAAAGCCGGATCCGGGTTGTAATACTGCCAGCCCAGAATGGCATTCATCAGCACCAGGCCCAGTTCGTCTGCAGCTTGCATAAAGGCTTTGGAGTGTGGGTAATGCGACAAACGGACATAATCAAAACCGGCTGATTTAATCAGCACCGCGTCACGGTAATCGGCATTGGCGGAGGTGGCATAACCCACATGCGGGTATTCCTGGTGACGGTTCACACCCCGTAAAAAGGTTGGCTTGCCGTTGATCTGTAGTTGGTGATCGGCGGTGAAGCTGAACTGACGCAGGCCAATTTTTTGTGTTTGCTGCTCCAGTAACTGGCCTTGTTGCCAGACGCTGGTTTCCAGCCGGTACAGGTTGGGGGCGTCCGGGCTCCAGAGTGCCGGTTGTTTCACCTGCAACAGCTGAGTCAGCTGTTGTTTGCTGTCTGGCGCTAAGGTTTGTTCCTGAGTACTGTTGCTGACCAGTTGGTCTTTAAAAAACAGCTGCTGCTGCACAGTGACAACGGCTGCGGTGCTGCCGCTGTTGGCCAGTTCGGTTTGCACTGAAACTTCGGCCTGATCCGCACTTATTTTTGGGTAACGCACAAAAATGCCACCACCGGCCACCTGATTGGCCAGCATGTCGTCGGTGATATGCACCGGGTTTTTTACCAGCAGACGCACATCACGGTACAGGCCGCCATAGGTGTTAAAGTCAAGTAAGTTCAGTGGCTTAGGGCCAGTGATTGCATTGTCTCTGTTGTCCAGTTTCACCAGCAGCTGGTAGCTCTGGCCGGCTTTGACTTTATCGGTCAGATCCAGGGTAAAAGGCAGGTAACCGCCCAGGTGATCGCCGATTTTCTGGTTATCCAGATAGACTTCGGCATGGTTCATCGCGCCTTCAAAGCGCAGTAACAGGGTTTTACCCTGCCAGCCCTGTTCAATGGCCAGTTCGCGTTTGTACCAGGCAAAGCCCTGCCACTGGTTATTTACCAGTAAAGGCTCAATTTGTGGGGTATGTGGCAGGGTGACGTTCTGCCAACTGGCCTGGTTTAAATCGGCATTCGCAGCCTGGCTTTTAAAAAACTGCCAGTGCTGATTCAGCTTCAGCTCTGTGGCTGCGCTGACGGCGGCAGGTTGTTCAGTCGATGTTTGGGGGGTACAGGCGGCCATCATGGCGCTGAAGCATAAGATCTGCATCACTCGTGTTAACACTGGGTTATTCCTTTTGATATGGGCCATTGCTGCTGACTTCAGCCGTAATTGGTTTCGGCGGCGGGCCGCAGTACCAGCTCGTGCAACTGGCTGGTGCGGGCGCTTTGCAGCATCATCAGTACGGCGCCGGCCACTTCATCGGCCGACAAATAATCCGGCCGTGCTGTGGCGCGAAATTGGGTATTAATGCCACCCGGATACAGCGACATCAGCCGTACACCTGTGCCGGTCAGCTCTTTGCGCAGCACTTTGCTGTAGCTGTCGAGCGCGGCTTTACTGGCGGTGTAGGCGGCAATGCCCGGGTTGGAAAATAAACAGACAGTCGACAGTACATTCAGAATGTCACCCTGGCCTTGCTGGCGCATGGCCGGCAATACCAGGCTCATCAGCTGCACAGGGGCTTTGAAATTCACCTGCAGCATCAGCTCCAGGGCGGGCCAATCCGGTTGGTCGGCTGCTGTGCGGCTGTTATTCAGCCCGGCACAGTTGATCAGCACATCGACCGGGCCAAAAGTGGCGCAGGCTTGCTGGTAAAAGGCTTCGGTCTGCTGTGGGTCCGCCAGATTAAAAGCCCTGGCGTACAGCGGGCTCTGGCTGGGTAACAGGTCGAGGCTTTGCTGCAGTTTCTCTGCACTTTGGCCACACAAGCTGAGCCGGTAACCGGCCTGAGCCAGACGCAGCGCAATGGTACGGCCAAGCCCGGAGGAAGCACCTGTCAGTAATACGTGGGGGGAGGGCAGAGTCACAACATTTACCTCGAAAAGCTGGCCCTGCAGTGCAGGGCCAGTCTGGTTACATCGCTGGGGTTACATATTCAGCTGGAAGCCCAGCAGGAAACGACGACCCCATTCGGTGTAGTTGGCCGGACGGCTTGGATCGTTATCAAAGTAGGTGATTGCCGGTTCGTTGGTCAGATTTTGACCTTGCAGCATCACTTTGAAGTTTTCGGTCACTTCGTACGACAAGCTGGCGTCCAACGTTGCTTCGGCTTCAGCACGGGTCAGTTCAGTTGGTGTCCAGCTGCCTACGCGGGTGTTGGCACTGCGGTAGTTGTACGACAGTTTGGCGTCATAACCCGCTTTGTAGTACCACAGCGTCAGGCTGCCAACATGCTTGGACAAACCACCCAATGGCATTGGGTTGTCGGCCGGCACAAACTCATACACATTGCTGTCGGTCAGTGAGTAGTTGGCGTAGAAACCTAAACCATCGAATGGCTCTGGCAGCATATCCAGCGCTTGTTGGTACATCAGCTCAATGCCTTTGATCTGACCGCCGTCGCCGTTAATAGGCAGGCTGAACTGGTACAGCACGCCGTCCACAGTCCGCGGTTCTGTCATGGTGCCGATATGGGTGGTCAGGTCTTTGAAGAAGGTGGACACCGAAAACGCGTGTTTTTCCGACCAGTAGTACTCGTAACCTAAATCCAGCTGATTAGCCACAAAGGGGTTCAGCAGCGGGTTACCGCCTGATCCTGTATTCACAGTGCTGGAGGTGTTGAGTGAATAACCTGAGCGCATTTCAATCAGTGGCGGGCGAGACAGGGCACGCGACAGACCAAAACGCACTTGTGCTTCGTCAGACAAATTGAACACCAGGTTCAATGACGGCAGCACTTCGTCGTAGTCATGCTCGGCTGACACCGGGGTCAGGTTGTTGTCATTAACCAGCTCATAACCTTCCGAGGTGGATTCAGTGCGAACATAACGGATACCGAAGTTCCCTGTGTACGGCAGGTCGGCCAGCTCGCCGGACATTCTGAACATGGCATAGGCTGAACTATTGGTTTCGTTAATGCTCCAGCTGTCGACAAAGTTGGTGTTGGTTTTGCTGTGGGCTGAGCGGTTATCAATACCGCCAAAGCCGTCGGTTACCACCTGATCCCAGTTGTTCATGCCGTACAAAGCAGGCGCAATAAAGTCGCCACCCATGTTGTAGCTGAAACCATAACCGCTCAGGCTGCTGTTGGTTGGGTTCTGTGTCCAGCTGACCACGTCGTTGTTTTTATCACGATCGCTGTAGCGCAGGCCAAGCACCACCCCCTCAACCACACCCCAATCCAGAGAACGTTCAAAGTCGGTGCGGATGCTGACCATTTCATCTTTCAGATCCCGGTCATTGTCTACCGACATGCTGCCCAGGCTGTAGTTTGCGGCATTGCTGACATCGGCATTTGGCAGAATATTCAGTCGACCGCCTTCCGTATTCCAGGCGATATCCAGTGGTGTAGGGCCGTTATAGGCGGAGGTCAGGTTCACCCAGCGTGATTCAATACCGGCTTCGGAGTAACCTATGTCCAGCGTAGAGGTCCAGACATCACCGGTATAGGTTGATTTCAGACCTGTGCTGAGTAAATCGTTTTTCTGGAACCAGGTAGAATTGTTGGCGGAGTGTGTGCCCCATAACAGGCTACCACCGGTCAATTGTTGGCTGCCGTCTGCTTTTGTCACCACAGTTGGGGCTGAGGCTGAATTGTTGTAACCCCAGGTGCTGCTGTTCTGCCAGTTACCCCAGCCGTCAAACCAGAACTGGTCTTCCCGTTCTTTAATATCGAACTCAGAGTAAAACAGGTCGTATTTAAAGTTCAATGCATCAGTCGGCTGCCATTCCAGGATCATCAGGCTGCCAACACGTTCGTTGTTACCCATCTTGGTGCCGGCTTTACCGCCCCAAGGTGCGGCTTCTTTGATGCCATCGCCATTGACGTCGCCCATGTCGGCGTCGGTTTTATTGTACGAATACGAAGCGGTTTCACGCTGTACCGAAGGCTGATCCTGGTAGGTCAGGCCAAATACCACGCCAAAATTGTCGGTCCACTGGTCAACGTAAGAGAATGAGCCTTTCTTGCCGGTGCCATCGGCACCTGGCAGATCGTCCGCCAGCGGGTAATCCATCAGGTTACCTGTGATGGTGATCATGCGCTTGTCTTTGGCCAGCGGGCTGATGAAATTCATATTCACCAGACCGGCGATACCGCCCTCGAGATTGGATGCCAGCGGGCTTTTGTACACTTCAACAGAGTTGATCAGTTCAGCTGGGAACTGCTCATAACGCACGTCGCGGCTAGGTTCGGCGCTGACAATTTCGCGGCCATTCATGGTCGCCGCATTTAAACGGGCACCCAAGCCACGAATGGAAATACTACTGGCATTACCCCGGTCACGTTCGGCGGCGATGCCTGGCAGGCGAGCCAGCGAGTCGGTAATAGTCACATCAGGCAGTTGGCCTAAATCGTCCGTAGTGACAATTTCCACTGTGGATTCAGCCAGTTTTTTCTGCATTAAGGATTTACTGAGTGACGCACCAAAACCACGAACTTCGATCACCTCAACCGAGGGTTCGGATTTTTTCTGTGCTTGTTCAGTGGTTTGCTGCTGAGCCAGCAGCGGAGTTGCGACTAAAATCTGTGCCATAGCGAGCGCTACAGCAGTCTTCTGGAATCGAGCTGTCATTGCCTACCCCTGTCGTACGGATGTGATGTTTGTTGTTGTTTTGCAGGTTGTGAACCTGACTGGTGTTTATTTATACCACTTAAGGAAAACGTTTACCAAAAAATATTTGGTTTATACGGGTTAATATTTATCAACTGCATGTTTTTTATGGATATAAATTGAGAAAGCGATTACCTGTTGTTCTGGTAAAACCAGCAGACGCTGTTTCCCAATGATGGGCTGTGGTACAACAAGCCTGATTAGCGGATGACGAGAACTCAGAATGAAAACAATAGCTTTGGTGGCGCACGACGGGAAAAAGGCGGAATTGCTGGAATGGGTGAAGGTGCATGCAGCCTTTTTCCAGGACAAAGAGTTGGTGGCGACGGGCACCACAGGGCGCTTATTGGGCGAGGTGCTGCAAAAGCCGGTGAAATGCCTGGCCAGCGGCCCACTGGGCGGCGACCAGCAAATTGGTGCCTTAATTGCCGAACAACAAATCGACTGGCTGGTGTTTTTCTGGGACCCGTTGTCATCACAACCGCACGACCCGGACGTCAAAGCGCTGATCCGGCTGGCCGTGGTGTGGAATATTCCGGTGGCTTGTAACAAAGCCACTGCGGACTTTATTGTGCATTCCACCTTAGTGGCGCAAGACTACCAGCGCACTGTGCCGGATTTCTCAGCGCACAATAACCGACTGTAAAGCCAAGATAAAAAACACCCCACTAGTTCAGTGGGGTGGTGATTAAAGCGCAGTCTGTTTCTGTTGCCTGTTCTGGGCTTAGTTCAAAACAGAGATGGGGTGGGTAATCGTCATTACCTACTTCATAAGTTCTTCCAAGCTTCACAACTAACTTATCGTCGTTCTGGATAAACTCAGCAGTGTTGTAGTTGTAGGCATTTTTTAATGTGCGTTTGTTATGCAATAAAAAATGGCCGTCCATGACGCTGATTCTGGCGTCGACGCCGGATGTTGCCCCCGCCAGATTATTGGTTTGCACAAAATACAGATGTGAACCCGAGCGGAAATGCGATTCGACATTCCAGTCTTTCCCCACAGGGCCAAACAGGTAATTCAGAAGCAATAATCCTAGCCATTTGTTTACTAAGCGTTTTGTGCCTAATGACTGGCGCTTCAGGCCACTATAAAAACAGCCGCCAGCCAACAGCAGGGTCAACAGTGTGCCCGCGAGTGATCCGGTAATTTCCCATTCAAAATACCAATTGAGCAGGAAACACAGAAAGTAAACCAGGAATGGGGTGTAAGGGATGAGGTAATTGAGAAATCTCATTTTTTAGCTTTTCCTTAAGCCAGTAGGCGTTTAATCACTGCAAAAACGCTCATAAGCTACCAGCAACATCAGCTTAATAATAGCAGCTTGTTCCTATTTTTCTCCGTACTGCATTGAGACGCTGTAGTGGTCTCAACAGTGTCTTTGACTTCCCGTTATGTGGTCAAAACATCAGGCCAGATAGCTGCTTCAGGTACACTGGCGTGGCCGGATGCTGGCTAAGTTCGAACAGGCAGACGGCCGTCAGCAGCGCGCTGAGCAAGGAGCTCCAAAACCAGGGCTGACGTTTGTTTTTCGCCTGAGGTTGTGGGTCAATATAGCCTTTAATCAGCCAGGCGGATAACAGTGCCAGCGCTATTGAGCCTGCCAGCAGCAGGTAAAACCAACTCAGATTGGTGCCCTTCAGTTGCCAGGCTACACCGGCCAGAATACCGGGCAGAAAATAAGCCACGGGCCAGAGGCTACAGGCGACTATGGCCGCAGGGAAATACCGTGACGGCGGTAGCCGCAACATGCCTGACAAAATCGGCAGCAGCGGGCGACTGGGGCCAATAAAACGACCGGCGATAATGGCTACCCAGACGCTTTTATCCAGCATAACCCGTACTTTATCCAGTTGCTTTTGCTGTTTGGCCAACCAGGACCAGCGCTGCAACTGAGGGCCAAAATGCCGGCCAGCCAGATAAGACAAGCCGTCCCCCAAAATACCGGCGGCGGCACCGACCAGACATGCTTGCCAGAAACCAATCTGACCTGAGCCAATCAGCAAGCCGAAACTAAACATCAGCGCGGTGCCTGGCAGCAACAAACCAAGCACAGCCACAGACTCAAAAAATACCAGACCAAACAGGATCAGCAAGGCCAGATGCTGGTACTGTTCCAAGAGCTGATGTAAGTACTGCTCCATTAACGTCTCCTGCTGAGCTCCGAGGGGGCTGGTGCTGTCCAGCGCTGCATTTCAATCAGCCTGGATATGGTGCGCTCAAAGGCAAATTGCAACTGGCTGGCCTGGTATAACTGCTCGACCGGAACTTCGGCGCTTAACAGCAGCAGGCAGTCCCGGTCGTAGCATTCGTCCACCAGTGCAATAAAACGCCGTGCTTCATTGTCGAGCAGGGCACTTTGGCCAGCAACAGCGTCACGCTGATAGCCATCTTCCGTGCCCTGGGTGACTGTTGCCTGAACGCTGGCGCGAAAGGCTGGCACATTGCAAATCAGCAGCAGCCGGTAATGGCTGGCCAGCTGCATGTAATCAAGCTGGCTGCGGCCTTCGCCGCACAGGCTGAAAAAGTCAAAAGCGATGGCCTGCTCATTCTGACCCAGGCAGGGCAACCGGCGCTGGTTCAGCAGGAATTCGGTGGGCGCTGACAGCTGACCTGTGTAAGGCGCGGCCAGTTGCAGCGTGGTCTGAGTGTCGGTGTTCAGCCAGTAATACTGCGGCAAAGCGGCACCCAGCCGGCGGTAATCCTGGCCGGCGTCCAGCTGCAGTATCTGGCAATGCTGTTGTAGTAAATCAATAAAGGGTTCGAAGCGTTCGCGCCTGTGGCCATTCTGGTACAACTGCTGAGGGGCGCAGTTGGAGGTAGCCACCAGCATCACGCCAGCATCAAACAACGCCTGCCATAAATTACCCAGCAGCATGGCGTCGGCAATGTCGGTGACAAAAAACTCGTCAAAACACAGCACCTGGTACTGTGTGGCCCAATCCTGCGCCAGCTGTTGCAACGGGTTTTTCTGGCCTTGCAGCTTGAATAACGCTTTGTGAACGGCAGCCATAAAGTGGTGAAAATGCAGCCGGTTTTTCCGCTCGCCCGGAATAGCCTGATAAAACCAGTCCATCAGCAGGGTTTTTCCACGGCCGACCGGGCCATACAGATACAAGCCCTGCATAGGCCGCTGCTGAATAAGTGTCTGCAGCCGCAGCTCCAGCTGAGCCAGCGCTTGCTGCTGGCCCGCATCGGCGCGCAGCAGGCCTTGTTGCACCTGCTGCTGATAACGTTCGGACAGTTGGATCATACCGGCTTAGTCGGTTGGGCCTGCTGGTACGTAACGCTGCAACCAGCCGGTAAATTCCCGGTACCAGAACAGTGAATTATTCGGCTTTAACACCCAGTGGTTTTCATTGGGGAAATACACCAGCCGGGCGTCGACGCCTTTGCCTTTGAGCACACCGTAAATCTCCAGCCCCTGAGTGACCGGCACCCGGTAATCCTGCTCGCCGTGCATAATCAGCATTGGGGTGACAAATTTGTCGGCAAACATGGCAGGGCTCGACTGCAGCAGGTTTGGCAGGCCGTCCCATGGCGCACCGCCGTAGGCGTTTACTCTGTGTTCGGTGGAATCAGAGGCAAACTGCGCCATCAGGTTGTACACCCCGGCGTGGTTGATCAGTGCTTTGTAGCGATCGGTGTGGCCGGCAATCCAGCTCACCAGGTAACCGCCATAGCTACCCCCAGCGGCAGCCAGTCGGGTGGCGTCAATAAAGCCACGCGAAATCATGTAGTCCACAGCGGCTTCGCTGTCGGCAAAAGGTTTACTGGCGTGGTCGCCCTGAATGGATTCGGCAAAGGCCTGGCCAAAACTGGTGGAGCCATGGAAATTCGGCTGGATCACCACATAACCGGCTGCGGCAAACACCTGCGGGTTCCAGCGGTAGCCAAAGCTGTCGGCACTGTAACTGTGTGGGCCGCCATGTAGCACGTTCAGTAAGGGCCACTTTTTCGCCGGGTCGAAATTAGGTGGATAAGTTACGTAGGCCTGAACTTGCTTACCATCGGCACCGGCAAAACTGACTTCATCGGTTTTGCCCCAGGCCAGTTTTTGCTGCAGCTCGGCGTTGATGCGGGTCAGCTGTTTCAGGGTGCGGCCCTTGTTGTCCAGGCTATAGAGTTCAGGCAATTGGTTCAGGCTGTGGTGGATAAAGTACAGCCGTTGTCCGCCAGCGACAATCAGGTCCTGGCTGTCGCCTTGCCGGAAAATTTGCTGCACTTTGCCCGGTGTGGCGCTAGTGGCGGCTGGCAGGCTGTACAGCGCGGTTTTGGCCCGGTCAGCGGCGGCAAAATACACGATTTGGCCGCTTGGGTCTGTTTGCCAGTCCTGCAAAGACAAATCCAGCTGAGCCGTCAGGTTTTGCTTCTCGCCACTGGCCAGTTCAAGCCGTATTAACTGCACATTGTCAGACGAAAAGCTGCTGCTTTTCTGGGCGCCGTAATACAGAAACTTACCGTCTGGGCTGAAGCGTGGTTTGCTGTCGTCGGCCGGGTTGTCGGCGGTCAGGTTGGTAAACTGGCCTGAGCCGTCGGTTTTCAGCAGCAGAATATCCTGGTTCAGTTTGTTGTAAGGCGGCGGGCTGGTATTGGCGCTGACCGCGACATGGCGGCCGTCCGGTGACAACTCAAATTCAGCGCCGCCATTGAGGCTGAACCAACGGTCCCAGCCTGGGGTTAAATCGGTGATCTCGCCGCTTTGCACATTCAGGCTGAATAAATGCGGGTAGCTGTCATCGGTCAGCCAGTGGTCCCAGTAACGGTAGACCCGGTTTTCGGTCACCTTGGCTGTGACATGCTGCTGCTTTTTCTGCTTTAACTGCGCTGCCAGTGCGGTGAAATCGCCATTAAAGCCTTTAGGCACATCAGCAAGGAACAAAATACGCTGGCCGTCCGGAAACCAAACCGGCTGCTGCACCGCGACAGGCAGCTGGGTCAGGTTTTTCGCTTCGCCGCCGGTCAGGGGCATCACAAATAACTGCGGCTTATCAGCACCGCGTTTGGATAAAAACGCCAGTTGCTGGCCATTTGGACTCCAGATCGGGCTGGTATCCGGGTCCGGATGCGAAGTCAGTGCCTGCAGCTGATTGCTGCGTAAATTCAGCAGATAAATATCGGCGTTGCTTTTATCTGTGCTCGTGTCAAAGCGGGTCAGGGTAAAAGCTAACTGGCTACCGTCAGGTGACAAGGCCAGGCTGCCAGGCCGGGCCACCTGCCACAGGTATTCTGCAGTGATAGGTTCAGCCGCCTGAAGACCGCCTGCCGCCAGCAGGGCGGCGCAAAATGCAAAAACTTTCATTGGTTATCCCGTTACGCATTGGTGTGGCAGAAACTAACACAGCATTGGGGGGCTGCCTACCTTCTGCCGCGGCTTTTGCTGCCTGTTGCATTCAGGGCAGGCTGAACTCCTCCAAACTGGTCGGATGTTAGTCAAGTTGTGCTAAATCCAGCCGTTTGAACTTCTGGCCATTTGTGTTGTCTGGTCGGCCCCGTTTTTATTGGGCTACAGGCAAATTTTTGCGCCGAATGGAGCGTGACTTGCGCTGGAAAGTACCGATTTTGAGGTCTTCATAGTTGTAACCAATTGTTTCGGATGATAAACCGGTAGAAGCGTAAAAGTCCTTTTACGCAGTTTATTTTCTAAAAAACAATCCAAAGTGAACTCAAAATGACAAAAAACATGTTTAGCAAGACGCTGACCGCCTTGGCTGTTACTGCGTCCTTGGGGGTAGCTGCCCCTGTTTTTGCACAAGATGCATCGCGCGGAACTTTGATAGGCCAAGCCCAGGATCAGAATGGTCAGGTTGTTAGTGACGTGGTTATTACCATCGTTAACCTGGAAACCGGTTTGACTCGTACAGTGAATAGCAACAGCAGTGGCGCGTACCGCTTCCCGCTGTTACCACCAGGTGCCTATTCTCTGAAAGCGACCAAGTCAGGTTTTGATGTGGTGGCTGAAGAAAAATTTGATGTTCGTCCTGGTGGCAACACCAGCTTAAACCTGACCATGCTACCTGAAGGTAATGTCGAATCTATCCAGGTTCGTGGCTCACGCGTAGCTGCCATTGACACCCGTTCCGCTGAAGCGGAAATTGTGGTCAATGCTGATTTCCTGTCAAAAGTACCAGTACCTCGTGACCTGGCCTCTGTGGCTTTGCTGGCACCAGGTACCACCAAAGGTGATTCCGCCTTCGGTAACCTGGCTTCATTCGGCGGTGCTTCTGTTGGCGAAAACGCTTTTTACGTCAACGGCCTGAACGTGACGAACTTCCGTAATGGTCTGGGTGGTTCAGAGCTGCCATTTGAAATGTACGAGTCGTTCGAAGTGAAAACCGGTGGTTATTCTGCTGAGTTTGGTCGTTCAACCGGTGGTGTGGTGAATGCCCGCACTAAATCTGGCTCCAATGAATTTAAAGCCGGTGCCAGTGCTTATTTTGAGCCTTCATCACTGCGTGCCAGCCGTCCGGACGTGATCCTGAGCGATGCTGCCCAGATCGACGAAAACGGTACGCCTTATTACGTGATCAACAGCAACGATGATATCGGCGAAAACAACTACAACGCCTGGGCCAGTGGTGCACTGGTGGAAGACAAGTTGTTCTTCTTCGGTTTGGTGAACTACAAAGACCGCGTCAGTGATTATTCATCAGATACGCTGGCATATGACCGTGATTCAGGTGACGTGCTGTATGCTGCCAAAATTGACTGGTACATCACCCAGAACCATATCCTGGAATTTACCGGCTGGGATAACTCAACTGAACTGGAATCAAGCAAATACGCTTACGATTTCGCGACCAACACACGTGGTGATCTGTTTGGTGACTATGTGCTTGAGCGCGGCGGCCAGTCTTATGCTGCACAGTACACTGGTATTCTTAGCGATGAGCTGACCATCAGCGCTTTATATGGCGTGAACAAAACCTCTTACAGTGAACTGAACGCGGGCAATTCCGGTGTCGCCGCCACGGACCTGACTTCAGGTATCCAGTTAACGCCTTACGCACTGTCTACACCAACCATGCAAAACGATAAGCGTGAAGCCATGCGTTTTGACGTGGACTGGTATGTACATGAAGACCATAGCCTGCGTTTTGGTCTGGACTATGAAGACATGACGGCTAAAGAGTCGACCGTGCGTGCCGGTGGTGCTATTTACCAATACATTGGTTGTGCTAACCGTGAAGCTATTGCTGCGCGCGATCTGGTGAACGCTGAATGTACCCGTGTTCGTTTTAACGAATACAACAACTCAGGTGACTTTGAAACCAAGTCAAATGCTTACTACATCCAAGACACCTGGTCTGTCACTGACCAGCTGACTGCCCGTATTGGTTTACGTAACGAAACCTTTGAAAACTTCAACAAAGCTGGCGAGAAGTTTATCGATGTGTCTGATCAGTGGGCACCTCGTATCGGTCTGGTCTACGACCTGAACGGCGAAGGCGACAGCAAAGTGTTCTTTAACTACGGTCGTTATTTCCTGCCTGTAGCCACCAACACCAACATCCGTCTGGCCGGTGATGAGCTGTATACCCTGACCACATACAACCTGTTAGGCGTAAACCCTGACTTCTCACCTATTGTTGATTTGGATTCGCCAATCGGTAAAACGATTTACTCAGACGGCACCTTAAAAGGCACTGGCGAGACAGTTAATGCGGACGTTGATCCAATGTACCAGGATGAGTTTATTCTGGGCTTTGAAACCATGCTGGATGACGACTGGTCAGTTGGCGTAAAAGGGACTTACCGTGAGCTGAAAAGCTCGCTGGAAGACGTGGCTATCGACTACGGCTTTAACCAGTATCTGGAGCAGCAATTTGGTGCAAGCTGCACCATGTGTTCTGGTTTCCACTACTATGTGCTGACCAACCCGGGTAAGGACGTGACTATCACCACGGATCCTGACGGTGACGGTGCGCTGCCATACCAGGAATACACTATTCCTGCAGACCTGTTGGGTTATCCGAAAGCTGAGCGTCAGTATGCCGCCATCGACTTTAACGTCAAACGCAGCTTTGACGAAGTCTGGATGTTAGATGCGACCTACACCTGGTCACACAGCTGGGGTAACAATGAAGGTTTCGTTCGTTCCGACAATGGTCAGGACGACGCAGGCCTGACAACCAACTATGACCAACCAGGTCTGGTCGATGGCGCTTATGGTAACCTGCCAAATGACCGTCGCCATATGGTGAAAATTCAGGCGTCTTATGCGCTGACCGAAGATTTCTCTATTGGTACCAACTTCCGCTGGGAATCAGGCCGCCCACTGAGTTCATTCGGCTTCCACCCGACTGATGTATTCGCTTCGCAATATGAAGCCGAATCATTTGTTTACGACGGACAGATTTCGCCTCGTGGTTCACAGGGCAGAACGCCAAGCAACTGGACTTTGGATCTGACCGCAACTTATGCGCTGGATGTATCTGGCACCGACGTGATCCTGCGTGCGGATGTGTTTAATGTGTTTAATAATCTGCGTGCGACTGAGTTTAACGAGGTCAACGAGATTTATGCGGATGAAGATCCGGACACTGGCAGATACATTGGTACACGCAGTGCGCTGTATGGCCTGCCAACGGCCTTCCAGACACCACGTTATGTGCGTTTAAGTGCCGAAGTGAAGTTCTGATTCTATAAAAAGTGAAGACAAAGCCGGAGCTCTCCCTCTCCGGCTTTTTTTGCGGAGTACACAGGTGACTCAAGATCACCCTCTTTATCAGACCGACGATTTAATTGCGGCGGTCCGGGCAGGTCGCAGAGCCGAAGCCCAAGCTATTCTGGACTATCTGGCCACAGCTGTGGAACAGGTTAATTTGTTGCAGCTGGCTGCAATTGCCGTAAGTATTGCTGAGGTGCAACTGGCCAGGCAGTTGCTGGACAGGTTTAGCCGACGCCACCAAATGACGTTAAATGAGCTGCTGCAATGTGCTGGTTTATACGCTGAAGCAGGCCGGCCTGACCAAGCAATTCAGCTGGTGCAGCCTCAGGCGCAGCAAGGCCTGCCTTATCCGGGTATTTATCATTTACTGGGCACAGCCCAGGCTCAGGTGGGTGCTGTAAGCATCGCGGTCACTGAACTGAAAAAAGCACTGAGTTTAAGCCCTCAATCAGGCATTAGCTGGCTGACCCTGGCGAGCCTGGTGAATTTTGCCAATGACGAACAAGCCTTTATCCGCCTGTCAGACGCTTGTAAACAACAGGCGCAGTCTGAAAAGGCCGAAAGTCGGCATTTTTATTATGCGTTAGCCAAAGCCTGGGATGACCGTGGCGACTACCTGCAAGCCTGGCACTGCTACCAGCAAGGTGCGGCGGTAGCGGCGGCACAAAGCCGTTACCAGCAGCAAGAGCACCAGAGTTTTGTAAACCAATTGGTGGCCGACCATCTTTGGCCAAATCCAAGGCGCCAACATCGCTTTGTCGCCGAAAAACCACCTGTGGCTATTTTGGGTGTACCGCGCAGTGGCACCACCTTGCTTGGGCAAATGCTGGGTTGTCACAGTGCACTCAATGCTGCGGCTGAACATCCGGCGCTGGCCGTCAGCTGCATGCATTTAAGCCGGACGCAAATCAGTCAGTTTAACCAGTACCTGGCGGTGCATGGCGCCCCGGACGCGGCGCTGGAGCATATGGCTGAGTTGTACCTGCGTTTGGCTGGCGAACGCACGCCGGGGCAGGGTGCTATTGTCGATAAAGCGCTGAACCTGACCCAATACTTTGATATCTGGGCCACCTTGTTCCCGCAAGGCAAAGCCATTTATATCCGCCGTGACGACGCTGAAACGGCCTGGTCCTGTTACAAAACCAATTTCCGTCAGCAGGCAGACTGGAGCTGGCGAGCTGACGACATTGCCAGTTATCTAAAGCTGGAACGGCAATTGATGCAGCATTGGTTGGCCCTGTACCCGGAGCGCATTCTGAGCGTCGAGTATGCCGACTTGCTGCACTCGCCCGAACAGACGCTACGGCGTATTTGTCAGCATCTGCAGCTGCCATTTGAAGCGGCGATGCTGCAGTTCCATCAGAGTAAAGCGCCGGTGCAGACCGCCAGTGTCGGCCAGGTGCATCAACCGCTGTTTACCCCCCCAAGGCCTGCGGCGGAGCGTTATCCGGAGTTTTTCCGCCAATGGCGGGCGGCATGGCAAGGTTGCTAACCCTTTAAATTCCTCACAGGCTAATGCCAAAACCAGGGTTTGCGTAACGCAAATCCTGGTCATTCTTCTGCGAACACCGCTTTGACAGGCACGGCACCTTGAAAAGTTTATATTGGCAGACTTGCATACATAGATTACATGTGTAATTGTTTAAGTATTGCGAGTGTAATCGAAAGGGTAAGTGCAATGAAAGATGTCAGTCAGGCTGAACTGGAAGTATTAAAAGTGTTGTGGCAGCAAGCGCCATTAAAGGCAAACCAGGTGGTGGACACGCTTGCCGATGCCAGCCAATGGCATGAAAAAACCGTGAAAACCTTGCTGAACCGGCTGGTCGCAAAAGGCGCTGTCAGTTTTGAGAAAGACGGTCGCGCTTATTTATACAGCCCTGCTGTGCAGCAAGGCGATTACCAGCTGAAAGAAAGCCAAAGCTTTATTCAGCGGGTGTTTGCCGGCCGGCTGGCGCCGTTGGTGGCGGGTTTCGCCCGCCATGACAAACTCAGCAAAGAGGATGTGGCCGAGCTAAAAGCGCTGATCGCCCAATGGGAGCAGGAGAATAAGGATGTTTAATCAATGGCTGCAGTTGCAGCTGCCGCTGAGCCTGGTACTACTGGCACTGCTATGTGCACGGCCCTGGCTGTTGCAGCGTTTGGGGGCTTTAACCTTGTACCGCCTGTGGGCCCTGGTGCCTGCAGTGCTGTTGGTGGCGATGTTGCCGGATCTGAACTGGCTGCAGGCGCCAGCAATGCAAAGCTACCAGGTGCTGGCCAAACAACTGAGTAACACAGTGCGAGAGGTTCAACTGATGCCTTACCTCTGGGCACTTGGCGTGCTGGCTTTTGTGGTGTTGTTACTGGTGCAGCAATGGCAGCTGCGGCAAGTGCTGCAACAGGGCTCAGCTTACCCGGCTCAATCCGGCGTCAAGGCGCTGCAGCATGAAGCCCGCGTCGGGCCTATGCTGACCGGGCTTATTGATCCCGTCATTATTCTGCCGGCTGGTTTTGCTTCACGATTCAGCCCGCTGCAACAGCAACAGATGATCCGCCATGAACTGGTGCACTGGCAGCGGCGTGACCCCTGGTTCAATTTACTGGGCTACAGCCTGCTGGCGCTGAGCTGGTTTAACCCACTCTGTTGGCTGGCACTATATGCCTTCCGGCAGGATCAGGAATTGTCTTGTGATGCGCAGGTGCTGGCTGCGGCCGACACCCCTCAACGAATTGCTTATGCAGAGGCGTTCTTAAAAAACGCCGCTGACAGCAATACCTTTCAACCTGGTGCAGGTTGGTTATGTTCGACCACTTATTACGGAGCGAAGAATCAGATGAAACAACGTTTAACTGAATTAAAACAGCATAAACCAGTGCGCCAGTCTGCTGTCATGGCGGCGGTGTTACTGGTCAGTACCTTAGCTTTTGGCTGGCAGCAGCAACTTTATGCGGCGGTGGACAAAGCAGAGCCAGCAGCCCCAATCCACCGTGTGGAGCCTAAATACCCGGTACAGGCGGCACAGCAGGGCATCAGCGGTTATGTGCAGGCCAAATTTGATATCAACCCGGATGGTTCGGTCAGCAATATAGTGATCACCAAGTCGGTGCCTGAAGCAACTTTTGACAAAGTCAGCCTTACGGCGTTAGCGCAGTGGCGTTATCAGGCGTCGGCAACAGGCGTAAAAGGGGCCACAGTGCAGCTGGATTATATGCTGGATGAAGCACCATAGACAGATATGGAGCGGGTGCAGGTGAAACCGGCAGGTGCATCGCACTGAGGGCATTGTGGTGGAAAACCAATAGCAAAGGGGCCTCTGGCTCTTTTGCTATTGGTGTTTTCAGCGCTCGGGTATGGCGGCGGGCTATACTTTAAAGCGTCATCACCAGTCTGAGAGGTCGCTATGTTAAGTGCAGCATTCTGGAGAACTTATGTGCAATTGCTGAGTTTTGATGGGTATTTGTTGCCTGAGCAACTGCATTTTTACCTGGACAGCGCAGAAGAGGCAAAGGAAGGCTAAGCCTTCCTTTGTTTTTTCGTGAAGAGATTGCATCGATAGAGGAGGGGCAGTGGAATCAGCCTGCTTAATCCAGCTTACGCCAAACTTCATGCTCCACCCGTTTACCCTCTTTCCAGCGTGAGTTGGTCCAGACGCCGTTTTCAACTTTGTAGCGAAAGGAAAACTGTGCGCCTTTGGCCTCGCCAAAAGAATTCAGCGCCAGGGTTTCAGTGTACAGACCTGCTTTGGCGCTGTAGCTGCCTGAACCGGCCGCCCAGAATTTATCGCCTCGCATGGAGGTAAAGCTGAAATGCTGGTCTGACAGCACTTTTTGTGCGCTCATACCAACATCCTGGTAAGACACCATCTTGCCGTCAGCATCCAGGTATTCCCCTTCCACCAACTGCCAGCTGCCGTTAAGTTCAGTCGCCTGCAATGGCAAGGAACAGAGCAGTGCCAGCAGTGTAATCAATGCGTTTAGTCTCATGTTTTACTCTTCGTCTGTGATTGGGGTCAGGTCTTGAATTTTGAGTTGAGATTCAAAATTCAAGACCTGACCCCTGATGCTTAGCTGGCGGTACCGCTGACTTCGCCATTCAGGTAGGCTTTAATCTGGCTGCCCAGCGCCGAAAAGTAATTCAGAATGCTCAGCCGAACCGGTTCCATTTCTTGCGCGGTAATGTTTTTAAAATCTTTCGGGTCATCGAAATCACTCAGTTCATGGTGCTTGGCCTGGTAGTTGGTCAGTGCTTCCAGTTTTGGCATCAATGTCAGGTCAACTGGTTGATGAATGGTTTCAACGCTGATGGCAAAGGCAGCTGAACTAAAATACATATCCATGCCTAAAAAGCTGCGGGTAAACAGGCCATAGCCCTGGCTGTAAAACTCACTGCAGCCGTAGCTGCTGCATTGTAAAAATGCCAATGACGGTGTTTCGTAGATACTGATCACCACCTGAATGCCTTCCGCCAGCAGTCGTTGCCGCAGGACCTCGGGCTCCGGGTTGAACTGCCAGTTTTTATCCCGCACATCGACAAAGTTCAGTGGCTGTAATGGCATTTGATTCCATCGGCTCAGGTTCACCACTTCAAAGCGTTCCGGCTGTTCCAGCTGGCTTTTCAGAGTGTCAAAGATGCTGTCTGCCATCTGCCAGTTGTGGGCATAGCTGGTGTCGAAGTTATTGAAGATGGTGGTCCCGACGTGACTGTGTTTGGTGCTGTCGCCAGCTATTACCAATACACCGATTTTGGTCTTAGCCGGTAAATTCAGGCTGGGAGTTGGTGGAACATAGGTACTGACACAAGCACTGAGCAGCAGGCTCAATGCCAGCGCAAGGAAAACTTTCATGGGCTGTCCTTAGTAAAAATCCTGTGGGAAGTCATTTAGAAAACGCGCTCTTTATAGCAGTACGTTAACTGTTTTTAAACAATTTTTTCTGGGGCTTGCGCTTGGTTTATTGGGGGCATTTTATTGGGGGTCAGGTCTTGTATTTTGCGTTCCAATGCAAAATACAAGACCTGACCCCAAGAGGCTAGATGGATTTGGGTAGCCAGCGGGCGCAGCAGGCGGACAGCACCACAAAGCCATTGATACCAATTTTTATAGTGCTCATCTGAATTCCTTGGGTTAGCAGCAGCTTTGCTGACGGGCTGGTCGGTCGCCCATAGCGCATAAATTTGGGGTCAACGGAGCCAGCAGTTGCAGGTTCGCGGCTGCGGTTTGCTGCAGGCATTGCCTGGCCCGGTCGGGTAAGTTTGGGTTGACACGGTAATACACTCACAGCCCTTGTTTGCGGTCGAGTAACAGGCCATCACGCCGCTGCTGGGCCTTAATGGCTGAGAAAGTCACTCAGCAATTGGCTGACCGACTGGATATTGCTTAAGCCGTCATAATGGCCATTGCTGACGCCTTTTTTACCGGCAATTTCCTGATAGCGGCTGCTGGGCAGTTGCTGCTGGCTGGCTTGGGCCATGGCAGGGGTCAGCAATAAATCGCCGGTTGCTGGCAGCCACAGGGTTTTGGCTTTCACTTGTGCTAAAGCCTGCGGCCAGTTGTCGCCCATACCGGCGCGCCATAGCTGTGAAGCGCGCACCAGATACAGCAGTGAATTGGCATCCATCTGCGCTGAGCGGCCTTTGGCGGCGCTGAGCAGTTGGCTAAAAGCCGGCAGCTCCGCCTTGATGCTGTGGTGAATCGCGCTGTCCTGCGCTGGGGCCGGGTAGCTTTGGTTAAAACCTTGTGGGTGCAGGGCGTCCTGAATCACATAAGCCAGCGCCAGTGCCAGGCCTGCCGGTTGCTGGTTAAGCGGGTACTGGCCTTGTTGCCAGGACGGGTCTTGTTTAATCGGCTGCGCCCAACGCTCCAGCCGCACTGCGCTGTACGCATCGATATAGGCGGTGCCTATCACCGGCACCAAGCGCTGTACCCGCTCTGGGTATCGCACCGTCCATTCAATGGCCTGAAAGGAGCCCATCGAGGGGCCAATGACGGCATGCAATTTTTTAATGCCAAGCGTATCGAGCAGAGCGCGCTGTACTTCGACAAAATCGGTAATAGTCACCACAGGGAAACTCAGGCCGTACGGCTTCCCAGTGGCCGGGTTGATGCTGGCTGGGCCCGTGGTGATCACGTCGGGCGAAAAGGCATTGATATTGGCCAGCGAGTCGACACTCAGCACATAAAATTTATTGGTATCAATGGCTTTGCCCGGGCCAATAATGGCGTCCCAATAACCGGGCGCCGCGTCTGTGCTGCGGTATTTACCGGCGGCATGCGAGCTGCCGGAAAAATAATGGGTGATCAGAATGGCATTGGATTTATCGGCATTGAGTGTGCCGTAAGCTTCCCAGCCGACCTTCACCTGCTTGAGCTGCACTCCGCTTTGGGTGCTGAATTCGGCTAAATCAAACTGTTGTTTTTGCACCAGCGGCAGTTCGGCCGCTGTCGCCAAAACACTTAAACCAGTACAGAACAACGCCACCAACCACTTCATTACAACCCCCACTGGAATAACAGAATGGCCAGTATAGTGCCCAGCAGCGGCACCACAACAGTCACAGCTGCCACAGGCCAGTAAGCATTTTGGTGCGATTCGCCGCAGATGGCGCGAATAGTAGTGACCACATAGCCATTGTGTGGCAAAGAATCCAAAGCGCCAGAGGAAATAGCCACCACCCGGTGCAATTGTTCCGGGTCGACGCCGCGGTCCAGATAGACAGGCGCAATTTCTGGTAGCGCTATGGCCTGGCCGCCTGACGCTGAGCCGGTCAGGCCCGCAATGGCACTGACCGCCACAGCGGCGCCTATCAGCTCCGGGCCCGGCAGGTGTGTCATGGTTTGCACCACAGCGGCAAAAGCCGGCGTCAGTTTAGCGACAGAACCAAAACCGACTACGGCCGCTGTGTTGCCTATCGCCAGCAGAGCACCTGTGGCGCCCTGGTCCAGCGCAGTACTTAAGCTATTCAGAAACTTACGGTTCAGCAGGTACAAACTCAGCACACCGCCGGTCAGCGCCACAATTAAGGCGGCCTGTTGCATATGGTCGTGCAGCAGAAATGACAACAGCAATACCACTAAGAGCGGCACTATGCCCATCAGCGGATGCGGCAAGGCTTTGTCGGTCAGTACCGGGTCGGTCGGACGGCTTTCAAACACTTCGCCTTTGGCCTGAGCGCTGCGGATCATCGTCATCAGCCAGCTGTACCCCAGAACGCCCATAAAAATGGCGGCGATAATGCTGACTTCCCAGCCAGCGTAGGGGCTGGTTTTCAGGTATTGAATAGGGATCCAATTTTGGATCTCCGGCGATCCGGCGGAGGTCATGGTAAAAGTGACGGAGCCCAGCCCCAAAGCGGCCGGAATAAAACGCCGTGGCAGGTTAGCGTCTTTAAACAAGCTGACGGCCATAGGGTAAGCGGAAAAGGCCACCACAAAAATACTGACGCCGCCATAAGTGAGCACAGCGCAGGCCAGCACCACCGCCATTACCGCGCGTTGTTTGCCGAGTTTGCGCACAATGGCCAGCGCCACCGCGTCGGCGGCACCTGTGTGTTCCATCAGCTTGCCAAACAGGGCGCCGAGCAAAAACATTAAGAACCAGCTGGAAACAAAACCTGAAAAACCAGCCATATAACCCTGCACAAAATTAGCCGGGTTGTCCGCCAGCCAGAAGGGGACGCCGTTCAGCACCGCCACAAGCAAGGCGCATAAAGGCGCCAGAATAAACAGGTTCACGCCGCGCATGGTTAACCAGATCAGCAGCAGCAACCCCAGTACTAAACCGAACAGACTCAACATAAAACGACCCTTGTTGTGTTTTGGTTTAGTCTGGGGCAAGGCGGGCACCCTCACCATAGTACTAAGGTACAGACAGGTACGGGTTTTTTGCTGTAAACCTTTAATATTCATTGGTTTATCTGTAGTCTTTGCCTGGCATAGTACTAAGGTACAGCTTAACTTTCCGCCAACACCGCCTAGAGTGGAGTGGAAAATCAGCAGGAGAAGGCATATGGCCAATAACTACAAAAATAGCATGACAAGGTTTCAGTTCAGCACGCTGGCATTGCTGGTAGGCTCAGCATTCATGACAGCTCCGGTGTGGGCGGAAGAGCAAGCGACAGAACAGGTAAAAGAGGATGAAGTGGCACTGGAAGTGATCCAGGTGACGGCCCGTAAAACGGCAGAAAACCTGCAAAATGTGCCAGTGGCGGTGACCTCTATTGGCGCAGAAGCGCTGGCACAACGGGGTATTGAAAACCTGACCGCTATTCAGGCCTATACACCTAACACCACGTTGCAGGTGTCGCGGGGAACCAACAGCACCTTAACGGCGTATATCCGCGGTATCGGTCAGCAGGACCCGTTATGGGGTTTTGAACCAGGTGTGGGTATTTACCTGGACGATGTGTATATGGCGCGGCCGCAGGGCGCGGCTATGGAAGTGTACGACGTGGAACGTATCGAAGTATTACGTGGCCCGCAAGGCACTCTGTATGGCCGCAATACCATAGGTGGTGCGGTGAAATACGTGACCAAAGCCTTAACTGGCGACAATGATTTTTACGTCCGCGGCACATTAGGTAACTATGGTCAGAAAGATCTGAAGATTTCCGGCCAGACAGCGTTGACCGAAAAACTGTATTTTGGTGCTGCGGTGGCTACGCTGAACCGCGACGGTTTTGGTACTTACCTGAACACCGGCGATGAAAACTACAACAAAGACATTCTGACTGGCCGGTTGAACCTGCAGTATCAGGCCACTGACAATCTGCGTATCAGCCTGGCGGCGGACCGCACTGATGATGATTCCAACTCCAAAGGTGGTCATCGTTTAACGACCAGTCTGTTAACAGGTGAAGCGCCGCCAAGCAATGTGTTTGATTCCAATACCAGCATGCCGGTGGACAACTCGGTGGTCACTGAAGGGCAATCACTGACAATTGCCTGGGATATCAATGCTGACTGGACCTTTAAGTCAATTACGGCGCACCGCGAAGGTGTGACTGATACCAACATCGACTTTGACTCCACCGAGCTGGCATCACTGGACGTACCGGCCTTTTACGAAGACTCGCAGGATTCCCAGGAATTCCAGCTGCTGTACAGCGGCGACAAGCTGACGATGGCGTCCGGCCTGTATTACTTTGAAGGCGATGCCTGTGGTGCCTTTGGCACTGTGCTGGTGGCAGGTTTGGGCCTGACCACTGAAAACGGCGGCTGTGTTGACACCAAAAGTGTGGCAGCGTACGCCCAGGGATCGTACCACCTGACCGATGAACTGTCGTTCACTCTGGGCGGCCGTTACACCAAAGATGACAAAGATGCAGACGTCTACCGTTATGTGTACTTAGGTAACAAAAGGCCTCGTGATCCGGGCACCCCCATTGCTGTGCAGTCTGACTTTGCCGGCTCTGAAAGTTTCAGTCACTTTTCGCCCCGTGTCGGGTTTGAATACCAGAGCAGCGACAGCTTTATGTGGTACGGCTCTTACACCGACGGCTTTAAGTCCGGTGGTTTTGATATGCGCGGCAATCAGGCCATTAACCCTAATGCCGGCGACCCGTACCAGGAAGAAACTGTTGATACCTTCGAAGTGGGCTTTAAAAGCGAATGGAACAACAGTATCCGCCTGAACGTAGCCGCGTTCCAGAGCAGTTACGACGATATGCAGGTGACAGTGCAGCGTGCGGTCAATAACACGGTGGCTTCACAGGTGTTAAACGCAGCCAGCGCCGATATTGAAGGCTTTGAAATGGAAATGATTGCCGCTATTACGCCGCAATTGGAGTTCACTACAGTATTGGGTTACACCAACGCCGAGTTTAATGAAGTGGAGTACTTCGATCCGGCCAGCCAGACCGTGGTGGATGTGTCGGACTTATGGTCCTTTGCCAATACGCCGGAATGGACAGCCACTGCCGGGTTGAAATACACCCAGGGCACCAGTTTCGGTGACATCGTCTACAACGCGATGGGGTCCTACCGCTCAGACACCCAGATCTTTGAAGTGCCTTCGGTGCTGGATTTTGGCGGCTACACCATTTTTAACGCCGGAGCGACCTGGTACAGCAATGATGGCCACTGGGACGTTGCGCTGCAGGTGAAAAACGCCGGTGACAAAATTGCACGTATTGCCGGTTACAACTTCCCGTTATTGGCTGGCGAGCAAACCATCACCGGTTATTACCTGGACCCGCGCACTTACAGCCTGAGCCTGGGGTACCGTTTCTAAACCTCTGCTGTTGGGGTCAGGTCTTGAATTTTGCATTGAAACGCAAAATTCAAGACCTGACCCCGCTATCGTTTTATTGCTTCTGCGTATTCATCAGCGCTGCCAAAGCGTCACAAGCTGAATTGCCATTTGTAGCGCGTTCTTTTAGGCTGAAGATATCTTTATTGCTCAGTTAGCCAAGGACTTGCGTTGTCGGAGCATCAGCAAAACCCTTACCATCAGGTGGCGGGACATTTTGTAACCCAATATGAAAGTCTGAGTTCAGAGAAATTGCATCAGTCGTGGCTGCACCTTTTGCCCGAAAAAGGTTGGCTGTTGGATGTGGGTGCAGGATCTGGCCGCGATGCAGCTTTTTTTGCTCAACGAGGCCTGAGTGTCGTTGCTGTCGAACCAGCGAAACCAATGCGGGATCTGGCGTGTGAACTGCATAAGCAGCACTGCATCCACTGGGTAGACGACAGCTTACCCGAACTGAAACAGGTGTTTGCTTTACAGATAAAGTTTGAGCTTATTTTGTTAAGTGCAGTCTGGATGCATATTGAGCCGTGCCTGCGCGAGCTGGCTATTCGAAAACTCAGCCAACTGCTTAACCCAGGTGGGCATCTCGTGATCACGCTGCGCCATGGTGAATTTACTGATGGCCGTATTGGTTATGCAGTTTCAGCCGATGAGATCAGTACACTGGCAATGCATGCTGGCTTGCAGTTGGTGCTGAGAACAGCCTCGGAGGAGTCTCAAGCTGATCTGTTGGGCCGGAATAATGTGAAATGGGAAACAATAGTGCTTGCAAGGATGATGACCCATGAATGATGCACCGCTGGAGTATTACGTCGGTAAATTTCAGAATCTGAACACCATGCGTCTGGCGGGCCATAACAAACCGCATAAGGTTTGTATGTTGCTGGCTGTGATGGATTTAATTGGTTCAGGCGTCATCACAGAAAACAAAATTGAATTTACCGATCAACTGCGCCAAAGCTTCAGTAAACACTTTGAACGCCTTCGGGCCGGTGACGATCAGGACAGTCCGGAAAACCCTTTTTTTTATTTAACCTCCGAAGGCTTTTGGTTTTTGCAGGCCAGGCCTGGATACGAACAGGTCAAACTGGACAGGTATAGCAAAAGCAAAGTTGCTTATGCATATTTGGACGCTGGCTTGTTTGGTTATATGAAAAGCCCTATTGTCAGCCCAGATCTGCGCTACGCCTTGACTCAGAACCTGACCAATTTACCTGAGCTGTATCTGCGTTGGGCTAAAGCCTGGGGCCTGACTGAACAGACTGCTCAGCAGTACTTACAACTAATTCAGTTCAGGCTCAGTGCTATGGCTCAGCAAGCGCATTTGGCGGTTAAGCCAATGACTGAACTGGGCTCTTGGCATCAGTATGAAAAACTGGTCACTCCGCTACGTGAATTGCAGGAGTTTAAGGAAGCAGATTATCAAGAAAACTACGTATTGAGCCGTGCATTAGGATCTTATAGTGATTTTCTGGCTGAGCTGGCGCAGGTTGATATGACTCAGGATATTGATGACATTTTGCACAGGCCAGGTCTTGTTCAAACGGAAAAGCTGGCACTTATCAAAGCCAGAATGGGACAAGGTGTTTTCAGGCAACAAGTGTTATCTCGTTGGAATGGATGCGCTGTAACAGGTTACCAAACCCCAACTGTACTAGTTGCTTCTCATATAAAACCGTGGCGGCACGCTAGCGATGTTGAGAGGCTTGATCCAAATAATGGTTTGATGTTGATCCCGAATCTCGATAAAGCCTTTGATAAAGGTTTTATTTCCTTCGATGAGCAGGGAGGCATTTTAATCTCTTCGAGGCTGGAGAGACCCGAAGTGCTGGGGATAAACTCGGCGCTGCGGCTCCGGCAAAGCCTGACAGCACAACAAGATTATCTAGCCCATCATCGTTCTTTGTTTTTTGCTAACAGTGAGTGATCAAAGCCTGCTTAACCCTCACTGCTGTTTTGACTCGGCCACCTCAGCCACCGCCTCTGGCTTGGCCCTAATGTGCGTTCTCCATTGTCTGCCTTCAGCCTGAATGGTTAACTGGTTTCGATACTCCAGCTTCTGCGGGTCTTCTGCGTTGTGGTACCACAGCTGCAGTGTCACTTCGTTTGCGTTAAGCCATTGGGGTTGATGGCCGCCAAAGTCTGAGTCGGATAAATCCAGTTGCAGCTGTGGTGCGTTGTCGCTGAGTTGATATAACTTGATGATATTCCGGCTGAATATGTCGGACAGGCGGCTGTCCTGTAACTCCAGCAGGTGGCGCTGATCCGGCGACAGGTACAAGGTGCCGGTAAAGCTGTATGTGTTGCCGGTTTTGCGGTCCAGCAGCAGGTGTTGCCAGCTTTCCCAGCCGGCAGCAAAGACTAAACAATACCGCTCGTCTTCCGTACAGCCATCAAAAGCAAACAGCCGAAATTGCTCGCCGTCAACTTTATGATGCCGAAACTGAAAAGGTGGCGCGCTTTGGCTGCTGATACTGAGTCCTGTAGGGCTGAGCTTAACCAACTGGTCAAATTTTTCCTGCAATAACGGGCGCTGTCGCTCAGGGCAGGCCCAGCTTTGTTCGAATTGCTCCGGGCTGGAGTTTGGTAACAAGTCAGGGCAAAGCTGGGTTAGAAAACTGATGCTTTGCGCTGGGGTTTGGCAGGTAAAGGCGGCACTGACTAACAGCAGGCCACAGGCCAGTGGTTTCATCCTTGAGTTCCATCGGGTCAGGTGTTGAATTTTGCATTGAAACACAAAATACAAGACCTGACCCCATTCCGCTGAAAAATAAAGCGATTTCTACTACTTTGGTACAGTCCGTTGCAGGGTGCGATTTTGTAACGGCTGGTGTATGGTGGCTGTGTTGCTGTTGTCAGCTATGCAGGAAAAAAGCCCCATGAGTCAAATTGCCATTATTGCTGATGATCATCCGTTGTTTCGGGTGGCGCTGGTGCAGGCGCTGCAGCAAATTCTTGGGCCTGATGTGCAGCTGGTGCAGGCCAATAGCATGGCGCAGCTCTGGCAATTGCTGGCGCAGCACCCCACCACAGCGCTGGTTTTTCTCGATTTAAAACTGCCGGATGCGGAAGGTTTTGCTGGTTTAACCGCGCTGCGTACGGAATACCCCGACATTAATGTACTGATGGTGTCGGCCATTGAAGAGCCTGCAGTGATTAAGCAGGCATTGCAGCTGGGCGCTTTGGCCTACATTCCTAAATCAGCACCGCTGGATATTCTTGGTGAAGCGGTAAGCGCCGTGCTGGACGGTGACAGCTGGGTGCCGCAGGAGCTGATTGATGAGGTGAATCAGGCGCAGGATCTGATTGATGCCGAGTTCGCCCGCCGGCTGGAACAACTGACACCCCAACAATTCCGCGTGTTAAAAATGATTGCCGATGGACTGCTCAATAAGCAGATTGCCTTTGAAATGCAGGTGCAGGAAACCACGGTGAAGCAACATGTGTCGGCTATTCTGCGCAAACTGAATGTGAATAACCGCACTTTGGCCGGTATTCTGTTTGAAAAGCTGAAGCTGCCCGAGCAGTTCTGAAACCTGAGCCGCTTAAAACGAAAAAGGCCCAGCCAAACGGCTGAGCCAAAGCGGTGCAACACACCACGCTAGGAACTATCACTTTGCAAACACCGCATCTGTTTCGTGGAAACAGTCTGCGCTTTAGCAGCACAACTGCTGCGTCGGTAATTTGCTGCAACACGCCGGGTCTGAATCGGCATCTTGCGCTGTATTCGGCTTGGACTCTCGCAACAAAAACGAAGGTCGTCGGTCGGTATAACCATGAAATTCAGCCAGTTGTGCAAAAACTTTAACTAAGTACTGCCACTTCATATTCACCTCCATTTGCGTTTATCGCTGAGCACATTTTAGTCAGCGCCCATGGTTAATGATTAGCCAGCCTATGTGCGACATATTGTTTCCTTAAAGAAACAATTATGCTCTAGTGGGCGAGGTAAAATCGGCGTATTCAGACAGGAGGACGCAGTGTCTTTATTACAACGTTTAAGTGATATGGCGGTGTTTGCCCGGGTGGTGGAGTGCCGCAGCTTTACTCAGGCCGGGCTGGCTTTAGACATGTCCAAAGGCGCTGTCAGTAAAGCCATCAGCCGGCTGGAGCAACACCTGAAAGTGCGGCTGTTGCAGCGTTCAACCCGTCAGCTCAGCCTGACGGCGGAAGGGCTGGCGTTTTTTGCTTACTGCCAGCAGGTGGTGCAACAGGCCGATCAGGCCGAACATCATTTGTCGGAGTTACGCGACGAACCTTCAGGCCTGATCCGGCTGTCGGCCCCTATTACCTTTGGAACTATGGTGCTGGCACCTTTGTTTGCCGAGTTACACCGCCAGTACCCTTTGCTGCAGATTGAGCTGAATCTGGATGACAATCTGGTGGATTTAATTGCCGATCAGTTTGATTTGGCGGTGCGTTTTGGCAAATTGGCTGACTCCAGCCTGATCGCCCGCTCCTTGCCCGGTTTGCCTATAGTCCTGGTGGCTTCACCCGGTTATCTGCAACAACATGGCCGACCTGAACACCCACATGAACTGGTGCAACACAGTTGCCTGACCTTTGGTTCGCTGGCGGAACGCAGCTGGCGCTTTGTGCATCAGGGCACGCCAATCGACGTACTGGTGGACGGGCCTTTGCGCTGTAACAGCAACAGGGCCATGCTGCATGCGGCGCTGGCGGATTTGGGGCTGTTATTTGTCAGCCGTTATCAGGTAGAGCAGGAACTGGCGTCTGGTGCTCTGGTGGAACTGTTGCCCGACTTTATGCCGAAGCCGTCGCCATTCCATTTGGTGTACCCGCACCGCCAGCATATGAAGGCCGGGTTGAAAGTCGTGATCCAGTTCCTGTCACACCAGCTAAGCACTGTTGGCCGAGCTTGCTGAAAACCTGTCCTCTGACTGGTGTTGCTGCCGGTCAGGGAGCAAGGACTCTAACATTTGCAAGGCTTCTGCATAGGTTAAATACCGAGGGACGCCATAAGTTCCATGAGCTTCGGCAAAGGCGCGCCGGATAATCTGCGGTAAGTCTTCCCGACATAATTGTTGGATTTGACTGGGGATCTGCAACGAACATCTGAGCTGACGCACATGAATGATCAGGCATTGGCTCCTTTGCTCCGCTGACATCTTTGCGTCCCCAATACCACTGTTTTCAGCCAGAGCAGCAAGTTTCCGGCTGCAGGCCGGTAGCATCAACTCAAGGACATCAGGCAACAATAAGGCGTTGGCCAAACCATGAGGGATTTGGTACAACGCGCCCAACTGGTGGGCAAAGGCATGCACATAACCGACTCCGGCTCGGGTAAATGCCATGCCGGCCAGACTAGAGGCCAGTAACATCTGCTGGCGGGTCTGCAATTGCTGGCCCTGAGTGACAGCAACAGGCAAATGCTGCAACAAAAGTTTGCACGCTGTCCTGGCCATCTGATCCGTTTCGGGTGTAGCCATAGTGGAAATACTGGCTTCAATGGCGTGTGTCAATGCATCCATACCTGTACATGCAGTCAAAAACGCCGGCAGATTTAAAGTGAGTCTGGCATCTAAGGCCACCATTTTTGGTGTAATTTTGGGGTCGATAATGGCTTTTTTGGTTTGCGCCTCTTTGTCCGACAAAACGGCCGCTATTGTGACTTCTGACCCTGTGCCTGCCGTGGTAGGGACTGCATACAATGGCAATCCGTGCCGGCGTGGCAAGGCGTATAACCATAAACCTGTTAATTTGGCTGGATGGCAGCGGTTGGCGTGGGTATGTACTATGGCTTTGGCACAATCCATGGAGGAACCACCTCCCACTGCCAGAACGGCCTCAGCCTGGCTGTGCTCCATTACCTCTACACCCCGTAAGACCAGCTCATAACCTGGGTCTGGTTCGACATCGCTAAAAATCTCGAGCTCAACGCCATGCTGCAGTAACTGCGCCTGTAAAGGTTGTAACAAACCGGATTGCAGCAAAAAGCCGTCTGTGATCAACAGTAAACGACGGATACCGGCCTGGGCAATGGTGTCACAAAGCGCCAGTGCACTGTCGGGACCAACCAGGCATAAAGGGACGGGGAACTGTAAATGTTTCAGGGCTATTCGGGTAAGTACTATTCGTAAACGGCTGATCAAATGCATGAGCACAGGCTCCAGAATGTTTTTAGAAATCAGGCGTTAAGCCTGAAGGACCAATTTACCGGCACACTGAATGAGTGCTGGTTTGCTTTGTGTAGTTGCAGCCCAGTGGTTAGCTGGGCCCGATAAGCCTGTTGCTGCAGCTGAAACCGCTGCGGCAATGGCAGTGCTGCTTGAGAATCAGAGGTCGTCATCTCAGGCCGCATCCAGTCCGGTTGTTGTCAGTTGGCTGTGACAATGGCAAAGTTGTCAGGTGCTTTTTCTATCAGACGCAGCAAGCTGAGAAAGTCCAGGCGACTGCCTGTTAACTCCATTTCATCAGTTTTCATCAGTTCAGCGACACCAACTGCACCGATCAATAGGCGCACTAACAATAGTTTACTGATCTTCAGCGTGGCATTGGCGTCGGCTGCAGCTGTGCCGGATCTATGATGCAGCACAGCGTTTTCCAGCCACAACACGTAAGACTCACGGGTGTCGGTCAGAACCAGATTGATGATCAGCTGTTTGCCGTCCGCGGCAGGCCCATTCAGGCTGGCGGCCATTGCTTCCAGAAAGCGTTCAGTCGGGGTATGTTGCATCAGCTCCAACAAATGTTGGCGTTTCACTCCTTGTGTTGGCGGGCCTTGCAACAGCTCGTCTGCGGCGGTCAGGTAACTGTTACGCCAAGTTGCAGCTTCTGACTGGAAAGCTAATTGTTGGTAGGTACGGATTAATAACTCTTTGCCTGCGCTATGTCCTGGGTCGGTAAACATCACATGGTTTAGCAGCTCTGCCACCCAACGGTAATCCCCATGGTCAAACGCTTTCTGAGCAGCCTGAACAACCTTATCGCTGCCCCCCATCAGATCAATATAACGGCTGGCCGATTCAGCTGGGGGCAGAAGGTTGAGTGTGGCCGGGTTGCCATCGTAGGCCCCCAGGTACAACTGATAGATAGCTTTCACATTGTGGCGCAGGTCGCCATAGTAGCCTCTGGTGCCAAAATAGCTGGCCAGTGATTGCGGCAAGCTGATCTCGTCTGCAATTTCTCTGGGGGTGTAACCTGCATTGGCCAGCCGGATGGTCTGATCATGCAGGTACTTGTACAGATCCCGGTGTTTGGTAATAAATTCACGGATACGCTGATGACCCCATAAAGGCCAGTTGTGCTGGCCAAAATACACCTCTGCTGTCCCGAGCTGATCCAGCGCCTGCTGCATATAGGATGACCAAAGCAGTGCATCTCTCACTTTGGCGCCACGTACAGGTAAAAAGTTGTGCATGGTTTGCGAGAGCAGTTCAGCACCGCCGTAGGCGTTAAAAGCAGGTAAGGAAAAGGTCAGCTCAGCCGGTGCTTCAGCTCCAGGCATATTGTGGAAAATAAACTCGACGCCATCGAGCAGCATCGATTGCCGGGGCTGATCGATACTGTGAGTAGGCGGCAGAATGCCGATACTGCCATAACCCACTCTTTTACCAAGACCTGTGTCTACAAGGCCGGTTGGACCTGCACTCAGGTTTTTGCCGAACTGGTATATAGAGCGCCTTGCCATAGCGGGTCCGACCAGCACATTTTCACTGGTGGCCTCCGACATAAAACCGGCTGGAGCCACAATAGGAATGGCTCGTTCTCTGGCTTCCTGTTCAGTGATCACCCCCAGCACACCACCAAAGTGGTCGACATGAGAGTGGGTATAAATAATGGCGCTGACTTGAATGTTGCCCAGATGTTGTCGGGCAAAGGCAAGTGCGGCTGATGCTGTCTCAGCACTGGTTAGCGGATCGATCAGGATCCAGCCGGTTTTGCCTTCAATCAGGGTCAGGTTGGCTAAATCAAAACCCCGCAGCTGATAAATCCCATCCGTCACTTTAAACAAGCCTGCCTGCGCATTATGCCCGGCGTGTCGCCATAAGCTGGGGTGCACTGTGGCCGGGGCGTCGCCCTGAATAAAGCCGAATTCAGAAAAGTCGATCAGCACCTGACCATCAGGGCCTTTGATAGTGCCGCTAGGTCGGGCAATCAGGCCACGGCTCGCATCTTCGGTATCTTTGTGGTCGGTCAGGTCCAGCGACTGGATGGACTCGGCCATGGCTTGCGCTGTTGCTGCGGTAGCCCCTGTCTGGGGAGACACCTTTGGCTGGTTGCAGGCGTTGAGAGTGATACACACAATGGGGATAAACAGGCACATCAGTTGACGCATAACAAAAGCTCCGGTTACACCACCCACTGTGATGCTAATGGCAGCCTAGTCAAAAGCATGGTATGTTTCTAATGCATTATTTACATCAATTTAATGCAAAAACAGCATGGTGATCTATGAACCTACGCAGACTGGAGCATTTGGTTGCGCTCGCGGAAGAGCGGCATTTCGGCCGTGCCGCTGAACGTGTGCATTTGAGCCAGCCTGCGTTCAGTCGCAGTATTCAGGCGTTGGAACAGGAAACCAATTTACGGTTGTTTGAGCGGGAAGCTGCTGAGGTCCGGCCGACACCTGCTGGTGAGTTTCTGCTGGAACGGGCATACCAAATTTTGCTGGTAAGCAGGGGGCTGCAGAACGATCTGCAGCTGTACGGTCGGTCGCAACTGGGGAGTCTGGCTTTTGGCATTGGGCCTTTTCCCGCAGCTATGGTGATGCATCAGGTGGTGCCAAAACTGCGTCAGCAACTACCAGCGTTAGCCCTGCGAATTGAGATTTACAACTGGAACATTTTGCTGGATAGGTTACGTCAGGAAGATATAGAGTTTTTTATTGCAGACAGCCGGAGCTTTATTGCTGAACAGGATGTGCTGATTCAGCCGCTGGCCATTGTGCCCGGAGGTTTTTTTGTCCGACCTGATCACCCCCTGGCAGGTCAGAATATCCGAATGCAGCAGCTGTTGCCTTTTGGCGTTGCAACAACCAGGCTGCCGGCGGAAACCCGGGCTTTGGTGGCATCAGCTTTTGGTCTGGCATCGGGTGACCCCTTGCCCGTTGTGCTGGAGTGCGATGATATTGCGTTGTTGCGCACTGTGGCGATGCAGTCAGACACCATTTTAGGGGTGATCCATGGGTCAGTAGCTGCGGCTCTGGCTGAAGGAGAATTGGTGGAGCTGCAAGTGTCAGATCAGCCTGAGTTGTTATCCAGCTTTGGTGTTATCCGGATGAAACACCGAAGCCAGTCCCCATCAGCACTGAGGGTGATTGCTGAGGTTGAAGCTGTGCTGCGACAGATGGGGGCTGACCTGGCTGACACTGGATCCAAGCCAGGTTAGGTCAACAAGCGCTGAAACAACCTTTTCAGCGCTGCTTCTTTGAGGGGTTTGAGCATAAAGTGGAAGCCGGCATTCAGCACTTGTGCGCGGATCTCTGGCTTGGGGTCGGCTGAGTTGACCACCACATGGGCCTGAATGCCAAAGTGTTGTTGCAGCTGAGTTGCCACTTCCACACCAGTCGCACCCTGGTCTAAGTGATAGTCAAACAACAATAAATCCGGTGAAAAACCGGCTTGCACCGCAGCCAGGGCCTGGGCCGGGCCAGACACAGTCTGCACGTCCAGTTGCCAGCTGCACAGCAGCTCTTTGACCGCCTGCAATAACACCGGCTCGTTGTCGAGCAGCAGCACTTTTTTCTGCTGGAAAAAGGCCTTGGGACTGACGGCTGTTTGCAGCTGCTTTTTCTGTTGCACCCGGCACAGGGGCAGGTCCAGATAAAAGATTGTGCCGCGGCCTTCCACCGAATAAAAGCCCAGCGGATGGCCCAGCAACTGGCTGATTTTCTGACTGATGGCCAGGCCAATACCCAGGCCTTTTTGGTCGGCCTGTTTGCCCTGGTGAAATTCTTCAAAAATCCGTTGTCGCTCGTCGGCCGCTATGCCGACCCCCGTGTCGGCCACCAGCAGCCGCAGCTGGCCCTGATGGCGCTTCACGCCCAACACTACTTTGCCACTGTGGGTGTAACGAATGGCATTGCTGAGAAGGTTTTGCACCAGTCGTTTGAGCAGCTTTTTGTCGCTGCAGGTGCCCAGTTTAGTGGCCTGGTAATGAAAACTCAGGCCTTTGTTTTGTGCCAGCAACGCAGCTTCGCGGGCGCTGTGTTCCAACAGTTCAGCCAGCGCAAAGGGTTCGGCTTGCGCATGGATCACTCCGGCATCCAGTTTGGTCAGTTCCAGAATGCCGGACAGCAACTCTTCGGCACTGTTGAGCGACAGGTTCAGGTCTTGCGCCAGTTGTTTGACGTCGGCCTGGTGACTGCGTTCGCGGATCAGGCCACAAAACAAGGCTGCTGCATTAAAAGGCTGCATCAGGTCATGGCTGGCGGCGGCAAAAAAGCGGGTTTTGGTCGCGGTGCTGGCCTCCAGCTGCTGTTTGGCCTGCTGCAGTTGCTGATTCAGTTGTTCCAGTTCAGCGGTACGCAATTGCACCCGTTGTTCCAGCGTGTCGTTGGACAATTCCAGAGCGCGCTGCGCTTCAATAAAGGAGCTGACGTCGCTGTAAGTGGTGACAAAACCACCGCCGGGCAAGGGGTTGCCCTGCATCTCAAAGACCCGGCCGTCCTGCTGCTGACGCTGGAATTTATAACTGGACCCCTGACGCAGATAAGCCAGCCGTTTTTGCACTTCGGTGCAGATTTCTTTTTCGGTCAGGCGTTGTCCGGCACGACCATGCTGCAGGTTAAAACGCAATAAGTCTTCCACCGGGCGGCCCACTTCCACCAGGCCTGCCGGGTAATCGAACAGCTGCAGATAACGCTGGTTCCAGGCAATAATACGCAGATCGGCGTCCACCACACTGATGCCCATGCTGATATTGTCGATGGTGGCGTGCAACAGCGCCTGGTTAAACTGAAACACCTGGCTGGCTTCGTCGACAAAACGCGCGACTGTGTCGATGGGCAGTTGCGCATGTTTACTGCTGGCCTGCAGCAACAAGCGCATCGACGCACCACCAACCACAGCCGCCAGGCTGCGTTCCACCGCCTGCATCAGCGCCGGGTTGGCATGTTGGCCAAAGTTGTGTTCGCTCAGATGGTAACGTTGCAACAGGCGGCGGCTTTCTTTTTCGCCGGCAAAACGCCGCACCAATAACAAGGCGTCCTGCACCGATAAATTATGAGGCTGTGGTTCGCTGTTTTTATCTGGGGCGCGGCGTAAAAAACGCTGGCTTTCCAGCCATTCGCCAAGGCGTGTGCTGCTGAAATGGCTGACCAGCAGTAAGGTGAAGGTGTTGATGGAGAGGCTCAGCACCACCCCTAAACTCAGGGGGTCGAGCTGATTGCCTGAGAGTGAATTGGGCGCCAGCGCACTGATGCCAAAAGGCCCGCTGTTCAGCCAGCTGCTGGAGATAAAACCAGCCCGCGCCAGCTCAGGCCACAGCAGCATATAAGCCCAAATGACAAAACCACTGAGCAAGCCAGCCACAGCCCCTTGTTTATTCACCCTCTGGCTGAACAGGCCAATGATCAGCGCCGGCGCCAGCTGGGCTATCAGCGCAAAAGCCATCAGGCCTAGCCCGGCCAGGCCTGCCCCTGAACCTATCCAGCGGTAATACAGATACCCCAGCAGCAACACCGCCAGCATGGACCAGCGCCGCAAGGTCACCACTTTAATCCGTTGTTTGCCCTGCAGTTCTGCGCTTTGCGCTTTATAGATCAAGGGGGTTAACAAGTCATTGGTGATCATAATACCCAGCACTACTGTGGCCACTATCACCATGCTGGTGCCAGCGCTGAAGCCACCCAGATAAGCCAGCAGCGCCATGTCGGTGCGGTTGGCCGCCAGCGGCAGTTGCAACACCACCAAATCAATATTGCTTTGCGGCCCCAGCAACATGATGCCGGCCAGCGCCAGCGGCAGGGTAAACAGACTCATCAGCAGCAGGTAACCCGGAAACACCCAGCGGGCGTGGTGTAACTGGCTCAACTGCTGGTTCTCGACAAAGCTGACATGAAACTGGCGTGGCAGGCATAAAGTGGCCAAAAAGCCCAGCAGCACATGCAGCCAATACACATAAGTGGGCGACGCCTGCTGCTGAAGCTGCTGCACCGCCTGGTGTTGTGCCGCCTGGTTGAAGATATCGCCAAAGCCGTCGAACAAACCAAAACAGACAAAAAAACCAATACCCAGCAGCGCCAGCAGTTTGACCAGTGATTCAAAGGCAATGGCCGCCATCAACCCTGGATTAGGCTGGTGCGCTTTGGCGCTTTTGCCGGAAAACAGCAGCGCAAACACCGCCAGCCATAAGGTGACATAGAGGCCGGTGTCGCGATACCAGTCTTCGGTTGGCTGCAGCAACACCAGCGCCTGAATGCTGGTGCTGATGGCCTGCAGTTGCAGCGAAATATAAGGAATGATCGCCACCAGCACGATCAGGGTCGTCAGAATGGCCAATAAACGGGAATGACCATAACGGGTGGCAATAAAGTCGGCGACCGAGGTAATTTTGTAGCGGCGACAGGCAATGGCAATACGGGCAATCAGGCCAAAGCCAAACCAGAACAACAGGATGGAGCCGATATAAGTGGGCGGGATCCACCAGCCATTGCTGGCGGCCTGAGCTGTTACACCATAAAAAGCCCAGGAGGTGCAGTAAATGGACAAGGCAAAACTGAAGATCCAGGGCGACACTTTATGGTGACGGCTGATCCGCCGCCCCAAAGTGCCGACGCCAAGCAACACCAGCAAATACAGCAACGAAATGGCGGCAATGGTTCCCAGACCAATACTGCTGCTGGCGATAGTCATCAGAGGCGCATGTTCCATAAAGGCTTTGGCTTTATTCTGCCTGTGGCCTTATCGTGCTGTCCAGCCGCCATCCAGCACCAGTGTCTGGGCCGTGATATGACGGGCTGCGTTTTGACATAAAAAGCTGGCGGTTGCCGCAATTTCATCGACACCAATAAAAGCTTTTTGTGGCATAGGGGCGAGCATAATCTGTTCAATCACCTGCTGTTCGGTCAGGCCGTGTTCGCGGCACTGATCGGCAATTTGTGATTCGACCAGTGGGGTTCGTACATAAGCCGGGCAAATGGTGTTGATGGTAAAGTCAAAATCGGCATTCTCCAGCGCGACCACTTTACTAAAACCCAGCAGGCCATGTTTGGCCGCCACATAAGCGGATTTAAAGGGCGAAGCGACCAGAGCGTGAATGGAGCCGACATTAATAATGCGGCCAAAACCACGCTGGCGCATCCCCGGCAACAGCACTTTGCTGAGCATGGCCGGGCCGGTCAGCATCACCTGGAGAAGCTGCGCCCATTTCTCCGGCGGAAAGTCGTCCAGCCGTGCCACATGCTGAATGCCGGCATTATTGACCAGCACATCCACTTCCAGACTGGCGCAGGCGTCAATGGAGGCCTGGCTGGTTAAATCCAGCGTCTGCACAAGGGCGTCAATGCCTTGTGCCACCAACTCTTGTTGTTTGCTGTGAAGCAGCGCCGGGCTCAGGTCAGCCAGGATCACCTGATGCCCTTCTTTGCCGAACTGCTGCGCCACTGCAAAACCTATCCCGCCAGTACCACCTGTGATCAATACCTTCATGCTGCTGCCCTTATTACATCTGTTAAGGTGATGCTAGAGCTGAAGCCGCAACCGGGCAACAGTGCTTTAGTGTTATAAAGCTGCTTGCGGAGCTTCGCGCTAAAATCGGCCTGAAGCTGGTCCGATGGGATGGCCTTGCTTTGCCAGCCCTCGCGGCTGTGGTAAATTAGCGGCGAAACGTAAAAGATAAATTTAATAAAGCTGCAGTTCAGCCTGGTAGAAACATGATGTTTTGCAAAGTTCAGTGTAATTTTGGCATCAAACAGGCAAATGAAGCGGTTCAAAGAAACTGCCGCAGCACAGACAACCGAGGTTTTTATGGAACATTCTTCCGCCCTGATCACCAATGATGCGGTGGTGCTGGGCTTATTGGCGCTGATCCTTGGCCTGGTGTTTCACACCAGCCACAGCCAGAACAAAGCCTGCCAGGCCTTCTACAAATATATACCTGCACTGCTGCTGTGTTATTTCATTCCGTCGCTGTTTAACAGCTTTGGCGTGATTGATGGCAATGCGTCCGGCCTTTACAAAATGGCGTCGCAATACCTGCTGCCTGCCAGTCTGGTGTTGCTGACGCTGAGCATCGATTTTAAAGCCATTCTGGGCCTGGGCCCGAAAGCACTGATTATGTTTTTGACCGGTACTGCCGGTATTGTCATTGGCGGCCCGGTCGCCTTGGCGCTGGTTGGCAGTTTTGCGCCGGAGTCGCTGGGTGGTGAAGGCGAAAACGCTATCTGGCGCGGCATGACCACTATTGCCGGAAGCTGGATTGGTGGTGGCGCTAACCAGGCAGCGATGAAAGAAGTTTTTGGTGTTGGTGGGCCGATTTTCTCTGTGATGATCACGGTCGATGTGATTGTCGCCAATATCTGGATGGCGGTGCTGCTGTGGATAGCGGCCAATACCAACCGTTTTGATAAAGCCAATGGCGCCGATGTCAGTGGTATTGAAGCGTTGCGTGAGAAAGTGGAAAAGTACCAGGCCGAGAACTCGCGCAACCCGACGCTGAATAACCTGATGGTGCTGGTGGCTGTGTCTTTTGGGGTGACGGGTGTCTCGCATTTATTGGCTGATTTTCTGGCCCCCTGGATTGAACTGCATGCGCCGCAACTGGCCATGTACAGCCTGACCAGTAAATTCTTCTGGATAGTGCTGATTGCCACCACTTTGGGTCTGGCCTTGTCCTTTACCAAAGCCCGTAATTTAGAAGCAGTTGGTGCATCCAAGCTGGGCTCGGTGTTTATTTATATTCTGGTGGCGACCATTGGTATGCATATGGATGTGACCGCCATTATGGACCACCCACTGATGTTCCTGGTTGGCATTATCTGGATGTCGGTGCATGCCGGCCTGTTGATTTTTGTTGCCCGCCTGATCAAAGCGCCGATGTTTTATATGGCGGTTGGCAGTCAGGCTAACGTCGGTGGCGCTGCTTCTGCACCTGTGGTTGCTGCGGCATTCCACCCGTCACTGGCACCTGTCGGTGTGTTGCTGGCGGTGTTGGGGTATGCGTTGGGGACTTATGGGGGTTATATTGCAGGTTTGCTACTGCAACAAGTGGCGCCTTAATTCACCGTCATCCTCGCCACGCTGGCGGCATTGTCTTCGCGGGCCAGGCCGGTCACATACTGTATGTATGCTCCTGGCCCTGACCAGCTTGACGGCTTTGCCAGCCAGCCGATGATTTAGGTGATTACGACCGTGCCGTCATCCTCGGCCAGACTGGCGGCATTGTCTTCGCCGCCTTCTGTTCTGAGTGGGCCGGTCACATACTGGGTGTATGCTCCCGGCACAGCCTAGCTTGACGGCTTTGCCAGCCAGCCGATGATTTAGGTGATTACGACCGCGCCGTCATCCTCGTCAGGCTGGCGGCATTGTCGGCCTGGCCCTGAAAATGATAAGGCCGGTCCCATGTACGTTGGGACCGGCCTTTTTCTATCAGGACAAAGCAAGGTTAAGCTTGAACCTGTCCGCTGGACTCCCGTACTAATAACTCCGGAATAAACACTGGCTGGTCTTCGGCGGTTACATGGCTGCCGGTACGGGTGTGTTTAAACAGCAACTCGGCGGCGCGCTGGGCTATGGTTGGGTTAGGCTGATGCGCGGTGGTCAGTGGTGGCCAGGTCTGGCGTGAGAACGGGCTGTTTTCGAAGCCAACAATCGACAGCTGCTGCGGAATTTCAATATGTTGCAGCCGGGCGCCAAACAGCGCACCTGCAGCAATTTCGTCGTTACAGGCAAAAATAGCGGTCGGCTTGTGTGGCATGGCCAGTAGCTGGTTTGCTCCTTTCACTCCTGATTCAAACGAGTAACTACCCGGCAGAATAAACTTAGGGTTCGCATTCAGGCCGCGCTTATTCAGCGCCGCTTTGAACCCTGCTAAACGTTCGCCACTGGAACTGTGTTCTTCGTCTCCGCACAAAAACGCAATCTCGGTATGCCCCAACTCCAGTAAGTGGTTGGTGATCTTAAAGGCGGCGGTAAAGTCGTCGACCAGTACACAATTGGTCAGCTTCGGTGACGGGGTGGAGCCTGAAATAATACGCACAAAGTCCACACCAATGCTGGTCAGGGCTTCAGCAATTTCCGCCATCTCAGAAAAAGGTGGTGTCAACACCAAACCGGCCAGTCGGGCGTGCTGCACCAGATCAATCACTTCCTGCACTATGCCGGGCGATTTGGCATTGGTCGGGTGGATCAGCAACTCGTAACCATTCTTGCGACAGGCATCCAGCAAGCCCCGTTGCATATCAATCACATAATAAGCGTTTGGGTTGTCGTACAGATAACCAATGCTGTACGACTTGGTGCTGGCCAGGTTGCGGGCCGCAGCGTTGGGCTGATAGTTCAGCTCGCGCATGGCCGCATGCACTTTATCTATAGTGGCCTGTTTGACCGAAGGTTCATTGTTCATCACCCTCGACACAGTTTTGATGGAAACCGCAGCTCTGGCGGCTACATCGTGGATCGTTACTTTCATGGTTATCCCGGCAAATCCGTCGGCAGAAAAACAACGTGTTTTCAGGCAATTCAGCAGAACCTGAAGCCTAAGATGACAACGCTGGTCAATTTGTAACAAAGATTAAGTCTAGGGATAACTGTTTTTACGCCAAACAGCAAATCTAAATTTACAGCTTTTTGTACAGAAAAGGCGCCGTTTCTGTACCTGCTTTAAGCGTTGAATTAATTATTCAATAAAATCAGTGATTTAATTGTTGTCTCTGTTAACGAACTCACGACCAATCGCCAAAATTTACTGACCAGTCAATTTTAAAACCACAATTTTGATTTCAAAAATTCGTCTAAATTTTCAACGAAAGGAGTTTGCAAAGGCGAATTTTTTTGTGTATGTTAATTTTTAATGACAGCGTTGTCATGGCGAAAGTCAAAACGACTGTTGTTTCAGGACGTACAAAAATAAACATCGCACAACACATCAGGAATGGGAGAGGAGCTTATGCTGCACAATAAAATGAATAAGTGCACTTTAGCGGTCAAAATGGGTCTGCTGATTGGTGCAGGCGCACTGTCCAGCGTAGTCTGGGCCGATCAGGCGGCTGAACCCGCTGCAAAAGAACAACAGGTTGAAGTGATTCAGGTCAAAGGTATCCGCGCATCGCAGCAGGCGAACCTGAATGCCAAGCGTTTCAGCGACAGCATTGTCGACGTGGTGACGTCAGAAGATATTGGTAAGTTTCCGGATAAAAACGTGGCTGAGTCCTTATCCCGTATTACTGGTGTTGGTGTCAGCCGTGAATTTGGTGAAGGTGAAAAAATCACCATCCGTGGTGCCAGTTCTGCCACAAACCGAACTTTATTAAATGGTCAAACCGTCGCCACTGCCGACTGGTTTATTCTGGATAACCCAGGCCGTAGCTTCAACTACACCATGCTGCCTTCAGCACTGGTAAAAGATTTAGAAGTCTATAAGTCGCCGGTTGCCAGCATTGATGAGGGTTCTATCGGTGGTACTGTGGTTCTGAAAACCCGCAAGCCGCTCGAGATGGAGCAGAACACCATCAACCTGTTGGTGGAAGGTCAGTATTCAGAATTGTCTGAAGAAACCGATCCGCAACTGGCTGGGTTGTATTCGTGGAAAAACGATGAAGAAACCTTTGGTGCGTTGGTTTCTGTGTTTAAACAAGACCGTTCTTTAGTGCGTGAAGGTTTCGAAGTCTTAGGTTGGCCAACCAATCCTGACGTTGACGCCAAAGTACCAAGCCATATCGGGGTGCCGCGTTTTGAGCAAAAACGTGAACGTGAAACCGTATTCGGTTCTTTCCAGTACCGTCCTACCGAAGCTCTGGAGATGACGCTGAACCTGCTGTCATCCAAGGTGGATGCAGATAACCATAACGCCAATCTGTTATTGTTTGTGAACAACAACGTCGCTTCTTTATCGGACGAAACTTATGTGAACGACAGCCTGGTGGCCGGTCAGGTGGCAGACGGTACTGTGGCTTACAACTTCATTAACCGTGTCGCGTCCACAGAAACCAAATCGGTCGATTTAGATATTAAATACGATTTAGGTCACTCCAAGCTGCATGTGCAGGTTGGTAGTACCGACGCCGACGGCGGTACTTTACGTGAGACATCTTGGGAATACGGTACGACAACCGACTATGACTTCGATTTACGCGGTTCAAAACCAACAGTCAATACGGACACCTTAGGCAGTGATGGTGCCGCCTTTAACGCTGGCTGGATTTGGGGTGGCGAGAAGCCGACGACTGATGAAGAAAAATATGCTCAGGTTGACCTGGAAATTCCGGTCGATTTTGGCGTGTTCAATCAGATCAAGACGGGCGTTAAACTGCGTCAGGCAGAGCGGACTCAGGATCGTATTGCTTATAGCTGGCATGGTCCGGAGACGATGGACGATCCGACTGATAACTACCTGAACTATATCTTCCGTACCTGCCCGAACTTGTCAGCCTGTGGTTTAACCACGGGTGCAGTGAATGTAGACGGCGTGGTGAACGGCAATCTGTCACAGCAGGTACTGCATGACAGATACCGTATGGAAGAAATTGCCTTTGGTAGCCTGAACGGGGTACAAGCCGACTATGCCCGCTCACAAAACCTGGCTGAGATTTGGGCCGTGGAAGAAGACATTACTGCATTCTACGTGCAGGGTGATTTTGAAGGGGAAGGCTTCCGCGGTAACATCGGCCTGCGTTATGTCGATACCGCTCAGACTTCAGGTGGTTACGAGTTTTCTGGTGACAGCTGGGGCCTGAAAACTATTGACCGTGTTTGGTTAGATCCAGAGTACTTAGCCTGGGTTGAAACTGACAATGACTACAAAGAAGCGCTGCCAAGCCTGAACATTGCGTTCGATGTGGCGCAAGACACCATCTTACGTGTGGGTGCAGCCCGTGTAATGGCCCGCCAGGACTGGAATAAAATCTCCAACTCCATTACCTATGGTTCACTGAATGTTGCCCAGCCTACTGGTTCGGCCAGTAACCCTTATCTGAAACCAATGCTGGTAGACCAGTTTGATGTCAGCTACGAGTGGTACTTCAATCCATCTTCTGTATTGGCTGCAACCTGGTTCTTTAAAGATGTGCAGAGCTACACCAGCTTCTCGACCTTTGTGGACCAACGGTACTGGGAAGAAGGGGATGAGTGGGTGGATGTAACCTTTACCCGTCCTGAAAATGGCCCAGGTGGCACCACTGAAGGTATGGAGCTGAGCTATCAGCAATCCTTCGGTCAGTTTGGCGTGATGGCGAACTATACCTACACAGATGCGGACCGCGACGAAGAGCGTAACCTGGATTTACCGGGTTCAGGCCTGGTGGAAGGGACTTCGCAGCATATGTATAACCTGACCGGTTATTATGAAGATGATTTATTCAGCGCCCGTCTGATGTATAACTACAGAACTGAATGGTACAAAGGCCTGCACTTTAACGGTTCAGAACTGTGGAACGACTCGTACGGTCAGTGGGACGCCAGCTTCGGTTATAACCTGACAGAGAACATTTCTCTGACATTGGAAGCCATTAACCTGACAGATGAAGAAGTGCGTGAGTTTAATACAGATGAAAACCGTCTGTTCTCACTGTACCAGAACGGTCGTCGCTTTGTATTAGGCGCCAGAATGGCGTTCTAATCCGAGCAGTTCTCTGGGAAGAGCTGATAGAAAGGGTTAACTTAGGTTAACCCTTTTTTCTGCAATGGAGGTACAGGGTGCAGAATGTGAAACGGCTTAAAGGGATAAGCCAACAGCAGTTTTTTCAGGAAATCGTACCGGCACGACGGCCTGTCATACTGTCGGACCTGGTAGCGGACTGGCCTGTGACCCAAGCGGCGAAGCAAAGCCCTGCTGCGTTGCACCGCTATCTCGCGCCTTTTGACAAAGGCTTGGAAGTGGACACCTTATTGCTGGACCCGACCACAAAAGGTGAAGTGTTTTACAACACGGAAATGACCGGCTTTAACTTTGAGCGCCGCAAATATCCTGTGGCGGTGGTGTTACAGCAACTGCTGAAAATTGCCGGTCAACCGGATGCTATTCATATAGCGCTGCAAAGTGCCGAACTAAAACGCTGCCTGCCGGGTTTAATGGAACAGAATCCAAATCCTTATTTGTCGCCAGATATTGGCGGGCGCATTTGGCTTGGCAATAGAATCACGGTACCCACCCATTTGGACCACGCTGATAATCTGGCTTGTGTGGTTGCCGGACGACGGGTCTTTACTTTGTATCCGCCGGAGCAAGTGGAAAACCTCTATATAGGCCCGGTTGATTTTGCGCCCACGGGCGCGCCAATCAGCATGGTACGGAAAACCGATAGCGCAGACGGGCGTTACCCTAAATTTCAGCAAGCTGCTGCAGCCAGTTGGCGCGCCGAGTTAGAGCCTGGCGATGTATTGTTTTTGCCCGCCTTGTGGTGGCACCAGGTGGAGTCTCTGGATGATGTGAATTTGCTGCTGAATTACTGGTGGGGTGGCAGCATAGGCTCAGATGCGATTGAACAATCACCTTATGATGCCATGTTGCACAGCATGATGGCGTTAAACGGTTTACCGGACGATCTTCGTAGTGCATGGGCCTCTTTATTCGACTACTTTGTGCTTCGAAAAGGTGCAGATCAGTTTTCGCACATACCGGCAACGGTGAATGCGATGCAAAGAGACCTTACATCAAAACGTCAAAAAGAGCTGTTAAGCTGGCTGGTCGGTCAGTTACAAAAACATCTGGAAAAGAACTAAACATCGACAGTTTCCATTGCTACTGTGCTGATTGCAGTTCAGGGGCAAATAGTGGTAGTGTCGGTGTCACAGGTCCGGGCCGAACATGATAAAAATGGCCCCATTATTAAAAGTTGTACAGAGGTTAGTTATGTCGTTGCAAATCGCTCCATTAAACAAAGAAAAACACGCCAATACCAAAATCGATGTGGAGCAAGCCTTTCTTCATATTAAAGAAGAACATTTAGTGCCGGTGTCAGCGCATGAGTTTGTTCGTGTGGGTGCTGAGCTGCCAGTGGTTTTCCTGAAAAACGAAAAAGCTGGTGCTTTTGAAGCTATTGCGATGCTGTCACTGCAGCAGGGTTCCAATATGATGGTGAATGACGGCAAGTGGTTGGGTTTGTACGTACCACGCGCGTTCCGCAATTTCCCGCTGGCACTGATGGCCAACCCAAATGACCCGGCAGATAAAGACAATCTGTACATCTGCGTGGCTGAAGGCAGCCCTATGGTCAACACAGAAAAAGGTTACGCGCTGTTTAATGAAGACGGCAGCCAGTCTGAGTTTTTACAAAAGCGCTCAGAAGCGATGGCTGACTTCTTACGTCAGATGGAGCAAACCAAAGAGTTCAACCGCACTCTGGCTGAACTGGACCTGCTGAGCCCACAGAGCCTGACTATCGAACTGGATGGCAACAAGCGTGAGCTGACTGGTTTCTACGTCATTGACGAAGCCAAACTGAACGAGCTGGATGCTGACAAATTTGCCCTGCTGCGCAGCAAAGGCATGTTACCGCCAATCTATGCCCACCTGATGTCTCTGCAACAAGTGCAGCGTTTGGGTGAGCGTCAGCGTCAACTGAACGCGACTGCAGCTGCTTAATCGCCTGCATTAAAAGCCTTGATAAAAACCCGGCACAAGCCGGGTTTTTTTATGCCCTCAGGTCCGTGTTATTCGTTATTTGTCCGGGTTGAATTCTATGCCTGTTGACCTGCAAAGGTGACCCGGATGCGACGGACTAGATTGCTTAAAAATAAAACAAAATAGTGCTTGAACTGGTGAGTTAACCGCGTCATAGTACTCATGACAGCGTTGTCATATGTATTTTAAGCAGTCCAATGCGGCAATCTGTTGTTGTAAACATGCAGCTTCAATGTGCTGGCATTGGAACTGTTTAATAGGTCGTTTCTCTGTGGTGTGGTAGTTGCGCTGCAGAGGTGTGATGACAAGGATGTGTTTTTTTGTTTGCCAATCTCGCCCAATCTGCAAGGTAGGGTTGATCAGGCGGTGCAAGCCGCTTTGATTTTCGACTGGACTTTGTTCCCGGGTATTTGCAGGATAACGCTTTGCGCTTATCCTGCTTTTTTATTTACCCTCGATTCTGCTTCCTCATCAAGCCTATGGAGAACTCTGTTGAAACCATTGATCAATTTGCCTATTCCTGGCCTGGTGCGTTGGGGCATTTTGGGCTGCGGCAATGTGACTGAACTGAAAAGCGGCCCGGCTTTTGCGAAAGTCGAGGGGTCGGCTTTAGTGGCGGTAATGCGCCGCGACGCAGCCAAAGCCGCGGACTATGCCCGCCGGCACCAGGTGCCGGTCTGGTACAGCGATGCGGATGCGTTGATTGCCGACCCGCAGGTTGATGCTGTTTATATCGCGACGCCACCAGCCAGCCACAAAGAGCTGGCGCTGAAAGTAGCGGCTGCGGGCAAAATTTGTTGTGTTGAAAAGCCCATGGCGCTGAATGCCGCCGAGTGCGCCGGGATGGTGCAGGCCTTTGAACAACAAGGTTTACCGCTTTATGTGGCTTATTACCGCCGTTGCCTGCCACGTTTTCTGCAACTAAAAAGCTGGCTGGAACAAGGCCGGATTGGCAAGGTCCGGCAGGTGCACTGGAATTTCAGCCGTATTGCCTCTGAGCTGGATTTAAGCGGGCAGGCCCACTGGCGGGTCGACCCGGCGCAGGCCGGTGGGGGTTATTTTGTCGACCTGGCCAGCCATGGTCTGGATTTGCTGATGCACCTGCTCGGCGACATCGTCGAGGTAAAAGGTTTTACCGCGCGCCAAGCAGCCTTGTACCCCGCCGAAGATGCCGTCACCGCCATCTGGCGTTTTCAGTCAGGTGTGCTTGGTAGTGGCTACTGGAACTTTGTGTCGGCACAGCGGCAAGACAGCTTAAGCCTGATTGGCAGTTTGGGCCGGATTGACTGCGCCGTGTTTGATGATGAACCGCTGCGGCTGCAGACTGCTGACGGCATCGAAGAGCTGCGCATTGCACATCCGCAGCATATTCAGCAGCCACATATTGCCACTATGGTGCAGGACATTCTGCAGGGCAGTGGCCATCCTTCGACCGGCACAACAGCGCTGCGCGCCAACTGGGTGATGGATCAGATCCTGGCGCAGGCATAAAGCACTCTGCCGGTAAGCCGCACTAAAAAGGCCGGTAGAGAACCTAATGCCAGTCAGATAAGCAGTTTTTATGCAAAAACTGCTTATCTATTCACGAGTTGGTTCAGCTGCAGCGGAAAAGGCAAAGCCCACGCAGACACGCCGTGAATACGTTCCCTGTAGGCTCGGCTTTGGCATCCCTGCCAAAGACGGTCTGCTTAGTTCTTTACCTTTCCTCGCTTTGGATAGATTCAGCTCGTTTATTGTTTTAGTTCAGGTGAATTCTGATACGGTGGGGTAAAAAACAATGCCAGTCAGCTTAACTGACTGGCATTAGGTACAGTACCGGCCTTGTTTAAACGCTGTGGTACAACCTCAACTCAGTCGAGTTGAGTCACCCGGCTTTGGCGGCCTTGCGCTGAGGTGCGCAGCTGCACAGGGCCAGCCGGCACACTGACGGCTTCCTGATACGGCTGCCAGCTTTGGCCATTGTCTGTACTGTATTCAATGGTTAAGCCGTCCCAGGCACTGTTGGCCAGCAGCAGGCCATTTTGCCGCACGGCGCCAGGAGGCGGCAGGTAGAGTGCCACACCAGCGGCGTGTAACCTTGGTAACTCCTGTTGCACCAAGGCCAGGCTGAAACGCTGATAATCGGCGTTGCGAGCTGCGGTATCAGGCTCATCCGACTCCCATTCCGCTTGGTACCAGGCCCGCTCAGCCAAAGCCAGCAAGCGTGGGTACAGCAACTGCTCCAGCTGCTCAGCGGTGCGAATGGTTTCGCTCCAAATCTGGCCCTGAATGCCCAGAATATTGTCAGGTTGTTCCAGTTTTGGCAGCTCGCGGCCAAGCAAGGCTTCTAAATCGTAAATGGGTTGGCCTTCGCGGGTTTTATCGGCATTGGCATACAGATGGTCCGGCATATAACCGAATACTTTGGCCAGGTCGGTAAAACGGGCGGCCCAATAATAACCGCGCTCATCCGGGTGGGCTTCGTACGGGTGGTCGAAATACAGGTGGGTGCCATGCGACAGCACCACCTGATAACCCGCGTTGGCCAGCCGGTAGGCACGATCCGCCACACCCCATTCCCAGATATTGTCCCAGACATTGGCGATTACCGCCGGGTTGGCAAACTGCGCCCGGTTAAAGGGGGTTTTGGCGTCATACATCAGGCCATCTTCCCAGCCACCCAGTGCCAGTTGGCGGTTGGCCGCCAGCATGGCCACTTTGCTGACAAAGTAGGGTTTTAAATCTGCCACACCAGACACACCGTTGTCGGCTTCGGCAATTAACGCAGCGCAGGCAGGCGAGGCAGTCCAGGAGCCAGCGCCAACCTCATCACCGCCCATATGGAAGGTGTTCAGCCTTACACCGGCCTGGCGGTACATCTGCTGCAGTTCATACAGCACTTTGTCGGCAAAGGCATAGGCCGAAGGCAGGCAAACATTCACCGAATTGTCGTTGTAGTTCTGCACTGTCAGGTACACCGACTGGTCCGCCGGGTCTGACAACAAAAATTGTTTTGCCTGTTCCAATTGGCCTTTGGCTTTCAGTTTGGTGTAGCGGGCCTGCATGGCTTTCACCGCCGCGCGGGCATGGCCAGGCATGTCAATTTCAGGGATCACTTCAATATGACGCTCGGCGGCATACTTTAAGATCTCAATAAAATCTGCGGTGCTGTAATAGCCATTGCCTGAACCGGATTTGTCCGGCCCTGTTCCCAGCTGGGTCAGCAGGCACTGCTGTTCGGTCAGGTCAAAGCAACGGCTTCCGCCAATATCGGTCAACTCAGGCAAACCCGGAATTTCCAGACGCCAGCCTTCATCTTCGGTCAGATGCAGGTGCAGTTTATTCAGTTTGTAGCGGGCCATTTGTTCAATCAGCCGCAAGGTCACTGCTTTGCCGTGGAAGTTGCGCGCCATGTCGTAATGCATACCGCGCCAGCGGTAACGCGGCCAGTCACTGATTTTGGTCTGCGGCAGCTGAATGCTGTCGCCCTGTTTTTCCAGCAAGGCCAACAAGGTTTGCACGGCATAAAAACCACCGGCATTGTCGGTTCCGGCAAGCAGAATTTGGTTCGGCTGTGCTGTTAAGCGGTAGCTCTCAGCCTGTGGCAGATCCTCAGAGGTGACCAGCTGGATCTGACGTGGACCAGGCTGGCTGGTTAATGGCAAATCCAGGCCAAACTGTGCTTTGAGCTGTTGTTGTAAGTAGACGGCTTCTTGTTTTAAGCGACCCTGATGGAACAGCTGCCAGCCAGCACCCAAGGTGATCGATTCGTCGTCGTCTTCACGTTGTTGTGGTGTCGGGATCACCGACCAGCGGGCGTTTTGCTTTTTGCTGCTTTGCTGGTGCTGGTTTTGTGCAAAGCGCGACTCTGCGGTTGCCACCGGGTATAAATCCTGACTGGGCTGATCAAAGCGCAGCAACTGCTCAGGACGGGTGGAGGCTTCGACGAAAGCGCTGAAGTCTTCGGTATTGGTATTGGCAAATATTGCCGGTTTCAGTTTGCCGCTGCTAATAAAGGCCCGTGGCATCCAGTCGCTGTAGCTGACAATCCAGGGCGCCGAACTGAATTCCAGGCGTATGCTTTGCCCGGCGGCTAAACCGGCAAAGTCTTTGCTGGCTTTAATCTGATGCAAGTCTCCCTGAATATGGCTGATCTCTAAGCCTGCACTCAGGGTGGTATTAATTTTACGGATCGAATGAAAATAAATCCGCCAGGGGGCTTCGCCTTTTGGCAAGGCTTGTTTGGAGTCATTGTGCAGCGCTATTTCGCCGCTGAATGCATTTTGGTTAGCGCCAAAATTCGATTTTACCGCAAACATCAAACGGGTTTTTGCAGCAAACTGGTAGAGTTGCTGCTGGTTCTGAAAGGCCAACACTGGCTGGCTGCAGATACACAGCAGTAATAACAGGTAACGCATTGCTCTCTCCCTCAACTGTTGTTCAGTCAGCCCGGTACGGCTTACTGGATTTCCCTGCCTGCGCAGACAGAGGACAAAGAACGCAGACCACTCGCCATGACACTGCTATCTTCAGTGGCTGGAGTGTATAATTATTTGATTCAATTTAATAATTTTTAAATAAGCCGGGGCTTTGTAAAAATTAAAGTTCGATTTTTAAACAAGGGTCTTGTTATTTGTCAAAATTATTATATGCTGAACTGGAAAAATGACAACGCTGTCAATTCAGCTTTTTGCTGAAATAACAAACAGCAGCGTTCAGTGGCTGGCAAAGGGCTGCTGAATGGGAATGACGATGCAACGAGGTTGATGGGATGACGACAGCAGTAGGCTATGAAGGCCCATTGTTTTTGGGGATTGATGGCGGTGGCAGTAAATGTCGCGTCATTCTGACCACAGCAGACAATCAGGTGGTAGGAGAGGGCTTGTCTGGCCCCGCCAACCCGTTACGTGGCATGAAAGTCGCCACTGACTCTATTTTATCGGCCACCCATCAGGCATTGACCTGTGCCGGCCTGGCACACAGAGACATTGATCAGCTGGTCGTTGGTGCCGGCCTTGCCGGCGTCAATATGCCGGAATATTTTCGTATTTTCTCAGACTGGCAACACCCGTTTAAGGCCATGTACCTGACCAGCGACTTGCATGTGGCCTGTATTGGGGCGCATCAGGGCGGTGATGGCGCAGTGATTATTGCCGGAACTGGTTCCTGTGGTCTGGCTGATGTCAAAGGCGAAATTATTGAAGTCGGCGGCCATGGCTTTCCTTATGGTGACAATGGTAGTGGTGCCTGGATGGGATTGCAACTGGTGCATCATGTATTGCTGGCGAAAGATTTATTGGGCCCAGCCACCTTATTGACCGATTTATTGTGCGAAGAGCTGAAGCTGACTGAAACGCTGGCGTTGGTCGATTTCTTTATGCATGCCACCCCAACCACTTACGCGAAGTATGCTCCTTTGGTGTTTGCTGCCGCAGAACAGGGCGACCTGATAGCTGCAGAGATTATCCGCCAGGCAGCGGCGCATATTGATGCCATTGCGCTGCGACTGCTGAGCCTGAACCCACCACGGCTGTCGCTGATTGGCGGTCTGGCGCAAAAATTAGTGCCATATCTGGCCACCGAGGTACAAAGCCGGGTTACTCCGGCATTGCAGGCACCTGAGTTTGGTGCCATCTGGTTTGCCCGCCAGCGGCATCCGGCCTGAATTTAACCGTAGTGAAAGAGAACTTTGTATGACCAGTACCATTATGGCGCAGGAAGCGGCCGAAGCTCCTCAACGTATTCAGCAACAACTTCAGGCCAACGCCGGCGCTATTCAGGCTGTGGTGGATCTGATCCGGCAGCGCCAACCCCGTTATGTGTATATGGTCGGCCGTGGTTCGTCTGACCACGCCGGTGTGTTTGCCAAGTACCTGATTGAGATTGAAATTGGCTTGCCGGTCACGGCGGCAGCACCGTCCATTGCCAGTGTGTATGGCAAGCAGCTCGACCTGACCGGCGCTCTGGTGCTGGTGATCTCCCAGTCGGGCCGCAGCCCGGATATTCTGGCGCAGGTGGCCATGGCTAAAGCCGCTGGCGCTCCGGTGATTGCGTTGGTCAATGACACCAGCTCACCATTGGCAGAGCAGGCCGATCAGGTATTGCCACTGAATGTCGGCGCTGAAAAAGCGGTGGCGGCCACCAAGAGCTATCTGGCCACTTTAAGTGCTTTATTGCAGCTGGTGGCGGCCTGGTCGGGTCGCAAAGAGTTGCAAGATGCTGTGGTTGCCTTGCCAGAACTGATGGAGCAGGCTAAAGCGCTGCCTGCTCAGCTGACCGCCTCTGCGCTGGACGGCGTCAAACACTGTGTGGTGTTGGGCCGTGGTCCGGGCTACGCCGTCAGCCGTGAAATTGCACTCAAGTTAAAAGAAGTGTGTGGTATTCATGCCGAAGCTTTCTCCAGTGCCGAGTTTTTACATGGCCCTGTGACCCTGGTGAAAGATCAGTTCGCCATTATCGATGTCAGCATTGCCGACGAGGCCAATGCCGCTCATCAGGCGCAAATTGCCGAAGTGCGTAGCCGTGGTGCCCGCATTTTGCATCTGCACCATGCTGAATTAAGTGCCAACCCACGTATTCTGCCGTTGTTATTACTGCAGCGTTTTTATCTGGACGTCGAAGCCGTGGCCCGCGCCCGCGGTGTGAACCCGGATGCCCCGCCAGGGCTGAATAAAGTGACCAAAACAGTTTAGGAGCAGCCTCATGCAGCAGCTTGCAGTGGCCCGTCTGTTTGACGGTGAAAAGTGGCTGAACAACCAATGCCTGAGCTGGCAGGACGGCCGTATAGTCCGGGTTGAACCGGCAGCAGGCGAGGTGCTGCCGCTGACTCTGGCACCAGGTTTTATTGATGTGCAGGTGAATGGCGGCGGTGGTGCTTTGTTTAACACCGACACCAGCCTGACGGCGCTGCGTACTATGGTCAAAGCGCATGCTCAGTTTGGCAGTACCCTGCTGTTGCCGACCGTGATCACCGATTCGGTCGGCACCATGCAAGCTGCCGCGGATGTCATTGCACAGGCACTGGCCGCTAAAGAACCCGGTATCGCAGGTGTGCATTTCGAAGGCCCGCATTTATCGGTGCCTAAACGCGGCGTGCATCCAACCGCGCATATCCGTCAGTTGTCTGACGCTGAGATGGCCATTTACCGGCGCACCGATTTAGGCATCAAAGTCGTCACAGTGGCACCGGAAAACGTGACTCCGGCGCAAATTCGTCAGCTGGTGGACGCTGGCGTGATTGTCTGTCTGGGCCACAGCAATACAGACGCGGAGACGGTGCTGGCGGCGCTGGACGCCGGAGCGAGCGGTTTTACCCATTTATACAATGCCATGTCGCCATTGACCTCGCGTGAGCCTGGGGTGGTGGGCGCAGCACTGGCTGATCCTCATAGCTGGTGTGGCCTGATTTTAGATGGTCATCATATTCACCCACTGGCGGTGAAAGTGGCGTTGGCAGCCAAACCTAAAGGCAAACTGCTGATTGTGACTGACGCCATGTCGCCGGTCGGTACCAGCCAGACCGAGTTTGATTTTTTTGAAGGCAAGGTGATCCGTCAGGGCAATAAGCTAACCAACCTCGAAGGTAACCTGGCCGGTTCAGTGCTGGATATGGCCGACGCCGTGCGTTATGCCGTGCAGGTGCTGGGGCTGGAACAGGGCGAAGCACTGCGCATGGCGTCGTTGTACCCGGCTGAGTTTTTAGGTATTGCCGCTGAACGTGGCCGGCTGCAACCTGGTTATATTGCCGATCTGGTGTTGCTGAACGAGCAGGGAGCGGTAGCTGCCTGCTATCTCGCTGGCCAGCAACTGAGTTAATTTTCGACCCAAGCCAGCGGTCAGCCACCTGCGCTGCTGGCTGCAGGCATCCAATAAGAACGACAAACAACAGGAAGGAAACATGGAAATGACAGTTGACGCCTCTAAGGCGCGCAGCAGTGTGGTGCCGATGGCGATAGTCGCATTGCTGTTCTTTGTGCTGGGTTTTGCCACCTGGCTGAATGGCTCGCTGATGCCTTATTTAAAACAGATGTTGCAACTGTCGCCATTTCAGGCGTCGTTGGTGCTGTTTTCCTTTTATATCGCCGTCACTTTTACGGCCTTGCCATCGGCTTGGGTGATCCGCAAAGTCGGTTACAAAAACGGCATGGCGTTGGGTATGGCCATTATGATGCTGGCTGGCCTGCTGTATATTCCTGCCGCGCAAACCCAGACCTTTGGCTTGTTTTTGCTGGCTCAGCTGGTGATTGGCACAGGTCAGACCTTGCTGCAAACAGCGGTTAATCCTTACGTGGTAAAAATTGGCCCGGAACACACTGCAGCTGTGCGTATCAGCATTATGGGGATTCTGAATAAAACCGCCGGTGTGGTAGCGCCATTGGTCTTTACCGCCTTGATTGTCAGTGGTTTCTCGGCCCCGGCCGACACGGTGTTAACTCCAGAGCAAATTAATGACATGGCCTCTGGTTTAGTTGGTCCGTACCTGGGGCTGGCTACCTTTTTGGCCTTACTGGCGCTGGCGGTGAAGTATTCGCCATTACCTGAGTTACCAAAAGAGCAAGACGGTACCCGTGGTATGGCGCAGTTAAAGGCGGCTTTGGCCAAACCGTCGCTGGTGCTGGGTGTGCTGTCGTTATTTGTCTATGTCGCGGTGGAAGTGATTGCCGGTGACACTATTGGTTTGTTTGCTTTGTCACTGGGAGTAGAGCGCTACACCGTGATGACGTCTTACACCATGGTCTGTATGGTGCTGGGGTATGTGCTGGGTATTGTGCTGATCCCCCAGGTGTTGTCGCAGCAAAAAGCGCTGGCGATCTCTGCCGTATTGGGCTTGGTGTTAACGCTAATAGTGGCCTTTGGCGACAGCAGCTCCTACGCTATTTCCAATGCACTGCTGGTGCCTTTTGGTGGTACTGCCTTGCCAGATACCTTGCTGTTTATTGCGGTACTGGGCCTGGCCAACGCCATTGTCTGGCCTGCGGTCTGGCCTTTGGCGCTGTCGGGTTTAGGCGCTCTGACCAGCATTGGTTCGGCGCTGCTGATTATGGGCATCGCTGGTGGTGCTTTTGGCCCGCTGTTCTGGGGTTTACTGAGCGGCACCGGCCTGGGCCAACAAGGCGCTTACCTGGCGATGCTGCCTTGTTATCTGCTTATTCTGTTTTATGCCGTCAAAGGCCATAAGCTGCAACGCTGGAACTGACAGCTACACGCACTCCGGCTGAGGTAAACTCTTGGCCGGAGTTTGTTTTTTAGTGGCCTGCCGAATTTTGTTGAGGTGATATGGCTTCTTCCCGCTTTTACGCTCTGGACGCTTTGCGTGGCTTAGCCATTGCACTGATGATCCTGGTCAATACCCCTGGTTCCTGGTCCCATGTCTACAGCCCGTTATTGCATGCGGCCTGGGACGGTTTTACCTTTGCCGATCTGGTGTTTCCCACCTTTTTATTTGTGGTCGGCGCCTCGATGTATTTTTCATTAAGCAAACTGCAGCCCGGTCCTGCGGCCGTCTGGCGGATCAGCGAACGGGCGCTGAAGCTGATTGCGCTGGGTATTCTGCTGAATTACCTGCCTTTTACTGAACCACTGGCCGAGCTGCGCTTGCCTGGTGTGTTGCAGCGTATTGGTCTGGCTTATTGGGCGGCGGCCTTACTGGTGGTCTACCTGCCCAAGCGTGCCTTGTGGTTGACGGCTGTTGGCTTAGTGCTGGGGTACTGGGCGCTGTTAGTGCTGGGTGCAGACCAGCCATACAGCCTGGAGCACAATCTGGTGCGCCAGCTGGATTTAGCGCTGTTTGGCGCGGCGCATATCTACCATGGTTTCGGTATGCCCTTTGACCCTGAAGGCTTATTAAGCACTTTGCCTTGTGTGACTGCAGTCATACTGGGGTATGCCACTGTGCTGTGGCTGAAGAGCCAGTCGCAGCAGGCGGCGGTAAAAGGCTTGAGTCTGGCTGGGCTTGGGCTGATTCTGCTTGCGCTGGCTTGGCATTGGCTGTGGCCTATCAATAAAGCTTTATGGTCCGGCTCTTATCTGGCGCTCAGCACTGGGCTTATTCTGTGGTTGCTGGCGGCATTGATTTGGCTGGTGGATATCAAAGGCCACCATCAACTGGCGTCGCCTTTAACTGTCTATGGCACCAACCCGCTGTTTATCTATGTGTTGTCCTGGGTCTGGGCCGTGCTGTTTGGCCTGGTCACAATGCAGCAGAGCACAGACGGAGCGGTCAGTGCTTACCAGTGGACCTTCCTGAAATTGGCCAGCCTGATGCCGGAAAAACTGGCCTCGCTGGTGTTCGCACTGGGCCATGTAGCCAGCTTCTGGGCGCTGTCGTTATGGCTCTATAAACGCAATATCATTATCAAGCTGTGATGAGCTTTGGGGTCAGGTCTTGTATTTTGCGTTCCAATGCAAAATACAAGACCTGACCCCTTTTGACACCTGACCCCTTTTGTTATTTGTACAACTAAAGTCTCTACACCTTATGTCTAAGTTTGTTTGTTGAGCAGTTTGACTAAAGTATCTGCATAACAAGCAAAACAACAGGTGTCCCATGACAAGGCCAGAACGCTCCTCTCACCTTCAGCAGTACCAACAGGCCAGCCAACAGCCTGAGCAGTTTTGGGCGGCGCAGGCTGCTCAGTTGCAGTGGTACAAAGCGCCGGCTTCCATCCTGCACCAGCAGGATGCCCATCATTACCAGTGGTTTGCTGACGGCGAACTCAATACCAGCTTTCTCGCTCTCGACAGCCAGATTTTTCAGGGCAGAGGGGCACAAACGGCCTTGATTTACGATTCCCCTGTCACAGGCCACAAGCAGCAGTACAGCTACCTTCAGCTGCGCGACGAAGTCGCCTTGCTGGCGGGGGCGATGCAGCAACTGGGGCTGGAAAAAGGCGACCGGGTGGTGATCTACATGCCCATGGTGCCCGAGGCGGTGATCGCCATGCTGGCAGTGGCGCGGCTGGGCGCCGTGCATTCGGTGGTGTTTGGCGGTTTCTCAGCGCATGAACTGGCGCTGCGTATCGACGACGCCACGCCAAAATTGGTGCTGTCAGCCTCCTGCGGTATCGAAGTCAACCGGCTGATTGCCTATAAACCACTGCTGGATGAAGCACTCAGCAAAGCGCAGCATCAGGTGCAGCATTCCGTGGTACTGCAGCGGCCACAGCTGCAGGCGGAGATGACTGTCGGTCGCGATCTGGACTGGCAGCAACTGCTGCAAGGTGCCAGCCCGGCAGAACCTGTGCCGGTCAAAGCCACAGACCCTTTGTATATTCTGTACACCTCAGGCACCACAGGAAAACCCAAAGGCGTGGTGCGAGACAACGGTGGCCATGCCGTGGCACTGCGTTACAGCATGCAGACCATTTATGGCGTGCAGCCCGGCGATGTGTTTTTTGCAGCGTCTGATGTCGGCTGGGTGGTCGGCCATTCCTATATTGTCTATGCCCCTTTACTGACGGGCTGCACCACAGTGCTGTATGAAGGCAAACCCGTCTTTACGCCCGACGCCGGTGCCTTCTGGCGTCTGTGTGCCGAATACAAAGTCAAAGTGCTGTTTGCAGCGCCCACTGCCTTTCGTGCTATTCGCAAAGAAGACCCTGAGGCGACGCTGCAGCAGTATGACCTGTCTGCACTGCGCTACATCTTTATGGCGGGTGAACGGCTGGATCCGGCCACTTACCAGTGGGTGACGGATAAAATTGGCAAACCTGTGATCGACCACTGGTGGCAAACTGAAACCGGCTGGCCTATTGCTGGTAACCCGGCAGGTTTAGGTCTATTTCCTGCCAAAGCTGGTTCGTCGACTGTGCCGGTACCGGGCTTTCAGGTGGATATTCTCGATGAGTCCGGTCAGCCAGTGCCAACTGGCCAGCAAGGTTATATCGCACTGAAGCTGCCGTTACCGCCGGGCTGCCTGATCAGCATTTGGGGCAATGATGAGCGTTTTGTTGATGGCTACCTCAGCACTTTTACCGGCTATTACGCCAGTGGCGACGGCGGTTACCTGGATGACGACGGCTACTTGTTTGTGATGGGCCGCACCGACGACGTGATCAACGTGGCAGGGCACCGTTTATCCACCGGCGAGATGGAGCAGGTGGTGGCCGCGCATCCGGCGGTGGCGGAATGTTGTGTCATTGGGGTTGCAGAGCCGATCAAAGGCCAGCAACCTTTAGCGCTGGTGCTGCTGAAAAATGGCGAAAGCATCAGTGAGCTTCAGCTGGAGCAGGAACTGGCCGCTCTGGTGCGCAAAGAAATTGGCGCTCTGGCTTGCTTTAAAAAAGCGGTGTTGGTTAAACGACTGCCGAAAACCCGCTCCGGCAAAATCCTGCGCAAAGTGCTGCGGCAAATTGCGGATGGCCAAAGCTACAGTATTCCGTCTACGATCGACGACCCGGCCTGTCTAGCGGAGATTGAACAGCTGCTGGCGCAAAAGCAGTTAAGTTAAACAAAGGGGTCAAACAAAAGGGGTCAGGTCTTGTATTTTGCGTCTCAATGCAAAATACAAGACCTGACCCCTTTTTAAGAATTAGTGGTGCTTCGCTTTGCGGATGTATCTGTCCATTTCTGCTTCCAGCACTTCCAGCGGTAAGGCGCCGTTGGCCAATAAAGCGTCGTGGAAATCGCGCAGGTTAAATTGCTCGCCCAGTTCTTGTTCGGCTTTGGCGCGCAGCTGACGGATTTTGATTTCACCCATTTTGTAGGACAACGCCTGTCCCGGCCAGGAAATATACCTGTCTACTTCAGCCCGCACATTGGCCTGTGACAAGGAGGTGTTGGAAGCAAGGAAATCCAGCGCCTGTTGACGGCTCCAGCCTTGCGAGTGAATGCCAGTGTCGATCACCAGACGGCAGGCGCGCCACATCTCGTAACTCAGGCGGCCAAACTGCTGGTAAGGCGTGTCGTACACGCCCATTTCCACGCCCAGACGCTCGGCATACAAGCCCCAGCCTTCGCCATAAGCGCTTAAATACAGGTTGCGACGAAACTGCGGCACATTGTCCAGCTCTTGCGAAATGGCGTTTTGCAGATGGTGGCCAGGCACAGATTCATGCAGGGTCAGCGCTACCAGCTCGTACAATGGCCGTTGGTCCAGCGCATGGGTATTGACCCAATAAGCACCGCCACGAATGCCGCCTATAGCGGCCGGGTTGTACGAAGCTGTGGTGTAGTTGGGCGCTATTTCGTCGGGCACTGGCACCACGCCATAAGGCAGGCGGGGCAGCTTGCCAAAAAACTCAGGCAGGCGGTAATCAATACGTTTGGCAATGTACGAGGCTTCTTTGAGTAAGTCGACCGGGGTTTTGGCGTAAAACTGCGGGTCTGTCCGTAAAAATTGCGTGAAGTCAGCAAAGCTGCCTTTAAAGCCGGTTTGCTTAATCAGCGCATCCATTTCGGCCCTGATGCGTTTAACCTCCGCCAGACCGGTCTGGTGAATGCTGGCCGGGTCCAGGTCCTGCGTCACATAGGTGTTAATGGTATGGCGATAATAGGCTTTGCCGCCAGGCAGCTGCTCTGCACCCAGGCTGTCAGTGGCTGCTTTCATGTAGTCGCCTTCCAGAAAATCAGCCAGTTGGGCGAAGGCCGGAATGGCACTTTTTGCAATGGCGTCACGGCCGGCTTGTTGCAACTCTTGTTGCTGAGCCGCACTAAAGCTGGCTGGCAACTTTTTAAAGGGCTCATACAGGCTGCTTTGGGTTGGGTCGGCGTACACTTGCGCCCGAACCGTTGGCGCTATGCCTTGCACCACGATTTTCGGTAGCACAAAACCGTCTTTGATACCGGCACGCATATTGGCGATATTCTCGTCAAAGTAACGGCCAAAGTCCTGAATACGGGCGATGTAGTCCTGATAGTCGGCGACTTTACTCATGCGCAGGCCGCTACTGGCGTCCAGAGCCGCGCTCCAGAAACTGTAAAAGGTATTGGCCGGAATACGGTCCAGAAACAAGGTGTTGGCGTCGATGGAGTTTTTCAGCACCCAGGCCAGCAGTTGTTGATTCACCCTGTCGGCGTCGCTTAAGCTGCTGTTGTCGATGCCATTCAGCCGGCTCAGCAGCTGCTGTTCGGCTTTCAGCCGGCGGCTGCGGTCTTGTGCCGTTACCCCAGGTAAGCGGTTATTGTAGCCGCTCAGCCCCATCCGGCCGGCGGTGATTGGGTCTTCCTGCAAGCTGTATTGCCAGTGGTCGTCAATGACTTGTTTTAGCTGTTCTGTGGCGGTGGCGGCCTGCAGCGAGGCAGTCCAGCCACAAAGCGTGATGGATAAAATGCAAAGATAGTGGCGCAAATGAAACACAAAAGGCTCCGGAAGCTATGGTGGTGTAAGTAGCCACCACCTTAGCATGGCGCAGCGCAGTGCTGACAATTTCTGTCCTGCGGCGGCCACAGTCCGGCGTATTTATTGCGATCGTACTTGCAGCTGCGGCTTTGTGGCCGGGGGTTCACTGGCTTGTCGCCTTCCAGCAACTTCAAGTGACTCAGGGATATGCTTATTCCATCGCAGCTGCCGGTGCCTGGGCCTGAGCGGCGGCCTGGCGTTTCGGCGCTTTGAGTAAAAACAACAACGGCACTGCCACGACGGTCAGCCACATCATCAACCGGAAGTCCTGCAGGTACGCCATATTCAGCGCTTGTCGGGTCACCTGTTGGTTAATCTGCGCCAGGCCTTCGGTGGTCTCTGTGCTCAGCACACCCTGATCGGTCAGTTGTTGCAGCGCCAGATTGCCGGTCTGAATAAAGTCAGCAAAATGCGCATGGTTCGCCTGGGTGTGTTCAGTCAGGTAACTGACCACCACCGAAATGCCGATACTGCTGCCAATATTGCGCAGCAGGCTGAACAAGGACGACGCATCGGTACGGTAATGGCCGGGCAGGGTGGTAAAGGCTACTGTGGTCAGCGGCACAAAAATCAGCCCCAGCCCCAGCCCCTGAATCACCCCGGTCAGGATAATGTCGGCCTGAATCACGTCCGGGCCAAACTGCGTCATCATATGCAGCGACAGGCACATCAGCATACAACCGACAAAAATGACTTTGCGGGCGTCTACTCTCTGGCCCAACCGGCCGACCAGCATCATGGCGGTCATGGTGCCAAGGCCACGCGGTGCCATCACCAAGCCTACATCAATCACCGGGTAGCCCATCAGATTTTGCAGGTAAGGCGGCAACAGCGCCATGGTGGCCAGCAGGCTGATACCGACAAAAAAGATAAACACCAGGCCGACACTGAAGTTACGGTCTTTAAACATGGCCGGGTCTATGTAAGGTTTTTTGCTGGTCAGAATATGGCTGACAAATAAATACATAGCGCCGACGGCCAACAAAGCTTCAACCACAATTTCCGGGCTGTTAAACCAGTTCTGGCTTTCGCCACGGTCCAGCATCATCTGCAGCGCGCCAATGGCCAGGCTGAGTAAGGCAAACCCCAACAGGTCAAAGCGGCGGCTGTTATCCAGTGTGGTTTCTTTCACATAACGGCTGATGCCATACCAGGCCAGAATGCCAAACGGCAGGTTGATATAAAACACCCAGCGCCAGTTGTAATACTCGGTCAGCCAGCCACCCAGCGTAGGGCCAAGAATAGGGCCAACCATCACCCCCACGCCCCACATCGCCATGGCCGAGCCATGTTTTTCCGGCGGGTAACTGTCCAGCAATACCGATTGGGACAGCGGCACCAGGCTGGCGCCAAACACCCCTTGCAGTAAGCGAAACAGGATCAGTTGGTTTAAGTCCTGCGCAGCGCCACAAAGCATGGACGCCAGGGTAAAGCCAATCACCGACCAGACAAACACCCGTTTGCGGCCAAGCCTGGCACACAAGAAGCCTGTCAGCGGCATACAAATAGCCGCCGCCACTATGTAGGAGGTCAGCACCCAGGAAATTTGGTCCTGGCTGGCACCCACCGAACCTTGCATATGCGGCAAGGCCACATTGGCGATGGTGGTGTCCAGCGCCTGCATAATGGTAGCCAGCATCACGGCCAGGGTGATCCAAAGCCGGTTAGGGACAGCCTCACTGCCTGAGACTGCTTGGGCCTGGCTCATAAATGCAGACCAAATAACTGACGTTGGTGACCGGTATCCACCTTCACTTCAGCACTTAAACCGGCCAGCAGATCGGCGGACTGAGAGCCTTGCAGTTCGATACGGACCGGTACGCGCTGGCTGATCTTCACCCAGTTGCCTGTGGCATTTTGTGCCGGGATCAACGCAAACTCTGCGCCTGTCGCCGGGCTTAAACTTTGTACCTGGCCGGTCAGGGTGCGGTCCGGAAAGCGGTCGATGGTAATTTCCACGCTTTGGCCTGGCTGCATATAGGTCAGCTCTTTTTCGGTGAAGTTGGCTTCCACCCACAGCTGCTCGCTGGCAACCAGGGTAGCCGTGCTCTGACCGGCTTTAATATACTGGCCAGGTTTTGGCAGGTTGCTGACCACACCTGTCACACTGGCTGTCACCTGGGTGTAGTTCAGGTCCAGTTGTGCCTGTGCGATAGCGGCCTCGGCAACCTGATAGCTTGGGTGCTGCTCAACCGGCAGGGTCGGGTCGCCGCCCAGGCTTTCCGAAATGCGGTTTAAGTCCTGTTGCAGCGCGGTAATTTGTTGTTCGGCCAACCGCACCTGCTGCTCGGCGTCATCAAAGTTATTGGTGGCCACATAATGCTTTTTCAGCAAATCGGCCTGACGGCGCTGAGTTTTTTGCGCATATTCCAGCTTGGTTTTGGCCAGGCTGATTTCGGCCAGCTTTTCCTGGTAAGACGCCTTTTGCGCCAGCAGCTCGGTTTTTACCTGCGAGCGCTGCGCAACGGCTTTTTGCAGTACCAGTTCAAAAGGCGCTGGGTCTATTTTAAACAGCAGGTCGCCCGCCTGTACCTGCTGGTTTTCGGCGACCAGCACTTGGGTCACCGGACCGGCAATTTGGGCGCTTAACGGAATTTTATCGGCTTTGACATAGGCATTGTCGGTTTCGACAAAGCGGCCGCCCTGTAAATAGAAAAAGCCACCGGCAACAGCGGCAATAGCAGGGATCAGACCCATCAGGATCCAGCGTTTAGAGGCATTTGAGTTGGTAGTCATACTGCATTGTCCTGTGCTGAGGAGTCTGCATCATTGCCAGTCTCCAGCATGTTTTGTCGCATCAGATGCAGCAGTGGCAGCACCTGGGTCTTGTCGAGGCCTTGTAATGCCTTTTGCTGAATACGTTCACCGCACTGGCGGATATTCAGCAATTCGGCTTCGGCCGCTGGGAGTAGATAAATGCGGTAGGCGCGCCGGTCCTGCGTGCAGGGGCGACGCTCGACCAGTTGTAACTGAACCAGTTCGTCAATCAGCCGCGCCATGGTCATCGGTTGCAGTTCAGCGCGCTGCGCTAAATCGACTTGCCGGGCACCTTCCATTCGGGCCACGCCAATCAGTGCTTTGGCCTGCGCAAAGGTTAATGAGCCCTGGCCTAATTCCTCGGCAAAACTGACACGGAATAACCGGCCAAGCTCGGCAATCAACAAGCCAACGCTGTCGCGCCATTCTGGCCTGTGCTGCAATCCGTCCAGGCAACTGTGAGTGGATAAGTCGTTCATCGGCTGGCTCGCAAAGTAATAACGTGACGTTATTATATGTTCGGCTTATTAAATGATCCAGCCCCAATCTGAATTTAGCTAAGGCTGCAGGTAAACCAACCGTGGGTTCTATCTGAATTCGGTTGAGGTGACAGGCAAACCAGTCGAGGGTTCTATCGGAATTCGATTGAGGTGGCTGGTTTGCAAGCCACTTGATAAGAATTTAGATACTTGCTGCGTTGCCTGCCGCCTTAGCGAATTCAGATATTTGCAGTTCTGCGCAGGTTCCAAGGGCGCAGTAAACTGCGGCCCCTGCTGGCGGCGTTGGCTGTCGTCAATAAACAAAGTTTGTCTAAAGAGTAAAAAAGGTGTAATTTTTACTCATGATTAAATTTGAATTTGATGAAAACAAAAGCAGAATTAATCTCAAAAAGCACGGTATTGATTTTCATACAGCTCAAGGGCTGTGGAATGATTCAGATCTTATCGAGATCCCTGCTAACACGAGTGATGAGCCAAGATATTTGGTTGTCGGGTTGCTAAACGGCATGCATTGGTCAGGAGTAATTACCTACCGAGGCACGAATATCAGGATCATCTCAGTTCGGCGTTCACGGAAAGCGGAGGTAAGCCTTTATGAAAGCGCATGAATTTGATGCCAAGTTTGAAAGTGACGACGATGATGTCCTAATGGACTTGGATTTATCGCAAGCCAAAAGACCGATGCATAAGCAAAAACGAGTCAATGTAGATTTTCCGGCATGGATGCTTGAGTCCTTGGACAGAGAAGCGAGTCGTATTGGTGTAACACGTCAATCAATCATTAAAATCTGGTTGGCAGAAAGGTTAGAGAGCGTCTCTCATCATTCAAGTGTGAGATAAACGGTGAATCGATCAGAGTTTCCTGGACATAAATGGAAGCTACAAAAACGCCAGAACTAAGTTTGACGAATGCATATAACAAAGTGTCACAATTTTAAGCCTATGGTTGGGGAGATATTGCCAATATGAGCGTCTGTGCAACTCATTAATTGGCATATCGCGTCAAAACCAACTTAGAGCAAAACAGATAGTGGTAACTGCGTAGTGAGCAATCAAAAGTGAGCGCGGGAGGCGCGAACGGGCGAACGCAGTAGTTGCCGGTGGCTGGTTTGCTTGCCACCTGATGAGAATTTAGATACGTCAGTTCTGCTCAGGTGCAGCGGGCGCAGTAAACTGCGCCCCTACACAAATCCAACAAATCCAAGAAATTCAAGACATCCAAGCTAAATCCAGCTCACAAAGCCAGGCTTAGAAGCGGTATTCCCAGGTGCCAGCGGCGGCCAGGTTGTCGCCACCTGCCACCAATAATGGCGAATCTTGCAGGTAACGCAGTTGCAGGCTGAGCAAACCGTTAAACAGCGGGCGGCGGTGTTCGCCTTTGAGTTGCCAGCTGCTGCTGCCAGCACCCTGGTCGTAATAGGTGGCGCGGTACAAATGCGCAGACCAGCTGATGCCGTCGAAGGTTTGGTAATGGTAGCCAGCACTGATCACGCGGGCGTCCTGGCCATAACCACTGCCAATCACCCGGCCGTAGCGGGTATAGCCTTGCGGGTACAACTCGCCCTGATAAGCGCATTCCCCTTTGATATCCGTACCATCACAATCAATGTAAGTGTCTGAGTATTCCAGGTTCACCGTATGAATGGCGTTGTCGTCCCCCCAGTAGCTGCGGGCACCAAACAAAAGCAACGGGTTTTCCGGCCAGCCGTCGGCGTTGTCATCGTCGGCAATTTCGCCGTACAAGGTTAGAGGTAAAGGCAACTGATGCAGATGGTAGCTAAAGTCGAGTCCTGCACGCTGGTCACTGTTGGGCTGCTGGTCGTCATTATTCAGCACCATGTCCCACCAGTCGGAAAAATCGTTGCCACGGCCCTGGCCACCCCATTGACTGATACGGGATACACCCACTTCCAAAGCGGCAGCAGGGCGAAAGTTAAAGCGCGCGCCCCAGAAACGGGTTTGCGGCACCGCGCTGCTGTGTTCACCAATGCCGACAAAAGAGCTGAAACTCCAGGGGCCGAGCCAGTTCAGCACTGGCAGATCAATGGCGTCCCAGCCATGACGGCTGACACGCAAGGAAGGCACAGGCCGGGCGTTATTGCTGAGTAATAAATTGCTTTGCTGGCCAGGGCCCCACCAGTTGGAGATTTGGTCGACCGACAGCACCCAATTGCCCAGCAAGGCGGCCAGGTAGCTGTTGTCATAGACCACATCCTGCTCAGTGCTGGTGTCATTTAAGTCGCGGTAACTCACTTCCATCCGCCCTGCAAACAAGGTGTCCTGAAACTCATTAAATACCGTTACACCGGCCTGATCTGGGTAGGTTTCACCAAAGCTCTGAATACCGGCTACTTCGGTGTTGGCTTTGAGTTTAACGCCAGACGTCTTGTCGCTTTTGTTGGTTTGCAGCACATGGCGCACATGGGCCAGTGCAAAGCGTACTTCGTTGTTGTAGTCATCGTCCTTCAACGCTTGTAAATCGGCGGCGATGTTTTTCCACATCAGCGGGTAGGTATTCACCGGGCCGGACAACAAGCCAGCATGGGATAAAGTCTGCAGCGACTGGCGCAGATAGTTATCCTGGGTATCCACCCAAGGCGTGGCCTGTGCAACAGCCGCTGCTAGCGACAACGAAAGCAAACATAATTTAGCGAATTGGCTCACAACAAATCCTGTGTTAGTCAGCTTGGCTGGTGAAACGCTGGATCAGCGCCTGGCGGACATGGTCTGCGACAAAATTACTGACGTCACCGCCATGCCGGGCCACTTCTTTCACCAAAGTAGAAGAGATAAAGGTATTTTTTTCCGAAGGGGTCATAAACAGACTGTCCAGATTCGGGTTCAGTTGCCGGTTCATACTGGCCAGCTGGAATTCGTATTCAAAATCGGCCACGGCGCGCACGCCGCGCAGCAGCACCTGGGCTTGTTGCTGTTTGGCAAAATCGGCCAGCAGACCAGAAAAACCAACCACTTTAACATTGGGTAAATCGGCAAAGCAGGCGCTGGCCAGTGCAACCCGTTCATCCAGGCTGAACAAGGGTTTTTTACTGGGGTTGGCTGCAACGGCCATAATCACTTCGTCAAACAGGCGAGAGGCTCTGATCACTAAATCGCTGTGCCCATTGGTGATTGGGTCAAAGGTACCTGGGTAAATGGCTTTAGTTTTCATGGGTTTAGTCTGGATCCTTGCGCATTGTCTGCATGACTAGAGTTTTTAATCCAATTGGCGTTACTATACCAGACTGAAAAAAATAACATAAAACAAAACAGAACAACGCGGATGGACAAGAAACTCAGGACCAGAGACAAAATACTGCAAGCCAGTATTGAGCTCTTTAATCAACAGGGTGAACGTGCAGTCACCACCAATCATATCGCCGCCCACCTTGGCATCAGCCCGGGCAATTTGTATTACCACTTTCGCAACAAAGAAGACATTGTGCGTCATATCTTTAAGGAATACGCCAAGTTGCTGGAAAGCCGGGTACAGCCGCCCAAAGGCCAGTCTGAAGCGCTGGATTCATTGGCGCAGTACCTGGATGTAGTGTTTGAGCTGGTGTGGCGCTTCCACTTTTTTTACGCCAACCTGCCGGATATTTTGTCGCGCGACGCTGCTTTGCAGCAGGACTATCTGAACGTACAAAAGGTGGTGCAAAGCCGGGTAGTGTCGGTATTGCAGGCATTGAACCAGGCGCAGGTGGTGGCGATTTCTGAAGCCGACATTCCGGATTTGGCCCATACCATTAAGATGGTGGTGTCGTTTTGGGTCAGTTATCTGAAAACCCAATGCCCTGAGCATCAACTGGATAAGCAACATGCCTATTGGGGGGTAATAAAAGTTTTACTGCTGGTGAAACCTTATGCCACCGTACAAGCTTTGCCCCGTTTCGAACGTCTGCAGCGCCATTTTACTGAATTAGCGGGTGAAGCTCCGCTGTAAGCTGGGCACCTTTCGAAAGGCTGCGCCCGCAGCCTTTTATGTTTGACTAGTCCGATCTGCTGCAAGCCCCAACGCAAAAGGGCTGCACCGCGATACAAACCTGATTACAATAGGCCCGCTTTTTACCAAAGTCCTACTACCCAAGCGGAGGGTCGCATGTCCACCACCCCATTCCTGGCACACTTACAACAACAAATCGACGACGTGAAAGCCCAGGGTTTATACAAAGGCGAGCGTATTATCAGCTCGCAACAACAGGCTTCTGTGACAGTAGCCGGTGACAAGGTTTTAAACTTTTGTGCCAACAACTATTTAGGCCTGGCCAACAGCCCAGAACTGATTCAAGCGGCGCAACAAGGTCTAGATTCGCATGGTTTTGGCGTGGCCTCAGTGCGCTTTATCTGCGGTACCCAGGATATTCACAAAACGCTGGAAGCCAAAATCAGCGCCTTCTTAGGCACTGAAGACACCATTTTGTATTCGTCCTGCTTTGACGCTAATGGTGGTTTGTTTGAAACCATTTTAGGCCCGGAAGACGCAGTGATTTCAGATGCGTTAAACCACGCCTCCATTATTGATGGTGTGCGTTTATGCAAAGCCAAACGGTACCGCTACGCCAATAACGATATGGCAGAGCTGGAAGCTCAGCTGCAACAGGCCGACGCCGATGGCGCCCGCTTTAAGCTGATCGCTACCGACGGTGTGTTTTCGATGGACGGCGTGATTGCCGACTTAAAATCTGTCTGCGATTTAGCCGACAAGTACAACGCACTGGTGATGGTGGATGACAGCCACGCCGTTGGCTTTGTCGGTCAAAACGGCCGCGGCACCCACGAATACTGCGACGTGCTGGACCGGGTCGACATTATCACTGGTACTTTAGGCAAAGCCTTAGGTGGCGCGTCAGGCGGTTACACCTCGGGCAAAAAAGAAATTATTGAATGGCTGCGTCAGCGCTCACGGCCTTATCTGTTCTCCAACTCCCTGGCGCCTTCTATTGTCACTGCGTCGATTAAAGTGCTGGAGCTGCTGGCCGACGGCGATGCGCTGCGCGCCAAGCTGTGGGAAAACGCCAATTATTTCCGCGAGCGCATGAGTGCGGCCGGTTTTACCTTGGCGGGTAAAGACCACGCTATTATTCCTGTGATGTTAGGTGATGCCAAAGTGGCGTCTGAGATGGCGCAGCGCATGCTGGCCGAAGGCATTTATGTGGTGGGTTTCTCCTTCCCTGTGGTGCCAAAAGGTCAGGCCCGTATTCGTACCCAGATTTCTGCTGCACATAGCAGAGCCGATTTAGACAAAGCCATTGATGCCTTTATCCGTATTGGCAAAGACATGGGCATTATTGCGTAAGGAATGATGATGAAAGCATTAGCCAAATTAAAAGCCGAACCTGGGATCTGGCAAACCGAAGTTGAGATGCCAACCGTTGGTCCCAATGATGTGCTGATCAAAATTAAGAAAACCGCCATTTGCGGCACCGACGTGCATATTTACAAATGGGATGAATGGGCTCAGAAAACCATTCCGCACGGCATGGTGGTTGGCCATGAATACGTCGGCGAAGTGGTGGACATGGGCTCGGAAGTCCGTGGTTTTGTCAAAGGCGACCGCGTCTCTGGTGAAGGACATCTGGTCTGTGGTTACTGCCGTAACTGCCGTGCCGGCCGGGTGCATTTATGCCGCAACACCATTGGTGTGGGTGTAAACCGCGAAGGCTCTTTCGCTGAATATCTGTCGATTCCGGCCTTTAACGTGTTTAAAATTCCAGACAATATTCCTGACAATATCGCCTCGATTTTCGACCCATTCGGTAATGCCGTGCACACCGCACTGTCGTTTGATTTAGTTGGTGAAGACGTGCTGATCACCGGCGCTGGTCCTATAGGCATTATGGCTGTGGCCGTGGCCCGTCACGTGGGTGCCCGTCATATTGTGATCACAGACGTAAACCCATACCGCTTAGAGCTGGCGCGTAAAATGGGGGCTACCCGCGCTGTGGATGTCAGCAAAGAAAACCTGCAGGACGTGATGAAAGAGCTCGGCATGACGGAAGGCTTCGACGTCGGTCTGGAAATGTCCGGTGTGCCTTCAGCCTTCCGCAATATGCTGGATACCATGAACCATGGCGGCAAAATTGCGATGCTGGGTATTCCGCCGTCTGATATGGCGGTGGACTGGAACAAGGTCATTTTCAAAGGCCTGGTGATCAAAGGCATTTATGGCCGTGAAATGTTTGAAACCTGGTACAAAATGGCCAGCCTGATCCAGTCTGGTCTGGATTTAAGCCCGATCATTACCCACGAAATGCCGATGGAAGACTTCCAGAAAGGCTTTGAAATTATGTGTTCAGGCCAATCCGGCAAAGTGGTACTGAACTGGAGCTAAGGTTGGGTTTAGGTTGGGGGTCAGGTCTTGAATTTTGCATTGAAACGCAAAATTCAAGACCTGACCCCTTTGTGTTTTGGCGGCAAAAAAAATTTTCAGGCAGTTGTCGAAAATGCGTCTCTGTTGTCGACTATGGAAGACTGCTGCATCATTCTGATAAAGCTCAGTGATTTATCAAACGGAGAATACGGATGTCGAAAATGATTTTTGTCAATTTACCCGTCGCGGACTTAGCGGCGTCAATTCAGTTTTATCAAGCGTTGGGTTTTGTAAAAAACCCACAATTCAGTGACGACACCGCGGCCTGTATGGTGTGGAGTGACAGCATTTTTGTCATGCTGCTGACCCATGCGAAATGGCAAACCTTTACCAAGCGGCCTATTCCTGCCAAAAGCTCGAGCGAAGTGATGTTGGCTCTGAACTGTGCTAACAAAGCTGCAGTTGATCAGCTTTGCACCGCCGCCAGTGGAGCCGGTGGCACAGCGGACGTGAACCCAAAACAGGACCTGGGCTTTATGTATGGCCGCAGCGCGCTGGACTTGGACGGCCATATCTGGGAGTTTTTCTGGATGGACCCGGCAGCGGTTCAGGGGTAATTGCTACTAATCCCGCCGCAGCTCGCGGCGCTTTTTAAAGATTTCGTTTAACTGCTCTATAGTGGTGTCTGGCTCGCAGGGAATGCTGCTGCGAGTCCAGATCCCTGATTTACGCTGTTCTGCTGAGGGAAGTTGCCAGCAGCTGCCATCGGCCGTTTTTACCAGCTCTGCGCCGTTACTCAGCTTTTTAATGGTCTTGGCCGGTGTTTGGTTTGCCGGAGCTTTGGATGGCTCCGTCAGCCGGGCGTCTTGTTTCGCTTGCTGTACGCTGAAGCTGGTCGCTGGTATCGGCGCAGCTCCTGTGGCAGAAGACAAAGCCCGGCTGGCCAAAGAACCGCGTTTGGCTGGTGGCGTGACGGGCGTGGTCTGCACCGGTGACGCAGCTTCATTCTTTGGTTCTGTCGCGATTCTGGCTGGCTTCGCCGGTGTGGTTTTTGCTCGGGAAGGCGCGTCGGTTTTGGGTTTTACTGGCGTTGCTGGTGTCGGCAATGGTGTAGCAGGTTCAGCTGCACTCATCGGCGGTGGCAGCGGTTCGGGCACAGCAGCTTTGGGCGGCGTGTAGGTAAAGGCCTGAATGGATTTTTTCGGGATGATTTTGGGGGAGGTTGGGTAGGTGGAACACCACAACACCAACAACAGCAGCAGGTGCACCCCAACCGAAACCAACCATCCTTTCATACCACTGCTCCTGTTAACGAATGCAGCTTGGACTGGTCAGTTTTCGGATAATTCCCTGAATTTCAGATAAAAACAGCTCGGGGTCAGTACTTAACCGCTCGGGGTCATATTTACTCCCATGGGGTCAGGTCTTGAATTTTGCGTTTCAATGCAAAATTCAAGACCTGACCCCCTGAGTGCATGACCCCGTGCGCGGGGCTGCGCTTTTAAACGCTGGAGGTACCTTTCAGCGCGGCAATGCGTTTTTCCAGCGGAGGGTGGCTTAAAAACAGTTCAGTGCTGGCGGTTTTGCTGGCAATACCAAAAGCCATCATCGACCCTTGCAACTGGCTTTCATGGTTATGACGCAGACGCTCCAGTGCGGCAACCATGGCTGGCGCACCTACCAGGCGGGCAGCTCCGGCGTCGGCGCGGTATTCACGCTGGCGTGAGAACCACATCACAATAATGCTGGCCAATACACCAAAAATCATTTCCAGGATAAATACGGTGATCATATAGCTGAAGCTGAAGCCACCTTCGCTGGCGCTCTCTTCGTCGTCGCTGGAGCGGAAGAAGTTGTCGATTACACCGGCCACCAGACGGGCAAAGAAGATCACAAAGGTGTTTACTACGCCCTGAATTAAGGTCAGCGTCACCATATCACCGTTCGCGACATGTGACACTTCGTGCGCCAATACCGCTTCTACTTCCTGCTGGCTCATATTGTGTAACAGGCCGGTACTGACCGCGACCAGCGCATTATTGCGGTTCATGCCGGTAGCAAAAGCATTCATTTCCGGTGAATCGTAAATGGCCACTTCTGGCATACCAATACCGGCTTGCTCTGCCTGACGGCGGACTGTATTGACCAACCAGTGCTCAGTTGAATTTTGTGGCTGTTCAATCACCACGGCACCGGTAGAACGTTTGGCCATCCACTTGGACATCGCCAACGAAATAAAAGAACCACCAAAACCAAACACTGCAGCCATCACCAACAAGCCGCTCATGCTGCTGCGGTCCAGACCAAACACGCTGAACACAATGCTCAGCACCACACTTAACACCAGCATGACCGCCAGGTTAGTGACCAGGAACAAGAAGATACGTTTCATCATCAACCCCTTTTTGAGTTACTGAGCGAAAGTTTATCCGAAGAAAAGTTAAATAAAATAAGTTTTTGACGAATGAAATATCAGATAAGACAGAACGACTTGGCGGCGTCACTGAGATAAGTTATCATTTGAGAATTATTCGTATTTGGAGTCCCGGGCATGTGGGGTCTGGTATTTGCCTTGTCGTTGCTAGCGTTATTCTGGTTGGGTCGTGGGCTTTGGTGGCATTGGTATGAGCCTTATGCCGAAGCGCGGCGTCTGAATTTGCAACTGTACCGGGTGAAACGGCAGGGTGCTTACCTGAAACTGTGGCTGCGGCAGCCGGATGGCTTGGTGTTGCCCAAAGCCGGGGCTGGTCAGCATCTGCTGTTGTATGGCACGGATCTGGCTGGTAAAGCGGTGTCCCGCGCGTATTCCATTGCCAGCGACTGCAACCAGAGACGTTATTACCAGCTGGTAATTAAAGCCGAGCCAGATGGCCGGTTAAGCCAGGCCTTATTCCAAAAAGCGGCGCGGCTGGACAGCGTGCTGTGCTCTTACCCCCGTGGCCATTTCAGCCTGAAACCGGGCCGCGCGCCTGTGGTGCTGGTGGCGGCAGGGGTTGGTATTACGCCGCTGCTCGCAATGGCATTTCAGGCCATTCGCCAGCGCCGTCATGTGACCTTGGTGTACCAGGCGCGCAATCAGGCTGATTTGTTGTTTTATCCAATGCTGCGGCGTTTACCGGCATTCACACTGGTGCCTTGTCTGAGCCAGCCTGAGGCGGGCTGGGCAGGGAGAGCGGGTCGTATTGATGCTGGTTTGTTGTTTAAATTGGGTGGTGTTTCTGCCCAGTATTATTTTTGCTGCAAAGCCCTGATGACGGAAAAACTGATTTGCGATTTGTCCATTCTGGGGGCGCATCAGTGCTTTAACGAACCCTTCAGTGCCGCAGCCAGTATCCAGAGTTTCAGTATTGAGATGGATGGTCAGCAGGCCGACAGCATGGGGCAAAGGTCTGTGCTGGATGCGCTGATTGCCGCGTCTGTGCCATTGAGTTATGACTGCAAAGGTGGCTCCTGTGGTTTGTGCAAAGTGCGGGTGGTCAGTGGTGAGTATAAACAGGTGCTGGATGCTGCTGTGCATTGTGGCGATGATGAAGTGCTGGCGTGCTGCATTCAGCCAACGTCTGCTTTGGTATTGACCAGCCTTGACGCTGAGGCCGAGGTGGTCAGTGAGCCGGTACCGCCGCTCACTAAAGCAGAACCAGCCTAGGCTGGTTCTTTTCACTCTAACTGGCGCAGCGCCTGCTGCAATGTCTGCACAATTTCTTCCGCTTTGCGCTGCAAGCGCAGCTCGCTGAACAGCAACTCAGCTTCCGGGTACTGCAGTTTCAGGTAGCTGAACCACTGTTTGATCCGGTTGGAATAATACAGGCCTTTGTCGCCGGCAATTTCGTAGTCGGAATACTGCAACAACAATTCAAGCACTTCAGGCCAGGGCATCGCCTGTTCCGCTGTGCCTGAGCGTGCAGCCACTATCTCTTTGGCTAAGCTTGGCCTGGCGAGCGCACCACGGCCCAGCATAATATCGGCCGAGCCAGATTGTTGCTGGCACAAAGCGGCATCGGCCGGTGTCCAGATCTCGCCATTGGCAATCACATTGATGGGCACCACGGCACGGATTTTTTCAATCCAGGGCCAATAAGCCGGTGGCCGGTAGCCGTCTGCTTTGGTACGGGCATGCACCGTCAGCTCAGTTGCACCGGCTTCATACAAGGCGCGCGCATTGTCCAGTGTCAGGCTGGTGTCATCAAAGCCCAACCGGATTTTGGCGGTGACCGGAAAAGCGGCGGGGACAGCGGCTCGCACTGTTTTGATAATCTGGTACAGGGTGTCGGTTTCTTTCAGCAGTACGGCGCCACCCTTGTTTTTATTGACCATCTTGGCCGGGCAGCCGAAGTTTAAGTCTACGCCGGGTGACCCCAGTTCCACCGCCTTCAGCGCATTTTCTGCCAGCCAGTTCGGATCTTGCCCTAACAGCTGGATTTTCACCGGCACCCCGGACGGCGTTTTTCCGCCTTGGCCCAGCTCTGGGCAAAGCCGGTAAAATACCCGGCGTGGCAGTTTCATATCCACCACCCGGACAAATTCAGTGACACATAAATCGAAGCCACCGATACGGGTCAGCATGTCCCGCATCAGGTGGTCGACCACGCCCTCCATGGGGGCTAAGACTATTCGCATAAGGGCTCGATGGCTGAGGGACACTCAGTGGTGGTAACAGTTTGGCACTTCATGTTGGGCCAGGTAATCGCCTAAATCGTGCAGGCTCAGCTCATCCAGTTCCAGCAGGTCCAGCAGGGTGGTTTTGTACTGCTGCCATTCCGGATCCTGGTCCGATTCCAGCAGGATGCGGTTTTCTTCGGTCATATGTTCGGCCAGTTTCAGCAGCGCAAACAGGCGTTTTTCATACAAGTCGTCCGACACCAGCATCAGCGCCGGGCTGTGGTGGTAAGCAATCACATTGGCCAGCTCAGGCGCCAGACCCCAGGACTGGGCAATCATATAGCCCAGCAACTCATGGCTGGTTTCAAAATGCTGCTGCTCACTTTCTGGCACACTGTGGCCTTGTTGTAACCCTTGCTTCAGTACTTTGGCGTAATCCGGGAACTGACCGGCAATCAGTGCCATACCGGCATTGTGGAATAACCCAAGGCTGTAGGCATCGTCCACTGTGTCTGAACCCAGTCGCAATTGCTGGGCAATCAACATGGCGGCATTGGCCACCTGAGTGGCACTGTGCCACAGGGCTGTGGTGAATCTGTCGGTTTTGCCCTGGCTCAGGGTAAAACGCAGCACCACCGAGCTGACCAGCTTGATCACCCGGTTCAGGCCCAGGTACTTGCAGGCATGCTCAACAGAACTGACTTTACGGCGCAGGCCAAAGTACACCGAGTTTACAACTTTCAGCGTAAATCCGGCGATGCCGACGTCCTGATTAATCAGTTCGGCAATGCGGTGGATATTCGGATCGTCGCTTTCTATTTCAGCTTTAATCGCTAGTAACACGCCTGGCTGAGGCGGAATAGTAAAACCACTCAGCGCCTGCTCTACCACTGCCATATTGATTGCTTTGGCCATACCACAAACCTGTTCTGACGATTGAATGAAACAAAGCGCTTATAGTAAAAGGGCCGCCTTGAAAAAGCAAAAGCCAGCAGCTCAAGGGGCTGTTTCTTTCAACTGTTCAGCAGCTTTTTGACCCGTTTCAGTTCGGCATTGAACTTTTTATCCTCCCCTGCTTTCAGTGACCCCAACAGCTCGCTGGCCTGAGGCCGTTGCTGGCGCAGCAGAACTTCGGCCAGGCGCAGTTTGGCCCAGTCCAGCCTTGGGTGTTGGCTGTCCTGATAAAACTGCAGGTAACGCTGCAGGGCTTCGGCACCGATCTGCAGATCTTGTTGCTCTGTAGCCGCAAGGCGGCCCAATTGATACAGATAACCCTGCTGGTCGGACAAATCCGTTTCCAGGGCGGCAGCCTGCTGGTAATGGCTGAATGCAACTTCGGGTTGTTTCAGAGCCAGTCGGACCTGCGCCATAGCGCCCTGCCAGCGGGCTTGCTGTGGCTGAGGCTGTTGTTCCAACAGCACCAGCGCCTGTTGGGCGTGGTCCGGCAGCAGTAACCCGGCTTGCAGCACTACCGCGTGTACCGGGGATTTTTTTTCCAGCTCATGCATGAATACGTCGGCTTTTTCGTCATCACCGCCGACAATGGCCGGTGCCTGTCGGTAAAAGCCAATCAGGGTGGTCAGTATGTCCAGACGATCCGGTGCGCGCAGATTGGCTTGTTGCAACCAGGCCAGACCTTGTTTGGCATGGCTGGCTTTACTGAAGATACTGCTGCTTTGTGCCAGCTGCAGTTTCGCCATCGCTGCCAGATACCAGAGTTCTGCATCGGGGCTGTTGGCATCCAGGCTGGGCCCGAGCAGCTCAACCACCTGCCCGGCTCTGTTGTTGGCCAGCTGGATTCTGGCCTGCCATTGCAGTTTTTCGGTGTTGCTCAGTTCGGTGTCTGAGGCCAGCTGTTCGGCTAACCACTGCCATTTATCCTGCTCAAACGCCAGTTGGTAAGGGGTTAAGGTGGAGGCCTTTGTACTGCCAATCAGCAGGGCACATAACAAAACAAGAGTTCGCATCGTAGTTTCCATTGGGTTGAAGACAGGCTATGGAAGCGTATTAGATGTGAACGAAAGGTGAACAGCAATAGGCCGGAAGTCACAACTCTGGGATTAGGAGTCCAGATAAGGCCGGCCAGCCATCATTTGTTTGGCCAGTTGCTGTTCGGCTTCGGCGTCCGACAGTTCCAGCTGGCCAAACTGCACATCAAACTGAATTAAATCTTCGTCCGGCATCAGCTCGGCAATCAGCCGGTCTGGCACCTGGCCGACCTGGCGGTAGGCATTGATTGCCACTTGCGCAGCCTGTTCCATCAACTGGAAAAACTGCCCTAACGGAAAACTCTGGAAAATAGGCGCGTCCAGATGAGCCCAGCCTAATAAATCACCGCTGATGCTGCCTTCTGCATGGTCGGTAAACAGCATAGACACCGCAGGAAACGGCGGGTTGTCACCGCTCTCGTATTGCTCTGCATGTTCGTCACTGAACAGCAGCACATAACCAAAACCCGGGCAGCCCTCTGCGTCCATATCATCAAAAGCAGGATCGTAGATAAGTATGAGTGAGCTGTCTGACATGGGCCGGTGTCCTCGGTAAAAACGGGCCGCTATTCTATACGACTGTGGGGCTGAGCTAAAGGTAAAATTTGAGCAATCTGGCGGGCAGGAGTAAATGAATGGTTCGGGTTTTGCCTGGGTCTGGGTTAGTATACGGGCAAATATTTTGCTTTGAAGGTGAGTTATGACTGAGTTTCAGCGTATTTCTGTGGCGCAGGCCATCGAAAAAATCCAGCAAGACCAAGCGGTTGTCGTGGATATCCGGGACGAACAAAGTTTTGCAGCTGGCCATATGCAAGACGCTTTTCATCTGACCAATACCAGTCTGGGCCAGTTTATGCAAAAAACTGAATTCAGCACACCAGTGGTGGTGGTTTGTTATCACGGTAATTCCAGTCAGGGGGCTGCACAGTACCTGGCCCAGCAAGGCTTCGATACGGTATACAGCATGGACGGTGGTTTTGAAGCCTGGCGCCAGACGCAACCTTATGTCACAGGCCACAATGATTAAGCTGCTTGAGATCCACTCAGTTCAGGCTGCCCAACTCTTTGCCAGTTATTGCCACAGCCTGAAGTTGCAGGTCAGTGTGGTGGTGCAGTCAGCGCAACAGGCTGAGCTTTGGTGTGATGAGCAGCAACAAGCCGAGGTAGAGCAGCTATGGCTGGAGTTTATCCAGCAGCCTGGCCATCCGCGTTATCAGGCCGCCGCCTGGCAGCAGGCGGAACCTGCACTTAGCTCCGGGCGTTCAGGGTTATCCGGCTATTGGCAGCAGTTATGGGCTCAGGGGGGCGTATTGACCCATCTGATTTGGCTGGCTGCTGTGCTGGTGTTTGGCTGGCAGCAACTGGCGCCCTGGCAGGCCGTTTCGGCGCTGCAGTTGCAGGCGGACTATGGCTTGTCGCTGGCGCAAGGCTGGCGCTGGCTGACCCCAGCCTGGCTGCATTTCTCCGGGGCTCACCTGGTATTTAACCTGATTTGGGTCTGGTACTTGCTGGGGCCGGTAGAAAAACGCTCCGGCAAACTGCTGGCCACCGCACTGGTATTGGCCGCTTTGTTGCCATCACACCTGCTCCAGTTTGTGTTGGCCGGTTCGAACTTTGGCGGTTTATCCGGCCTGGTGTACGGGCTGTTTGGCTTTTACTGGATTTGCGGTTGGTTAAAACCGGCCTGGGGGTATCAGTTAAGTCCGGGATTAATCGGCTTTATGTTGCTGTGGCTGGTGATTGGCTTTGCGGATTTGTTGTGGATCCCAATGGCCAACTGGGCGCATTTAGGCGGATTGCTCGGCGGCATGGGGCTGGCTGCTGTGCTGGCATTGACTGGGCGGCGCTGACTCCGCCCTTCTACTGGCAGAAGCTGAGTTATACCGGTCCGTGGTACAGGTATTTGCTGTAGAGCACGTCACGGATCACGTCCTGACCTGTCTCCCGACGCATTGCATCTTTCAGCTCGCTTAAAATCTTTAAACGGATTTCTTCACGGCCAGTCAGTGATTTGTGTTTGTCCGCAGTTTCTTTGCTCAGAATATCCACAATAATGTCGAGCAGCAGTGGCTCGTGGTGCTCAATCACTTCGATGTATTTTTTGTCACTTAGCATCAGCTGCATAGACACCCGCACATAACCCAGCTCTTCGGTGCTGGGTGTCACGTAGTTGGTGACTATATCCGGGTCAAAAGGATAATAAGCAATTTCCGCTTTAGGTTTTGCTGGTGCCGCATCCTGCGCGAACAGCGGGCCTTGAACTGCCATTAAAACCGCAAAAATCAGCGCTCGTTTCATTCCGGTTTCTCTTTCATTTTTATCAAATAACTGCGGTGATCTTACCTGATGACATTGACTTAGGCTATCAGCACCGCGAATTCTTTTGCTAATCTAAGCCGCTGTAAGTGCATTTTTCCAGTCTTAAGAAAAGCTGCAAGTTGCTGTAACAACATCAGAAGCTACCAGCCTGAGCTGTAGACCTGTTCATCCTATCGCATAAAGTGCAGCCATTTGCAGAGTTTTTTTGAGTTCCGCCTGCTGGCCTTGTTATGATGCGCGCCATCATGACTGGTCCGGAACCTGGCATTGGAACAGCAGCCCGAATTTTTATTGCAGGGACAATGGTCACCTGCCCACACTGAATTACTTCCGCCCCATTACCAACCCTGGTTGCTGGAAGCCGGTTCGCTGACGGCTTTATTGCGTCTGCACTGCCAGCACTTTGCGCTGGAAGTGGTGACAGAGCGGCAGAGCATTTTACCGCCTGAATGGCAACAGCAATGGCAACAGCAGCATGCCTTGTGCCGCGAGGTGATTCTGTACTGTGACCATCAGCCGGTGGTCTATGCCCAAAGCTGGTTACCAGCAACCACTATTGCTCAACTGCAGTATCTGGCTGCTTTGGGCCAGCAACCGCTGGGCGATGTGATTTTCCAGCACCCGTCCTTGCAACGTGGTCCGATCGAAGTCGCCTATTGGCCAGAATTAGAGCTGCCCCGGCTGGGTTTGCAGCATGGTTTGTGGGGGCGACGTTCGGTATTCAGTCTGTTGCAACAGCCTTTTCTGGTGCAAGAGGTGTTTTTACCCGGAGTCAAAGACCTATGAAATGGATGTTGCAACTGTCGCATTGGCCCGAATACAAGTTACTGATGCGGTTGGACAGGCCGATAGGCAGTTACCTGCTGCTCTGGCCAACCTGGTGGGCTTTGTGGCTGTTATCTGCAGGCCAGCCTGACTGGTACTTGGTCATCATTTTTAGTCTGGGTGTGGTGCTGATGCGTTCAGCTGGCTGCGTGATTAACGATTACGCAGACCGTAACTTTGATGGCCATGTGGAGCGCACCCGGCTACGGCCGCTGGCCGCCGGGCGGGTGCAGGCTGCCGAAGCGCTGCAGTTGTTTATTCTGTTATTGCTGGTCGCTGCCAGCCTGCTGTTGTGGCTGAACTGGCAAACCCGCTTACTGGCGCTGGTGGCTGTGGTGCTGGCGATTGCCTACCCATTTATGAAGCGGGTGACCTACCTGCCGCAATTTGTATTGGGGGCGGCCTACAGTTGGGGCATTCCGATGGCCGCTATGGCCAGCCTGAGCACAATCCCTGGCTGGATTTGGGCGCTTTACCTGGCCAACTTGTTATGGACAGTGGCGTACGACACCTTCTACGCCATGGTCGACCGGGACGATGATATCCGGATCGGGGTGAAATCCACTGCGTTATTGTTCGGCCCTTATTGCCATCAGGCCATCGCGTTGTTGCAAGTGGCGTTTTTGTTGCTGATGGCCTGGGTAGGGACGGAAACGTTTGCTGGCGTTTGGTATTACACAGGGCTGGTGCTGGTGGCGTTAAGTTTCGCCCATCAGCACTGGCAGGCCTCTACTCAAGGCCGGGCTGGCTGCTTTCAGGCGTTTTTAAATAACCATTACAGCGGCCTGCTGCTGTTTCTGGCCATTGCTGTAGATAGTCTGGCGCGTTGATTCCTGCTTCTGGGCCAGAGTAAAACAAGGCCGGTGAAGGTAAACAGCAGGGCAGTGGCGGAGAACAGCATCAGTAGCGGACTGTTGAAGTTTTCCCGCTCCTGGTAGTCCATGATGTGCAACATCCAGACAAAATCAAATAAGCGCCAGTTGTCAGTCCGCACACTCAGTGCAGTACCGGTAAAGGCGTGCAGATAAAACGCACTGTGCTCTTGGTCTTGCCAACTTACTTGCCACAGCGGGCCGCGCAAGTGGCGGACTTCAAAAGGTGCCTGCTGCAGTAAGGCCAGCGTTGCTGCGGGTGCCGGGCCCTTGTACTGCGCTTGCGCCAGCTGCAATGCTTCAGCTTCCGTCAGTAAAGCCAATGGCTCTGCGGTCAGTGCGGAATAAGCGCTTTGTTCTCCTTGGCGATTCAGCAAATACACAGGTTCAGTGCCACGTTGGCTCAGGCTCAGGCTGGCATCCGCCTTGCCAGCCAATATGGCCGCTGGAGCTACGGCCTGCTGCCAGCTGGCTGCAGGCAATGCCTGACGCAGATGGTCGCCATGGACTTGATCGATAGGCAGAAGGGTCATGATCAGGCCGCTGCCAAACCAGGCCAACAACTGGAAGAGCAACAGCCAGCCCAGATATTTATGCAAAGTGCGCCATAAGGGCGCACGTAACCCTAACTTCATCTGATCACCCCAGTGTTTTTTCCCCAGAGTGCCTGAGTGGAACTAAAAACTCCATAACAGGAGGCGGCAGTCGACATGCGTCATGTTGTCGCAGCTCGCGGAACCAGCAGCGATTAACGGGACGGGTCAATCAGGCCCTGAATGCTGGTGTTATGGCGGAACCAGCCGGCAATGCTGAACCGAGGGCTGTCCGCTGCTTTCACTTCATGCGGGAAACGGCAGCTTTCAAACAACACCAGGGTACCGGCTTTCGGTTGCACGACTTCCAGCTGCTGCTGTTGTCCATCATAGATCACTAACTCACCGCCGCTGTCGCAGTCATTCAGGTAACAGACGCTGGACAGTACCCGGTTGGAACGGCCGGCAAAGGCATCCAGGTGGGTGCGGTAAAAATCACCTTGCTGATAACGGGCGTAATGGGCTTCAAAATCGACCAGTCCAAGGAAAAACCGCCGGTTCATCCATTGCTGCAGCTCTGCCATGCGGGCCAGATACGCCTGCTGCACAGGGTTTTGCTCAGACAGCCAGAGCGTTTGATCGCGCCGTACCTCGTTATTCAGCTGATGCTGACCGCTGCGGCCAACTCCGGCTGGCGTCAGCGGCTGCTGTTGCACGTCCTGATACAAGGCCCAGCACAAGTCCGCTGGCAGCGCTTGCGGCAGCACCACATAACCTTGCTGATAAAAAGGCGTGCTGAGGCTGTCCAGCCAGTTGTCGGAGGTGGGCCAATGGTACGGGGTGCTGTGCATAAGGAATGAAAAAGCCGCCAGGATTAATGGCGGCTTTTTACTCAGTCTGTACAGCGCTGTCAACTAGTACTGGTAGTAACTGGCTTTCTTCAGCAAGTCGGCTGCATTAATCCGGCCTGTGACGCATTGGTTGATATCGGCTTTACGCACCAGCCAATAGTGATCCTTGGCGTTACTGCGGCCGGACAAACTCAGTTGTAAGGAGACAAACTCGTCTTCTTTCAGCTCCCGCAGGCTGGCACCGTAATCACAAAGTGTGGTGGTAAACACAGTGCCCATTTTGGCCACCAGTTCCGCCTGGCGCTGGGCCGCCAATTTTTGCTGCTCCTGCTGCTTCTTCTGGTATTCCTGTTCCTGAACCGCCAGTGTTTTTTGCAGTTCAACCAGCTTGCTTTGCACTTGCTGCGCTTTCTGATTGGCTTCATTCAGCTCTTTTTGTTGCTCACTGTCCAGTTTACCGACTTTGCTTTGGAACTCGTAATCGCGTTTGGTGCGCTCGTAATCGCGCAGCTCCCGTTCCAGATCGCGGCGCTGATCACGCAGGTCACGCAGTTTGTCGCTTTGGTCGCGTTGTTGTTCCGCCAGCGCTTCAGCGGCTTCGGCCATGTCTTCAATAGCGTCTTCGTCGATGCTGAAACTGAAGCTGTCGCCGGTGCTGATGACTGTCACCGCTTTGGCGGCCTGAGCGCTGACCGCGGCCACAGGTGCTGGTGGCGGAACCGGCGCTACAGGCGCAGTCGGCGCCAGCAGCATATGCCGGAACCAGCCGCCGCTGCTGTCAATTTTAAAGGCAACGCCCTGGCCCAGCAGGTAGCTGTGGCTGACCCGGCCGACGCTGTGCTCTTCGCCGCCTAAGGACTTTTTCAGAATGTCCTGCATAATGCTCAGGTTTTGCCCCAGTTTGGGGTTCACTTCAGTGGCAGCCATGGCAGGAACTGCCAGAGCTGCAGCAGCCATCAGGCTGATAGTGCGCAAAGTTCTCATCGGTTTACCGCTCCGTTACGCTGTTGATTCGGGTAGATCGCATTGACATCCAGCCGTGCCTGGCTCGGCTGGTAGTTTTCCTGCCAGTAGTTCCAGTCGGCCTGACGTTGCTGGTTCAGGTATTCCACCAGTTCCAGCATGTCTGTTCGGCGATCTTTGTTTTGTTGCTCAGTTAAATAATCTTTCAGCAGAATCAGCTGCGAGGCCTGTTGTTGCGTCGTGGAGTTCAGCTGCTGCTGCAGATAGTCATGTTGTTCTTTACGGTAGCTGGCCAGCAGGGTTTCCAACTGTTGTTGCTGAATTTGTTGCTGGTTGTTCCAGCTCAGCGTCAGGCCAGTTTCTCCCAGTTGAAATTGCAGCGGCGATAAACTCACCACCAGAGCCAGGCTGGAAAACGCCACGCTCAAACGCGGCCACCAGTCCTTTTTCGCCGGGCTGTTGCGCTGCCACTGCTGCTGGAACATGCTTAGCGTGTCCACTTCAGGTATCGGCGCATAAAAGGGGGCTTTGGCCTGACGCTCCAGCATCCGGCTCATCTGTAGCCGGGCCAGCCACTGAGGCTCCTGCTGCAGCTGTTGCTCACATTCGTCGGCGGTGATTTTCCCCGCCAGATAGGCTTCAAAAATTTGCTGACTGTTCGACATCTGCTAACTCCAACTGCGTACGCAGTTTATCTAAGGCCGCATAAAACCTGGATTTAATGGTATTGCTGGACAAAGCCAGCTGCTCAGCAATTTCATCAAAGGTAAAGTGCTGATAAAACCTCAATTCAACCACCAGCCGTTGTTCCGGCGGTAATAACCTTAATTGTTGCTGCACCAGCCGCTGAGTTTGCTGACCGTACAGTTGCAGCTCATAACTGGGCGTGTCCTCGTCCGGGCAATCGTAATCTTCCGCCAGTTCCTGGTGATTCTTGCGTTTGCGTAGCATATCCATGGCTCTGTAGTTGGCAATGCCAAACAACCAGCTTTTAAAACTGCTGTCACCGCGGTACTGCGCCAGATTGCGGCATAGCACCATCAGTACGTCCTGCAACAAATCACGGGCGTCGTCCGGCGAGCCTAACAAACGCAGGGCGTAGTAGTACAAAGGCGCCTGGTATCTGGACACCAGCTGCTGCCAGGCTTTGGCGTCTCCCGCTATGGCCTTTTCTATTAATGTTTCGTCGCTGCGTTTAAACACGTTGTTTTTCGGATCCGCTGAAGTTGTTAGTAAGTCGGACTGGTGTGGTAAATAGTTTGCTCTGGGAGAGATAAATTACAAAATAATGAAAGGATATTTATTAAGGTACTGAGAAGTAAACAAAAAAATATTTGAATAGAGCCCGGCTTTTATCAACCGGGCTGAAGATAACATTATTTGCTGAGTGTGCGGCGGTACCAGAGGATCAACGGAAATCCAACCAGGGTGGGTAACAACCAGGGCAACAACTGCCAGTAGCCATGCAATATGGCGCTGAATAGTGCCCGGCCACCGAATGCACTGAAGGCGGTGTAGGCGGCAATGCCTGAACCCAGCATCGAGGCGGCATGTTCAACCAACCAGGCGCGCGTATCTACAGTGGTGACAAAGCTGTAACGTAAAATCCCTGTGGACGTGCCAATACCGATGAAGGCAAACACCAGGACCAGCGGCTGGCTAAAGCCAAAATACGCCAGTTCGCTCAGGCTGACCGCCAGCAACAGTGCCACCGGACCCAACACTGACCAATGGCGCAGAACGGAGCGTTCCTGTTTGGTTTTCAGCGAAAGCTGGGCATGCCGGATAGTCACCCAGCTCAGCAGGCTGAGCAGAAACAAAAAAGCGTTCTGATCCATCACCCGCTGATACAGTGCCGGGTCTGACACCGCACGGCTCATGAGCTCAGGTTTCACCGCCATCGGCATGGCCCAGACCAGCGCCGTCATTAAGATGCCGGATGCGCCGACCAGGTGCATGCACAGGCTGTAATAACGACCTGTTTTTCGATGCACAGGGCCGCCTTTTTTACTGAGTAGCGGGCCCCAGAACAGCAGCAGCGCAAGGCTGCCCAGAATAATATGTGTCAGGCTGATCGATTGATACACAGAGGCCAGCATAGGAAATCTCCTTGTTGTTAGACCTGCTCAGGTTAGCTCGCACAGTGGATGTGATGCAGGTGCCAAAAGTGAGGATTTTTCATTGTGACTTTTGGCCTATTGAGTACCGGCTGGTATCAGGCATACTGCGTTGATGAAACTTCAACAACGTCTGAGCTGGGATGTGCTGGCCGGGGTATTAACCTGGCTGCTGGTCTTTGGTTTAAGCCTGTATTTATGTTGGCCGGATCCTGCACTCAATGCACGTTTGCCTTGGGCGATACCGCTATTTCTGCTTTATGGCGCCTGCTTTCTGCTGATCACCAGACCTGGTGAGCGGTTAGCCGCGGATCAAGGCATTGGCCTGGTCATTTATATGCTGCAGTTAAGCAGTGCGCTGGCACTGAACTGGTTGTTGCCTTTAGATTACCTGGCCATTCTGAGCATTATCTGGGTGTCTTTATTGCCTCATCTGGTCCGTTTTAGCCGGGCCCTGTTGATTGCTGTGCTGGTTCTGGCACTGTGGTTTAGTGTGGATGCCTACCTGGAGCAGCGCTCACTGTTGATCCCGGCACTGCTGTATGGCAGCTTTCATCTGTTTGCGTTGCTGATGACTAAACAGGCGCGTTCAGAGCAGCAGGCGCGCCAGCAACTGGAACAGCAGCATCAACAGCTGGTGCTGGCGCAGCAGCTACTGAAAGCCAGTGCGCAGCAGCAGGAGCGCAGCCGGATTGCGCGGGATTTGCATGACGTGCTGGGCCACCATTTAACCGGCCTGATCATTCATTTGCAGGTGGCAGAACATCAGAGCAATTCAGAGAGTCAGCCGACACTGGCGACCTGCCAGCAATTGGCCCGGCTGTTACTGGCCGATGTGCGTGAAGCCGTGTCGGAGCTCAGGCAGCACCGGGTTTTGGACTTGCAACAGGCGGTCACTGAGCTGGCAACCGCTTTGCCGCGGTTGCAACTGCACAGCGACTGGCAGGCCGAACTGCCGCTGACGTCCGTGCAGCAGGCCGAACAGGTGCTGCTGATTATTCAGGAAGCACTGACCAACAGCCTGAAACACAGCGGGGCCACGCAAGTGCAGTTGCTGACGCGGCAGGAGCCGCAAGGCGTGCTGCTGCAAATCAGTGACAATGGTCAGCTTCATTCAGATTGGGTGGCTGGCAATGGCATGCTGGGTATGCAGGAGCGGGCGGCTTTGCTGGGAGCTGAACTAGAGTGTAAAGAAGCGCAGGGCCATATGCAGCTTCAGCTCAGATTGCCTTTGGAGGCTGTATGATCCGGGTTCTGCTGGTGGACGATCAGACGCTGATCCGCGAAGGGATCAAAAGCCTGCTGGCATTGTCCGGCCAGGTGACTGTGGTGGCCGAATGCAAAGACGGTTCTGAGGTTGTGCCTGCGGTCCGGCAGCATAAGCCAGACTTAATTCTGCTGGATTTATCGATGCCTGTCTGTGACGGCATCGGCACTCTGCGTTTATTGCGTCAAACAGGATTAACAGTGCCGGTACTGATCCTGACCACCTTCGAGGAGCACGAGCTGGTGTTGCAAAGTATTCAACTGGGGGCTAAAGGCTATCTGCTCAAAGACGTGTCCTTGCAGACCCTGACCCAGGCTATTGTCACTCTGACGCAGGGCGGCAGCTGTTTTCAAAGCAGCGTGACGGAACGCTTGCTGGCTGGCATCAAACCTGCGGCACAGCCGGCTGTGCGCCATGGCATTGACGCATTGTCGGAGAAAGAACTGGAGATACTGCAATTGATGGCTGGTGGTTATTCCAATAAAGAAATCGCCAGCGCACTGTATAAATCGGAAGGCACCATTAAAAACCAGATCTCCAGCATTCTGGAGAAATTAGGGGTCAGAGACCGAACCAGAGCTGTGTTGCTCGGCCTGGAATTGGGGCTAATCCAGCAGCGCTAAGCCGCTCATTTTGTTTGAATTTTATTCTTGAATACGTTTTACCCGCTATACTGGATGCCGACTGTCCTGTATCGGATCAAAGGCAACCAGGGAAATGAGGGTATAGCGGTTGAGTTCAGAGTCCAAATCATTAGCTGGCGTGCCGCTGCGGGCTTTTTTTTCCTGGCCTGTACTTGGGCTTTTTGTACTCTTCGGCGCTTTATTAATCCTGATTTCTTATTACAACGCCAATCAGGCTGCAACCAGTTACGCCTCTCAATTGGCCCGGCAAACCACGGCACAAGTACAGGACCAACTGGATCAGTTGCTGTCCGTGCCCCGGCTGGCTGCCGAGTCGAGCCGGCAAATGCTGCAGTCCGGCCTGATCTCCTCCGAACAGACTGAGTTGTTATCCGGCTTTTTCAGTTGGCAAATGCAGCATTACCCCCAATTGACCTATCTGTCGCTCGGCGCTGCTGACGGCCGTTATCTGGGAATTCAACGTAATCCGGTGAAAGGCTCTGTGACCCTACTTTCGTCCTGGGACAATCCAGAGCTGCAGCGCAGTCAGTATGAGCTGGATGCCACAGGCAAAGCGCAGGCCAGACTGCAAGCCCCGGCCTTCTACGATGTGCGCCAGCGGGAATGGTTTCAGCAGGCGCTGCGGCTAGGTAAAACCAGCTGGTATCCCTTGTATTCTTACAGTCATTTCAGTGGCAAGGGGATTGGGTTGGCTACCCCTTGGTACAGTCTGAATGGCCAGTTCCAGGGAGTGGTTGCTGCGGATATCAGTCTGGACTTGTTGCAGAATTTTGTAGCCAAGCTGGCGCAACAGGTTGAGGCCAGTATTTTTATTGTCAGTGCTGACCAGCGGTTGCTGGCCAGCAGTCAGAGCACGGATGCCGCTGAATCTGTGGTGCCGTTGCTGGCTGCCTTCGCAGACGGTCAGCCAGGTCAGCGTCAATTGCGCTGGCAGCAGCAGGATTATCAGACATTTTTTCAATCATTTCAGGACCCTGCCGGATTAACCTTGTCCATTCTTGTGCTGGTGAATAATCAGCATTTGATGCAACAGGCCTATGCCAGCCAGCGTCAGAGCGGCATGCTGATGATTGGCGCCGTAGCGGTATTTGCCGTATTGGGTTGGCTGTTAAGCCGGCAACTGTCACAGCCTGTGCTGGCCTTAAAAGATTGGGCGCAGCAACTGGAGCAAGGCTCGACAGCGCATGTCCCTATGCCGGAAAGTGCAGTACGGGAAGTGAATATTCTCAGTCAGGCCCTGGCACAGATGGCGCTGCGGCTGGATCAGTCCTTTATGCAGCTGGAACAACGTATTGAGGTCGATTCCCTTTCATTGCAGCGTTTGTCACTGGCGGTAAGCCGCACCAGTAATGGCGTGGTGGTGCTAAACGCCTCTGGACAGATTGAATGGGTGAATCAGGCGTTTGAACGGCTGGCCAGTCAGAGTCTGGCTCAATTACAAGGGCGGGGATTCAGCCAAAGTTTTCAATGGATTGATGCCGACAGCAAGCTTATGCTGATGGAGCAGTCGTTGGCAAAAGGCCAAAGTTTTACGCTGGAATGCCTGTGTAATCTGGGCCATAGCAAAGCGCGCTGGCTGAGCCTGGAATGCGACGCGGTGCAGAATGAGCAGGGCGAGCCGGGCGGTTTTGTGATCCTTTGTCAGGATATTCACAGCCGTAAGGAGTCTGAAGCGGCCGCACAGGAAGGGCAGCAACGGACCGAACGACAACGCAGTGCGCTCACCCAATTGGTGTTGAATGAAGCTGTGTCTTTGGGTGATCGCCAGGTGTTTGCGCAGGTGCTGGCCAAAAGTACCTCTGTCGCTGTGCTGTGTAACAGAGTCAGTGTCTGGATGCTGTCAGATGCAGGGGACGAAATGTTTTGCCTGGCACTGTATCAGCAAGGTGGTTCGGTGCGGCAGGATCAGATGGTGCTTCGAAAAAGTGATTTCCCTGTGTACTTCGATACCATTGCGGCCAAGGGCTGGATTTGCGCTGACTATGCTCAGTCTGATCCAGCCACCAGTGAGTTCAGTTCGGTCTATTTAAAACCTTTGGGGATCACCTCCATGCTGGACGGTGGCATTCTGCTGGCAGGCAAAGTCGTTGGGGTGGTGTGTCTGGAGCATATAGGTCCGCCACGACAGTGGCACAGTGATGAAGAAGCTTTTGTCAGTGCGGTGGCTGCAGTGATGGCGCAAACCCTGACGGTGGCACAACGCAAAGACGCTGAGCAAATCAGCAAAGAACACGCACAGCACACACAAACCGTACTGAACAACGTGGTGGACGGCATTATTACCATTGATGAGAGTGGTCGGATCGCCAGCGTCAACCCAGCCGCTCAGCAGATGTTTGACAGCAGTACGGACCAGCTTACCGGACGCTATGCCATTGAGTTGTTGTCGGCTGATGCCAGATTGCAGCAAAAGCAGGCGGCGTTTTTCCCTTTGCCTGGCCAGGCGCCAGTGTTGGGACAAAGCCGGGAGCTGGAAGGCCAAAAAGCCAACGGCCAGTTGTTTGCAATGGAACTGGCGGTCTCACAAATACGCCGTCAGGGCCGGTTGCTTTATATCTGCACGCTGCGGGATATTTCCGATCGGAAACGGGTAGAAACCTTGAAAAATGAGTTTGTCTCTACCGTCAGCCACGAACTCAGAACCCCACTGACATCTATTGCTGGCGCTTTGGGCCTGCTAGACAATGGCATTGTTGGAGTGCTGGAGCCACAGGCGGCAGAACTGGTGCGTATTGCGCATAAAAACAGTCAACGCCTGACCTCATTGATCAACGATTTACTCGACATCGAAAAAATTGCGGCGGGCAAAATGCAGTTTGAACAAAAGACTGAGTTAGTGCTGCCTTTGGTGCATCAGGCGTTGGAGCTGAACCGGCTGATGGCACAAGACAAACAAATCCGGCTGGAGTTTTGTGCCGACAACAACGAATTGCGTGTTGACCTGGATGCAAAGCGTTTTATCCAGGTCCTGTCGAACTTCCTGAGCAATGCCATTAAGTTTTCACCCCTTGGTGCTCAGGTGCTGGTGCGGCTTGAAGAACACTACGGCAACGCCCGCATTGCGGTGACGGATCAGGGCCCCGGTATTGCCGCTGAATTTCATCAGCGTTTGTTCAAGCGCTTCTCACAGGCAGATTCATCAGACAGCAGGCACAGCAGCGGCACTGGCCTTGGTCTGGCGATTTCCAAAGAACTGGTGGAAAGCATGGGCGGGCAAATTGGCTTTAGCTCCTCGCCTGGCGAGGGCGCTACTTTTTGGTGCAGTTTCCCTCAGTCTGATAGCAGCTTTAGGGCAGATTGAGCGGGCTATGAGCCGTTTGCTCCTGATGCTCCAGTGATTCCAGTTCAATTTGAATGGCGTTACAGGAGATCTGAATTTCATAAAGTGATACCAGCAAACTGCCCATTAAACTGGCCAGACTGGCGGCAAAACTCCATTGACCGGCGAGCTGCCACTGCATAAAAAGACAAAACATCGACAAGGTACAGAGCACAAAACTAATCACGCCCCAGCGCTGCATGGAGCGGATCAGAAAGACCCGTTTACGCAGGTTCTCGATTTGACGTTTTGCCAGCTCACGCACCTGATCGCCTTCCCGGGTGTTGAGTTGGCGGATTAATTGCGCCAGCACCAGAAACCTGTTGGTGTAGGCCAGTAACAGCAGGGAGATGGCCGGAAATAATAATGCCGGGGTGGTGATTGTCATCAATGATAAATCCATAAAAACTCCAGTTCAGAACGAAAACCTGCCAGCCTGTCAGTCTGAGGGTTTGGCATAAACTCCGGCTGTTGTGTATGATGCCAGCCGATAGCCGCACGGAGTCTCCAGCATGAAACAAAAAGCCAATAATTTCCAGATGATGCGTGAACTTGGGTACTACCAGCAAGCGGCAATTGCGGCCGCTTTGCTCGAGCGTATGTTACCGAATTACCAGCTATTTGCCGAAGTCACTGAATTTGGTGATGCCAAATTGTGTCGCGATATTTTGAATATGGTGTGGGAATGGTTGTTTGTACGCCGGGTGAAGATTAACTTCGAGCGGCTGGCAGAAGAGCTGGAGCTGGCCACACCAGACCAGGCCAATTTTGATGTTTTTGGGGTGTTTCCGGCCATTGATACCGCGACAGCACTGGACACTATGCTCAATGGTATTTCGTCCCAGGACGCGGCTGAATTTATTAATGTGGCAAAAATTTCGCAGGCAACAGTGGCCCGGTTGATTGAATGGGAAGCAGAAGAGCTGGACATCAGTTCAGAAGCGGAGCTGAAGAAACATGTGCGCGATCACGAACTGATGCAGTATGAAATGGATTGTCTTGCTGAACTGATTGAGTTAGTACGGCCTATCCAAAGCTTTGAAAAAAACGATGTGCAGCAGCTGAAAGCCTGGGTGAAAGAACAAGGTCTGACCAATTTAGGGATGGAGTTTAGTTCAGAAAATAATCAATCCGATCAGTGAGTTTTCGGTACTATTAGTTTAACTAATTAAAAAACCTTAAAAAATTGTGTTGCGCGATTTTTATTCGCTATTTACAATGCGCACCGCTCGAAAGGCAAGTCTCCTGAAAAGGAGCACACGCAAAGCTTCAGATCTAAGGGGAAACCTATGATAGCTGGGCTGCCGTAACCGGTCAGGTTACGTAGGACGCGCACCCATCAGAATACTGATGTTCAAAGCTCCTTCTTTCGTGTTTGCTGATATGACAGTAGCGTTGTTGCTGTGGTGGTAGTCAGCCTGAAAAACCATGATTCTGCCTGAATTCAGGCTTAGCTAAACCCGGAGCTTTTGACATGAAATTCAAATTTGTTGCTTTAGTTGCTACTGCTGTTGCCGCCCAATTCGTTGCCCCTGTTGCTTCTGCCAATGACCAGTTAGCTCAGTCTATCTGTGCTTATGTCGCTGACAACAACAAAAACAACCTGCGTAAGACACTGTCAGACAACCGTCTGCGTTTAAAAGCTGTGTACGATGGCATCAGCTGTGATGGTTTACCTCTGGTACGTTTCGCGATTAAAAACAACGCCGCTGACACTGCAGAATTCATCATCAAGCAGTTACCAGGTAGCCAGGTTGCTCAGTCAGGTGATATCGAGTGGGCGAACAGCAATGGTTTCGCAGCCTCTCCAATCCTGGAAGTGATCAAGGCTCGTAGCGCCAGCTAATTCAGAATTCTTTGTTAAAAAAGCCATGCAACTGCATGGCTTTTTTATTGATTAGCCAGCGGTCTGCCACAAACGGTAGGCCAGTTGCCCGGCAATTTTTTCTTTCAGCAGTGTCCAGCCTGCTGGTATGTCCTGCAGTGCTAATTCTTTTTCGGTTTCCAGATACACCAAGGCGCCCGGTTTTAACCAACCGTTAGTTGTCAACGCCTGACAGGTCGGCAGTGCCAGCTGCTGGCGAAATGGCGGGTCGATAAACACCAGATCAAACTGCTGGTTGGCCTGCTTATTCAGCCAAAGCAGGGTATCGGTCTGCAGCACTGAGCCTTCAGTGGTGTTCAGGCTTTGCAGGTGCTTTTTCAAAAGGGTGGCGGTTGACGCATCTTTTTCCAGCATCAGCACGGACGCCGCATAACGTGACAAGGCTTCCAGCCCCAGGCTGCCTGAACCGGCAAAGCAGTCCAGTACAGCAGCACCGGCCACATCCTGCATCAGCCAGTTAAATAAGGTTTCTTTCACCCGGTCTGACGTGGGTCTCAGCCCTTGCGTGTCAAGTACGGGTAAGCGCCGCCCTTTCCAGCGGCCACTGATCAGGCGCACATAACCCGGACCATTGTGAGAGGGGCTTGGTTTCTGACGAGCTGTTTTCATTGAGTTTTTGCCCTGCATCTTAAAGATGGTACTATAAGCGGCGATTTTACCTTAGTTTCCAATCTTCTGGCATCGAGCTTTATGACTACGCAAAATAAACTGTTTTCCTGGCTGGGTTTCGGCAAAAAGTCTCAAAACGAACAGCCTGCGCCTGCAGAACAAGAATTACCAGCAGTGGCTCAGCCAGAGCAAGCGTCAAGCAAGGAGCACGCTGCAGAAGAAACCACAGTCGCAGCCGATGTGCCAACAGAACAGCCTGTTGTGGCTGCAAAGGAAACTTTAGAAGAAGCTGCGGTGACGGCGCCGATGGAAAGCGCCGTTGAAACCGAGATTCTGCCAACACCTGCTGCTGAGCTGGATACACCTGTACAGCCCGAAGTCGGCGCAAAACCCGCAGTGATCGAAGCAACAACAGCCAAAGTGGGTTTTTTTACCCGGTTACGCCAGGGACTCAGCAAAACCAGCGAGAACCTTGGCAATGGCCTGGCCAGTCTGTTTCGTGGCAAAAAAATTGATGATGAATTGTATGAAGAGCTGGAAACCCAGCTGTTACTGGCTGATGTGGGTGTGGAAACCAGCCAGAAACTGATTAAGCAGCTGGTGCTGCATGCCGATCGAAAACAACTGCGTGACGCCGAAGCCTTGTACGACAAGCTGCAGCAGGAAATGGCTGACATGCTGCAAAAAGTGGAGCAGCCTCTGCAGCTGGACGGCGCTGATGGCCCATATGTGATTTTAATGGTGGGGGTGAACGGCGTAGGTAAAACCACCACCATCGGCAAACTGGCCCAGCAATTCAAACAGCAAGGCAAAACTGTGATGCTGGCAGCCGGTGATACCTTCCGTGCCGCTGCGGTTGAACAACTGCAGGTGTGGGGCGAGCGTAACCAGATCCCGGTGATTGCCCAGCAGACCGGCGCCGACAGTGCCTCGGTGATTTTTGACGCCTACCAGGCAGCAAAAGCGCGCAATGTGGACGTGCTGATTGCTGACACCGCGGGCCGTTTGCAAAACAAAACACACTTAATGGAAGAGCTGAAAAAGATTGTCCGGGTGATGAAAAAAATTGACGGCGCCGCACCACACGAAGTGATGCTGACGCTGGACGCTGGCACAGGTCAGAATGCATTAAGTCAGGCCCGTTTATTTAAAGAAGCGGTGGATATTACTGGTATCAGTCTGACCAAACTGGACGGCACCGCCAAAGGTGGGGTGATTTTCGCCATCGCCGACCAGTTCAGCCTGCCTATCCGTTACATTGGGGTGGGCGAAGGCATTGATGACCTGCGGGTGTTTCATAGCCATGACTTTATTAAAGCCTTGTTTAACCGGGATCTCTGAACATGCTGCGTTTTGAACAGGTGACCAAAGGATACAGTGGTGGTTTTGTCGCATTAGACAGGGTCAGCTTTGAACTGGAAAAAGGCGAGATGGCCTTTCTGACTGGCCACTCCGGGGCTGGCAAAAGTACCTTGTTACGTCTGATCAGCCTGATCGAACGCCCCAGTGCGGGCAGAGTCTTTATCAACGGCGTGGATTTAAGCAAAATTCGTCAACGCCAGGTGCCGTACATCCGTCGGGATATCGGCATGATCTTTCAGAATCACAAACTGCTGATGAACCATACGGTGTTTGACAACGTGGCTTTGCCTTTGGTGATTGAAGGTTTTAGTGGCAAAGATATGGCCAAGCGGGTGCACGCTGCCCTGGATAAAGTGGGCCTGCTCGACAAAGTCCGTTGCTTGCCACACACCTTGTCTGGTGGTGAACAGCAACGGGTGGGCATTGCCCGCGCCGTGGTGAACCGGCCACCTTTGTTACTGGCGGACGAGCCGACAGGTAACCTGGATCCGGAATTATCCAAAGAAATTATGGGTGTGTTCGAAGCTTTTAATCAGGTTGGTGTGTCTGTGCTGATTGCCAGCCACGATTTAAGCCTGCTGGCCCGGATGCGTTACCGTACTCTGACACTGCGTAATGGCCGGATGATTAATGACGGCCTGAGCTGGGGGGCCGACGAATGAGCATTCTGTTTCAGGGCCGTGCCACAGGTGCAACCGCAGCAAAAGTCAGCCTTTGGCGCAAGTTTGTCATGTTTTGGGTGGCGCATTTACGCCAGGCTGTGACCAGCCTGGGTGAAATCTGGCTGACGCCGGCCTCCTCATTACTGACCGTGGCCGTAATTGGCGTCAGTTTAACTTTGCCAGTCACCTTGCATTTGATGGTGAAAAACCTGCAACAAGTGGGGCAGGGCGTCGACAAAGCGGCTCAAATCAGTTTGTTTTTGCAACAAGACACCAATGAAACCCAAATTGCTGAGCTGCTGGCATTGCTGCAAGCAGACCCACAAATAGCCCAGGTTGAATTTATTGATAAAGGCCAGGCGCTGAATGAGTTTAAACAAAGCTCGGGCTTTGGCGATTCGCTGGATTACCTGGATGAAAACCCGCTGCCTCATGTGATGCTGGTGACACCGGCTGACACCTCGGCCGCTGCTGCCTCTGCGTTGCTGAAGCAGTTGCAGCAAGAACGGTACATCGACATCGCCAAGCTGGATATAGGTTGGCTGGAGCGGCTGGATGCCATAGTGTCGCTGGTGCGGCAGGCCGCTATCGCTGTGGCTGTGTTGTTGGTGCTGGCGTTGTTGCTGGTGGTGGGCAATACCATACGGCTGATGGTGCTGAGTAAAAAAGGCGAAATTGAAGTGATGAAGCTGGTTGGTGCGACCGACTCTTATATTCAGCGGCCTTTCCTTTATACCGGGATTTGGCTGGGCTTGTTTGGTGGCGTGTTAACCTTTCTGATTGAAGAAGTGCTGATGTGGTGGCTGGAGCAAGGTATTGCGACCGTCACTCAGCTGTATGAAGGCAGCTTCCAATTGCAACCGATGAGCCTGGCTGAACTGGGTTACTTATTGCTTGGTGCGATACTCTTGGGCTTATTGGGATCTTACCTGGCGGTGCGCCGTACCATAGCGCAGATCGATGCCGTCGGGGTTTGAGCTCAGCGTGCATTAAGCAGGCTTTGCCCCCATTCGACGGCGTCCAGATAGATTCTGTTTAGGTCGACGTCGGCAGCCACCAGGCTGGCCGACAATTCGATTTGTTGCTTCCATTGCCCCTGCTCAAAGGTGGCTTCCAATGCTAAATAACGCGCTAACATACCTTTGCCTTCCAGTAATGCGCTTTTGATTTCATCCAGTAATGGCAGTTGGGATAGCAATTCAGGCAGAGGTTGTTCTAATAGTGCGTCTACCAGGGAAAACAAACCGGTCAGGAAGGCTGCGGGCGGGTTGTCGTGATCACCACGAATGGATGCCAACTGGTCACAAAAACGTGCCCGGATCAGCGACATCACCAGTAATTCATCCGATTGGCCTTCGGCCAGATTAGCCAGCGCCAGCAGCGAGATAAACTTCTTCAGTTCAGCCTCACCCATATACACCATGGCGTGTTTTAACGAGCCGATGCTTTGTTTACGGCCGAAGTTGGCACTGTTAATAAAACGCAGCAGCTTGTACGACATGTCGAGGTCACGCTGCATAATGCCTGCGAGCTTATCGAAATCCAGCTGTACTTTGCTGGACTCCCCAATCAGAGTCAGTAAATTCAGCTTATTGGACCCAAGCTGTTTATGTTTAATCATCTCTGGGCGGGCAAAAAAATAGCCTTGGTATAGAGTGAAACCCAGAGTTTGTAGTTGAGCATATTCCTCTGCGGTTTCTACTTTCTCTGCCAGCAAGGTGACAGGGTAGGGGCTGACCCTGCGCAGGTAACGGCTGATTTCCAGCACATTAAATTGCCGGACATCTATTTTCAGAATATGTATATAGGGTAAGAACACATCCCACTTTGGATCAAAATCGTGGTCGTCCAACGCCAGACGATAGCCCATTTTATGTAACTCTTTACAGGCAAGCAGTAGCTCATCACTGATCGTTACTGTTTCCAGGATCTCAATAACGATGGCGTTGGGGTCGATGGAGGTTGGAAAATGGTGGATCAGTGTATCTGCCGAAAAGTTAATAAAAGCTTGTTTACCGCTAGTTATTTTCTCGACGCCCAACATTAAGTGGTGTTGGGTAATTAACTTTGAGGTGGCTTCATCGGCGTTGATATTAGGAAAACTGTTGTCTACGCCATCCCTGAATAACAACTCATAACCCATCACTTCTTTTTGCAGATTAAAAATGGGTTGCCTGGCTACATAACAATACATCGTACCGCCTCTGTTCTTTTTATTCGTTGAGTCTGCTGATCCGAGCTTTAAACTTATCCTATTTTGTTGCCTGACCACTCTATATGAGCAGATATTATTAAAATAGCAGTATTAGAAAATTTGGATCTTAAAAGCCTGAAAAAAACATTTAGCACTCTCTGGTAAAGAGTGCTAACATCAGTCGCACTTCAGAAATGAAAGGGGTTTAAGATGACGCAAACAGCACAGTTGATGACGCTGACAGTGGCCGGTAGCGGTAGCCTGGAAGCTTATACTCATGCAGTCAGTACCATCCCTATGCTTAGCGCCGAAGAAGAACGCGCTTTAGCCGAACGTTTACATCAGGATGGTGATCTGGAAGCTGCCCGCCAGTTGATTATGTCGCACTTACGTTTTGTTGTGCACATTGCCCGCAGCTACTCAGGTTACGGTCTACCAATCAGCGACTTAATTCAGGAAGGCAATATAGGCCTGATGAAAGCAGTCAAACGTTTTGACCCGGCAGTGGGTGTTCGCCTGGTGTCCTTTGCTGTGCACTGGATCAAAGCAGAAATTCATGAGTTTGTGTTAAAGAACTGGCGTATCGTCAAAGTGGCGACCACCAAAGCACAACGCAAACTGTTTTTTAATCTGCGTAAGGCGAAAAAACACTTAGGCTGGTTTAGTCAGGAAGAAGTGAAAAATGTCGCGGAGTCGTTAGGGGTTCCTGAGCACGAAGTGCTGGAGATGGAAGCCCGGATGAGCAACCACGATATGCCATTTGATGCGCCGGACGATGACGACGAAAGCTACACTGCACCTGTCTACTTTCTGGAAGACAAAGGCTCTGATTTAGCCAACCGGATTGAAGAAGACCAGTGGGACAATGCCGCAGTTGATCGTCTGCAAGCTGCAGTCCGCACTTTGGATGAGCGCAGCCAGGACATTATCCGTGCCCGTTGGCTGGACCAGAACAAAATGACGCTGCAAGAGTTGGCTGACCGTTATCAGGTGTCTGCCGAACGTGTGCGTCAGTTGGAAAAAAATGCAATGAAAAAACTGCAGGCCGCTATGGCAGCCTGAGCAGTGCTGAATTTAAAAAGCCGGAGCTGATGCTCCGGCTTTTTTGTTACTAGCGGCTGTGGCTGCGCCCAAGCTGAAAGAATGGTGGCGTGACGGGTTTCGGCTGTTGTTGCGGCTGGTAGTGTTTATAGAGTGGCACTCTCGGGCTTTGTTCGGCTGGCAACGTCAGCGGATTCAGCCACTCAGGAATAACGTAATCGCGGTTCAGCGCCTGTTCCTGCTGCAGGATAAGCTGTTCGGCCATGGCTGGAGTCATCAGCTCTTGCTCTGCAGGTTTGGACACCTTTGCAAGCTCTGAGTTGTGTTCTGCTGGTGACGGCTTTGTTTGCACAATGGCGTGCAATGGTAGGCTCTGATCCGCTCTCACCAAAGGGTAATCTGCTGGTAGTAAGGCCGACAACGGCACCAGTTGAACTCCCGCTTTGGCGATAGTCGCCAGGTTTTTTTGCAGATACTGATAAGTTTCCGGGTAAGGGTGGCCTATGGCAATGGCCTGCTGATGCTGTTTCGCCAGCTGCAAAGCCTGCTTAAACTGTTTGTCGAGTGCCGCATAACTGCGGTCATTGTCCAAAAACACCTGTCGGGTCAGCAACGGCACCTGATGCAGGCTGGCATAACGGGCTGCGGTGCTTTTGGCTGTGGTTTTGCTGTCGAGGAAAAACAGTTTACGCTGCCCCAGGTACGCAAGGGTCCAGTCCATCACCTGGTCCTGCTCAGTGAAGTAGCTGCCCATATGGTTGTTCATGCCAATGGCCTGCGGTACGTCGGCAAAAGCGGCATCCAGCATCTGCTCTATTTGCTGTCGGTCCATCGTGACTTTCAGTGCATTTTTGCTTAAATCCGCGCGGCGGGCCGATTCCATCGGCATGTGTAGAATGACATCCCGGCCTTTAAGCATGGCTGCCTGCGCCATCGCTTTGCTGTGGGTGGTATGCGGGATCACCGCATAGGTCAGCGGGTATTTCAGCTCCAGCAGGCGGTAATCGGTCTGGTGATAACCTATATCATCAATCACGATTACCAGCCGGGGCTGAGCCAGCAGAGAGGAAGAGCACAACAGGGCACACCATACCAACAACCATTTCATCTAAGAACCAGCCTTTTTCTGTAACCAGCTGACCGGATTAATGGCGCTGCCTTTTTGCCGGATCTCAAAATAAAGGCCACTTTGGGTTTGACCTCCGCTGGCACCGACTAAAGCAACAGCTTCACCGGCAAGGACTGCGTCGCCGGGTTTCTTCAGCAGAGCCTGGTTGTGACCATACAGACTCATGATGCCGCTGCCGTGGTCGACAATAATTACCCAGCCATAGCCTTTTAACCAGTCGGCGTACAACACCTGCCCGGCGGCAACCGTTTTCACTTGGGTGCCTTCAGCGGCGGCTATCAGGATGCCGCGCGAGCTGACACCCGCCAGGCGCTGTTCACCATAGCTTTGCAGAATGTCGCCGCGCACAGGCCAGGGCAGGTTGCCTTTGGTTTTTGGAATATCCAGCCGTTGTTTGGCGGCAAGCGCGGCCGCTTTCAGCTTGCTCAGGGTGCTTTGCAGACTTTGCTCGTTCTGCTTCAGGTAATCCAGTTGCTGCTTGTTGCTGACCAGGAAGGCCTGTATTTTCTTCACTGACGCCTGTTGACTGACCCGAGCCTGTTGTAAATCCGTTTGTTGTTCTTCCAATTCACGCTGAGCCTGCTGTTGTTGCTCTGTGCGAACCTGCAACTCTTGTTGCACTTGCTTCAGTTCTGTTGCCGTGGTCGACAACCCTGTTAAGGCAGTGGTGCGTGCTTTATTCAGGTACTGGTAATAGGTCAGTACCCGTTCCAGTTGCTGTTGGTCGTTCAGGTTTAACAGCAACTTGCTGTAGTCATGCTGGCCTGCGACAAAAGCCCCGCGCAATTGCTGACTGAGCAATGACTTCTGTCGTTCAAATTCCTGTTGTAACTGCTGCTGTTGCAATTCAAGTTGTTGCTGCTGTTGATTCAGCTCCGCCAGGCGCTGTTGGCTGCTGCGAAGTGCCGCGGCCAGTTTCGCCAACGACTGGTCAGCTGATTTCAGCAACTCCTGTGCTTTGCTAAACGCTTGTTGCTGCTGCTTCAGCTCTTTTTCGGTTTGCTGGATTTGATCCTTCAGCTGGTTGAGCTCTTGTTGCACTTCTTGTTGCTGCTGGGCAGCAGCAGGTGCAAGCAAACCAAAGCAACACAGCAGAGCCAGGCTCTGCTGTGTCATTGCATGTCGAAAGGATTTTTGCATCAGTGGGTTTTCATCAACACTTTGCCAGTCATTTCTGCCGGCACCGGCATGCCCATCAGATGCAACATGGTTGGAGCTATGTCACTTAAAATGCCACCCTGCGTCACTTCGGCTGCGCGGCCAACGTAAATCAACGGCACAGGGTCGCTGGTATGAGCGGTATGGGCCTGACCAGATTCAGGGTCCATCATCTGCTCGGCATTGCCGTGGTCTGCGGTGATCAAGCATTCACCACCGACTTGCTGCAGTGCTTCCACCACCCGGCCGATGCAGTGGTCTACCGCTTCAACCGCAGCAATGGCGGCGTCCAGCACGCCAGTATGGCCCACCATGTCGCCATTCGGGTAGTTACAGATAATCACATCAAACTCGCCGCCCTGAATAGCACCAACCAGCTTGTCGGTCAGTTCAGTAGAGCTCATCTCAGGCTGCAAATCATAGGTTGCTACTTTGGGTGACTCGACCAGAATGCGTTGTTCGCCGTCAAACAACTCTTCGCGGCCACCACTGAAGAAGAAGGTGACGTGAGCGTATTTTTCAGTCTCGGAAATCCGCAGCTGGGTTTTCTGATGTTTGGCCAGCCACTCACCCAATACGTTATTCAGGCTCTCAGGCGGGTAGGCACAAGGCGCTTTGATATCGGCAGCGTATTCCGTCAGCATCACAAAGCGGCTGAGGGCAGGGGTCTTGCTGCGGACAAAGCCATTAAAGTTCGCGTCAGTAAAAGCGCGGCTGAACTGGCGGGCACGGTCGGCACGGAAGTTCATAAAAATCAGGCTGTCGCCGTCGTTCATGCTGACCACCTGGCCTGTCGGGGTCAGAATGGCGGTGGCTTTAACGAATTCGTCGTTTTCGTCACGGTTGTATGCATTGTGCAGCGCGGCAACGGCGCTGTCGGCCTGAAAATCAGCTTTGCCTTGCGTCAGCAGGTCGTAGGCGGCCTGCACCCGATCCCAGCGTTTGTCGCGGTCCATCGCATAATAACGGCCAATTACAGACGCAATCTGACCGGTGCCAATGGCTTTAAAGTGAGCTTCAACCCGCGCCAATGATGCTTCAGCACTGCGGGGAGGCGTATCACGGCCATCCAGAAAGGCGTGCAGGTAAATCTGGCTGGCACCTTGCTGTTTGGCCAGGTCAATCATCGCAATTAAATGATCTTCATGGCTATGCACGCCACCTGGCGACAGCAAGCCCATAATATGCACCGCTTTACCCGCCTGAACAGCCGCCTGACAGGCGTCGGTCAACACAGGGTTTTCAAAAAAGTCACCGTCGCTGATTGATTTGGTGATGCGGGTAAAGTCCTGATACACCACCCGGCCAGAGCCCAGGTTGACGTGGCCGACTTCAGAATTACCCATCTGACCGTCCGGCAGACCCACGTCCATGCCAGAACCGGAGATCAGGGTATGAGGGTAGCTGGCCCAGAGTTTATCCATCACTGGGGTGCGGGCCTGCACTATAGCATTATAGTCCCGCTCCTCGCGGTAACCCCATCCATCCAGAATAATTAACACTAAAGGTTTTTTCTGCGCCATACCTGCTCTCCGCAACCGACTGTTCTGCATCATCTAATCTGGCTATCTTACCCTGTTTTATCGGTGAAAACAGTGCTGGAATAGTACACAAGGGAGTCCAGGGCTGTAATCCGGTCTGAAACTGGGTATACTCGGGCCCGTTTTCCGCTAACCAGATGGCTCTTTATGCAGCAATATATCGACTTTTTATCGAATCATCCCTACCTGACGGCGGCCTGGGTCGTTTTGTTTCTGGCGCTGGTTGTCAGCTGGATGAAATCTTTAACCTCTAAAATCAAACAAATCAGCCCGACTGAACTGACGATGCTGGTCAACCGTAAAGATGCCACTGTGCTGGATATCCGCTCAGACGCAGATTTCCGCAAAGGCCATATCACCGGTGCCCGTAACATTACCGCCAGCCAAATTCAGGCGGCGGGCTTGCCTGGTCTTGAAAACCAGAAAGACAACCCCATTATTGTGGTGTGTCAGGCCGGCATGTCAGCACAAGGTGTGGCAGACAGCCTGAATAAACAAGGCTTCAGCCAGGTATTTGTGTTACAGGGCGGGATGAATAGCTGGACAGGTGCGAACCTGCCGCTGGTGAAGAAATAACGAGGTACAGATGGCAAACGTCACTATTTACACTAAAGACTATTGTCCTTATTGTGTCCGCGCAAAGTCGCTACTCAGCAGCAAAGGCGTGCAGTTTGAAGAGATTCAGATTGACCGTCAGCCTGAGCGCCGGCCGGAAATGATTGAGCGTGCCAACGGCCGTACTACAGTGCCACAAATTTTTATTGGTGACCGCCACGTTGGCGGTTGTGACGACCTGGTTGCGCTGGACGCAGCAGGTGGTCTGGATGCGCTGTTAAGCGCCTGAAATAGATTAAGAATAACTAAGGATTTATCATGTCAGAACAACAAGCCAACGGCGTAGCTACTGAACAATTTGCCATTCAGCGTATTTATGTAAAAGACGTTTCTTTTGAAGCGCCTCTGGCTCCGGCAATTTTCCGTAAAGAATGGCAACCTGCGGTTCAGCTGGATTTAGACACCCGCAGCGAAAAGCTGGATGACGGTAGTTTTGAAGTGGTGCTGTCACTGACCGTGACTGCCCGTTTAGGTGAAGAAGTGGCCTTCCTGTGTGAAGTGCAGCAAGCCGGTATTTTCGCTCTGCCAGCAGTGGAAGAGGAAGTTCAAATGGCACATATGCTGGCTTCGTTCTGCCCGAACATCCTGTTCCCTTATGCCCGTGAAGCTGTGGCCAGCCTGGTGAACCGTGGTACTTTCCCACAACTGAACCTGTCACCTGTTAATTTTGATGCTCTGTTTGCCCAATATCTGCAGAAACGCCAGGCAGAAGCGCAGGCCCAACAGGGCGCAGTGACGCATTCGTAAATGAAAGCGGCTATCGCTGTTTTAGGGGCGGGCTCTTACGGGACCGCCCTTGCTATTTCTCTGGCCCGTAATGGCAATCCAACCCTGTTATGGGGGCGGAATGCCGATGATATTGCGCAGATGGCCAGCGACAGAACCAATCAGCGCTATCTGCCGGATATCCGCTTGCCGGATGCGCTGGTGGTCAGTGCCGATTTAGCTGAAACTGTCCGTTCCTGCCGCGATATTTTAGTGGTGGTGCCAAGCCACGCCTTTGCTCAAACCCTGCAACAGATCAAACCTTATTTACAGCCTGATGCCCGGGTGGCCTGGGCCACTAAAGGCCTGGAGCCGGAAACAGGCCGGTTGCTGCAGGATGTGGCCAAAGAGATCCTCGGTGAGCAAGTGTCGCTGGCGGTGCTGTCAGGCCCGACTTTTGCAAAAGAGCTGGCCAAAGGGCTGCCGACCGCCATTTCATTGTCGTCCACAGACCCAGAGTTTATTAAGACTTTGTCCGATCAGCTACACTGCACCAAAACCTTCCGGGTTTATACCAACCCTGATTTTATCGGAGTGCAGCTTGGTGGCGCGGTGAAAAATGTGATTGCTATAGGGGCCGGTATGGCCGACGGCATTGGCTTTGGTGCCAACGCCCGTACGGCGCTGATCACCAGAGGCCTGACCGAAATGTGTCGGCTTGGCTGCGCTTTGGGTGCCAAAAAAGAAACCTTTATGGGCATGGCTGGTTTGGGTGATTTGGTGCTCACCTGCACTGACAATCAGTCGCGTAATCGCCGTTTTGGTCTGTTGCTGGGCGAAGGTCAGTCAGTTGAGCAGGCCATGAGTCAGATTGGTCAGGTGGTCGAAGGCTACCGCAATGCCAAAGAGGTATTCAATCTGGCAGCCCGTGTCGGGGTGGAAATGCCGATTACCGAACAAATCTACCAGGTGTTGTACCAGGGCAAAGATGCCAAACTGGCGGCACTTGATTTGCTGGGGCGTGAAAAGCGCGACGAGTAAACCAGAGTTCTGGTTCAGATAAAAAGGCGTAGGAGACTACGCCTTTTCTGTTTCTTTCTGCAGCAACAGGCTAACTTGCTCCGGGCTTGCCGGGGCGCTGAACAGATAACCTTGCGCCACTTCACAGCCCATTACATGTAGCAGGTAAGCCTGCATCTCAGTTTCGACGCCTTCGGCCACTATCGCGATATTCAGGTAACCAGCCAGCCGGATAATGGTGGAGGTGATGTTGCGGTCTTGCTCTGAGCTGTCCATGTCTTTAACAAAAGCACGGTCAATTTTCAGCGTATCGATTGGGAAGCGTTTCAGATAGCCCAAAGACGAATAGCCGGTGCCAAAGTCATCCAGTGCCAGCGTAAAGCCCAGTGCTTTTAACTGATGCATCATCTGCAGACAATGTTCAGCATCCCGCATCATGGCGGTTTCAGTGATTTCCAGCTCAATAAATTGGGCATCCACACCATGCAAGCGCAACTGCTGGCCTAAAAAGTCAGGCAAGTCTTTTTGTTGCAACTGCTGCACCGACAAGTTCACGGCGACGCGGCCGCGCATCACACCTTGTTGTTGCCAGAGGCGGATTTGCGCGCAGACCTGGCTGAACACCAGCCGGTCCAGCTGAATAATCACGCCATTTTCTTCGGCAATCGGAATAAAAACGGCCGGCGATACCAGACCGCGCTGCGGGTTTTGCCAGCGGCACAAGGCTTCGAAACCGACAATCTGGTTTTGACTGATGTTGTATTTTGGCTGGTACAACACATGGAATTCCTGCTGATTCAGGCCACGCCATAAATCGCTTTCCAACGCCAGGTACTCAGGGGTGCGCTGCAGCATTTTATCGTTGAAAAACTGTGCATTATTTCGTCCCATATGTTTGGCATGGTGCAATGCGGTGTCGGCGCTGCGCAGCAACGAATCACTGGCTTCGCCGTCAGCCGGATACACGGCAATGCCCACACTGGCGGTCTGTGTGACTTGCAGTTCAGCCAGTTGCAGCGGCTCCCGTATTTGTAGCAGCAACTGATTCGCCAGCCGGTTTAATAACGCGTCAAACTGCTCAGTGTAAAAATGGGAAGGCACCAGGATGGCGAATTCATCAATGCCGGTTTTGGCCAGGATATAACCGGCCGGCAGTTGTTGTTGTAAGCGGGCGGCAACCAATTGCAGTAGCTGATTACCTTGCTGATGGCCCAGCGAGTCGTTGATTTTAGCGAATCGGTCCAGATCAAGCAGTATTACGGCGAACTGCGGGAAGCGGCTATTACAACTGCTGATCGCCCGCTCCAGGTGTTCCAGAAACAAGGAGCGGTTCGGTAATTGGGTCAGGGCGTCACGGGTACTGAGTTTACGCAGTTCTTTTTCATTGAGTTTACGGTTGGTCACATCAGAGAATATGCCAAGGTACAGCTCGTCTTTACCTGCTCCTGTGGGGGATAGCAGCGTAATGGCTAATGACACGGCAATCCGGTCACCATTGGCTTTTTGACTCCAGACTTCGCCACGCCAGAACTGAAACTGCTGCAACTGCTCACGGATGCTTTTCAGTAATTCGGTCTGGTGGCCCTGGGCGGTAAACAGCGGCATCACCCTGCCTTCAATAGTCCCCTGCGGATAGCCAGTGATCTGAGTGAAGGCCTGGTTTACTTTCTGGATTTGCAGCTCCTGATCGGCCAGCCAGACGGCGTCCTGCGTGTTGTTAAACAGTGAGCCAATGAGTAACTGTTGCTCATTGGTGCTGGCCAGATGTTGTTGGTAGCGCCGTACCCGCCACAACACAAAACATAACGTGACAGCGGAGCACAGCAGCAGCAGGCCAAGCCAAATGGTCGGCAGATTCAGGTACCGCTGCAGTTGCAGCTGGTACTGAGCCGCCTGCTGCCAGTGAATGCCGTCATAGCTGGCTTCCAGCTTCAGTTGATGTGAGCCTGAAGCAGGTAAGTCCAGGACAAACTGTTGCGTCGGGTAATCCAGCAACCGCGCGGGTTCTTGGTCCAGTTGGTAGCGGAAATACTGCCATTGTTTGCCTGCCGTCGGGTAGTGGCTGAGTTGCCAGCGGCTGCTGCTGCCTTTGCTGTCCAGACGAAGCTCGTTGCCATGACGGCGTAAATGCTGGCCCGGGTCTGCAATCAGCTGCAAGCGCACCGGATTGACGGGCAGTCTGGCTGAGTCCTGACCCGGCACAACCTGGTAACTAGCCTGATTGGTCCGCAGTCGCAGCCCGCCTTGCGGCGACAGCCAGGGAGCTGCGGTAAAAAACTCACCTTCATTCAACGTCCAGCTTGGGTTGGAGCCCGTGTTGGCTGAAAAGAGTTGCAGTTTGTCCTGACTGACCAGCCAGAGCTGATCGGGTTTGGACCAGAATTGCTGTGTTTGTGGTGGCACTGCCAGTTTCGATTGCTGGCGCAGTACCAGCGCTTGTTCATCTGGTTTAAAATTAACTAAGCTGCCGGTCAGCAGTAATTCCAGTTGCCGGTCTCCTGCGCGCATCGCAATCAGCTGACTGAGTGCAGGGCAGCTCTGCATTCCGCACTCGGCGGACCAGCGACTTAATTCCTGTGCGGACAGGTCGTACAAATACAATTGGTCATGACCGGCCAGCCAGAGCTGATGCTGGTTCAGGCTAAGAAAATACCAGCCGGCGTTTTGTTGAATTAATTCAGGTGCCTGCCCCAATACGTTCAGTAACCATAAGCCTTTTTCGTCAACAAACCATAAGCCAGCCGTCCCAGGTTGCAAGGCGCGGATACGCTGCGGCAGTACTTGCCACTGCGGCTGTTCCGGGGTCTTGAACCATAACTGCTGGCTGGTAAGGAACCAGGGGTTGTTTTGTTGCACACCAGCCTGTTCAGCCTGGCTGGCCTCTGCCGGGGCCTGCCATTGTTGATCTGCGTTGCCCAGTACACCTTGTTGCCACACCAGTGTTGAAGCGGGCAGTTGCAGCTGCGCATCCGGTTGTGCATCAAGCGCGCTTTGACTGGCCAGCGCGATATTGCCGGCCGGATCGCTTAACCATAAATTCTGGTGCCGGTCGGCAAAGAGCCCGGACCAGTTTTTTTGCAGGCGTTGATGCTGCCATTGCTGCTGATCTGGCTGGTACAGACTGAGGCGGTTGGCTTGCAATAACCAGAGCTGACCCAGGCTATCGAGCTGTAGCTGGCTGGCGGCGAATGGTTGTTCAGCGGCGATCGGCTGCAGCTGGCTGTGCTGCCACAGGTAAAGTTGCTTTTGTGGGCTGAGTAACCACAGTTGCTGGTCTGGACCGGCCTGCAACAACGGCATGCCCTGAAACGGCAGGCTAATGCGTTGCCAGCTTTGACTGGCCAGTGAAAACTGCTGCAATCCTTCCTGATTCCACAGCCAGAGTGCATCCTGGTGGACACTGGCCTGTAACCAGGGCGCTGCAGTTGGCGGGTTTTGCCACAGCAGGGTGGGGGCCTGTTGGCCGGCTGGCCAGCTCCACAGGCTGTGGCTGGTCAGGATCAGCCTGGATTGCGCCGTGGACCAAAGCCGCAGAATTGGGAAATCGGCTTGCCACAACTCCCGGAATTGCCCGGTGGAAGGTTGAAACTGCCACAGATCCCGTTTATCAGCCAGCCAGAGCAAGTCGGCACCGGCCTGACCTAAGGCGGTTAAGGGGTGGTGCAACGCTGGCGGCAGCGCGACACTGTGCTGCAGATGGCCATCAAACTGATGCAATTGACTGCTGGTGGTCCACCAGAGGTAACCATCTGTGTCCTGACTGAACAGCTGAGCTCTCAGGTGCTGATTGTCTCTGGCCTGCACCATAGGTTGGATAGAGATGTAAGCCTGAACCTGCAGGCTGAGCATCCATACACAACAGACGCAGAATTTTGTCCAGGCTGACATAAACTCATTCCTTTGCTCTTACGCAAAAAACAACTAAAAATCAGAATGCTAAACGCACACTATAGCCATAACTAAGGTTTGCAGGCAAACCCGGTTCGGCCGGTTAGACGGAGCCCTCGTACCCAAGCTGACGCCAGGATTCGTAGACAAAAACAGAAACCGCGTTCGACAGGTTCATCGAACGGCTATCTGGTGCCATTGGAATGCGCAACCAATGTTCCAGTGGCAGGCTTTCACGGACTTCAACCGGCAGGCCACGGCTCTCCGGGCCAAACATCAATACATCACCAGCCTGGTAACTGACGTCTGAATGATGGCGTTGGCCTTTGGTGGTGCAGGCAAACAGGCGCTTGGGTTGCACTTTGTCCAGAAAGGCCTGATAGTTGGCATGACGTTGTACCGAAGCAAACTCATGATAATCCAGACCGGCCCGACGGATCCGCTTGTCGTCCCAGGCGAAACCCAAAGGTTCAATCAGATGCAATCTGTAACCCGTATTGGCACAAAGCCGGATGATGTTGCCGGTATTGGGGGGAATTTCAGGCTCGTACAACACAATATCAAGCATCAAAGACTCCAGAAGGCCAGACAAAGGCCGCAGAGTGTAGCAATTTTCATATCGGGTGCCTATCCGCCACCAAGAGGATCCTATGCAGGCTGACTATCAGTTGTGGGTTAAACGCTCAGCTTACCTGACACTTTGTGTTGCGGTGTTGATTTTAGTGCTGAAACTCTGGGCCGTGCTGCTGACGGACTCCAGCGCCATGTTGGCCTCTTTTACCGACGCCGCACTGGATTTATTGATCTCGGTGCTTAATTTTGCTGTGCTGCGTTATGCACTGCGGCCAGCCGATGACAACCACAGCTTTGGCCATGGCAAGGCGGAAGCCGTGATGGCGCTGTTGCAGGCCGCTTTTTTAGCCGGAGCGGCGCTGCTGGTGTTGTTGCAAGCGATCAGTGGCGCCAAAGGGCAGGTGACACCACAGGCGCCGGGCTTTGGTATGGTGATTACCCTGAGCTGCATGGCGCTGACCTTACTGTTAGTGCTGGCGCAGCACTGGATTATTCGCCGCACTGGGTCACTGGCGGTGAAGTCCGACTCACTGCACTACCGCAGTGATTTACTGATGAATACCGCCGTGCTGCTGGCGCTGGGCATGGTTTGGCTCGGCTGGCTGTGGGCAGACTGGCTGATGGCCGTGCTGATTGCACTTTATTTGCTGTGGAACGCGATGCAACTGGCGCGGGAGAGCTTACAGCATTTACTCGACGAGCAATTGCCGCCTGAAGAGCTGCTGCAGATTAAGCAACTGGTGCTGCAGCACGCTCATGTGCTGGCCTGTCTGCAGTTACGCACGCGCAGAGCCGGGCCTAAAGTCTTTATTCAATGTGTGCTGGTGTTAGACGACCACTGGACTTTAAAGCAGGCACATCAGATTGTCGACGAGGTGGAGCTGAAACTGCAGGCACTTTATGTGGGTGCCGAAGTGATGATCCACCCGGAACCGCGATCAGATGCCGAGCTGTTGCCAGAATAACTGCAACTGCTGATACAACTCAGCGCGAATGCTGTCGGTTTCCAGAAAAAGCTCGTGCTTTGCTCTGTCGATCCGCAGCAGTCGGGCGCCGGGTTGCCTTGCGACATAAAGGTTTTGTGCCGGATTGGCCACTACATCGTCGGCTCCGGCTTGTAAAATCAGCTGGGGTAACCGCAGTGGTGGCGCTTGTTGGATCTGTCGACAGGCCAGCAATGCCTGTACCAACCAGTGGCTGGAGACGCCACCTAACTGCAGTTCAGGTTGTTGTTGATACAAATCACGGAACCATTGATAGCGGCCTTGGCTCTGGCATAAATGGTTGTCGGCAAAAGGCACTGGTCTGTACGGTTTTTGCCCGGGGAAATACTGCGGTGTGCCTTGCCACCAGCGTAACGCCTTGCATAGCCAGAGTGCGACAGGTTCGGGCAGTGACGCCATCGGCAGGCCGAACATCGGCGAACAGAACACGGCGCCCTGAATGCCATGCTGTGCAGTGCTTTGCAGGTAACGGCAAAGGATGGCTGAGCCCATGGAGTGGCCAAGCGCCAGCAAAGGCCCGCGAACCAAAGGCCGCACTTTGCTCTGAATAAACAGTTCTAAATCCTGCACATAATCGTCAAAGTCTGCGACATAACCCAGATGCGGGTCGGCACAAAGCCGGGCCGAGCGGCCCTGACCCCTGTGATCGGGCAAATGCAGGTTAAAGCCCGCTTTATATAGGTCAAAGCAGCTTTCCATGTATTTCTCAGCCGCTTCGATCCGCCCGGGGGATATGACTAAATCGGCCCTTGCATTCGGCTGAATAAACTGGCTGCAGGCCAGTTGTGTTCCATCTTTAGCGGCAAAGTGCTGATGGTGTCCCGAGCGCCAGAATTGCCGCAATTCCTGCTGGCGTTGCAGCAGGTTTTGCTCGGAGAACTGGGCTTGCAGTTGCCAGGCGCTCATTGTTATCTGAACTCAAAACGCACGCAGAGACCACCTTCTGGCGGCAGACTGGCGCTGACAAGGCCCTGATGTTGTCGCATGGCCTGGGCCGCAATGGCCAGACCCAGACCTGTGCCTTGCTGATGTTCACGCACTTGTGACACCCGGAAAAAGGGCGCAAAGATTTGTTGCAGTTGTTCTGCCGGAACCCCTGGCCCCTGGTCGCTGATGCGAAGCTGCCATCCGCCAGCGTCAGCAGCCAGATCCAGCTGGATCTGGCTGCCCGCCGGACTGTACTTCATGGCATTACGCACCACATTTTCAATGGCCCGGCCAAGCAGGCGCTGGTCAGCGCAATAAGGTGCCTGTTCAGGAGCATTAAACACAAACTGCTGCTGTTTGGCGTCCGCCTCCAGTTGATTCAGCTCCAGTATTGCCTGCACCAGCTCCGTTAAATCCAACTGTTGTTTATCCAGCGGGTACTGGCCTGCGTCCAGCCGGCTAAAGGTCAGCAGCTCGTCCAGTAACTGGTCCAGCAACTGCAGTTCCTGCTCAATACGCTGTAACTGCGGGCTGTCCTGCTGACGTTGTTGCAATGCCAGCGCCAGTTGCGAGCGGGTTAGCGGGGAGCGCAGCTCGTGCGACACATCGCGGAGCAGGCGTTGCTGGTTTTCTATCAGAGCTTCTATTTGCTGGGCCATGGTATTAAAACCGCGCCCGACCGCACCTAATTCGTCACGGCGAGCTGCCAGATCGGCCACCCGGCTTTGCAACTGACCGCGGGCAAAATCCAGGTGGCTTTGGCTGAGTTCACGCAGCGGTCTGGTGATCGAAAAAGCCAGAATCAGGCTGGCAATGGCGGAGACGGCAATTAAAAACGGCACCAGCAACTCTTCCGGCAGCGCAGCCAGGTGCCACCAGGGCCGCTCCGGCTTTTGTCGCAACTGAAAGGCTGCGACAGGCTCGTCTCCCAGTCTCACGAGGGCTGGCCCCAGCAGCAGGTAGTTTCTGTGCGTCAATAAACGGGGGCGTTGCAACTGAGCAAGTTCAGTGATCCAGCTGGGATCCAGCTTGGGTGGAATGGCTTCGCGGTTCAGTACTTTGGTGTCGCTGAGCCGCACCAGCAGCCAGACGCCATCAAACTGGCGTTTCAGAAAACGTTGTAGCTCTGCTTCTGTGGTAAACACCGGCGGCTGCCGGCTGATTTGCCGCATTGGCTCGGCCAGATGCGGCGGCGGCCTGTGCAGTTCAGTTTGAGACAACCAGTTTTCCGTCAGCAGCATAGTGCCAGCAACGGCGACCGACAGCACCAGCCAGAACCAAAGAAAAATCCGGCCCGCCAGATAATTAAAAGGATGAAACCTGTGCCAGTTCATAGTGGGCTGCCTTGCAGCAGCAAGTAGCCTAAGCCACGTAAGGTCTGAATTTTTTCCGCGCTGTCGTACTGGCTGATTTTCTTCCGGATATTGCTGATATGCATATCCAGGCTACGGTCATAAATCTGCAGTCGTTTGCCCAAAGCTAACTGACTTAAGTCTTCTTTGCTGACGACCTCGCCGGCATGGCGCATCAGTAGTTCCAGAATTTGGTATTCGGTGGCGGTTAAGGTCAGTGCCTGTTGCGCCACGCTGATTTGCCGGCGCGCGCTGTCGAGAGTCAGCTGATTGATGGTCAGTATCGCGGGTTGGCTTTGTTGCTGCTGTTGCAGCAGTTCAACACGGCGCAGTATGGCTTTAATGCGGGCCACCAGTTCACGTGGGCTAAAAGGTTTGGCCAGGTAATCGTCTGCACCCAGTTCCAGGCCCAGCACCCGGTCAATTTCGTCGCCGCGCGCTGTCAGCATTAATACCGGGCAGTAGCTATGCTGGCGTAACTGCCGCAGCAGACTTAACCCATCCAGGCCTGGCAACATAATATCGAGCAGGATCAGCTGAAATTCATTGCTTTTGGCGCGTTCCAATCCGGCGACACCTTCGTGCACTGCAGTGAACTGATAACCTTCAGGTTGCAGGTATTCGGCGACCAGCTGAGTCAGCGCCTGATCATCATCAATCATAAGAATTGCGGTCATTGTGCCTCCTGTTTTTTCGCCATTGTAAAAGCCGGACAGAATTGCTTGCAGGGCTTTACTCAATCTTTACGTAGGCTTTGCGCTGCTTTGCATTGGGTTGGGTAAGCTGTAATGGTCCCAACACAGGAGATTGACGATGAAAGCTAAAACCCTGACCGCATTATTATTCAGTACCTTAGTTGCTGCAACCAGCCTGACAGCCATTGCAGGCCAGGATCGTGGTCATCACGGCCCCATGCCTGGTGCCATGATGCAACTGAAAGGTCTGGACCTGACCGATACGCAAAAAGAACAAGTAAAAACTCTGATGGAGCAGGCTCGTGCCTCGATGCCAGCCAAAGCAGATATGCAGGCGCAGCACGAACAGCTGAAAACGCTGATCCAGGCTGAGAACTTTGATGAAGCAGCAGTCCGCACTGTGCTGCAAAGTCAACAAAGCCAACGCCTTGAAGCGGAGGTTAGCCGCTCCCGTTTGCAGCACGATATTTATCAGCTGCTGACTGCCGAGCAAAAAGCTAAACTGGCTGAGCGTGAGCAGAAACGTGAAGCGCGCATGCAGGAATAACTGCAGTATCCATGAAAAAGCACTGATCCCAGTGCTTTTTTCTTATCAGTGAAACGCGATTAACGGCAGCTTTGAACCGATGGGTCCTCTGGTGCTTCCGCTGAGCGCTTGCCATGATCGGCTTCCGATAAAACACAATGGCATGACCGCTTTATGTTGACTTACGTCCCCTCTGTTTTTTCCCGTCTGACCTTGATTGCGTCTGCCTGTCTGCTGGGTGCCTGTCAGAGCCCGGCACCACTTGATCCTGTTATTGGAGACACAGGCCAGCCTCTATCGGCGACGGCTCAGGCCACAGATGTTCGTTATTATGAACTGGATTTAGATATAGACCCGGAGCATCAGTCGATCCGCGGCTCTGGTACCTCAGTGTTTGAGCTGGTTGCTGACAGTGCCAGTGTGGAGCTGAAGCTGGACAGCCGCTTCCACATCGATCGCATTGAGGTGGATGGCAAGGTGGCCAGTTACCAGCGTGACGCTGGTGTGCTGACCATGGCCTTGCCTGCTCTGTATAAAACAGGTCAGCAAGTGCGGGTGCAGGTGTATTATCAGGGCAAACCCCATATTGCGCTGAAAGCACCCTGGTCCGGTGGTTTTGTCTGGGCCAATACCCCGACAGGCGAGCCATGGATAGCGACCGCGGTGCAAGGCGAAGGTTGTGATTTATTCTGGCCGTGCAAAGATCATTTTGCCGATAAAGCTGACTCCATGCGCATCAAACTGCGGGTGCCAAAAGGGTTATCTGCAGCGACCAATGGAGTGTTGCAGCACCAGCGCAGTCTGGCGGATGGCCGCACTGAGTTTGACTGGCTGCTGTCGGTCCCAGCCAGCGATTACAATATTGCGCTGAATATTGGCCCTTATGTGCTGGAGCGCTTCAGCTTTAACGGTATTAATGGCAGTAACATTCCTGTCGAGTTCTGGGCCTTGCCACAAAATAAAGAGGCTGCCCGCAAACTCTGGCTGGATGATTTACAGCAGCAAATTCACTGGTATGAAAAAACACTGGGTCCATACCCCTGGGGCAGCGAAAAAATAGGTTTTGTCGAAACCCCGCATCTGGGCATGGAACACCAGACCATCAATGCTTATGGCAAAGGCTACGGGCTGGACCCAAATGGCTATGACTGGCTGGCACAACATGAACTGGCGCATGAATGGTTTGGTAACTTGCTGACCCATAAAACGCTGAATCACGCCTGGTTGCATGAAGGTTTTGGACTGTACATGCAACCGGCCTATGCACTGGATAAACTGGGTGAGGCGGCTTACCGCTACCAGATGTATAAAGCTTATCTGGGGCTGAAAAACTGCGACCCTGTGGTACGAAGTGGTATTGTGACCTCGGAGCAGGCGTTTAATTCGGACATTTACGGCAAAGGTGGCTGGGTGCTGCATACCTTGCGGGCATTGATTGGCGACAAGTTGTTCTGGCAAGCCACCCGCGAGTTACTCTACGGTACAGCGGACACCGCCAAACTGGTTTATCCTATCGCGCCGTCCTACAAAACTACAGAAGACTTTATTGCCATTGTAAACCGCCTGACCGGCAAAGATTACCAATGGATGTTTGATGTGTATTTGTATCAGGCCGAATTGCCTGAGCTGGTACAGCAACAGCAAGAAGGGAAAATTCGTTTGCACTGGCAAGTACCGGGCAATCTGCCGTTCCCAATGCCAGTACCCGCACAGGTGAATGGGCAGATGCAGTGGTTGGATTTCAGCCAGGGCGATGTCTGGCTGCCAGCAGACAACCAGTTGCTGCTGGATCCGCAGATGCTGATTCTACGGCAGTTGCCGTTAATAGGCCGCTGTGAAAAGAGCGGTGAAAACAAACCAGGTAACAACAGTTAATAATCCAAACCACAGTGGCGGGTCATGCAGATGAGTGGCGGCCCACGTGGCAATTTTGAGGTCATACATGAAAGGTATAGGCGGCGTAAGCCAAGAGGCAGCTCTGGCCGGTTTGACGGTAATGACAACAGCTGTGGAGCCAATTCAGCTGGCTGAATACCAGCAACGACTGGCCAAAGCCTGCGAATTGATGCAGCAACAGGGGCTGGACCTGTTGTATCTGAATGCAGGCACTAATTTAAGTTATTTTACCGGCACCGACTGGTACCCCAGTGAACGCCTGGTCGGCGCTTTGCTGTCGGCAACAGGGCAACTGTTGTATATCAGCCCGGTGTTTGAAGTGCCGACGTTACAGGGCTACCAGCAGGTCAAAGCCGAGATTGCCGGCTGGCATGAACATGAAAACCCCTATCAACTATTGGTTGAACAAGCCCGCCGGCTCAGTGGCCTGCCGAATCCCCGGCTGGCACTGGATGACAGCAGCAGTTTCTTTATCTTTGAAGGCTTACGTCAACAGGTACCGGACTGGCAGATCCAGAGTGGTAAAGCCGTGACTCAGGGCTGCCGGGCGCAAAAATCGGCGGCTGAACTGGCCATTATGCAGCGGGCGATGGACATGACGCTGGAAGTGCACAAGGCTGTTGCCAGCATTTTATATGAGGGCATCAGCACGGCTGAGGTTGAAGCCTTTATCGATAAGGCTCACCAGGCGGTCGGCGCCTCAGGTTCGTATTTTTGTATTGTGTTATTTGGTCCGGATTCGGCCTATCCGCATGGCGTGAAAACACCGAAGGTGCTCGAACAAGGGGACATGGTGTTGATTGACACTGGTTGTCGCTTGCTGGGTTATGTGTCCGATATTACCCGCAGTTATGTGTTTGGCGAGCCGACGGTTGAGCAGCGCCGTATCTGGAACATTGAAAAGCAGGCGCAGGCTGCCGCCTTTGCCGCCGCAAAGCTGGGCCAGCCTTGTGAGCTCCCTGACTATGCAGCGCGTGAGGTGCTGATGTCCCATGGTTTGGGGCCTGACTATCAATTACCGGGTCTACCCCATCGTACCGGGCATGGTATTGGCCGGGATATCCACGAAGGACCTTACCTGGTGCGCGGCGAACAGACTGCGCTGGCCGAAGGTATGTGCTTTAGCAATGAGCCGATGATTTGTGTACCCGGCCATTTTGGCGTGCGGCTGGAAGATCACTTCTATATGACGGCGCAGGGGCCTCGTTGGTTTAGCGAACCGGCACATAGCATTGAGAACCCGTTCGGCTTCTGACGGCTTTCACACTCCGGTGACGTTTTCACACTGAAGCATTACAAATGGTCACAGCCCCGGCCATGCTGCTTTTTACAATAAGCGCTGTTGAGTCAACAGTTGCCTGGAGTGAAAAGCAGCAATGAAAATAGTAAGCGGAATAAGCCTGGCCCTGACAGCGTTGCTGTTCAGTGGCTGTGATGTGGAATTAATTAATGGAGATGGCAAAGGCTTTAACTCAGATTTCCAGCAAGGAGAATCGGGGTGGACTGCAGGTTTTTCGGATTATCCTGTTGATAACGCGCCGATTTATCAGCTTGAGTCCGGTATTCGCACTTTACCTGCCGGATTTAACGGTCAAGGGTATTTGTTGTCCGGCATGAACCGCAGTGACGACCTCTTTATGTTTTTAAAGCAGCGGCTGACTGGGCTTGAGCCTTCCACCCGGTATTACGCTCGTCTGCGCGTCAGCTTTCTGACCAATGCAGGTGAAAACTGTATGGGGGTTGGTGGTGCGCCAGGGGAAAGCGTCTATATGAAGTTGGGCTACCACCAATCTGAACCTAAGCAAGAAGGTTATTACCTGAATGCTGATAAGGGACAGCAGTCACAAGGTGGCAGCCAGGCGGCTGTGATTGGTCATGTGGGCAGTAAAGATGCGCTTTGTGATGGCAGTCGCTTTGCAGAAAAAACCATTCAGACCTCGACCTCAGAGCGGCTGCAGTTGCACACCGACGCCACAGGCGCGGTCTGGGTTTTTCTTGGCACTGATTCGGGCTATGAAGGTCTGACCCAGCTGTACTACCGTCGCATTGAACTGGCACTGGAGAGGTACTAACCCTCTCCAGGTTTCGCTTTATTCCATATCCAGTTCTTTTAGTTTGCGGGTCAGCGTATTGCGACCCCAGCCTAAACGGCGGGCAGCGTCTTGCTTATGGCCATGGGTAAAATGCAGCGCCTGTTTCAGCACAATTTTTTCAAACTCAGGGCTGGCTTCGGCCAGAATATTTTCTTCGCCTGCCTGCAATTTGTCGCGCACCCAAGTTGCCAGCGCATCTTGCCAGCTTTGCGCCACCCCTGCGCTATTGGCATGAATAATTTTCGGTGCCTGGGTCAGTTCCGGGGGCAAATCTGACATCAGCACCTGTTTGCCACTGGCCATTACGGTGAGCCAGCGACAGATGTTTTCCAGCTGACGCACATTGCCAGGCCAGTCCAGTGAGGCGAGAAACTTCTCAGTGTCTGAGGCCAGGCTTTTGGCTTCGACGTTCAGTTCGCGGGCGGCCTGGCGTAAGAAGTGCTGCGCCAGTTTAGCAATGTCCTGACGGCGGTCTTTCAGCGCCGGAATATGAATACGGATCACGTTCAGGCGGTGAAACAAGTCTTCACGGAATTTGCCTTCTGCCACCAGTTGCTCCAGGTTCTGGTGAGTGGCGGCAATGATCCGCACGTCAACACTGATGCCCTGGTGACCGCCGACGCGATAGAACTGGCCGTCCGACAACACCCGCAACAGCCGGGTTTGTACATCCAGCGGCATATCGCCAATTTCATCGAGGAACAAGGTGCCGCCGTCAGCTTGCTCAAAGCGGCCTTTACGCTGATTGGCGGCGCCGGTAAAGGCGCCTTTTTCATGGCCAAAGAGTTCTGATTCAATCAGGTCTTTCGGAATAGCAGCCATGTTGAGCGCAATAAAGGGCTGCTCGGAACGTGGGCTGTGTTTATGCAGCGCATGAGCCACCAGCTCTTTCCCCGTACCGGACTGGCCGTTAATTAACACGCTGATGCTGGAGCGTGACAAACGACCGATAGCACGAAACACTTCCTGCATGGCCGGAGCTTCACCAATAATTTCAGGCACTTCCGTCGCTTGCACTGGCTGATGTTTGGGTTGTTTGGCTTTGGCATGTTCCAGCGCACGCTGAATAAGCGCCACCGCTTCGTTCACATCAAAAGGTTTCGGCAGGTATTCAAAAGCGCCTTTTTTAAAGGCATTCACCGCACTGTCCAGGTCGGAATGCGCGGTCATGATAATCACGGGTAATTCAGGGCTGAGTTCCTGCAATTTACCCAACAGCGCCATACCATCTGTGCCTGGCATCCGGATGTCGGACACCACCACAGTGGGCTGCTCGTACTGTAAACGCTGCAGCATCAGGTCGGCTGAAGCATAACTTTCACAGGCGATGTCGGCTCGTGCCAGCGCTTTTTCCAGCACCCATCGGATCGAGTTATCGTCATCAATAATCCAGACCACTTGTTGCATATTAATCTCCAGAGTTATTGAGGGGCAGATACAAAGTAAATGAGGTTTGGCCTGGCCAGCTTTCGCAATCAATCCAGCCGCCATGCTGATGAATTAAGGTTTGGGCAATGGATAGCCCTAAGCCTGTGCCACCGGCTTTGCCGCTGACCATTGGGAAAAATAAGGTGTCTTTAATTTCAGGTGGTATACCAGGACCATTGTCAGTGACTTTGACTGCCGCCACCAGCCGGTGACGGCGGCCATGCAAGGTATGCTGGTTCAGCACCCGGGTTTGCAGCGTAATTTGGCCGCCAGCCTGTTCCAGCACTTGCTGGGCATTGCCGACAATATTCAGCAGTGCTTGTTCTATCAGCTCAGGGTCAAACTGAAAGTCCGGAATACTGGGGTCGTAGTCGCGGATAAACAACACCTGGTGCGGGTTGTCCATCTGCGCCAGTTGCACCACCTGTTCAATCACCTGATGCACATTCTGCATTTTCTTTTGCGGCGCTTTGTAGGGGCCCAATAAGCGGTCGACCAGGTTTCGTAGCCGGTCAGCCTGCGCGATGATCAGTTGGGTGTATTCTTTTTGTTCGTCGTTAAGGGACTCTTCCAGCAGCTGCGCGGCGCCACGCAAACCACCTAAGGGGTTTTTAATTTCATGCGCCAGACCGCGGATCAATTCACGGGCTGCCAGGTGCTGATGCTGCTGCAGGCTTTCCTGGCTGATTTTGCGTTGTTGGTCGACCTGACGGATCTCCAGCAGCAACAAAGTGGGTTCTTCCATCAGATTGACGGTCACATCCAGCAGCATATGCCGACCATCAAGCAACACGGCCTGAACATCGCTGATACCAAAACCTTGCCGGTTCTGGATCGCGGTCAGAAAAAAGCTGGTTGACAGATCAGTGTGCTGAAACAGGGTCGGGAAATATTGTTGGTTTAATTTCTTTTCGCCAATACCAAACAAAGCACAACAGGCGGTATTGAAATACTGAACCTGCAGTTGCGTATCCAGTACCAATACGGCGGTGCTGAGTTGATCAGTCAGACTGGCCGCTGTCCATTCCATTACAAAGCCTTTTACGTCAATGCACCAATTTAGTGCTTTCTTTTCCCCAGTCTACTGTAACTTTGTATTGTGACTAGTGATGTTGCACTAATTTGGTGAAAATAATGAGCTTTTACGCAAGTAAAAGCGTGTGACAGGACTTTCTGCAATTAGCTTGCCGTTTTGGTCAATCTGCTGCAGTTGCAGTTGATGCTCACCACGTTCTATGCCTTTAAGCAAAAAACCAGAGGTCCGTTGTGGTGGGCTGAGCTGGTTTTGGTCAAAAACTAAGCGTAACTGATGTCCGGTTGGCAGTTCAGGCTCCACCCGGGTTTGCACTCTGAGTTCGCCCGAGTTGGACAGCAGATTTTGCTCGGCGACAGGTTCCAGGATCTGCAACCGGATTTGGGTCTGGGCCTGGCTGAGCTGCAAATCGGCAGGTGGATTTGCCGGAGCTGCGCTTGCCGAAGGCGGGCTGACATTCAACTCGACTAAACGCGCGCCTGCCGTGGGCTGATCTGAATAAACCGGCGTACCGTCTTTGTCATAGGACAGATACACTTGCTGGGCGACAAGTGGCGGGCTGAGCAACAAAAGTGTAAGCAGCAAGCGCATAAGCAACCCTTTGAGATGTCCTGTTAACTCTAAACCTGCTGCCGGTTTTTGCCAAATAGAGTGCTGACCCCCTCAAACAAAAAACCCGCGACAGGCGCGGGTTTTTGGCAAAGCAGCCGGTATTACACGCTGTAGTACAGTTCGTATTCCAGTGGGTGTACAGCCACAGAAACGCGTTTAGCTTCAGCGCGTTTCATATCGATATAGGCATCGATCATCGCGTCTGACATCACGCCGCCTTTGGTGAAGATAGCGCGGCTGGCGTCCAGAGCATCCAGAGCTTCGTCCAGAGAACCGCAAACCTGAGGGATCAGTGCTTCTTCTTCCGGTGGCAGATCGTACAAGTCTTTGTCCATCGCATCGCCTGGGTGGATCTTGTTCTGGATACCGTCCAGACCAGCCATTAACTGAGCCACGAATGCCAGGTACGGGTTCGCAGCCGGATCCGGGAAACGTACTTCGATACGACGTGCTTTCGCACTTGGTACCAGAGGGATACGGATAGAAGCAGAGCGGTTACGGGCTGAGTAAGCCAGCATTACCGGAGCTTCGAAGTGTGGCACTAAACGCTTGTACGAGTTGGTGCTTGGGTTGGTGAAGGCGTTGATTGCTTTGGCGTGTTTGATGATACCGCCGATGTAGTACAGGGCAGTTTCAGACAGACCAGCGTATTTATCACCAGCAAACAGGTTCACGCCGTCTTTTGCTAATGACTGGTGGCAGTGCATACCTGAACCGTTGTCACCAACCATTGGTTTTGGCATGAAGGTCACGGTTTTGCCGTACAGATTGGCAACGTTGTGAATAACGTACTTCAGGACCTGAATTTCATCCGCTTTTTTGGTCAGCGTATTGAAACGGGTTGCGATTTCGTTTTGACCTGCTGTGGCTACTTCGTGGTGGTGTGCTTCAACGGTCTGACCCATTTCTTCCAGTACCACACACATGGCGCTACGGATGTCATGGTGTTGGTCTACTGGTGGTACCGGGAAGTAACCGCCTTTGATACCAGGACGGTGCGCTTTGTTACCACCTTCGTACACTTTGTCTGAGTTCCAGGCCGCTTCCGCTGAATCGATAGCGAAGAAAGCAGTCCCCATCGTGTTTTTGAAACGTACGTCGTCAAACATGAACCACTCTGGCTCTGGGCCAAACAGTACGGTGTCAGCGATACCAGTTGATTTCAGGTACTCTTCAGCACGCTTCGCGATAGAACGTGGGCAACGCTCGTAACCTTGCATAGTGCTTGGTTCGATAACGTCACAGGTGATGTTCACCGTGGTTTCTTCTGAGAACGGGTCCAGTACCATGGTGTCAGCCTGAGGCATCAGGATCATGTCAGAGTCGTTGATGCCTTTCCAACCCGCGATGGAAGAACCGTCAAACATTTTGCCGTCTTCGAAGAAGTCTTCGTTGATTTGGCTGGCAGGAATAGTCACGTGCTGCTCTTTACCTTTGGTATCGGTGAAGCGTAAATCAACGAACTTAACGTCATTCTCTTTCATGTAACTGATAACTGTAGAAGCAGACATGCATTCCTCCGGTTTGTCTGTTGACTGGCCCTGCGGCCACTTTTTTTGTTGCTGGCATTCGCCATAGCGTTGCGCTCAGTAATGCTAATCTTATGCCAGATATGTATAGCATTGATCTCTATAGAATTTATTCAATCGCCTGGCGAAATGAATTGTTTTTATGCACCAATTTGGAGCTCTTCTGCACCATTGTGGCGTTATGGCACCAAGCTGGTGCTTCCGTTTATCCGCCATTAAAGATAACAGCCGCAACATAATTGTTTTGATAATTTCTTTATGTTAATGATATTTCCTTTAAAAGGTAAAATCCTGAGCTGTATGAGGGTTTCGCCGTCATTATTTAACTAATGGATGGTTAGTTATGAAGTTCTATCAATGGATTCGAATACATCTACTGTACCTTTTGGTCGTTGTTGTGTCAGTGGGGTGTGGCGGGGGGACCGAAGGTGGCGACCCGCAAATGACTCAGTTTTACCAAGTGTCTACTGAGGTTAATATCCCCGCAGCAGGGACAGTTAGCCCGTCAAGCTCCCAAGTGGAAGAAAACAAGCCACTCAGCCTTAGCATCAACATTAACCCAGGTTATCAATTGACTGGTGCCACAGGTTGTGGCGGGTCTTTATCAGGAACTGGTTACCAGATTAATGCGGTGACAGCCAATTGCGTGGTTAGCCTGAGTTTTGCTGCGGTGCAATTCAAAGTGACGGCATTGGCAAGCTCAGGGGGCTTGGTTTCGCCAACAGAGCAAACGGTCAGCTATGGTGGCAAAGCATCCTTTGCGTTAACGCCTGATGCTGGTTATCAGCTGGACAGTGTGACCGGCTGTGAGGGGAGTTTAACCGGGCTGCAATTTGAGACTGCACCTATTTATGCCGATTGCCAGCTGAGTGCCACATTTGCGGCCATTCCCGCTCCTGAAGTTGCAGGACCTGAGCGGTTTTTAGTTCAGGCGCATCACGGTGACTTGTTGATTAGTGCCGATGCTGTCGCTGGTGCAGTCAGTTACAACCTCTACCTGGCTACCGAAGCTGGCCTCACAAAATAAAATTATCAAAGCAAAGCAGAAGGCAAAAAGCTGGATGGCTTGCAATTGCCTTATGTGGTAACTGGCCTGGACAAGGCGAAGAACTACTATGTTGTGCTGACTGCCGTGACAGTACAGACCGAAAGTGCGGAAAGTAAAGAGTTAAGCAGTTATCCGGTATTTAAGAAGATCGGAGGGTTGAACGATACCGGGATTGGCCGCTGCTTTAATTTGGTGCTGAGTTCAGCATGCCCCGTCGCGGGTTTTCCCGGCCAAGACGCTGAATCAGGCCGTGATTATGCTGCGCAGACTGGCCAATTAGTCAAGCAAGGAACTGGCAGCGCTGGCTTTGATTTCACCAAGCTGGGTTCGGATGGTAAGCCGCTGTTTATTCAGCATTTAGCCGTTGATCGTAGCGCAGGCAGCGAAAGTGCTGGCACTCAATGGCATTCGGTCAGAGATAACGTCACAGGTCTGGTGTGGTTGTACATCGATTCAGCCTCAGGATTGAAAGGTACCTACACCTGGTACAATCCCGATTCTGCAAGCAATGGCGGCAATGCCGGGGTGGCGAATGGTGGTCAATGTCTGGATGCCCCATGCGATACGAATCACCTGATTGAGAGTGCAAATCTGCAGGCTCTGGGGGGATTTTCTGATTGGAGACTACCTTCGTTTCAGGAGCTTGTGAGTATCAATGACCGGGTGGGTTACGCTTCACCAGGTGGCCCCGCCCGCAGAGATCCCCAGCTCTTCTTTAGTTGGTATTTGATGGCGGTCCCGAGCTCGACCAGTGTTGCTGCGAGCCCGGACCAAATCAAAACAGATTTTGGCACGGCCACTAAAACCACAGTGTTTAACGGTGTTGTATTAGTCAGAGAGGACCTTCAGTGACTGCGGCACTGAATGTATTGCAGAGGATGATGCAGATGAAAGCAATAAGCCAGTTAGTTTGTGGTGTGTTGTTTGTGGGGCTTGCCAGTGCGCAGGCGGCAGAAGTGCAATGTGATCATCAGAATATGGCGATGGTGCCAAGTACTGCGGCCAGCAACTTTGATTTATCCCGGTCCGGCCTGGTTGCGGACCCTGCCAAAGGGTTGCTTTGGATGCGTTGCAGTCTGGGGCAAAATTGGGACGGCACTACTTGTGTGGGTGATGCGACATTGTTTGCACAGTGGCAGTCCGCATTGCAAAGCGCTGAAACTTATGAATACCAGGGCCTGACGGGCTGGCGTTTGCCCAATGCTAAAGAGTTATTGTCATTGGTTGAACACAGTTGCTGGTCACCTGCACTGAATGAAATGGTATTTCCGTCTGCTTACAACGGGGATTATTGGAGCTCGAGCTATGCAGGTCATTACCGGGAGTCTGCTGGGCAGAATGCAGGGGACGGAGTGGTGGTAGATTTTGTCCGTGGACTGGAGAAAGTTGCTTATCGTACCAGTGGTTTGGAGCAGCAAGCCCCTTCTGCGGTGCGGCTGATGCGAGAGTTGCTGAAAAATTAATCACGTGAAGATTCGGTGATGCTGTTCATCATTATTTAAAGTTGGCCTGCCAGACTGACAGCGAATAGAAGCGCTTTAAGGATTTTTTTCTTTCTGCTGAAAAAAAGAGTAGAATACGCGCCCTTGAATTCGGACAACTTTTAGTCAATGCCTAGTGGTCAGGTTATGGTCAGCTAGCGCCACAGAGGAAATACAGATGAGCGGAACCGCTTCAGCTATCGAAAAACTGCGTAATATCGCCATTATTGCTCACGTTGACCATGGTAAAACCACCCTGGTAGACAAGTTACTGCAGCAATCAGGCACTTTTGATGCCCGCGCCAAACTGCAGGAACGTATGATGGACTCTAACGCCCAGGAATCTGAGCGGGGTATTACCATCCTGGCGAAAAACACTTCAGTACGCTGGAACGGCTACCATATCAACATCCTGGATACACCAGGTCACGCGGACTTCGGTGGTGAAGTTGAACGTGTATTGTCAATGGCTGACTCTGTATTACTGCTGGTAGACGCCGTAGAAGGCCCAATGCCTCAGACTCGTTTCGTGACGCAAAAAGCCTTCGCACACGGTTTAAAACCAATTGTTGTTGTGAACAAAATTGACCGTCCTGGCTCACGTCCGGATTGGGTGATTGACCAGGTATTTGACCTGTTCGACAACCTGGGTGCCACTGACGAGCAGTTAGATTTCCCAATCGTGTACGCGTCAGCCATCAACGGCTGGGCATCACTGGACTACAACGAGCCAAAAACAGATATCAATGACCTGTTCGAAGCTATCGTGAAGCACGTGGCTCCGCCACAGGTAGAACTGGATGGTGAAACTCAGCTGCAGGTTTCTCAGCTGGATTACTCAAGCTACCTGGGCATTATCGGTATCGGTCGTATCAAGCGCGGTACTTTAAAGCCAAACCAACAAGTGACCATCATCGGTGCTGACGGCAGCAAACGTAACGGTAAAGTTGGCCAGGTGTTTGGTTACTTAGGTCTGGAGCGTATTGAAGCTGCTGAAGCCGGCGCTGGTGACATCGTCGCGTTTACAGGTCTGGGTGAGCTGAAAATCTCTGACACCATCTGTGCTCCAACCAAGTTAGAAGCACTGCCAGCTCTGCAAGTTGACGAACCAACAGTGACTATGACTTTCCAGGTCAATACTTCGCCATTTGCTGGTAAAGAAGGTAAGTTCGTGACTTCACGTCAAATTCTGGAACGTCTGCAACACGAACTGAAGCACAACGTGGCTCTGCGTGTTGAAGAAACAGAAGACGGTGACAAATTCAAAGTATCAGGCCGCGGTGAACTGCACTTAGGCGTTCTGATCGAAAACATGCGCCGTGAAGGCTTCGAATTGGCCGTATCTCGTCCTGAAGTCATCATGAAAGTGATCGACGGCGAGAAAATGGAACCAATGGAAAACGTCACCATCGACGTGGAAGAGCAACACCAGGGCTCTATCATGGAGAAAATGGGTGAGCGTAAAGCTGAAATGACCAATATGCAGCCAGACGGTAAAGGCCGTATCCGGATGGATTTCCAGATGCCAAGCCGTGGTCTGATCGGTTTCCGTACTGAGTTTATGACGCTGACGTCAGGTACTGGTCTGATGTACAACAGCTTCGACCATTATGGTCCGTACAAAGGCGGCACTATCGGTCTGCGTAACAACGGCGTACTGATTTCAAACGCAATGGGTAAAGCTGCTGGTTATGCGATTTTCTCTCTGCAGGAACGTGGTCGTATGTTTATCGGTCACGCCGACGAAGTGTACGAAGGTCAGGTGATCGGTATTCACAGCCGTAGCAACGACTTAACGGTAAACTGTCTGAAAGGTAAGCAGTTAACTAACGTGCGTGCTTCTGGTACTGATGAAGCGATCAACCTGGTTCCGCCAATCCGTTACACACTGGAGCAGGCGCTGGAGTTTATCGATGACGACGAACTGGTAGAAGTAACGCCAGTGTCTATTCGTATCCGCAAACGTCATTTAACAGAAAATGACCGTAAGCGTGCCAGCCGTGCAGCCGGTGAGTAATAGCTAACTTGATTGAAAAAGCCAGCGCTAGTCGCTGGCTTTTTTATCGGCTTGTTTTACCGCCAGGTATGGCAATGTCAATTGAAGTCAGTGTGTCGTTACAGAATGACACCAGAGGGCACAAATCTTCACTTCAATTGCACAGGGGGGCTGGTCTATAGTACAAACAGCAGTACTGAATCGCATGGTCGTTCACACTGCAATGCATTAAAAACCGGAGGTAGATATGCGTAAACTGAATAGGGCATTGGTTGCTGCTGCGTTTTGTGCTGTGGCGACAGTGCAGGCCGCGGACGTCAAAGTCGACTACGTCAATCAGAAGAAATTTACCGATATTAAACCTGCCAACGAACCCAGAGGTTCTTTCGAAAAAAGGACTCTGGCTGGTTTCGATAAAATTTTCGCTGATTTGGCTGCCAAACTGCCTGATGGTTATGTCTGGAAAATCACAGTTACGGACATCGATCTGGCCGGAGATGTCAATTACATGTTCACTCAAAGTGGGCAGGACATTCGGGTCATTAAAGAAATCTTCGCGCCCCGGGTTAACTTCAGTTATCAGTTGCTTGATAAGAGTCAAAAAGTGGTATTAACAGAAGAGTTGAAGTTGCGTGATATGGCGTTTATGAGCCGCACTCATTTGAACCGGAGCCAGGTCCTTTCTTATGAGCGCGAGATGCTTGAGCGTTGGTTTAAAGAGAAATTTGAACCTGCTTTTGTTGCCGCCACCAGCACTTCCTCTACAGCAGGCTAGCAATCTCCCGGTAGATATCCAAAGCTTCCTCGCGGCTTAAGCGGCCGCTGGAAGCTGCTTTACCAATAGTGCTGCTAACCCTTACCACATCCGTTTCTGCTATCTGTTCGACAGGTCCAGGCAAGGTAGGGGTGGTGTTTTGTAGCTGTACTTGCCGGACGAGGGTATTGCTGGCTTGCTGGGTTGGGGTCAGACGACTGGTGGCCTGGCGAAATTCGGCAGGTTGATTGAATGTCAGGCTAGTGCTGGTCAGTTCAGTCATAAGTCACCCCTTATGCTTGTTAGACTAGCGCACCGCCTGAGACTTGCCAGATTATTTAATCAGTTAGCCAGCGCGGCTTTGAACTCGGCCAAGGTTTTATGTAACTGCTGTAATTGCTGTACTACCCGCTGCAGGGTGGCGGTATTAAATTGTTGAGTCTGGCGCATTGCGGCAATTTGTTCTGCGGTCTCGCTCAGATAGGGCATAAACCTGTTGCTCTGCACAGTAAACAGCTCTTCTGCGAAAATACTCTGGTGTTTGGCATGGCCTTGTTGTTGCAGTTGTTCCAGCAGCGCGTCCGCATCCAACGCTTTGCGATACAACTCTTTTAAGTTCTGATCCAGTTGTTCCAGTAATTGATCCATAACTCACCTCAGAAAAATTTCCGCCATTTTGCCATAAGGTGACGAGGCGCCCCAGCGAAGTCTTGAGTTTTTTCCGATTTGTTATATTATAACGACCCTTTTGATTGGCTGGAGTTACAGGCCGTGGACTTTCTGCGAAATACGCTCGACAAAGCTGGCATTGCGCTTACATCATTGTGCGCCATTCATTGCATCATGCTGCCTGTCCTGCTGCCTGTGTTACCTTTGTTTGGCCTGACAGCCTGGCATAATCATGCCATGGAGCGGGTGATCCTGCTGGCATCCATGGTATTGGGTTTTATCACCATTTTTGCTGGCTTTCACCGCTACCATAAAAAGCTTTATCCATTTTATTCGCTGTTTTTAGGTGGTTTTATTTACTGGCACAAAGATGTGTTTGGCCACGATTATGAACATGCAATTCTGATTGTCGGTGCTGCTTTTGTGATTCTGGCGCATGTGCTGAATTTACGGTTGTGCAATCATTGCCATAGCTGCGAACAGCATTAATTTCCCGCCTGTAACCAGCCTCTGGCTTCTGCCGGGTAATTGCAGAATATGGCGTCAACTCCCATCTGCTGCAGTTGCAGCGCCCGTTGTACTGAATTGACCGTGTACACCCAGACTTCGAGACCTCGGCGATGCGCGTCCTGCACCAAGGCTTCATTAATAAAATCTTTATCACAGTTGATCGAGTAAGCCCCCAGTGCGCTGGCAAATGCGGCGTAATCCAATGGCAGGCTGGCGGTCAGCGCGCCAAGTTTAAGGTCTGGTCTGTGCTGTTGAATCAACCGCAGCAGATGATGATTAAACGAGGAAATCAGCAGTAACCCGGGGTTGACCCCCAATTGCTGTTCAGCATGAGCCAGCTCCTGCAGGAATAATTCAGCGGTATCTGCGCCTTTCAGTTCAATATTTAACAGACATTGATTGTTTACCAGTTGCAGCACCTGCCATAAGGTGGGCACCGATTCGCCGTTACCGGCGTCCAATTGCAGTAACTGTTGAAGACTGAACTGGCTCAATAAGCCATTGCCATTGGTGGTGCGGCTGACATCTGAGTCGTGGATCACCACTAACGTATCCTCCACCCGGTACAGATCGATTTCAATCCCGTCACAGTCCGCATCCAGTGCTTTGGCGATGGCCAGCAAGGTGTTTTCCGGGTAATGACCGCTGTAGCCGCGGTGCGCTATAACTTTCATAACACGCATCCTTAAAAAAAGAGCGGCTTTCAGGGCCGCTCTTTCGCTTGAACTGGGAGTAAATGCAGTTTTAGCTGTTTTTGCAAATCCGCGCAAAGGCTTCGCCCATCCGGGTGACGCTGGTGGGGTATTGATTAGGTAAAAACTCAACCTGTCCAGCCGGGAAGGCCAGGATCACGGTGGAACCCAGTTTAAAGCGACCCATTTCTGCGCCTTTCTCAAGCTGAATAGCCTGCGGCCCTGAGGCCGGGTAGGTCCAGCGGAACACATCCTTGCCTGCCGGAGGTGTGACTGTGCCTGCCCAAACAGTTTCGATACTGGCGACTATAGTGGCACCGACCAGCACCAATGCCATCGGGCCTAATTCGGTGTCAAAAATGGTCACTACACGTTCATTGCGGGCGAATAAATCCGGCACGTTTTCCGCGGTCAGCGGATTCACCGAGAATAAATCGCCCGGCACATAAATCATTTCACGTAAGGTACCAGCAACCGGCATATGAATACGGTGGTAATCTTTTGGTGCCAGATAAATACAGGCAAACTCGCCACCGGCAAAAGGCGCTGCAGTCGCGGCATCGCCGCCCAATAAAGCCTGCAGTGAATAATTGTGGTTTTTCGCCTGGATCAGTTTACCGTCAACAATAGCGCCCAACTGGCTGATGGCGCCGTCCACCGGATGGGCAACAATGCTTGGATCCTGGTTTAACGGGCGCATGCCTTCTTTTAATGGCCGGGTAAAGAACTCGTTGAAGTTGCTGTAGTCTGAGGCCTTTTCAAACTGCGCTTCCGCCATATTAATTCTAAAGGCTTTGATAAAGAGGTTAATCAGCGCATGGCTGATAAAACCCAGTCTGGCCGCCGCCAGATAGCCCACCAGACGGGAAATTAAATGCTTAGGCAGAATGTATTGCAGGGCAATTTTCAGTTTGTCCATGGCAGGAAACACCTCAGTTAGAAAAGTAATTAGGTTTGTCCTGCTGCATGCTGAGCAGGATCTTATGGTAGTTGTGAAAACGTTCCGGGTGAATGTCGCCTTGGCTGACTGCATGCTGCAGCGCGCAGCCAGGGTCATTCTGGTGTTTACAGTCGCGGAACTTGCAGCGGCCTAACCAGGGTTGGAATTCCGGATAGGCGGCTGCCACCTGCTCCGGTTCTAAATGCCACAAGGCAAATTCGCGGATCCCCGGTGAGTCAATCAAATCACCGCCTTGCGGCAAGTGGTAAAGCCGTGCTGTGGTGGTGGTGTGCTGGCCCAGGCCGGACACTTCAGAAACTTCCTTCGTAATAGCGTCAATGCCGGGTAACACGGCATTCAATAACGATGATTTACCGACACCAGACTGACCAACAAAAATGCTGCAGCCCTGTTGCAGGTAATTATTCAGTTGCGCTGTACCTTCGCCGGTTTTCGCACTTAGCAGCAAAAAGTCGTAACCCAGGCTGGTGTACATCTGCAGCTGCTGTTCCAGCGCAGCGCGCTCTTCAGCAGTGAGCAAATCGACTTTGTTTAACAACAACAAAGGCTTGATATGCATGGCTTCGGCCGCTATCAGATAGCGGTCCACTATATTGCTGGAAAACACCGGCAGTACCGCAGAGACGATAATCATCAGGTCAATATTGGCAGCAACTGGCTTTAAACCGTCGTAGAAATCCGGCCGGACCAACACAGATTCGCGATCTGCTGCCGCCTCCACTACACCAGCCGGCGTACTGTTTGCTGCTTTAGCGCGGCGCCAGATGACTTTATCGCCTGTGACCAGGCTGTTAATCACCCGACGCAGGCTGCAACGGTGCACACTGCCATCTGTGGCTTCGATATCAGCATGCTGGCCAAAACGGCTGATCACCAGTCCAGGCTCAGATTCAGCAAATAAATCCAGATCCTGCTCTGCGGCTTCTGGCTTTTCAGCCCGCACAAAGCGTTTTTTCTGGTTCGCCGCAATGCGTTGGTGCTGGCGTTCTGTCAGGTGTTTCTTTTTGGTCACGTAATGTCGCTGTTACTGTCTGCTGTAAGTTCGGTGCTGACTTGGTTGTTGGCACCGGGGCTTGGTATGATACCGCTATTCAGCTAAGTTACAAAGCGCAGAGCTTATTACCTGCAGGAGAAGGCAGACCTATGGCAGCAAATGAAAACAATCTGATCTGGATCGATCTGGAAATGACAGGTTTGGAACCGGAAACCGACGTCATTCTGGAGATGGCGACAATAGTGACCGACAGTGACCTGAACATTCTGGCGGAAGGTCCGGTCTTTGCCATTAAAACCCCAGACGAGGTGTTAAATGGGATGGACGCCTGGTGCACAGAAACTCACGGCAAAAGTGGCTTAACGCAGCGTTGCCGCGACAGCCAGACTGACTTAGCCGAAGCCGTGCGTCAGACTATCGCATTTTTAAGCGACTATGTGCCCGCAGGGAAGTCGCCGATGTGTGGTAACAGTATCGGCCAGGACCGCCGTTTTCTGGTGAAGTACGCACCCGAGTTTGAAGCCTATTTCCATTACCGTAATCTTGATGTGAGCACAGTGAAAGAGCTGGCCAAACGTTGGGCACCAGCTGTCACTAAGTTGGTGAAGAAATCATCAACTCACCTGGCGCTGGATGATATCCGTGAATCCATTGCTGAATTAATGGTCTATCGGCAGCATTTTTTCAAAATTCCTGAATAAAAGCTGTTGCACAGTACGATTTTTTTTGTAAAATGCGCGCCGCTTCTGACGGAAAACTGAAAGAAGCGGTTTGACACTGTACGCGGGTTTAGCTCAGTTGGTAGAGCGCGACCTTGCCAAGGTCGAGGTCACGAGTTCGAGCCTCGTAACCCGCTCCACGTACAGTTCTGCAAGACATCTTCAGTGCGGGCATAGCTCAGTTGGTAGAGCGCGACCTTGCCAAGGTCGAGGTCACGAGTTCGAGCCTCGTTGCCCGCTCCAATTTCGGTTGGAACACTGATTCACTACACAAAGAATTTTCTGATGACCCAGCCGCAGTTAGCGGATTTTTTCGTTTGTTGCTTTCAGCTTCATGCCTTGAACGGCTTGCCTGCCGGGCGCTTTACTGCTAGTTTTGCAGCATTGCATTTAGAGGTATGACCAGTATGAGTCCAGTGAATAAACTTGGCCGTTATGTGCACAAAATCAATCAGCAGGGCCCCTGGCTGCGCAGTTGGCTGCTGACCCAGTTATTTGGCCGCGCCATTAAATTCGCCGGCACGGCCTCGGTGCAGGTGGCAGAGCTGGATTTTTCGCATTCGCTGCTGAAATTAAAAAACAAAACCAAGGTACAGAACCATATTGGCTCTGTGCACGCCGCGGCCATGTCGTTATTAGGTGAATCGGCCAGCGGCTTCCTAGTGGGTGTGCATGTGCCAGATGACCGTATTCCGCTGTTGAAATCAATGCACCTGGACTATGTAAAGCGCGCAAGCGGTGACTTAACGGCGCAGGCTCAGCTGACACAAGAGCAAATTCAATTTATTCGCTCGACAGAAAAAGGTGAAATCAGCATCAAAGTGCAGATCACCGATTCGGTGAACGTGGAACCCGTATTGGCCGAGTTTGTCTGGGCCTGGGTGCCGAAAAAGCGTAACTAAGTCATACTAAAGGCAGTCACCACCGAAGAGACTTGTGATGCTGCCTTCCCCCTGCACCCGGATTTGTTGCCTGGATTTACAGGATATTTGCCTGGGCTGTGGCCGTTCTCTGGATGAAATTAAGGCTTGGAGCAATGCCGACGAGCAGCGGCAGCAACAGATCCTCGACAGTGCCAGTCTAAGACAGCAACAGCGCAAACAACAGCTCAGGCATGATCCGGCAAGCCTTTTTGGATCACCCGGACTAAACGCTCGGTCTGACGACTAAGCAAGTTTTGCTGCTGCCACTGTTGCTTCTGTTGTTTGTCCTGCTGCTGTGCCAGCGCCCACTCCAGATGCCGCTGGACCAGTTCGCTGACGCAGCCATTACGCTGCTGCAGCGCCTGCACAGTAGATTCACTGAACGGCGCATTCCCTAAAGCCACCGCTATATTGCGTAACCAGCGTTCATGGCCAATACGCCGGATAGCTGAGCCTTCGGTGTGGCGCAAAAACTCTTGTTCCGTCCATAGCCACAATTCAACCAGGCTTTTGTTCAGCCAGACCGGCCGGCGCTGGAAATCACTTTCTGCGCTGACGGCCGATGCCTGATTGACCGGACACACCAGCTGGCAGTCGTCACAGCCATAGATCCGGTTGCCGATCAGTGGCCGCAGCTCTTGTGGAATGTCGCTTTGCAGCTCGATGGTCAGGTAGGAAATGCAACGACGTGCGTCCACTGTGTAAGGAGCCACAATGGCCTGAGTTGGACAGATGGTCATGCAGGCGACACAGGTGCCGCAACTGTCGTCTATGGGGGCGTCGACAGGTAAGGGTAAATCGACAAAAAGCTCACCGAGAAAAAACAGTGAACCAGCGTCGCGATTGAGCAGCAATGAATGTTTACCTTGCCAGCCTAAACCCGCTTTGGCCGCCAAAGGCCGCTCCAATACCGGCGCTGAGTCGACAAAAGGCCGGAAACCATAAGGGCCAACATGGGCCTGAATTTTTTCACCCAATTGTTTGAGCCGGTTTCGAATGAGTTTGTGGTAATCACGGCCCAGCGCATAACGACTAATGTAGGCACTGTCCGGGTCGGCCAGGTTGGAGGCAAAGGCGGCATCTTCCGGTAGGTAATCCATGCGGACCGAAATCACCCTCAAGGTGCCTGGCACAAGTTCCGCGGGGCGGGCCCGTTTCATGCCGTGGCTGGCCATCCAGGCCATCTCACCCTGATAGCCTGCGTCCAGCCAGGCCTGCAGTTTAGGTTCTTCTGCCTGCAGGTCGGTGTCACAAATACCGACCTGGCCGAAACCAAGTTCCAGACCCCAGGTCTTTATTTGTGCAGCGAGTTCGGACCAATCTGGTTGCATGTCAGTCAATTGCAGAAAAAACTGGCGGCAGTTTATCACAGAGCCGTGGCGCAAGCTGGGCAAAGAAACTGGCTGCCTAACACGTCTTTTGGTAGCATGGGTGGCAATTTAACTTCCGCATTGCGGTCCGGCCCGACGACTTAAACCCGGCACAGGTAGAGATGACAACTTCAGTACTGACTCTGGCTCTTGATGATGAACAGGCCACGGCGGCTTTGGCCCGGGCTATGGCTCCTTTGGTGCAACCAGGCGCGGTGCTTTACCTGCATGGAGACTTGGGTGCCGGCAAAACCACTTTCAGTCGTTATTTGCTGCAGGCGCTCGGTCATCAGGGCAATGTCAAAAGCCCGACTTATACCTTGGTTGAGCCGTATCAGTTGGGTGAGTTAACAGCCTATCACTTTGATTTATATCGGTTACGTGACCCGGAAGAACTGGAGTTTATGGGGATCCGCGATTATTTTTCCGCATCAACTTTATGCCTGATTGAATGGCCTGAACGTGGTTATGGCTTGCTTGCGCCTGCGGATCTGGAGTTGAAACTGCAACTAATTCAGGGCCAGCGCTCGGTCTGCCTGACCGCAGCGACGGCAAAAGCTGAAGCCTGGCTTGAACAGCTGCAGCAGGAGTTGCAAGCATGAGGCTATGGCCTGCTGCTCTTGTTGTCTGTTGTGTACTGCTCAGCCCCTGGTTACAGGCTGCAACCACAGTCAAAGGTGTACGGATCTGGGCCAGCCCGGACAATACCCGGCTGGTGTTGGATTTGTCTGCAGCGCCTTCGCATAAAAGCCGGCGCCTGACGAACCCGGAGCGGCTGGAAATTGAACTGGCGGACGTCAGCAGTCTTAATTTGGGCCCGGTCAGTGGCTCGGCGGCCTTGGTAAAGCGGGTCTACGCCACCCGCACACCCAGTGCGGCCACTGCCGTTGTGATTGAGCTGAGTCAATCGGCTGCAGAGAGTATTTTCAGCCTGCCGCCGTCGCCACCTTATGGCCATCGGCTGGTTATCGATTTGAAGCCTCAGGCGTACCGCAGTCAGTCACCGGCGCCAGTAACAGAGGTGAAGTCAGTAACGCCGCTGCCGGCGCCAAAAATTGTCACCCCCAGCCACGCCACAGGCCGCGATATTGTGATTGCCATTGATGCTGGCCATGGTGGCAATGACCCCGGGGCCGTTGGTCCTAATGGCACTCACGAAAAAAGAGTGACCTTTGCGATTTCTCAGATGCTGATGCAAATGATCAATCAGCAGCCTGGCCTGAAGGCGGTGCTGACCCGCACCGGTGATTACTACATTCATCCGGGTAAAAGGCCGGATGTAGCCCGGCAAAAACAAGCTGATTTGCTGATTTCGGTGCACGCCGACGCAGTCAAAAACCGTAAAGCGCATGGCGCTTCGGTGTGGGTTTTATCAATGCGACGGGCAACTACGGAAGTCGGCCGGATGCTGGAACAGACCGAGCAGCATTCAGAGTTATTGGGCGGTGTCGCCGAAGTCATAAAGGATTCCGCCAACGAACGTTACCTGGCGCAAACCGTGCTGGACTTGTCGATGAACCACTCTATGGTGACAGGCTTTGAAGTGGCCAAAGAAGTACTGCGTGAACTGGATAAAGTGGCACACCTGCATAAAAAGGAACCTCAGGCGGCCAGTCTTGCGGTGCTGAAGGCGCCGGATATCCCGTCCATTCTGATTGAAACCGGCTTTATCTCTAACTACAACGAAGAACGGTTGCTTAAAGATAGCGGCCACCAGCGCAAGCTGGCCAGTGCGATATTTGGTGCGGTCAAAAGCTATTTTGAACAGCAACCGCCGGCCGATTCAATGTTTGCCGCGCTGAAGCAGCAAGGCCGTGCTGTGCCAACGCAAAGTGCTTCTGTCGGTCAAACGGCGGCCACAGCGGATCGTATTCACCGGGTGAAAGCGGGCGAATCTCTATCTAAGTTAGCCCGACAATACGGTGTCAGTATGGCGCAACTGCGCCAGTACAATAAGCTGCGCGACGACAACATCCAAATTGGTCAGGTGCTGAGGATCCCCTGATGCCGATTCAGATCTTATCGCCTCAGCTGGCGAACCAGATAGCGGCTGGTGAAGTGGTTGAACGCCCAGCCTCCGTGGTCAAAGAGCTGGTCGAAAACAGCTTAGATGCGGGTGCCACTGAGCTGCTGATTGATATCGAAAAAGGCGGCTGTAAAAAAATTCTGATCCGGGACAACGGCAGTGGCATCGCGCGGGATGAGTTGCAACTGGCGCTGTGCCGCCACGCCACCAGTAAAATCAGCACACTGGACGACCTGGAGCAAATTGTCAGCCTGGGGTTTCGCGGTGAAGCGCTGGCCAGTATCAGTTCAGTTTCCCGCCTGACCCTCACCTCTAAACCTGCGCATCAGGACAACGCCTGGCAAGCCAGCGCCGAAGGCCGGGATATGCAGGTGGAGATTAAACCTGCAGCTCACCCTGTTGGCACCAGTATTGAAGTAGTGGATCTGTTTTTTAATACCCCGGCACGGCGCAAATTTCTACGCAGCGATAAGACCGAATTCTCTCATATTGATGAGCTGGTCAAACGCCTGGCATTGAGCCGCTTTGATGTCAGCTGGACCTTAGTACATAACGGCCAGCCGGTGCGGCAGCTGCGGCAGGCGACAGATACTGACCAACAACAAAAACGGGTTGCCGCGCTTTGTGGCAAAGCCTTTGCGCAGCACGCATCCCGGGTCAATGTGGATTACGATGGCATGTCATTGCACGGCTGGCTAGTGCAGCCAGCGGCCTGCAGTGAGCAGGCGGTGCAGTATTGTTACGTCAATGGCCGCATGATGCGGGATAAGTTGCTGAACCACGCGATTCGGCAAGCCTATGGCCATTTACTGCGCCCTGAGCAGCAACCTTCCTTTGTGTTGTATCTGCAGCTCGACCCGCGCCAGGTGGACGTCAATGTGCATCCGGCGAAACATGAAGTGCGTTTCCATCAGGCCCGGCTGGTGCATGATTTTGTGGTCAGTGCGCTGCAAAACGCCTTGTCGCAACTGCAGGCTGCTGCCGAGCCTGAGCTGCTGCCCAACGCGGCGATGGTGCATGAAACCGCACCTGCCAGCCGCAGTCGTTACAGTCTGCCAGAGCAGTTTGCGGTCCGGCCTGGTCCCTACACCAGCCCTGTGTATCGCGCTGCAGCCAGGCCTGAGCGTCCGGCAGGGCAGAATTGGACGATGCAGTTTGCCGCGCCAGTCCAGCCTGCGCCTTTTTCCGCGCCGACAACGGATGCCAGCGGGCAGGCTAATCCGGCTGAAACCCGGCTCTGGGTGCTGCAAAACCGTTTTATGCTGTGTTTTGTGCGTGAGCAGCTCTACCTGCAGGATTTGCTGCCTGTGCTGGGCCGCTTATGGCAGGAGAAGGCTTTACAGGCCTTGCCACTGCTGATGCCGGTTCGTTTTACCGTTAAAGCGGCCGAGCAACAGATGTTGCTCGGTCATGCCGACCTGATGGCAGGGCTTGGTTTTGATTTATTAGTCGCTGATCAGCAACTGATTGTGCGCGCTGTACCGGCGTTTTTGCGGCAAAGTGCCGTAGCAAGCTGGTTACCTTTGTGGTGGCAACAGGGGCTTGGGCAGGACGCCGGCGAGCTGGTCACCCAGCTGCTTCGGCTGTTGCTGGAGCAGCAGTACCTGGACGCAGCCGGTCTGGGCCGCTATTTTCCTGAGTTACTGACGGCTGAACCTGACGCTGGCGCAGTCGAGCTGGATCTGCAAAGCGCATTGGCCCAATTGCAGGAGCTTGTATGAACCGGCCTGGTGTAATTTTTCTGATGGGGCCAACGGCCAGCGGCAAGACTGCGCTGGCGATGGAGTTGTATCAGCGTATTCCTTCCGAGCTTATCAGTGTCGACAGTGCGCTGATTTACCGGGGCATGGATATTGGTACCGCTAAACCAACGGCAGAAGAACAGGCGTTGGCGCCACATCAGCTGATTGATATTCTTGACCCGGTGCAGGCCTATTCCGCCGCTGATTTTCGTACCGACGCTCTTCGACTAATAGCGGATAGCCACAGCAGAGGAAAAACCGCGATACTGGTTGGCGGCACCATGCTGTACTACCGGACCTTGCTGCAGGGGATATCGCCTTTGCCTGAAGCAGACGCGCAGATCCGTCTGCAGATTGAGCAGGAAGCGGCCGAGCAGGGCTGGGCCGCATTGCATCGTCAGTTGGCTGAGATCGATCCTGTGTCTGCAGCTCGGATTCATCCAAACGACCCGCAGCGGATTAACAGAGCCCTTGAAGTGTTCCGGATCAGCGGCAAAAGCATGACCGAATTGACTGCAGACAAAGGCGAAGCTTTTCCTTATCCGGTGCAGCAATTTGCCATAGTACCGGATGACAGAGCTGAACTTCATCAGCGCATTGCGGTCAGATTCCGGCAGATGCTGCTGCAGGGTTTTGCGGACGAAGTGCAAAGGCTGATGCAGCGTCCCGATCTGCATCTGGATCTTCCTTCAATGCGCTGTGTTGGGTACCGGCAAATGTGGTTGTATCTGAGTGGACAAATCAGCGAAGCGGAAATGACAGAGCAGGGGATTGCCGCGACCCGGCAGTTGGCGAAGCGCCAATTAACCTGGTTGCGAAGCTGGCCTGATTTATGCTGGTTAAAAACCGAAGCGGGCACAGCACAAAACTTGCAACTGCTTTTAACTTCGCTACGCTAAGAAAGTAATTGAAAAAAAGTTGTTATTTAACGACTTGAAAATAATATAATAATCACAATATCCGGCAAGACTAATAAAAAATAAGGAAAGCGAAAATGGCAAAGGGCCAATCGTTGCAAGACCCATTCTTAAACACATTGAGACGTGAGCGCATCCCGGTTTCTATCTATCTGGTGAACGGCATTAAGCTGCAAGGCCAAATCGAATCATTTGATCAGTTTGTTATTCTGCTGAAAAACACTGTCAGCCAGATGGTGTACAAACATGCAATTTCTACTGTGGTACCAGCCCGTGCGGTAAACACCATGGCAGGTCATGCAGGTAGCTCTGAAGGTGAAGAGACTGAGTAACAGGGTCAGACAGCTTGTTTGAACATACAAAGGTAGCCGAACAAGCGATCCTGGTTCATCTCTATCTAAGTCAAGACAGTGCCAGCGAAGATTTAAATGAGCTGGTTATGTTAGTGGCGTCTGCCGGAGTGCAGAATAAAGCGGTGATTACCGCCAGCCGTAACAGTATTGACGCCAAGTTCTTTTTAGGTAGTGGCAAAGCGGCAGAACTAGCGCAAGCTGTCGCTGAGCTGCAAGCCGATCTGATTATTTTCAATCACGCGTTATCCCCAGCTCAAACCCGCAATCTGGAACGTCTGTGTCAGTGCCGGGTCATTGACCGCACCAGTCTGATCCTGGATATCTTTGCCCAACGTGCCCGCAGTTACGAAGGCAAGTTGCAGGTTGAGCTGGCTCAGCTCAAACACCTAGCCTCCCGTCTGGTGCGCGGTTGGGACAATATAGAACGGCAAAAGGGTGGTATTGGTTTGCGGGGGCCGGGGGAAACCCGACTGGAAACCGACCGGCGTTTGTTAAGAGAACGGATCACTGTGTTGAAGCTGCGGCTGTCTAAAGTCAGCCAGCAGCGTGAACAGGGCCGCAAAGCCAGGCAGCAGGCCGAAGTGCCGGTGGTCTCTCTGGTGGGCTATACCAATGCTGGCAAATCCACCTTATTTAACCGTTTGACCCAGGCCGATGTGTATGCCGCCGATCAGCTGTTTGCCACACTGGACCCGACCTTAAGGCAAATTCAACTAGCTGAATTTGGTGATTTAGTGCTGGCGGATACGGTCGGTTTTATCCGGCATTTGCCGCATGATCTGGTGGCGGCCTTTAAATCCACCTTGCAGGAAAGCCGTGACGCCGATTTACAATTGCATGTGATTGATTGTGCGGATGAACGGTTGGATGACAATATCCGTCAGGTGCAGCTGGTGCTGGAAGAGATTGACGCTGCGGAGGTTCCTCAGCTGAAGGTCTTTAACAAAATTGATCAGAATCAGCAACCGGCCCGTATTGAATACAACGAGCAGTTGCAGCCTGTTGCCGTATGGCTGTCGGCCAGAACCGGCGAGGGCATGGAGCTGTTGCGTCAGGCCATCCGGCAACGCCTGTCGGTTGATTTTATCCGCCTGACCCTCATATTACCGCCAGAGCTCAGTGTCTGGCGCTCCCGTCTGCATCAACTTTGTGCAGTACAACAAGAGCAATTTACTGAACAAGGAGAAGCTGTACTGAAGCTGGCGCTGCACCGCACTGAGTGGGCGCGGCTGCTGAAGCAAAGTGACGGCTTGTTACAAAACTATCTGCAGGCTGCTGTATAAAGTTAAGACGATCAGCGATATAAATAGCGCCAGTGACCAGACAGCCAAACATTTTTTTTGGTACATTAGTTTCAATATCACAACGTGAGATGGAGTGAAGCATGGCTTGGAATGAGCCGGGCAATAATGGCAAAGATAACGACCCCTGGCGTAGCGGTGGTGGTCGTAACGATGGCCCGCCCGATTTAGATGAAGTATTCCGCAACTTAAGCAAGAAGTTCGGAGGCCTGTTTGGTTCAGGCAAAAGCAGCAACAACAGCAGTAACAGTGGCGGTTCGGCTGCTCTGGTACTGATCCTGTTGGTTGCAGTGCTGGTCTGGGCGTTCAGTGGCTTCTACACCATTAAAGAATCTGAACGTGGTGTGGTGCTGCGTTTTGGCCAGTACCATACCGAAGTGACTCCTGGTATTCACTGGAAACCAACCTTTATTGACTCAGTAATCCCGGTAGACGTTACTTCGGTGCGCTCGCTGCGCACAGACGGTTTTATGCTGACTCAGGACCAAAACCTGGTACGGGTCACTTTTGAGATTCAATACCGGGTCTTTGACGCCCGCGCTTACAAGTTCTCCGTGGTCGATGCGGACACCAGTTTGCGTGAAGCCACAGACGCCGCACTGCGTTACGTAGTGGGGCATTCACTGATGGATGACGTGCTGACCAAAGGCCGTGAGTCTATTCGTCAGAATACCCGTACTGAACTGGAATCCATTATCAAACCTTACAATCTGGGTTTGGCATTGGTGGATGTTAACTTCCGTGATGCCCGTCCGCCAGAAGAAGTGAAAGAAGCTTTTGATGACGCGATAGCGGCGCAGGAAGATGAACAGCGTTCTATCCGTGAAGCCGAAGCTTATGCCCGTGAAATCGAACCGCGTGCCCGTGGTCAGGTGAACCGGATGATGCAGGAAGCGGATGCCTATAAACAGCAAATCACCTTAAAGGCTCAGGGTGAAGTGGCTCGTTTTGACAAACTGTTACCTGAGTATCTGGCGGCTCCGCAAGTGACCCGTGACCGGATGTATCTGGAAACGATGGAACAGGTCTATGGCAACACCTCTAAAGTGCTGGTGGACGTGAAAAATGGCAACAACATTATGTACCTGCCACTGGATAAAATGCTGAACCAGTCTGACGCCAAAGGTGCGGTGACTAATCCTGTGCTGCCTGACAACAGAGTGACGCCGCTGGATACCCGCAGTGTGCCAGCCGGTCGCAGTGACTCTGGTCGCGGTGATAACAGCAGAACAGGCAGAGGATAAGCGATGAAAAATTTAGTAATAGCTATCGCCGCTCTGGTCGGCATTGCGGTCGTTTCTTCGGTCTTTGTGGTGCCGGAAGGTGAGCGCGGTATTGTGATTCGCTTTGGTAAAATCCAACGCGATACTCAGGAAGCCGTTACAGTGTTTGAACCTGGCCTGCATTTCAAAGTGCCATTGATTGAAACCGTGCGTTTGCTGGATGCCCGGGTGCAAACCTTGGGCGAAGGTTCAGACCGTTTTGTGACCGCTGAGAAAAAAGACTTATTGGTCGACAGCTACGTGAAATGGCGTATTGCCGATTTTGGCAAATACTTCCTGTCCACAGGCGGCAACCTGAATCAGGCAGAAACCCTGTTAAAGCAATACATTAACAACGGGCTGCGTACAGAGTTTGGTAGCCGGACTATCCAGGAGATCGTCTCTGGTGAACGGACTCAACTGATGGTGCGGGCTATGGCCCAGGCCTCAGATGGTGCGCAGGAACTGGGTGTTGAAATCCTCGACGTGCGGGTGAAGAAAATTAACCTGCCGGACGAAATCAGCACCTCAATTTTCCAACGTATGCGGGCGGAACGTACTGCAGTGGCAAAAGAACACCGTGCCCGCGGTATGGAGCAAGCTGAAATTATCCGTGCTGACGTGGATGCCCGCGTGACCGTTATGGTGGCCGATGCAGAACGTAATTCTCGTACCGTACGTGGTGAGGGGGATGCGTCAGCTGCGAAAATTTACGCAGATGCCTACAACAAAAATGGCGAGTTCTTTAGTTTTGTCCGTAGTCTGGATGCTTATAAAAACAGCTTCCAGAGCAAAAATGATGTGCTGGTGATCCAGCCAGACAATGACTTCTTTAAATACATGAAGTCAGACAAAGTACAAAACTAACTTAAACAGCGATATCAAAGGCCGGCGTACAGTGCACTGTGTTCCGGCCTTTTTTCTATGGGGCCGTTATGTACCAGCATTTATACCAAGGATTTTTACAAGCCAACCCCGGGGTCCAGCATTTTGCCTGCCATTCGCACCATTATTGGCCGGACGTCACCCGCGACGCCATGCTGGCCTATTGGGACGACAGTGCCCGGCTGGTGGATGATAAGTGGGAGCTGGTATTTGGCGAAAAAATGCCGGCAGTACAAAGGCATATCGCCCGCATTTTGCGCTTGCCTGAGCCTGGCCAAATTGTGTTTGCACCCAATACTCATGAATTTGTAATGCGGTTGTTAAGTTGTTTCCAACCCGGCCAGCCGCTGCGGGTGGTCACTACTGACAGCGAGTTTCACAGCTTTACCCGTCAGATCAACAGACTGAATGAATATGCTGAGGTTGAGCTGGTGCGGGTGCCAAGTGAGCCTTTTGCCAGCCTGCCTGAGCGCCTCTGCGCAGCGGTCGCCGCCGCAAACACCGATTTGGTGTTTTTCAGCCAGGTGTTTTTTAACTCCGGGGTCGGCATTGCTGATTTAACCGGATTAGTGCAGCGTTTAGATCAACTGACTGACGCCATGATTGTGGTGGACGGTTACCATGGCTTTATGGCCATTCCGACTGATTTGTCGGCCATTGCTGAGCGGATTTTTTATCTGGCGGGCAGCTACAAATATGCGCAGGGCGGCGAAGGTGGCTGTTTTATGGCGGTACCGGCAGGTTGTTTATTGCGCCCTTATTACACCGGCTGGTTTGCTGAGTTTGGTGAACTCAGTCAGGCCAAAGCCGGTGAAGTGCAGTACGCCAGCAATGGTCAGCGGTTTGCCGGTGCGACAATGGATTGTTCGGCGCTGTACCGGGTTCTGTCAGTGTTTGAGCTGTTTCAGCGCGAAGGTTTAACGGTCGAAGTGACACAAGCTTACATCAGGCAACTGCAGCAGAAATTCCTGCAGCAATTGGAGCAGCTGCAACATCCGCTGCTGAACCGGCAGCATTTGCTGGCTCCGGACGGGCAGGTGCAAGGCCAGTTCCTCACCTTCCGTTTTGCGGCAGATAAAGTGGCCGCACTGGCCGATGCGCTGAAGCAACGCGGCATCCATACAGACTACCGTGGTGATCGGCTGCGTTTTGGCTTTGCACTTTACCAAAGGCCGGAGCAGCTGGATTTATCTTGTCTGGCTGAGCTCCGTCATGTCTGAGTTCTGGTTGGCTGCTTTGGGTCTGGTGCTGCTGGTGGAAGGCATTGGGCCCTTGTTGTTTCCCAACCGCTGGCGTCGCTACCTGCTGAAAATAGCGGCTCAGGACAGTGCAGCCATGCAGCAACTGGGGGGAGTTTTAGTGCTGGCCGGGGTTTTGTTGTTGTACTTCTTTTTGCTGTGACAAAGACACCGGAGCTAACTTACTGATCAAAAAGCAGAAACAAAATTTCTGCTTTTTTTTCGGACGTCCAGATGCAGTTTGAATGCGAATTTGCTAGAATCCCCGCCTAATTTTTTACCATGATGTAGGAACCATGGCCAAAAACGTAGTAGTGCTCGGCACCCAATGGGGTGACGAAGGTAAAGGTAAAATCGTTGACCTGTTAACTGACAAAGCCAGCTTTGTCGTACGCTATCAGGGCGGTCACAACGCCGGTCACACCTTAGTGATCAACGGTGAAAAAACAGTATTGCATTTAATTCCGTCCGGCATTTTGCGCGACAACGTCAAATGTGTGATCGGTAACGGTGTGGTGTTGTCACCAGAAGCTTTACTGAAAGAAATGAGCATGCTGGAGCAAAAAGGTGTTCCAGTAAAACAGCGTTTAGTGCTGAGCGAAGCCTGCCCACTGATCCTGCCTTTCCATGTGGCCTTAGATAAAGCCCGAGAAGTGGCGCGTGGCGACAAGCCAATCGGCACTACAGGTCGTGGTATCGGTCCTGCGTATGAAGATAAAGTGGCCCGTCGTGGTTTACGTGTTGGCGATCTGTTCAATCCAGAGCTGTTCGCTGAAAAGCTGAAAACCCTGATGGACCTGCATAATTTCACGCTGACTCAGTATTATAAAGTGGATGCAGTGGATTACCAGACCACTCTGGACAATGCACTGGCTATTGCTGAAATTCTGAAGCCAATGGTGGTGGATGTAACTGACCTGCTGGACAAAGCCCGCAAAGAAGGTCAGGAAATCATGTTTGAAGGTGCCCAGGGGACGCTGCTGGACATCGACCACGGTACCTATCCATACGTGACATCGTCTAACACCACGGCTGGCGGCGTTGCCACAGGTGCTGGTTTTGGCCCACGTTACATCGACTACGTGCTGGGCATTGTCAAAGCCTACACCACCCGTGTCGGTTCAGGCCCGTTCCCAACAGAACTGGATTGCGCTATTGGTGAACACTTAGGTGTGAAAGGCCACGAGTTTGGCGCGACGACCGGCCGTAAACGCCGTTGTGGCTGGTTTGACGCAGTTGCGGTCAAACGTGCTGTGCAGCTGAACAGCATCTCTGGTTTCTGTTTAACCAAGCTGGACGTACTGGATGGCCTGGAAACAGTGAAGATCTGTACTGGCTATCAGCTGGCTGATGGCACAGTGACAGACGTGCCACCTATGGCTGCTGAAGGCTACGAAGCCGTCACTCCTATTTACGAAGAAATGCCAGGCTGGAGCGACACCACCTTTGGTGTGCAGAAGCTGGAAGACTTGCCTCAGGCTGCCCGCGATTACATTCAGCGACTGGAGCAGGTCACAGGCGTGCCTATCGACATCGTGTCCACTGGACCTGACCGGGTGGAAACCATCACCCTGCGTCATCCGTACGACGTCTGATAAAAAAACGCTGCTTCGGCAGCGTTTTTACTTTTCATGGCCTGCCAGTTTGTTGACAGTCAGATTGGCGTAGATTTTGTATAAAAACTGCCAGATACTGAATCACCCTTAGCAGGACCCACGGCACTGATGAACAAACTGGTATTGATAGCCACACTGCTGTTTGGCCTGCACTCTGTCCAGGCTCAAGAGCTGGAAGTGGTGCAGCTGTACACTCAGGATGAATTACTCGACCTGATTAAACAAAACAGGCATTTACAGCGGGTACAGGCTGATGATTGTCAGCTGGTGAACGACATTCAGGCCCGCTCTGATGTAATGAAAGTTCCGGCTTACCAGTTTCTGTATGGCGACATGCTGGCTTATGGTGTGTGCGTGCGTAAAGACGTGGAGCGGGGCTGGGATCTGATGCAACAAGCGGCGGCTCAAGGGTTGCCGGAAGCGCTGGAGCAGGTGGGGCGCTATTATCACACCGGCAAATTTGTGCAGCAGGACAGGGCGAAAGCCATCCTCTATCTGCGCGAAGCCGCAGGCCTGGGCAATTTAAATGCCCAGCTGCGTTTCGGCCAGATGCTGGTGGAAGGAGATGCCAGCCCGGTGGATATGGAACAAGCGTACCGCTGGTTACACCACACTGTCATTGCTGATGAGAAAAAACATGCGCAGGTTACGCACTTGCTTACCCAGCTGGCTGAAAAAATGCCGGGTGCCGTGCTTGAGAGGGCGAAAAAACCACTGTAGTGAAAATTTCACCTGCCCCTGCTACACTGCGCTCTGAAATAAACAAAAAGAGATACCATGACGGTCAATGATCCGCATCTTGCGCGTGAGCAGGAAAAATACGAAAACCCTATCCCAAGCCGGGAATTTATTCTCGAGCATTTAAAACAGCGTCAACAGCCGGCTTATTTTGAAGAGCTGGCCTCTGAGCTGAAATTATCCGACGAAGACCAATTGTTTGCGCTGAAAAAGCGTTTGCGTGCTATGGAGCGCGACGGCCAGTTGCTGTTTAACAAAAGCAAACGTTATGGCCTGGTCGATGATCTGGATTTACACAAAGGCACAGTGATTGGCCACCGTGAAGGCTACGGCTTTCTGAAAATGGAAAAAGGCGGGCCCGACTGGTTTATTCCGCAGTTCGAAATGAAACGCTTATTACACGGTGACGTGGTGTTGGCGTCTGTGTCGGAGTTTTCCGGTAAAGATAAAATTGAAGCCCGTGTGGTCCGGGTGCTGGAGCCTCGTACTGAACCCGTGGTCGGACGTTATTTTAAAGATTTCGCTTTAGGTGTGGTGGTGCCGGACGACCCGCGCATTGGCCAGGATATTGTGATCCCGCCGGGCGATGAAAATGGCGCCCGCCATGGCCAGGTGGTACTGACCGAAGTGGTACAGCGTCCAAGCAAACGCATTAACGCCGTGGGCAAAGTGATTGAAGTACTGGGTGAGCATATGGCGCCTGGTATGGAAATCGAAATCGCTATTCGTAATCACCAAATCCCCCATGTATTTTCGGCTGCGGTGGAACAACAGGTCAGTGCCTACGGCCCGGAAGTGCCGGCTGCAGCCAAAGTGGGCCGCGTCGATTTGACCCAGCTCGGACTTATTACCATTGATGGTGAAGATGCCCGTGACTTTGATGACGCCGTGTATTGTGAGCGCAAAGAAGATGGCGGCTGGCATTTATGGGTCGCTATTGCGGATGTCAGTGCTTACGTGCAGCCGAATACGCCGCTGGACAAAGAAGCGCTGGACCGCGGCAACTCGGTGTATTTCCCGGACCATGTTGTGCCGATGCTGCCTGAGCAGCTGTCGAATGGCTTGTGCTCACTGAACCCGCATGTTGACCGGCTCTGTTTTGTCGCGGATATGCATATCAGTGCCAAAGGTAAACTGGAAGGTTACCGTTTTTATGAAGCAGTCATGCACTCGTCGGCGCGGCTGACCTACAACAAAGTACACGCCATTTTGCAAGGCGACCCGAAGCTGCGTCAGCAGTACGAAGCCAACCTGACCAATATTGAGACGCTGAATTCGCTGTACAAACAAATGGCGAAGTCGCGAGCGGAGCGTGGCGCTATTGAATTTGAAACCGTCGAAACCCGCTTTATTTTCAACAGCCACCGCAAGATTGAACAGATTGTGCCGGTGCACCGTAACGAAGCACATAAGCTGATTGAAGAATGTATGATTTTGGCCAACGTGGCTGCGGCACAGCTGATTGAAAAACATGAAGCGCATGCTCTGTTCCGCGTGCATGAGCGGCCGGATGGCGATCGTTTTGCCAACTTCAAGCGTTTTCTGGCGGAGCTGGGCGTCACCGCAGATATCTCCAACGAACCCACGCCGCTGGAACTGATGCAAGTGCTGCAGACACTGCAAGACAGACCGGATAAAGAACTGATTGAAACCACCATGCTGCGCTCGATGAAGCAGGCGGTGTATCAGGGCGACAATCTGGGCCATTTTGGTCTGGCGCTGGAAGCCTACGCGCATTTCACCTCGCCTATTCGTCGTTACCCGGATTTGGTTCTGCACCGTGCCATCAAAGCTATTTTGGCAGGGCAAGGCCAGCAGGTGACCGGTGCTCGCGGTTACAGTGCCGAGCAAATTGCGCCTTTGGGCGAACAGTGTTCGATGACCGAGCGTCGGGCTGATGACGCTACAAGGGAAGTGTCGGACTGGCTCAAGTGTGAATACATGCAAGACCATGTCGGCGACAGCTTCAAAGGCGTGGTGTCTACGGTCACCAACTTTGGTCTCTTTGTGCGCTTGGTGGACCTGTATATCGAAGGCCTGGTGCATGTGACTTCGTTACCAAATGACTATTACCGTTTCGATCCGGAGCGGCAGCAGCTGATTGGTGAACACAGTGGTGCCGGTTACCGGATGGGCGACCTGCTGGAAGTGAAAGTACTGGCTGTGAACCTGGAAGCACGCAAAATTGATTTGGGTGTAGTCGGTGCGCCAGCCAAAGTGTCGGGCCGCAAAATCAAAGCCAGCAAAAAAGCTGCACAAAGCCCGCAGGAAGAAAAAGCGCAGATGCGCAAAAAAGGCGCCCGTAAAGCGGAAAAATCCGGCGGTGTGCCTAAAGCGGCTTCCAAGCGACCAGGCAAAAAGCCAGCGGCCAAACCTGCCCGTAAACGCAAGTAACAGCATTCACTACTGAAATTTGCTAAACTTGCCGACATTTCAGGCCCGGAGCTCCGGGCCTTGTTGTTTCTGAGGCGCAGAGGCGCCCAAAGCTGAGGACATCATGAGCGCAGAATTTGTGTTTGGTATTCACGCCGTCAAGGCCCTGTTTGAGCGCAGCCCGGAAGATGTTTTGGAACTCTTTGTGCTCAAGGACCGCGACGACCAGCGGTTGCAGCCTATTTTGCAGCTGGCCCGTCAGTTTGGTGTATCGGTGCAGTTCTGCCAGCGCCGGGTGTTGGATGACAAAGTCGACGGCGCTCAGCATCAGGGCGTAGTTGCCAAGGCGCGGATGCAGCAAAGCGGCGATGAAAAAGACCTGGCGCTGATTATTGAGCAGCAAGCCAATCCGCTGCTGTTAATTCTTGATGGCATTACTGATCCACATAATCTCGGCGCTATTTTACGTAGTGCCGACGCCGCCGGCGTGCATGCAGTGGTTGCGGCCAAAGACCGTTCGGTCAAACTAACCCCTGTGGTACGCAAAGTGGCCTGCGGTGCTGCTGAAGTGGTACCTTTTATTACAGTGACCAACTTGGCACGGACTATTCGTGAACTGAAAGACGCAGGTGTTTGGGTGGTAGGTGCAGCCGGTGAAACCGACAGCAGCATTTACCAGACCAGTCTGACCGGGCCTTTGGCTATTGCCATGGGTGCTGAAGGGGATGGTTTACGTCGCCTGACCAAAGAGCTGTGTGATTCGTTAATGAAAATCCCAATGGCCGGCTCTGTCTCCAGTCTGAACGTGTCCGTCGCCACTGGTATTTGCTTGTTTGAAGCGGTACGTCAGCGCAGTAATGCCAACTAACTCCAGCTTTGTGCGCTAATCCGGCATTGCTGTCGTGTATTTTTACAGCAATGCCTTGTGCTGCTTGCACAAACTCCCTAGAATATGCCCCCTTCGACCACCCAAGAATGTTCCTTGCCTCTATGCGAGTCTGGTCGAGCTCAGCCGGGGCTAATTAACCGTAAGGAGCTACCATGCGTCATTACGAAATCGTTTTTATGGTTCACCCTGATCAGAGTGAACAAGTTCCAGGCATGATCGAGCGTTACACTGGCGCGATCAAAGAAGCTGGTGGTTCAATTCACCGCTTAGAAGACTGGGGCCGTCGCCAACTGGCTTACCCAATCGAGAAGCTGCACAAAGCTCACTATGTTCTGCTGAACGTAGAAGCGCCACAAGCAGTGATCGATGAGCTGGAAACTAACTTCCGCTATAACGACGCGGTATTACGTAACCTGATCATGCGCACTAACGGTGCTGTGACTGAGCCATCACCAATGGCTAAAGTACGTGAAGAACGTCGTGAACGTGCTCCTCGTGATTCTGAAGAGCAGGTAGCAAACGACGAGTAATTGAATGGACAACAGCTTAGTCTTCACAGGCACTTTGTGCCGTCAGGTGGAGCACAGCGAAAGTCCGGCCGGTATCCCGCACAGTTATCTGGTCTTGGAGCACCGCTCCATACAGCAGGAAGCCGGCATGAATCGCCAAACCTATGTCCGACTACAGGTCGTGTGCGCAGGGCAGGCATTCAGTTCAGTCACTCACAATTTGACAGTGGGGAATACAGTTCGGGTGTCAGGCTTTTTAAACCGGCATCAGAACCGCAGCGGTCAGTCAAAACTGGTGCTGCATGCCCAACAGATTGAAATTTTAAGTTAGGAGAAAGTTCATGGCCCGTTATTTCCGTCGCCGTAAATTCTGCCGTTTCTCTGCCGAAGGCGTGCAAGAGATCGACTACAAAGATACCGCTACTTTAAAAAATTATGTCACTGAAAGTGGCAAAATTGTTCCTAGCCGTATCACTGGTACCAGCGCTAAGTATCAGCGTCAGTTAGCCCGCGCTATCAAACGTGCACGCTACCTGGCTCTGCTGCCATACAGCGATTCACACGCATAAGCCTGGTTCAACGATACAGAGAGGATTAAACAATGGATATTATTCTGTTGGATAAAGTTGCTAACCTGGGTGGTTTAGGCGACAAAGTGGTTGTTAAATCTGGTTATGCCCGTAACTTCTTATTCCCACAAGGAAAAGCAGTTCCAGCAACCAAAGCTAACATCGAAAAATTCGAAGCTCGCCGTGCTGAGTTAGAAGCCAAACTGGCTGCTAACCTGACTGCTGCTCAAGCCCGTGCTGAGAAGCTGGCTGCTCTGACTGACGTAACTGTTGCTTCTAAAGCCGGTGACGAAGGCAAGCTGTTCGGTTCAGTGGGCACTCGTGACATCGCTGACGCTGTAACTGCAGCTGGCGTTGAAGTGAGCAAAGCTGAAGTTAAACTGCCAAATGGCGCTCTGCGCGAAGTTGGTGAGTTCGACATCGACCTGCAATTACACGCAGAAGTAACAGTAACCATCAAACTGGTTGTTGTTGCTGAGGCGTAATTGCCAAGACAGGCCGGGGCAACCCGGCCTGTTTTTTTCTGTTTCGAAATATCCGCTAGAAAATCTCTCTGCTGCCGCCCTCTGCCTATGGTAGGCTAAGCACCTTTACTGACTCTTCGTTATCGGGCGTTTTGCCTGAACTTCAGGTCTATGGACAAACAAAAAGACAAACAAGTCGCCGCGGTTAAAATGCCGCCTCATTCTATTGAAGCCGAACAGTCCGTGCTGGGCGGTCTGATGCTGGACAATGACGCCTGGGACAAAGTAGCGGAAAAAGTGGTGGAGCAGGATTTCTACCTGCGCTCGCACCGCTTTATTTTCTCTGCGATGGCGCGTGTAGCGGAAGCCAATCAACCGATAGACCTGATTACGGTCTCTGAAGATTTGGAACGCAATCAACAGCTCAGTGACGTAGGTGGTTTCGCCTATTTAGGGGAGATTGCCAAGAACACCCCAAGTGCTGCTAACATTCTGGCCTATGCCGACATAGTGCGGGAGCGGGCCGTGGTGCGCGATATGATCGCGGTCGCGCATGATATTGCCGATGCCGGTTACGACCCGCAAGGTCGCAATAGCGCTGAGCTGCTGGATTTCGCTGAAACCAAAGTGTTTAAAATTGCCGAACAGCGCGCCAATGCCAATGAAGGGCCAGAGCCTATTCACGACATTCTGGCCAAAACTATCGACAAAATTGACGAGCTGTTCCGTAACCCCAGCAATGGCGGTATTACCGGTGTTTCAACAGGTTATATGGACCTGGACAAAATGACCAATGGCCTGCAGCCGTCGGATTTGATCATTGTGGCTGCCCGTCCATCCATGGGTAAAACCACTTTTGCGATGAACCTCTGTGAGCATGCCGCGATAACCAGCGACAAGCCGGTGCTGATCTTCAGCTTAGAGATGCCATCCGAACAAATTATGATGCGTATGCTGGCGTCCCTAGGCCGAATTGACCAGACCAAAGTGCGGACAGGCCAGCTGGACGATGAAGACTGGGCCCGGCTTTCATCCGCTATTGAGCTGTTAAACGCCAAAGGCAAAATGTATATCGATGATGGTTCAGGCCTGACACCGACCGAAGTGCGTTCACGGGCCCGACGGGTTGCGCGTGAACATGGCGGTTTGAGCATGATCATGGTCGACTACCTGCAGCTGATGACGGTGCCTGGTTTGTCCGACAACCGTACCCTGGAAATTGCCGAAATCTCCCGTTCATTAAAAGCGCTGGCAAAAGAGTTAAAAGTGCCGGTAGTCGCACTGTCGCAGCTGAACCGTTCATTGGAACAACGGGCAGATAAACGACCGGTCAACTCGGATTTGCGTGAATCCGGTTCTATCGAGCAGGATGCTGACTTAATTATGTTCATTTACCGTGACGAGGTGTATCACGACGACAGCCCGGACAAAGGCACGGCGGAAGTCATTATCGGTAAACAGCGTAACGGTCCGATCGGCCGTATTCGTCTAACCTTCCACGGCCGTTTTTCCCGCTTTGACAACTACGCAGGTACCGCGCGTTTTGAGGATGAGTATTAATGAGTCGTCGTCCTCAGGCCCGCATTGATACAGCGGCCTTACTGCATAATCTGCAACGGGTGCGGGACACTGCGCCTGCTGCAAAAATTCTGGCTGTCCTGAAAGCCAATGCCTATGGTCACGGTTTGCTGAAGGTGGCGGAGACCTTAAAAGACGCCAATGCTTTTGGGGTGGCGCGTATTGATGAGGCTTTGCTGCTGCGTGCTGGCGGCGTGGTAAAACCCATAGTACTGCTGGAAGGCTTTTTCCACGCCGATGAATTGCCACAAGTGGTCGCCAGTAATCTGCAAATTGTGGTGCATCATCCTTCCCAGGTGGATGCCATTTTACAGGCTCAGCTGGATGCGCCGGTGCAAGTCTGGTTGAAGCTGGATTCGGGTATGCACCGCCTGGGGCTGTTACCGGATGAATTTGCCGATGCCTACCAGCAGTTAAAGCAAAGCCCGAATGTGATCAAACCTATGCGCTTGATGACGCATTTTTCCTGTGCAGATGAGCTGGAAAACCCGGCGACAGCCCAGCAAATGCAGCAGTTTTTCAACTCCACAGAAGGACTGGATGGCGAGCTGTGTCTGGCCAATTCAGCCGGCGTTTTTGCCTGGCCGCAAAGCCATGGCAATTGGGTGCGGCCTGGTCTGGCGCTTTACGGTGTTTCTCCATTAGAGGACGGCGATGCTGCGGCCCTGCAGCTACGCCCAGTGATGACTTTTTGCAGCAGTGTGATTGCTATTCGCGCGGTGCAGGCAGGCGATAAAGTAGGCTATGGCGGCAGCTGGACTGCAACCAAACCGACCCATCTCGCCGTGGTGGCGATAGGGTATGGTGACGGTTACCCACGCAACGCTGGCAACTATTGTGAAGTGCTGATCAACGGTAAGCGTTACCCTATCGTGGGCAGGGTTTCGATGGATATGACTACCATAGATATTGGGGACGATCCGATATCACAAGGTGATGAAGTGGTGTTGTGGGGGCAGGGCCTGCCGGTGGAAGAAATTGCCGCCAAAGTGCAGACTATTCCGTATGAGCTGCTGTGCAATATCACCAGTCGGGTGGAAATGCATTACCTGTAGAATCGGATTTGGTCATTTTGGCCAGAGACAATACCGCAATAAAAAAACCGGCAGTAGCCGGTTTTTTATTTGAGTGATTTATTCGTCAAAACTGACTTCAATAAAGACTTTGCCGTGGTCTGAGTCAAACGGCATCAGAATTTTGGCACCTGTGGTTTTATGGGTAATGGTATGGCCTTTACCAGACACCACCACAGGCGTAGCCATATTAAATTCGTGGCCTTTTTCACCCAGAATACGCTTGGCGCCGCCAGTCACCATATTGGTAATTTCGCCCACCATGTCGGTCACTTCTTCATTAATGGCTGCAGGGCGCTCCCCCAACATTCTGGCCATAATCTCAAGTGCCAGCGACTCTTCGAACGTCACTGAAAATGAGCCTTTGGTGGTGGGGCCAATCATACCTATTAAACCAGACACTTCACCGCGGGCCACTTCGTCTTTTTTCAGGCGAGGCTGACCTGGAACAATCTTGGTACTGGCCATAGTCGCCAGCACATTGACCAGCGAAGAAAGAAATGGGTTTACATACTCAACATTCATGTAATTTGCCTGTTCAGAACCGGACTTGTCTCTGGCTTCTCAGAAAGGTTAGGTCTGTCTCAATCAGAACTCAAGTCTAGCTTATTGTTTTGGTATGAAATTTTTCGCGTCAGTTTACAAAAAAATACGATACTGTTCACTAAAATAACGACTGACGCCAAGCAGCGTCAAGCATATTCAGCCGTTTGCCTCTTTTTTCAGGCAAAGTTGGCAAATACCATGGGCTTCTATAGTTTGCCGTTGAATTAAAAAGCCTTTTTCAGACGCCAGCCGATGGAACTCTTGCTGCAGTGGTGTGGAGTGCAATTCTTCCACATGGTTACAGCGATCGCAGATCAATAATTGCGCCGGGTGATGCTCTTCAAAATGATGACACAGCAAAAACGCATTGCTGGATTCAATCTTATGGATAAAGCCTTGTTCGGTCAGAAAGTCCAGTGCCCGGTAGATGGTCGCCGGTTTGGCGGCAGGTTCTGTTAATTTGAGCTGATCCAGCAATTCATAGGCACCAATACCACCATGAGTGCCTGCCAACAAACGGAACACCTTTTCGCGAATGCTGGTAAAACGGGCGCCATTCACTTCACAGATATGGCGGGCCCGGCTGACGAGAGACTCAATCGACATAACAGACTCCATAAAAACCTGTGGCAGTGTAACACAGATGACTGCTGATGCCAGAGCCCTGCTGCTGTGGGTTGCAGCGGCACTGTTCAGTAACACTTCATCACATCAAGTAAACAATGTTCACTCCTGGCCGCACGGCAGTTTTATACCATAGCGATGATGCAAAGGAGCGAATTATGGCTATTCCAAAGATTATTCATTATGTCTGGGTAGGTGACGGCGAAAAGCCTGAATTGGTCGAGCGCTGCATTGCCAGCTGGCGGCGTTATGCCCCGGACTACCAGTTGGTTGAATGGAATAACGAAAAATTTCACCAGACTGACAACCAGTATGCCCGTCAGGCTTTTGCCGCCAATAAGTGGGCCTTTGTTTCCGACTACCTGCGCCTCTATGCCCTGGCGACTCAGGGTGGTTTTTACCTGGATACCGACCTGGAACTGACCGGCGATCTGGAGCCATTCCGTCAACACCAGTTTGTTACAGGCTATGAGCGCTTTAAAAACCGCTACGCGCCGCTTACCGCCTTGATGGGCGCTGAAGCAGGGCATTCAATGATCAGCGATATGCTGGCTATGTACCAACAGCGTTCATTTATCCGCAGCGACGGCTCTTTTGATTTAACGCCCAATACCGGCTTGATTGCCCAACACTTTGCTCAAAAGTTTGGCCTGCAGCCACCTTATCAGGGCGCGAACCCGACGCAGCTGGAACCAGGCGCCGTCATTTACCCCAGCCATTACTTCTGCACTCCGGAAGCTGGCTTGCCAAACTATGCTATTCACCACTTCAATGGCTCCTGGTTTCCGGAATACGAGCGCAAGCCGCTGTTCAGTATGACTGGATACAGCCTGGCGTTATTGAAGCGGAACAAAGTCAGATCCGGTCAGCTGCCGTTACTGCACGGGGAGCATCTGGTGGCCTGCTGGCGATTGTTTAAGCGCTACAGTCTATTGCTGGCTAGTCAGCACAGCTGAAACTTTTGTGAAAATCGGCTAGAATCGCCGCCCTGCTGTCCCCATCGGGGCCGCAGTGATAGTGAATGATACGAGCCGACTGATGACCAATACACCAAAGCCCATTTCCCACCGTTTCTCCGTTGCACCCATGCTGGACTGGACAGACAAACATTGCCGTTATTTTCACCGGCTGTTGTCGCAGCATGCTGTGCTCTATACCGAGATGGTGACCACAGGTGCCATTATTTATGGCCAGGGAGATTACCTGGGTTTCAACGAAGAAGAGCACCCGTTGGTGGTGCAATTGGGTGGATCCGACCCGGCGGATATGGCGCGTTGTGCCAAATTGTCGGAGCAGCGTGGCTATGACGCCATTAATATCAATGTTGGTTGTCCGTCAGACCGGGTTCAGAACGGTATGTTTGGCGCCTGCCTGATGGCGAAACCGCAGCTGGTTGCCGACTGCGTGAAAGCCATGTCGGATGTGGTGGATATTCCGGTCACGGTGAAAAGCCGGATTGGCATTGACGAGCTCGACAGTTACCAGTTTCTGGTCGACTTTATCGGTACCATCAGTGAAGCCGGTTGTCAGCAGTTTATTGTGCATGCCCGTAAAGCCTGGCTTAGCGGGTTAAGCCCGAAAGAAAACCGCGAAATTCCACCACTGGATTACCCGCGTGTGTACCAGTTAAAGCAGGACTTTCCGCAGCTGGATATCAGTATTAATGGCGGTGTAAAAACGGTAGACGACTGTCTGACTCATTTGCAACATGTAGATGGGGTGATGGTAGGGCGTGAGGTTTACACCAACCCGTTATTGCTGGCAGAAATTGACCATGCGGTTTATCAAGACAGTCGGGCTATTCCATCACCACATGAAGTCGTAGAGCTGATGATCCCTTATATCGAGCGGCAAATGGCGCAAGGTGCGCGGTTCTGGCACATTGCCCGGCATATGTTGGGCCTGTTTCAGGGCGTACCAGGTGCCCGCTTATGGCGCCGTCATTTAAGTGAAGTGGGCCACTTGTCAGAGAGCGGACCGCAAGTGTTGCTGGATGCTTTGGCCAAAGTGCCGAACAGATAACTAAAAAGTGGTGAATTTCACCACTTTTTTTATGCCTCAGTTTTTCTATCGGTACGCAGTATTTTCAGTTATTTGTAAGTTGTTGTTTTTTAAGTGATTAAAATTATTTTCAGTTTGGCACAGCAATTGAAATACCTGATTGTCCTTAACCCAATGGAGAATCATGATGAAAACTTTAATTGCTGCTGCTGTATTGTCTGTTTCTGCTCTGGCTGCGCCAGCTCAGGCTACTCAAGTCGATTTAGCAACCTTCACCGACTTTAGCGTGAAAGCACTGACAGCCGATTTTATTGCCAGACAAATTACCGACATCAAATATTCAGTATTGATGCAAGCTGAACAAAGCCTGGCTGAGCTAACTGCGGCTGCTACGCCACAGCAAAACGAACAGCAGGTTAGTGAAAAAGCGCCGGTGGTCAAAATTATCGACCAAACCGGAGACTAATGGATGCTGATACTTACTGTCTGGTTGTTAGGGCTGTTTTTATTGCCAGTCGCCAGTGTCGGAGTGATCTCCTTGTTGTGGCACTGGCTCAGCCATCCGCTTAAACTTCCCTCGGTAACCCGGTCTTAGCAGTACCGGGTTTTTTATTGCCGCTTCTCCTCTAAACGTTCTGTTACGTCCTCTTCTGTTCTGCAGCAAGCTTCATCTTTAAAGGCCTTGATCAAGACGATTTCCTCGCGCAAAGTCCGCCGAACCTACTCAATTTAGCCCGTTTTTATTTTTGACTAAAAAGTGGTCAAATTTACTTTTGTTCGATATCTGGCCATGCATTTTTCAAAGCCGACACAGAATCACGTATTTGTAAGTTATTAAAATTAAACAAAAATAAATAATTATCAGATCTGGCACAAGAGTTGAATTGTATAGATATCAGTAAATTACTGATGACTAAACCGACTAACTTGAGGAGAGATAAAATGGAAATGGTTGCATTCGCTGTGGTGATGGCTTGGTTAAGTGTTGTGGCTGTTTGGGCTTACGACGAGTGTTAATAAGTTAACGACTGCAGGCAAATACGATGACATTGGTAATGCTTAACATTGCGGTCGTCTGGGCTCTGGCAGCTGTAATGTGGTATCTGGACCAGAAGGTCAGGCAACGGACCGGGGAGTAAGACAAATGAAAACAATCAATGATGGCTCGTGGTTTATCAACAAAGCACGCAGGAAAATTGCTGGGGTTTGTGCTGGTTTTGCCAGTTATTATGACCAACCTGTTTGGTTAGTCAGAGCTCTGGTAGTGCTGCTGGCGCTGTGTTTTCCAGTGGCTGTGCTGGTAGCTTATGTAGCGGCCGCGGTGTTTTTGCCGGCTCGCTGGGTAATTTAACATGATGTGCGGTACAGCAGGTGGCTGTGGCCACCTGCCAAATACATTAACGCTTGCGGGCTGTAAGCCGGATCCATTCTTCTTTTACCGCAACAGGGTCAAAGTCGAATTCAGCCTGATAGGCAGCAATCACTGACTCTGCCTGGCTTTCCAGAATACCGGATAATGCAAGTAAACCTCCGCTGCGTACATAAGCACTGATAATAGTGCTCAGTTCCGCCAAAGGCCCCGCCAGAATATTTGCCACCACCACATCAGCCTGCAGACTTGGCTGGTCTTTTGGTAAGTACAGCTCAATTTGTCCTGCAACACCATTGCGCTCAGCATTGGCTTTGCTGGCTTCGATGGCCTGAGGGTCGATATCAATACCAATCACCCGGGCAGCGCCCAGCTTCAGTGCGGCTATGCCTAAAATGCCGGAGCCGCAGCCAAAGTCGACCACAGTGCTCTGGCTTAAGTCCTGTGCGTCCAGCCATTCCATACAAAGCGCTGTTGTCGGGTGGGTGCCGGTACCAAAGGCCAGGCCCGGGTCCAGCATTACATTGACCGCAGCCGGGTCTGGAATATCACGCCAGCTTGGGCAGACCCACAGCCGTTTGCCAAACTGGATCGGGTGGAAGTTGTCCATCCATTCGCGTTCCCAGTCTTTGTCTTCCAACTGCTCCAGTTTGTACTGCACACCTTGTTTAAAAATGGCGGCTTGTTCCAGCTGGCGGATCACTTTGGGCATCGGGTGTTCAGCGTCAAACAGACCCACTACAACCGTATTGGTCCAGTACAGCACTTCACCAGGCATAGGTTCGTAAATCGGGGTGTCTGCAGCGTCAACAAAACTGACGGCCTGGGCTCCCCAGCTCATCAGCATGTCGCTGACCTGTTCAGCTTGTTTTTCTGTGCTGTGCACACGAAGTTGGATCCAAGGCATACAAAAACTCGTTCAGCGGTAAAAGCAGGGGGAGAATTGTAGCAATAAAAAAGGAGGCAGAGCATATTTTAATTCTGCTCTGCCCCCTGTGTGCCCTATTACTTCAGGCCGAGTTTATGTTCTAAATAGTGGATATTGGTGCCACCTTTATTGAAATTCTCGTCGTTCATAATCAGCTTATGCAGCTCGATATTGGTCTTGATACCACCGACCACCAGCTCGCTCAGTGCGTTGCGCATGCGGGCTAACGCAATGTCACGGTTCTCACCGTAGGTGATCAGCTTGCCGACCATTGAATCGTAGTTCGGCGGTACTGTGTAATCGGCGTAGATGTGTGAATCCCAACGCACACCGTTGCCACCTGGTGGGTGGAAGCGGGTGATGGTGCCAGGCGACGGGATAAAGGTCTTGGCATCTTCAGCGTTGATCCGGCATTCCACTGCGGCGCCGCGGATCACTACATCACTTTGTTTTAAACGCAGTTTCTCGCCGGCAGCAACACGCAGTTGCTCTTTGATCAGATCCACACCAGTGATCATTTCTGTCACCGGGTGTTCAACCTGAATACGGGTGTTCATTTCAATGAAGTAGAACTCGCCGTTTTCATACAGGAACTCGAAGGTACCCGCACCGCGGTAATTCAGATCAATACAGGCCTGCACACAACGGCCACCGATAAAGTCACGTTGCTGTTGGGTAATACCCGGAGCCGGCGCTTCTTCCACCACTTTCTGGTGGCGACGTTGCATAGAACAGTCACGTTCACCTAAGTGGATCGCATTGCCCTGGCCATCGGCCAGTACCTGAATTTCGATGTGACGTGGGTTTTCCAGGAATTTCTCCATATACACCATGTCATTGCCGAATGCGGCTTTGGCTTCTGCCTTGGTCATCTCAATAGACGACACCAGCTCTTCTTCGGCACGCACCACCCGCATACCACGGCCACCACCGCCACCCGCGGCTTTGACAATGATCGGGTAGCCAATGCGCTTCGCAATGGTTTTGTTGGTTTCCGGGTCGTCACCAACTGCACCGTCTGAACCTGGTACACAAGGCACACCAGCTTTCTTCATCGCTTCAATGGCAGATACCTTGTCACCCATCAGGCTGATGGATTCAGGGCGTGGGCCGATAAAAATCAGGCCACTTTCTTCCACTTGTTGCGCGAAGTCTGCACGCTCTGCCAGAAAGCCGTAGCCTGGGTGAATCGCTTGGGCGTTGGTCACTTCTGCGGCAGCAATCAATGCCGGAATGTTCAGGTAACTTTGTGGTGAAGGTGCTGGGCCGATGCAAATGGTTTCGTCGGCCAGCAACACGTGTTTCAGGTTGCGATCGACAGTCGAATGCACCGCCACCGTTTTAATACCGAGTTCTTTACAGGCGCGTAAGATACGCAGCGCTATTTCTCCCCGGTTGGCGATCAGGACTTTTTCTAGCATGAGACTGCCTTCTGTTATTCGATCACGAACAGTGGCTGGTCAAACTCAACCGGCTCGCCGTTTTCGACCAGGATTTGCGTCACAGTTCCCGCTTTGTCAGCCTGGATCTGGTTCATCATTTTCATTGCTTCAACGATACACAGGGTATCGCCGACTTTGACGCTCTGGCCTACTTCCACAAAAGATTTGGCTGTTGGAGAAGCGGCGCGGTAGAAGGTACCGACCATAGGTGAACGCATCTGATAACCAGTGATGGCTGGTTTTGCTGCTTCAGCCGGGGCTGCAGCGGCGGCTACAGGGGCTGCAACAGGGGCAGGAGCTGCAGCATATTGAACCGGAGCGTACTGCTGCACAGGGCCGTTGCGGCTGATACGAACGGACTCTTCACCTTCGGTGATTTCCAGTTCGTTAATACCTGATTCTTCCAGCAGTTCGATCAATTTTTTAATTTTTCTGATATCCATGACATGAGTGCCTGTAATAGTAGTGGATAGTTAAATGGTTGATTTTGTTGATAACTGCGATACAGCTGCTTGCAAAGCAAACTGGTAACCCATGGCGCCAAAACCACAGATCACCCCTTTGGCTATATCGGATAAATACGAATGCGCCCGGAAGGCTTCGCGGGCATGTACATTGGACAAATGCACTTCAATAAAAGGGATAGCGACACTGAGCAGCGCATCACGAAGTGCAATACTGGTATGAGTGAAAGCGCCCGGGTTGATCAGAATGTAATCCTGCTCGCCCATCGCCTGGTGAATTGCATCGATCAGCTCATGCTCGGCATTGGATTGCAGGTGGCACAACTCGACATTGACGCTGGCAGCCTGTTCTGTCAGTTGGCTGACAATCTGGGCCAGAGTCTGGGAACCATAGATCTGAGGCTCACGTTTTCCGAGCATGTTCAAATTTGGGCCATTGAGCAGCAAAATCTTTAATTTTGACGCCATAATACGCGAAGTTCCCCAAAAATTCTTATTGTGCAGTTTATCCTGCCAGAGTAGCTGTACAATTGCATCTTTTTTAAGCAGTGACCGGGTGGTCCTGCAGTTTTGCGCCTTATTATAGTGAAATCGTTGCAAATGGCAGCAAAATACTGGTCTTATCAGCAGAGCGGAACTTTTTTGGCTGGTTTTGGACGATGGCAGCTAAAAGAGCGCAAAGCCAGTACAGAACTGACTTTGCTTCAGACCAACACCCAGATTATTGGTTCAGTATTGCGGTTAAATGACGCTGAAAATCTGCAGGTCCCATAAAGCCGGTGACCCGGGATTGGGTCAGTTCCTGGCCATTTTTGTCAAAAAGCAGCAGGGTAGGCAGGCCAATCACCTGAAAATGATCCAGCACTTGCTGATCAATCTCGTTGGCTTCTGTCACGTCGATTTTCAGCAGCACAAACTGGTTCATCAGGGTTTTTACCTCAGCGTCAGCAAAGGTAATGTGTTCAAATTCTTTGCAGGCCACACACCACTCGGCAAACAAATCCACCAGCACAGGTTTGCCTTGCTGTGATGCTTGTTGGACGGCCTGCTGCAACTCTTCTAGCGTATCCAGTGTCCGGAAGCCGGCTTGCGCCACAGGCTGAGCGGCGGTCACAGCAGGTGCTGGCAGCCAGTACCATAAGTTTGCGCCGACGTTACCGAGCACCAGGCTAAGGGCCAGCACCCAGCTGCTGCTTTGAGCCAGAGGCTGCTGTAACTGACGGGATAACGCATGCAGATACACCGCCAGCATCAACAGCAGCAGGCTCGACGCAACCACCACGGCGGAAAACGGCACAAAACGGGATAACAGCCAGACCGGCACTGCCAGCAGCAAAAACGCAAAAATGGTTTTGACGGCGTTCATCCAGGCTCCGGCTTTAGGTAAGAATTTACCGCCAGTACTGCCCAGCACTAATAAAGGTAAGCCCATGCCCATACTCAGGATGTACAGCGTCAACGCGCCAAGTGCCAGATTGCCAGATTGCGCCACATACAGCAGTGCCGCGGTCAGTGGTGCTGTGGTGCAAGGCGAGGCGACCAGGCCGGACAATACGCCCATTACTACAGCCCCTTTCAGGCTGCCCCCTTGCTGCTTATTCGACAGTTGATTCACTTTGCTGAGCCAGCGCTCCGGCAGGCTCAGGTTAAACACGCCAAACATCGACAGCGCTAAAGCAACAAACAGCACACTGATTGCCACTAACACCACGGGGTGCTGAAAGTAAGTCTGAAATTGCAGGCCCAAGCTGGCCACCAACAAACCAAGCAATGAGTAGCTGATCGCCATGCCCTGCACATAAGCCATCGACAGGCTAAAGGCCCGTTTGCCGCTGAGCTGCTGGCCCTGACCGACAATAATGCTGGTCAGAATGGGGTACATCGGAAACACACAAGGCGTAAAGGCAAGACCCAAGCCCAACAGGAAAAACAGCGCCAGCGTGGTCAGCAGGTTATCGCCCTGCAATTGACCCAGCAGCTGTAGTTGTTCAGACACTGGGGCCTCTGTTGCCGCCGGGCTTGTCGCCTGAGCTGGCGCTGTGGTGGCCGCAGTGGTTGCGGTCAGCGGAATTTCCAGGGTCTGCACCGGGTAACAAAGACCGGCTTCCGCACAGCCCTGATAGCGCACTTTAAGCAGGCCGTCCGGGCCGACCTGGCTGAGCGGAAACTCAAGAATGACCTGATGAAAATACACCTCCGATTCGCCATAGTACTCATCGGTAATAATCCGGCCCTGTGGGAACTGTGGATGAGAGAAACTTAAATCGACGCCGGCAAACTTAAATTTGTCTTTGTACAGGTAGTACCCATCGGCAATGGTGAAGCTGAGTTTCAGCTGATTGCCGTCCTGACGAAAATCGGCCACAAAGGCTTGTTCAACAGGTAAAAACTGCGGTTGTTGAGTTAGCTGAGCCAGCACTCCACCTGGTTGCGCCTGAGCATGGCTCAGCCAGGAACAGCTCAAAAGAAAGACAAAAAACAGATGCTTAATCACGTTGAGTTACCTCATACAGCCAATTCTGATACGACGTTAGTGCCGATTCTACAGGTAAAGCGATGATCTCCGGTACCTGGTATGGATGCAAGGCCAGAATGGCTTGCTCCACCTCGGTATAATCTTGTTGCCGGATTTTTAGCAGCAGAGGCACTTCTTCAGCCTGTTCTATCTTACCTTGCCAGCTATAAATGGAGCGCACTGACGGCAACAGATTGGCACAGGCGATTAATCGACGCTGCAGTAACTGGTGACTGATCTGTTCAGCCAATGCTGCGGTAGGGCAGTTGCACAGAATAAGTAACATCAGGTGGTCCTCAGATGGATTTGCATTAACAGACCCTGGCTGGCGACTTTTTATTGCAACGCAGCGTGCAGGATGCTCGAAAAATGTGCAATCAGAGCAATGCCGACATTTTTTTCAAGCAACAGCCCTTGGGAATGTAAGGGCTTTGCCCCATATAGCCAATAACCAATTTTTAGCGTCAGCTAATTTATAAACAAACTCGCTTTTAGGAGATAAAAAAGCATGAACATTCGTCCATTACACGATCGCGTGATCATCAAGCGTCTGGAAGCTGAAAGCAAATCCGCTGGTGGCATTGTGCTGACTGGCGCTTCTGCTGAAAAGTCGACCCGTGGCGAAGTGGTTGCAGTAGGTAACGGCCGTATTCTGGAAAACGGTACAGTGAAAGCCCTCGACGTCAAAGTAGGCGACAAAGTAATTTTCGGCGCTTATGTAGAACGCTCAGAAAAAATCGACGGTCAGGAATATGTCATCACCAAAGAAGACAACATCCTGGGCATTATCACTGAATAACTGAATTTCCAGTCTGAAAACCAAATTTGAGGATTAGTAATCATGGCAGCAAAAGACGTACGTTTTGGCGATGACGCCCGTAATAAGATGTTAAAAGGCGTGAACATTCTGGCGAACGCCGTTCGCGTTACCTTAGGCCCGAAAGGCCGTAACGTAATTCTGGACAAATCATTCGGCGCTCCGCTGATCACCAAAGACGGTGTGTCCGTAGCCAAAGAAATCGAGCTGGACGACAAGTTCGAAAACATGGGCGCGCAGATGGTAAAAGAAGTTGCTTCTAAAGCCAACGACGAAGCCGGTGACGGTACCACTACGGCCACAGTACTGGCGCAAAGCATCATCAACGAGGGTGTCAAAGCTGTTGCTGCTGGTATGAACCCGATGGACCTGAAACGTGGTATCGACAAAGCTGTTGTTGCCGCTGTTGAAGAGTTAAAGAAACTGTCTCAGCCGTGTGCAGACAGCAAGTCAGTGGCTCAGGTGGGCACTATCTCTGCCAACTCTGACACTGAAATTGGTGAAATCATTGCCAGCGCCATGGACAAAGTGGGCAAAGAAGGCGTGATCACTGTTGAAGAAGGCCAGGGCCTGGCGAACGAGCTGGCTGTGGTTGAAGGTATGCAGTTTGACCGCGGTTACCTGTCTCCGTACTTCATCAACAATCAGGAAGCGGGCCAGGTTGAACTGGACAACCCATTCATCCTGACTGTAGACAAGAAAGTCAGCAATATCCGTGAACTGTTACCAGTACTGGAAGGCGTGGCTAAATCTGGCAAGCCACTGCTGATCATCGCTGAAGACATCGAAAGCGAAGCCTTAGCGACTTTAGTTGTGAACAACATGCGCGGTATCGTTAAAGTGACAGGCGTGAAAGCTCCTGGTTTCGGTGACCGCCGTAAAGCCATGCTGCAGGACATTGCTGTACTGACAGGTGGTGTGGTGATTTCTGAAGAAATCGGTCTGGACCTGGAAAAGGCCACACTGGAAGACTTAGGTACTGCCAAACGTGTAGTAGTGACTAAAGACAACACCACCATTATCGATGGTGCTGGTGAGCAAGACGCTATTGACGGTCGTATCAAACAAATCCGTCAGCAAGTGGAAGAAGCCACTTCAGATTACGACAAAGAAAAGCTGCAAGAGCGTCTGGCCAAACTGGCTGGCGGTGTGGCCGTAATTAAAGTAGGCGCAGCCACTGAAATCGAAATGAAAGAGAAGAAACACCGCGTTGAAGACGCGCTGCACGCGACCCGTGCTGCCGTTGAAGAAGGCGTGGTGCCTGGCGGTGGTGTAGCGCTGGTTCGCGTGGCTGCGAAGATCGCTGGCCTGACTGGTGCTAACGAAGACCAAACGCACGGTATCAAAATTGCGCTGCGCGCGATGGAAGCGCCACTGCGTCAAATCGTTGATAACGCTGGTGAAGAGCCATCAGTTGTCGTGAACTCTGTGAAAGGCGGCGAAGGTAACTACGGTTACAACGCAGCCAACGGCACTTACGGCGATATGGTGGAGATGGGTATTCTGGACCCAACCAAAGTCACCCGTTCTGCGCTGCAGTTCGCTGCTTCAGTCGGTTCTCTGATGATCACTACCGAAGCAATGGTGACTGAGTTACCGAAGAAAGATGCGCCAGCTGCCCCAGATATGGGTGGCATGGGCGGCATGGGCATGATGTAAGCCCTGCTGTTTACGCGCTTTATAAAACCCGGCCATGTGCCGGGTTTTGTTTTTTTAAGACGCTGCTTCAGCTGCGGTACAGCCTGAGAAACGCAGAATTAGGCCCGGCGCGGTGTTTTTGCTACACTGCCGCCCCTCTGACGATATCCGGACAGACGGCACCTTTTGGCTGGCTGCCTGTCTAACCCCAACCCTAACCACAGGCTGGATACTTATTGATGCGAATTTTTTTGCTCCCTCTGCTGTTGTGCAGTGCAGTGCTGATGGCAGAAGAAACCGGTCAGGCCAATGCAGAAGGCAATGCCTTGTCGTATGCGCTGAAAGTGGCGAAACCTTTTAAGCCCACGTCAATCAGCACCTGCCCGGACGACACCGCGTTGTCGGTGTTACTGGATGCTGAAAAGCAACAACTCTGGCAACACTACTGGCAGGAGCAGGCCGCCAGCGATCGGCAGTCGGCGCTTTACCATTGGGTTTATGGTCCGGACTGGTTAAGCCGTTTTGAGCATCAGTTGTTTCCGCAACAGCACCGGCTGAAAAAAGCGGCACGGCTTGGCGACAACTACCGTTATCAGTATGAATTTGACCAGTCTGAACAGGCCAATCTGGCGTTTCCGGATGTATTGGTGTTTGACATGGAGTTTGCTGGTTTTATTAACCCGCAAACGCCGGACTTACGCATTCGTTTAAATAAAGATCTCAGCCGGGTCGCCGGTGTGGCAGATTTAGACCTGGCGCTGAACCAGCGGATGGTGAACAACCCTTGCCTGGTCACCACGCTGAATGCAGCAATGAAAGCCGAGCAGGTGGAACTTAAAGTAGCAGGCAAAGCGGTGAAGCAGCTGAAACTCAGCGACGAGTTATTGCCAAGCCAGCTCTGTGTGGTGGAAATTCATCAACAGCAGCAGCTGTTAGGTTCTTTTATGATGCCAGCGACTCAGTGTTAAAGCTTTGAGTGGTGCATCATTAAAAAAGCCCGGTGGATACCGGGCTTTTTCCTGGTAATAATCGCTGTTAGTCTTGAGTGCGGTACTTGGCGAACCAGGCCAGGCTGTATTCCACTTTGCCGATCATCCGGCTTGGTTTGTTGGAAATACCGTGAGGCGATCCAGGGATGCGTACCATGACAGTGTCAATTTTCCGCAGCTTCAGTGCCTGATAAAACTGTTCTGATTCACTGATAGGCGTGCGTCTGTCTTCTTCACCAGTCATCAGCATCACCGGGGTTTTCACATTGCCGACCAGAGATAACGGCGAACGCTGCCAGTAATGCTCGACATTTTCCCATGGCGCGCCAGGGAACTGATGGTAAGTCTGGTACAGGTAGGAATCACCGGTCAGCACTTTACTCAGCCAGTTAATAATAGGTTTGGCTACCACTGCGGCTTTGTAACGATCGGTCAAACCAACGGCATAAGCGGACGCGATACCACCGGCAGAACCACCGGCAATAAACAGGTTATCCGGGTCGACAAAACCCAGTTCAATCATTGCGTTTACGCCAGAGTCGTGGTCAGCGTAATCCTCTTTTGAGCTGTATTTGCCGTTTAATAACATGGCAAAACGCTCACCATAGGAGGTGCTGCCTCTGTGGTTATCGTAAAACACCACATAACCTTCTTTGGCAAAACGCTGCATCTCGGCACTGAAATGTGGGCCATAAGCTAAGTGCGGGCCACCGTGAATTTCCAGCAGCAGCGGGTACTTTTTACTTGGGTCAAAGTCTGGCGGGGTAATGTACCAGCCCTGGATCGGCTCACCGTCAAAGGACGATTTGTAGTTAATTTCATGCACCTGACCAAGCTTTTTATGACCCAGCAGGTCTTCGTTCAGGTCGGTCAGCACCCGGGTCTTCCCATTCACCAGCAGGGCAACGTCAGCAGGGCGTTGTGCGGTGCCGCGCGTAAAGGCGATGACTTCGTTGTTCAGACTGTACTCGCCACTTAAATAAGGCTGCGGCAAACCGGCACCGGACAATTCGTCAGTAAGCTGGTTCAGCTTGCCCGACAGGCTGACTTTGGCCAGCGTGCGCTTACCTTTGTCGTCATACTGTACCACGAGCTCGTCGTTACCCAGCCATTGCGGGTTTTCAATGTCGCGGTCCAGCCCGGCCTGAAGGTCGGTCACTTTGCCGCTTTTCAGGTCCATTACTTTTAGTTTGCCATTGGTGTAAGGTACTTTCTCGTTGTTACCCCAGACAAAGGCCAGCTTTTTACCATCTGGAGAGAATACCGCTGCACTTTCCTGACCAGGCATCGAGGTCAGGCTGGTCAGCACGCCGGTCTGCAGGTTGATTTGATGTAAATCACTGTCACGTGGCTGGTATTCCCAGTCGTTATTCAGGTTGGCGCTAAACACCAGCGCCTGACTGTCTGGTGTCCAGGTCAGGTCTGCGCCATAGTTGAATTCACCCTCGGTCAGCTGACGCTCTTTGCCGCCAATGGCAGGCACCACAAATAAATGCCGGTATTCGGATTTCAGAATGCCAGCGCCGTCGGCCTGGTAATTGGCGCGTTCAATCACCTTAAAGGCGGGGGACCATTTGGCACCTTCAGGCTTTTTCGGCAGCTTGGCACTTTTGACCAGCGCGGTCGGTGCGGCTGGCACACTCATGGTAAAAGCCAGCTGTTTGCCGTCAGGCGACCAGCTCAGGTTGCCCGGGCTTTTCTGTAACTGGCTGACCAGCGCCGTTTTATTTTCTTTCAGGTAATGCACATGGATTTGGCGCGAACCACTGCGGTCAGAAATAAAGGCAATGCGCGCGCTATCGTCTGACCAGCGTGGTTGGCCATAGTTAAACTGGTCGGCAAACAGAGGCGTTTGTGCACCTGTTTTGACATCAATCAGCCACAGACTGCTATGGGTGCCGTCGGTCATAATGTCATTGCTGTTGCGTACATAAACCACATAACGGCCGTCCGGCGAAACCTGAGGATCCGCCGCATACTCCAGCGCAAAAATATCTTCAGACTCAAAGTAGTTGGAGCTGCTGGCGACAGCGGCTTGAGGCAAAGCCGCAAGCAGGCTTAACCCCAGCAGGGCATGACGGAACAAAACAGGGTGTTGCATAGAAGAAACCTCGGTATTTTTATAATCCTGCTTACCCTAACTCAGAGTGGGGCATTTGCCCATAAGCACAGCGACCAGCTCCCCGCTACAGGCGGCTAATCCGGTGTTTGGCCTGGGCTTCGGCTGGATTTTAGCGGACTGATAAATTACACTGGCCCCATCCTGTTTTTGTCAGTTCTGATGCTATGTTATTGAATCGACTAAGTTGTTTTACTGTGTTGCTGATACTGCTGGCCGGCTGTTCTGAGCCGGATCCCATTCAGCGTATCTCGGGTCCGGCGCAAGGTTCCACCTTTATGGTCAGCTATTGGTCGGATAAGCAGGCCGACAATACCGTGTTGGAGCAGCAATTAAAGCAGGAGCTGGACCGTATCGACCTGTTGATGTCGAACTACAGAAAAGACTCTGTCATTGAAGCCTTTAACACGCAACAAAGTACCGCCACCAAAGAGGTTGGGCCCGAGCTGGTGCAGCTGGTGCAGATAGCCCGCGAGGTGTCGGCACAGAGTCAGGGCTGTTACGATCTGACCATTAAACCCTTGTTTGAGCTCTGGGGTTTTCGTGGTGACAAACTGACAATCCCAACCGCTGAACAAATCAGGGCAACCAAAGCTTTGGTCGGGTTGGATAAAGTACAGACTGTCAATACACATCAGCTGGCGAAACTGCAACCAGAGTTGAGAATTGATCTGTCGTCTATTGCCCAGGGCTACACAGTGGCGCAACTGGCTAAACTGCTGGAGCAAGCTGGTGTCGAAAATTACCTGGTCGAAGTGGGTGGCGAGCTGATCAGCCGTGGCCATAAACCTGGCCAGAAACCCTGGCGCATTGCGATAGAAAAACCGCTGCCAGATTCGCAAAGCTTGCAGAAAATTATCGAGGTCAAGCAAGCGGAACCGCTTGCCATTATGACCTCAGGTACCTACCGGCATTTTTATGATGATGCCGGAGTACGCTACAGCCATGTGCTGGATGGCCGCAGCGGTGCCCCAGTCACGCACCATACGGTATCCACCACCATTCTGATCCCAGACGCCAGCTGGGCCGATGCCTGGTCCACTGCTTTTTTATGTTTGGGCAGTGAACAAGGCCTGCCATTGGCCAACAAATTAAAACTGCCGGTGCTGTTTATTGACCAGCAAGGGAACGATTTTGTCGAAAAACCGAGCCGGGCGCTGACCGAAGCTCTGGCATCCAAAAAGACATTCAGTTTTGTGGAGTAACCAATGACGTCAGCCGAGCCGCTTTGGCAACAGCATCTGGAAACCAGCAAACGCGTACTTACTTTGTATCTGCAGCGCTGCCAGCAAGACCAAATTAATGTGGTGGCTGGGTATCTGGCCTATATCTCGTTGTTATCGCTGGTGCCGCTGATTGCCGTGATGTTTTCGGTGATGGGAGCTTTCCCGATGTTTACTGAATGGCGAGGTGAGCTGGAAGCCTTTATTTATGCCAATGTGGTGCCGTCCAAAGGCGATGAACTGCGGCTTTATATTGCCGGTTTTGTCGAAAACATAGGCCGGATGACTGCTGTGGGCATTGGTGCTCTGGTGGTGGTGGCGCTGATGCTGATCCACAATATCGACAAAACCATCAATAAAATCTGGCGTATTGAAAAGCGGCCGCGGCTGATTATCTCGTTTTCCATTTATTGGATGTTGCTGACCTTTGGCCCTATTTTATTGGGAGCCTCCATTGCCGTGTCGTCCTATCTGCTGACCTTGTCGGCCTATGCTGAGGACTACACGCCGGGCCTGAGCAGCCTGCTGCTGGCACTCACGCCGTTTTTCTTTTCGGTTGCCGCTTTTTATCTGCTGTATTTACTGGTGCCAAATACCAAAGTGAAATACCGCCATGCGTTGGGTGGTGCTGTGTTGGCCAGTCTGCTGTTTGAACTACTGAAAAAAGGCTTTGCCTTGTACATTACCTATTTTCCGTCGTACCAGACCATTTATGGTGCTTTGGCGTTGGTGCCTATTCTGTTTTTATGGGTTTACCTGGTCTGGTTGCTGGTGCTGGCAGGCGTCGAGTTTACCGCCTTGCTGCAGCAGCTTTACCCTTTGAATTCGTCGGAACAACAGCAACAACGGGAAGGTGCGGTCAATGAGTGCGAAAATTCCTGAACCTTATTCAGTGCAGTGGTTACCTACTGCGGACGGCCATCAGCTGTACCTGGAACAAAGCGGGGCGCAGGACGGTATTCCGGTAGTGTATTGCCATGGTGGCCCTGGCGGCGGTAGCTCGCCGTTTCATCGTAGCCTGTTCGATGCCCGTCGTTACCGCATTATTTTGTTTGACCAGCGTGGCTGTGGCCAGTCAAAACCTCTGTACAGTCTGACCAATAACGACACCCAGCACCTGGTGGCCGACATGGAGCTGATCCGTGAAGCGCTGGGTATTGAACGCTGGCTGGTCTGTGGTGGGTCCTGGGGCAGTACCTTAGCGCTGGCCTATGGTCAGGCCCACCCTTCGCGTTGCCTTGGCTTTATTCTGCGTGGCATTTTTCTTGGCAGGGATGAAGATATTGAATGGCTTTATGGGCCAGATGGTGGTGCGTCTCAGGTGTTTCCGGATTTTTATCGCGATTTTTATCGGCAGATTGAAAACGCTGAGATCCCTGACCCGGTGACGGCGTATCACCAGTTGCTGCATTCGGACCAGCCGCGGGTCCGGCTGGATGCGGCCTTAGCCTGGAGTTTATGGGAGTCGAGAATTGCCAGCCTGCGCACTCATCCGGCGGCCTTTGCCGGTGAGCAGGAAGAAGACGCCGCTCTGGCGCTGGCACTGCTTGAAAACCATTACTTTATGCACCAGAGCTTTTTAAAGCCAAACCAGTTGTTGCAGGGCGTCGGTGCTATTGCACATTTGCCCTGCATTTTAGTGCATGGCCGCTACGACATGGTGTGTAAAGCGGAAAATGCCTGGCAACTGGCACAACATTGGCCTGCCGCTGAGCTGGTTTGGGTGGAAGATGCCGGGCATTCGGCGTCAGAGCCTGGCATTGCCGCTGCTTTGTATCAGGCATCGGTGCGGATGGCACAGCAGTTGGGAGACTAAATGAAAGCGTTATTGCAGCGGGTCCGGCAGGCGAAAGTGGAAGTGTCGGGCCAGATCGTTGGGCAAATTGGGGTTGGTTTATTGGTACTGCTTGGTGTAGAGCAGCAAGACAGCGAAGCTCAGCTGAAAAAGCTGGCCGATAAAGTACTGAAATACAGAATGTTTTCTGACGAAAACGGCAAAATGAATTTAAATGTACAGCAGGCAGGTGGTGCCTTGCTGGTGGTGTCGCAGTTCACCCTGGCGGCCGATACCCAGTCAGGCTTGCGACCCAGCTTTACGCCGGCGGCGCAGCCTGAGCTGGCTAACAGCCTGTACCTGCAGTTTGTTGAGTACTGCCGTAGCCAGGGGATGGAAGTACAAACCGGTCAGTTTGCTGCCGATATGCAGGTCAGTCTGACCAATGACGGCCCTGTCACCTTTTTACTGCAAAGCTGAGGTGAGTTGATGAAATGGCAATTACGCTCTCCACAAACTCCTGCTGAATGGCAAGCCTATTACCAATTGCGCTGGCAGGTCCTGCGTGCCCCCTGGCAACAACCCAAAGGTTCGGAGCAGGACGAACTGGAACAGCAGTCTTTTCATGCCGCCGCCTGGACAGATCAAGGGGAAGTGGTGGCTGTGGGGCGCGTGCACAAACTCAATGAGCAGCAGGCCCAAGTGCGTTATATGGCAGTGTCTGCGGACTGGCAGGGCCATGGGTTAGGTGCCTTGGTGCTGCAACAACTGGAGCAGCAGGCACTGCAGTGGCAGATACAGCAATTGGTGCTCAATGCCAGAGAAAGCGCGGCCGGTTTTTACCGCAAATTGGGTTACCAGTACCTGGAGCCAGCCAAGGCCTTATTTGGCATTGCGCATGACAGGTACGGCAAAAGCTTAAGTTTCCAGTTTGCTCCAGAGCAACACAGCGCGTTGCAGGCTGAATTGCAACAAACCTGGCATCAGACCATTCCGTTGTCTGACTATATGCAGTTAAGCATTTCGCAGCTGACCCCATGGCTGCTGGAAACCCAGTCGCCGTTGGCTCCTAATATCAATCTGCATCACACCATGTTTGCCGGCAGTATTTACACCACCGCCACTCTGACAGGCTGGGGTATGGTCTGGTTGCTGCTGCGTGAAGCCGGGTTGCAAGGCAACATTGTGTTGGCCGACGCGCAAATCCGTTACCTCAAACCTGTGACTGGCAACGCCACAGCCCGTTGTTACCGCTATCTGCATCAGGCCGATTGGTCGGCGCTGGGTCAGGGCAGGAAGGTGCGCATTCCAGTCAAAGTTGAGCTCTGGTCAGACGCAGTGCTGGCCGCAGAGTTTCATGGCCAGTTTGCGGTGTTGCCTAACAATTAAGCAGAAACACCGCCTTATTAATCCTTTATCAACAGTTGATCAGGTAATCAGCCCTTGCCAAAGCCAGACTTAGACCTCGTTTTTTGAGGAGAGTTGGTGATGAACAACAAGTGGCTGATTTGCTCCTGTATTGCAACAGGTGTCGGTATTCTCGCCGGCGCAGGTTACCTGATGTTTTCTGAGTATTCGGTGTTATCCGGTTATCAGGACTGGGTACTCAGCAGCTTTTGGTCCAACTTACTGCTCTGGACCTTTGTCGTGATGTTCTTAATGGCGTTGGTGTTCAACGTACTGGCGTTTCTTGAACTGGAGCGGCAGGAAGATTTGCTGAACCCAATGGCCTGGCTGAATGAAGGCAAAGGGGCACGGTCGCAGCAGCAGTACAAATACAGTACGGATTTATTGTTGGAGCACCTGCAACGGGATATGGATTCCCTGGAGCGGCATGACTCGCATTATCTGGTCCGTAACCGCCATCAGGCGCTGCTGGTGTATATCCAGCAAGATGCGGAAGAACCGCTGACGGTGTCGCTGGTGCGTTCGGTGTTTCAGCAAATGCTGATGCAAAATTGTCAGCGTGGCCTGATTGTCAGCTGCCAGCGCATTAACAGTCAGGTGCGGCTGTTTGCCAATGAAGCCGGCATCGAATTGTTTGACCATCAAAAATTGAAAAGGTACCTGAGCACGGAGCAAAGCGGCCAGCTAGCGCTGATATAACGGCGAAGTAAGGCTTTCGTCATGTTTTTTTAGACTAAAAATATGATGATGTTCAGGTAGTTACCAATCTGATTAACGGAATACACAAAGATAAAGGATGACACACTTCCTGCCTGGCCAGAATTACTCTGGCCGTTTTTTTGTTGGCAGGTAAAGTGTGGCGAATTGGGAATAGGTTTAGTGCAAACTGAAGTGTTGTACCGAAGCTTCCAGCCGGTCAGCCGCCGTAGCCACCTGCTGGCTTTGCTCCAGCGTGCTGGTCGCCCGTGTCGTACTCTGTTCTGCCAGTTCCACCATGCTATGCATTCGTTGCTCTATCGCCTGACCCAACTGCCGTTGTTTCGAACTGGTCGTGGCAATATGGTCACTGATCTGGTGCATGCTGTTGATCGCCTGATTAATCTCCTGCAACGCCTGCATCAGCAGCTCATTCTGGCTGACACAGAGGTTGGCATCCTGCTGGCCTTTTTCCACAGAGCTGACGGCTTCCACACTTTGGTGCTGCAACTGGCTAATCATGTCACGAATTTCATCCGTGGCCTGCTGACTGCGTACGGCCAGGGAACGGACTTCGTCGGCCACCACGGCAAAACCCCGGCCTTGCTCACCGGCCCGGGCGGCTTCAATGGCGGCATTGAGCGCCAGTAAATTGGTTTGTTCCGCAATGCCCCGGATAGTCTGCAAAATGCCGCCAATATTATTGGACTGGCTGTTGACCTGCTGCATCAGTTGACTGGTTTGGTCCAGCTGGCCTGCCAGTTGGATTACCGCCTGGTTATTCATGGCTGAAATCCGGTCAATGGCCTGGCTTTGGGTCAGCGCTTGCTGCATCTGTTGTTGGGCTTGATCGGCTTGTGAAGCGATTTGTTCGGTCTGGCCGGCCAGCTGCACAGTGATCTGGTTCACGGTCGCTACTTGCTGGTTCTGGGTGCTCAATGCCTGGTGAATGGCAGTAATTTCTTCACTGGAGCGGTGAGCGCTATGGTTCAGCTCCAGCACGCCCTGTTGAATTTGCTCAATCAGTACCCGTAAAGCGCTGGTCAGCCGGTTCACATTGGCCGACAACTCGCCAAACTCGTCCTGTGAGCGAATATCCAGCTCGCGGCTCAAATTGCCAGACGCAATATCGGCCAGCACTTTGTTGATGCCAGATAGGGGCTGGATCATCGCTTTGATGGTCAGGTAAGCAGCGGCCAGCGCCAGGCCCACCAGCACCACCATCATTAAAATAGTGCGCACTGTGCCAGAGTTAACCGAAGAGGACAGGTCCTGCTGCAGGCTGTTAAATTGCTGTTCCGCTCCCAAAATCAGCTGGTCCAGCGCGGCAATGGCTTCCCGTACGTCCTGCTCCGATTGGGTAAACTGCTGGCGGGCCTGCAGTAACTGCACCGCTTGTTGCTGTTTGATACTGACCAGGTTCGGTGTGGCGTTAATGCGGGCTTTGGTGTCCTCCAGCTGGCTGAGAAAATCTTGCCATAAATCACCGGCTTTCACCTGCGGGATCAGGTTGGCAATGTAATCCAGGTTGCCCTGCATATCACTGAACGTAAAACTGAGGTTCTCCTGGCTGCTGGCCAGTTGTTCTGCCGTGGTGTAAGTCGCGGTTTCCCGCACCGTTTGCAGCAGTTGTAACATCTGACCATCCACCCGGCTGGCGGCTCCTGCGATCAGCTCCACCTGGGCCGCTTTGCCCGGTACTTCCAGAAAGGACAAATCCACCAGAGTAGCGCCAGCGGTATCGATCAGCTGTTCCAGTTCTTTTAATTCGGCCTGGGCCTGCTCACCCTGCTCAAGGGCAGCCAGGCGGGCACTGAATAACGCAGCGACCGCTTGTTGGTAGTTCTGGTAATGCGCAGTGGCGGAGCTCAGCTGGCTTTTCAACTGCACATCCTGCTGGACCAGTTGCGTGAGCGTATCGATCAGCTGTTGGTAGCTTTCCGCGGTTTTGGTGAAATCGGTTTGAATGGCTTTAATTTCGTCAGCTTTTTCAACGGTAAAGCCCATGGCAGATAGTTTGGCTAAGCGCAGCAACTGAATTTGAGCTTTATTGCTCTGCTGTTGCACCGGCACGGCGGTTTCATTGATCTGGCTGCTGGAGCTGCTGACCACAGCAAAACTCCACAACGACGACAAACTGGCAATCAGTAACAGCAAGGCAATAAAGCCAAAGCCCAGATAAATCTTGTGAGCCACCCTGAGTTTCATAAATCGTTCTCAACTTCTGTTCTTGTTATTAGTTTTAGAATATGTCGCAGACGATAACAACGCTTGGACACTAACAGAGTTTTTAGAACTGGTCTAGCCAGATTGGAGCAGCGCTGATGGCTTAAAGTTGCGATAAAGTGCAGCGTTCGGGCGGCCAATTAACACAATTGGCTAAAGTTTGGCCTGCCCGCTCCAGTCAAAGCACCAGTTTGGTGCTTCAACAGGAAAATCAGTCGGTTTTTTTGGGCGTCACATTCAGCTGGCCACCTAAACGGTAACGACTGCCTGCTGATGTCAGATAAGCAAAACTGACGGCTCCGCCGCGGCTGAAGGTTCGGCGGGTCAGACGCAGGCAAGGTTCTGACGGCGGGATCTTCAGGTGCTTCTGGCACAGTTCATCCGGCAATACCGCTTCAATCAGGTGTTCGGCATCGGTTAGAGGGGACACCGCACTCAGGTATTCGTGTGGCGTCTGGTAACGAAAATCCTGTGCCAGGTACTCGGGGATCATCGCCGGGTTCACATAGCGGGCTTCCAGCTGCAATGGCGTCTGGTTGTCGTAATGCACAATCAGCGAAAAAAACACCGGCTGGTTACGCAGCATACCCAGTGCAGAGGCGACCACCGCCGGGCAAGGCAGGCTGGTCAGCTGCACCAGTTCTGCACTGTGAAAATGGCCACGGCGGCTAATGTCGTCGGCAATATTGCGGATCTCCAGTAAGGACGACTGTGACTTGGGCGAGGCGACAAAACTGCCGACGCCCTGAGTACGGTACAACACGCCTTGTTCGGTCAGTTCCTGCAGTGCCCGCCGCGCAGTCATCCGGCTGACAGCAAACTGACTGGCCAGCTCATTTTCCGACGGAATACGGCTATGCTCGGGCCAGGCGGCACTTTCCACCTGAGCCAGAATAAAATCTTTAATGGTGGCAAATTTTCTGTGGGAACCCGGATTAGCCATTAGGACACCTGCTGCACTCAATTTCGCCTTACTCTAGAAGCTATCTCTTGTATAGACAAGTTGTTCGGTTAGAATTAAGCGCAACAACACAGCTTTTTAATTGGGGTGATTATGCAGGTGTTTGATGCACTGTGGATCAATGTGCAACTGGCGACCATGACCGACAATGGCCAGCCGTACGGCACTATCGCGGATGGTGTGCTGGCGGTCAAAGAGGGTCGTATTGCCTGGTTAGGTCCAAAGGCCGACTTGCCAGCAACTGACCTGCTCAGCACGCCGTTATACGACGGACAGGGTCAGTGGCTGCTGCCGGGCCTGATTGACTGTCACACCCACCTGATTTATGCCGGTAGCCGCGCCAATGAATTTGAAATGCGGCTCAATGGCGCCAGCTACCAGCAAATTGCTGAGGCAGGCGGCGGAATTAAATCCACAGTGGCGGCCACCCGAGCGGCCAGCCATGAAGAGTTATTTGTGTTGGCGAAAAACCGCCTCAATACGCTGCTGCGTCAGGGCGTTACTACAGTCGAAATTAAGTCCGGTTACGGGCTGGACCTGGCCACAGAGCAGAAAATTCTTGAAGTGGCGGCTGAGCTGGGCAGGCTGCACCCGATAGATATTCAAAAAACTTTCCTTGGTGCTCATGCGGTGCCTGCGGAATACCAGGGCCGGGCGGACGACTATATGGCACTGGTCGTTGATCAGATGCTGCCAGAGCTGGCGGCCCAAGGGCTGGTGGATGCGGTGGATGTGTTTTGCGAAGGCATTGGTTTTTCGGTGGCGCAAAGCCGTTTGTTGTTCGAGAAAGCCAACCGCCTTGGCTTGCCGGTCAAAGCCCATGCCGAGCAGTTGTCCAGCCTGGGCGGCAGCAAGCTGGTCGCCGAATTCAGTGGCCTGTCGGCTGACCATATTGAATTCCTCACCGAACAGGATGTCAGCGCTATGGCAGCGGCGGGTACAGTCGCGGTGTTGTTGCCTGGTGCTTATTACTTCCTGCGTGAAACCCAGTTACCTCCGGTTGCCTTGCTGCGCCAGCATGGCGTGCCTATCGCTATCTCGACCGATTTAAACCCGGGAACATCACCCTTCTGCAACTTGCCGTTAATGCTGAATATGGCCTGCACCTTATTCCGTCTGACGCCGGAAGAAGCCTTGCTTGGGGTGACCCGTCACGCGGCGGCGGCATTGGGCTTGTCCGATCGGGGCCAGCTGGCGGTGGGGCAAAAAGCAGATTTTGGTCTCTATGCGATCAGCCAGCCGGCAGAGCTCTGTTACCAGTTTGGGGTGGATCCACTGCGCCAGCTGGTGAAAGATGGCCGGGTACTGCCTTTAACTGTCTAGACAATAGTAAAATCTAAAGTAGGATTAAGAAGTTAGCGTCTTATAAGGGGTGGCTGTGCGACGTATTTTTATGGCTGTTACTCTGGTATCGCTTTGGTCGGCACCTGCATTGGCCCAACAGGATCTGCCACAGCAGCTTGGCTGGTGGCTTAGTGCTGTATTGGCGCTGGCGCTACTCTGGAGCCTATGGCTGCTTCGTAAGGCCAAGTCCCAGCAGCCGAAAGGGATGCAGGCACGGCCTGAAACCTCAGACGCATTGCATGACGAGCTCAGTGGTTTACCTAATAAAGCCCGGCTAACCCAGGTGGTGAAGCGCTGGGCCAAACAGCATCGAGGAAAAAAAGCCGCCTTACTGGTGTGCAAGGTCCAGCATTTCGACCGGGTTAATCAGGCGATAGGCGCGCAAAACGCCGACTTATTGCTGGTGCAAATTGCCCAGCGTTTGCAACAACGGCTGGCGCAAGAAGAGCAAGCTACCTTGGTCGGCGGCGACAGTAAGGTGGCGCATCTGGGCGGCATTTATTTCGCGCTCTGGCTGGACGCCTCCGAAAAACAGCATGGTGCAGAGCAGCTGGCGCATAAACTGGAGTACCAGTTACCTCAGTCGCTGCTGATCCATGGCTGTGCCATCGATTACCAACTGATCAGTGGTATTGCGCTGTACCCGGACCACGGTGAGCAACTGAACGAACTGCTTGACAAAGCGCTGCTGGTGCTGCAACACCGCCAGTTTGGTCATAGCCACAGCCTGGTGTATCAACCTGAACTGACCCAATACGATCAGGACAAACTCAGCCTGATGGCCGAACTGCAACAGGCCATCGACGCGCAGCAACTGAAACTGCATATTCAGCCGCAGCTGAGCCTGACTGACCACAAAGTGCTGGCGGGCGAAGTGTTGATCCGCTGGCATCACCCACGACGTGGCTTATTGGGGCCCGACCAGTTTTTACCGCTGGCCGAACAAATGGGCGTGATTTATCCGCTAACCCGCTGGGTGCTGGAAAGGGCAGTGCAGTTACTGGCGCAGCTTCAGCAACAACAATTGCATTGCCAAATCGCCGTCAACCTGTCGAGCAAAGATCTGCTGCAGGACGAACTGGTCGATACCGTCGAATTACTGCTGAAAAAGTATCAGGTGCCTGCCAGCCTGCTTATTCTGGAGCTGAAAGAAAGCGCCCTGGTGGCCGAGCCTGAATTGGCGCTGCGTACCTTACATCATCTGTCTCAGCTTGGCATTGAGCTGGCGCTGGACGACTTTGGCACAGGCTTTTCGTCTTTGGCGTATCTGCGCGAACTGCCGATCCAACAGGTGAAAGTGGACTGTTCCTTTGTGTTTGACCTGCACCGCTCTGACACCCACAGCGCCATTACCGGCGCTATTATCGACATTGCGAAAAACCTGCAGTTTACCGTGGTGGCTGAAGGGATAGAGCAGCAGGAAGTGGAGCAAAAGCTGCTGGCAATGGGCTGCAGCCGTGGCCAGGGCTATTTGTATGCCAAACCTTTTGCGCTGGACACCTTTGTGCCCTGGATGCAGCAGTGGGGTTACAGCAAAGCCAATTACTGACGTTGCTGTTTTGCCATCACAAAAGCACAGACCAATGCAGTCAGGATCTGGCCCGCGTCGTTCATTCCGGCTGCTACGCCTGCCGGGTGCCGCTCAGGGGCCGCTTCAGCCAAATGCAGGTACTGACTGTCAGATGAGCTGGCCAGCAGGTAGACAAAATGTTCGGCCTGCTGCACCGACACACCACAGCTGTTATAGGCACTGACCGGCATGCCGGTAATGGCGTCAGTGTCCAGCTCAATACCAAAAGGCCCAGGATGTTTCGCCTGCCATTGCTGCAACAAAGCTGGCCAGTCGGCTTGCTGTCGCACAAACAGCTGCTGGTAACTCAGCACATCCACCCCTTCGGCGGCAATACTGGCAAGCGCGGCTGCCGAGTTCTTCAGCTCGTGTAACCCCATCACCAGATAGTGCTGCAAGTAGCCCTGGGCTTTGGCATAACTAAATCCATTGCCACTGTGGCGGCCTTCCTGCAGACGAAAATCAGCATGCGGGTCCAGGTTAATCGCATTGACGGCCTGCTGACGGCTTTGGCTGAGCGCGGCCAGTAACGGCAGTGCGTTGTTATGGCCACCGCCTATCACGACAGGCCGCAGTTTTGTCTCGAAGATAGCCCGTAGCACAGGTTCAAGCCGCTGGTCCAACTGCGCACATAACTGGCGCAGTTGCTGCAGTTGCACTGGGTCTGTCGGGTCCAGTGACTGGCTTTGTTGCTGCAAATCGGCACAGTCCAGTTCACCCAGCAGCATCAACTGACTGGCGTCCAGAAAGCGGTTGGCTTGCAGGTTAATAAACTTGCGGACAAAAGCGGTCCAGCCCTGAGTGGCGCCGCCCAGGCCCAAATTCGCACGTGGGCCAATATCTTCCGGCACGCCCAGCAGCACAATACGTACCCCGGCGGCTTTGGCCTGTTGCAAGCGTTGGGTCAGGTCCAGGTGTGGCTCAGGCCAGAACAAGGCTTCACCTATACGTTGTTCGCCGGCACGCAGTTGTTGAAAGGCCGCCAAATCGGCGGCCTGATAAAAAGTGAATGGAAGCAAGATGTTTATTCCAGATCCAAAGGTTCAGGTGACAGGATCACGCCTGTGCTGTCCGCATACAAATGGTCACCTGGCAAAAAGGTGACACCGCCAAAATTGACAGGAACCTCAGTTTCACCAAAGCCCTGATCGTCAGCGCCGACCGGAATGGCGTTCACCGCCTGAATACCAATATCGAAATCTTCCAGCGTATCGACATCGCGCACACTACCATAACAGACAATACCTTCCCAACCTTTGGTGGCCGCCAGTGACGCCAGTTCGGCATCAATCAGCGCACGACGGGCTGAGCCACCGCCATCGACCAGCAGCACTTTGCCGACGCCTGGTTCCGCCAGTACCTTACGCACCAGACCATTGTCTTCAAAACACTTCACGGTGAGGATTTGGCCACCAAAAGAACGACGTCCGCCGTAGTTGGCAAAAATCGGTTCCACCACATCAATCATATCGGCGTACAAGTCACATAATTCTGAGGTGTTGTATTCCATGGCGGGCTCCGTTAGATAAGTCTTTGATCAAAAAAAGAGTATAACTTTATCGCGGCTAAGCTCAAGCGGATTCTGGTTTTGCTCTCATTCTGAATTTTCCAATCCGGCCGCAGTTGTTATGCAGCCTTGGCGGTGCTAAGGTGAAAATTCATCGGCTGGATTTGTTGTCACAGGGCAGGATCTGTTGAGCACTGAACTACTTGCAAGGTTTCTGCTTTATTTCACCCAAATTGGTTTCGCTTGTGCGATGGCGGGTCTGCTCTGGCATTTTTACACCATTTATCAGCGCCACTACCTGAAATCCTGGGCCATTGCCTTTAGCTGCTTTGCGTTGTTTGTGGGCTTTATTCTGACCGGTGTGCAACTGGCAGCCGAACAGGCACCGCTGTGGCTGCGCCAGCTCAACAGCTTTTTTAATATTGGCTTTTGTTACGCCTTTGCGGTCTGGTTGCTGGTCGGGGTGCATGAAACCGTGACCGCGCAGCGCACGTCCAGCCGCCGGGTTAATCAATTGCTGGCTGGCCTGGCGCTATTGGCCTTTATTTCCGTCTGGCCTGTGCAATGGTGGTCTGTCACCCGCGACTGGGCCAGTTTTTTACAGGTCAACTTGCGGCTGCTGCTGATTGGGTTGTCAGTCACAGTGTCGGGGGCCTGGCTCTGGACCTTAAACAAACAACAACTGGCGGTGCGTATCGTCGCCAGTGCCATGCTGTTATGGGGCAGCCTGTTTTTACTGACGCCCTTGCTGCTACAACTGTTGCCCTCCGAGACCATCAAAGTCAGCTTTGTGATCAAATACCTGGAGCTCTTTGTCCAAATGGTGCTGAGCCTGGGGCTGGTCATTTGGCTGCAACAAGACGAACGTCAGGCCAATCAGCAGCTCGCCGCGAAAACACAGTACCTGGATTCTCATGATCCGCTGACTGGTGCACTGAACCGCGATGCTTTATTGCTGCAGCTGGGCCCGTTGTTGGCAGGGCAAAAGCCCTGTTTGCTGCTGATGATTGGGCTCGACAGCTTTAAAGTGGTCAATGAATCCGTCGGGCTTAAACAAGGCGACCGTATCTTGCGCGAAGTCACCCGGCGGCTGGAATCCTCCATTATTAAACCTGTGCTGGTCGCCCGCACCGGCGGCGATATTTTTGCCCTGGTGGTGCAGGACTGCACGACAGATCGGCAAAAGTTATTTCTGCTGCAGCACCTGGAGCAGCTGATTGAAAAACCCTTTAGCTCTGAACAAGGCCTGATCAAACTGACTGCCAGTGTTGGCGTGGCCGAAGCGCCTTTGCATGGTGACGATGCCGAACTGTTATTGCGTCGCGCCAATATTGCCTTCCACCACTGCAAGCGCCACCAGCAGAACTGCAGCTTTTACCAGCCTGGCATGGAGGAGGAATCGGCCCGACTGCTGAGCCTGGAAAAAGACCTGCTGCAAGCGCTGGAGCAAGACCAGTTTATTTTTTACTTCCAGCCACAGTGGAATTTGCGTGACGGCCGTATTGAAGCCTATGAAGCGCTGGTGCGTTGGATCCATCCGGACAAAGGCTTGTTGATGCCAGGGCAATTTTTACCGCTGGTCGAGCAGGTTGGCTTGTCACAGGAGCTGGACCTGTTGCTGTTGGAAAAAGCAGTGGCCACTTTGGCTGACTGGAAACGGCAGGGTATTACGGTGCCGTTGGCGGTCAATATGTCGCCGGTGAATTTTCAGTTGGACGGCCTGAAAAAGCGGCTGCAGCAATTGTTGCTGCGCTACCAGGTATCGCCGGCCATGCTGGAGCTGGAAATCACCGAAAACACCGCGATGAACGACATGGAAAAAGGCTCCAACTATGTCGCTGAGCTGCAGCAAATGGGAATCCGGGTATCCATTGACGATTTTGGCACCGGCTATTCGTCACTGGGGTATTTGCGCAAAATGCCTATCGATAAAATTAAAATCGACCGCAGTTTTGTCACCGAAATGGCCACCAACGACTCCGACATGATGATTATCAAAACCATGGTCACGCTGGCGCATGGGCTGGGTAAACGCATTCTGGCTGAAGGGGTGGAAAATCAGGCGCAATTGGAAGTACTGCGGGCCTTGTCCTGCGACGCCATTCAGGGCTACCTGCTGGCCAAACCTTTACCTGAACAGGACGCGCTGGCTTTATTAGCAACAGATAATTTGCTGTCATAGTTTTGTCACCCAAGGCTTTTAAGCTGCTGATAACTTCTACAGAGTGGCGGCTGAGTTATGTGGCTTGAACGTGTCCGTCTTTGGGATCAGAAATACTTTCACTGGGTGTTTAGCCGGAGTGAGCGTCAGTCGGTGCACAAGTTCAGCTTGTGGTGCTCCAAAACCGGCGACGGCCCGCTTTACCTGATCGTCGTCGGCAGTTTCTGGCTGGCCGATGCCCTACATGCTTCGGCCTTAACCGAATTGTTGCTGCTCAGTTTCGCTATTGAGCTGCCGCTGTATTTTCTGCTGAAAAACTCCATTCGCCGGCAACGGCCTTACCAGCGTCTGGCGGCCAGCATTCAGGCACATATTGAAGCGTCCGATAAATTCAGCCTGCCGTCTGGCCATACCGCAGCGGCTTTTGTGATGGCCTGTGGCCTGAGTCTGTATTACCCGCTCTGGAGTGGCATGTTGTTTGGTTGGGCTTGCCTGATTGGCCTGTCGCGCATTCTGCTCGGGGTGCATTTTCCGTTGGATATCCTGGCTGGTGCTTTGTTAGGCAGCAGTAGTTGCCTGTTGGCTCTGCAGTTGTTGCACTAACAGGGCCGTTTTTTTGCTTGGTGCCATTTTTTTCATTTCTGGCTTGCTTGCCACCTGCTTTACTGAAATTCCTCTCTATAATCAAAGTAGTTAGCCCCGACACTTACCTGGAGTGAAGCCTCATGCTTGCATTACGTCGATTTAGTATTCGGCAGCGCCTGTTACTGAATGCACTGATTGTTGGGGTCGCCATGTTGGTGATGCTGGCCCTGCTGTTGTTTCAAGGGCAAAAACTGACGCAACTGGCTGGGCTGCGGCTGGAGGTGGAACAGTTGCAACTGTCGGTACTGCAATTGCGCCGTTCTGAAAAAGACTTTTTGCTGCGCTCTGAACTGGAGTACCAGCAAAGCTTTAACCAGCAGGCCGATCTGCTCGCCAGCCAGGGCAACAGCTTAATGCAGGACATGCAGGCGCTGGGGCTGGACACGGCCGCGTTACAGAACTTTTTGCAGCTGACTGACAACTACCGTACCTTGTTTAACCAACTGGTGGCAGTGTCTGAGCAAGTCGGGCTGGACCCGCAATCAGGCTTGTACGGGGCGCTGCGCAAAAGTGCGCATGAGCTGGAACAAGCCTTTGCCAGCACGCAGGATTTCGAGCTGAGCACTCAGCTGCTGCAACTGCGCCGCGCCGAAAAAGATTTTATGTTGCGGCTGGACTTAAAGTACCTGCAAAGCTTTCAGCAGGGCTTGAGCCAGTTTAACCAACTGCTGCAGCAGAAAATTACCGATCCGGCGCAGGCGGCCAGCCTGGTGGAAAAAGCCGCGTCTTACGGCAAAGCCTTTGAGCAACTGGTGCAGGGCGAGCAGCAAATAGGCCTGGCACATGACACAGGCCTGATGGGACAAATGCGTCAGGCCATTCACCAGACCGAACAAAGTCTGGAGCAAATGTCGCTGCAGTCTTCAACCGCGGTGGACAATGCCACTGCCGCCAGCAAAAACCTGGCGATCAGTCTGTTTGTGCTGGTGCTGGTGGCGGTGATCAGTCTGGTGCTGCTGACCAGCCGCAGCATTCTGAAACCTATCGAAAAAGTCTGTGCCACCATAGGCCTGGTGCGCAAGGACAACGACTTCCGCCTGCGTATTGACGAAGAAGGTCAGGACGAAATGACCACTCTGGCGCGCGACGTGAACCATATGTTGTCCGACGTACAGGACTTGGTGCGCAGTGTGAACCAGGCACTGACTATGTTGGATCAGGCCACAGCTGAACTGGCGCAGTCCACCGCAGACACCAGCAAAGGCATGTCGCAGCAGCAACTGGAAAGCGATATGGTCGCCACTGCAGTGACCGAGATGGGCGCGACGGTGAACGAAATTGCCGCCAATACAGAGCAGACTGCACTGAAGGCGCAAAACACCAACCAAAATGCGGTGCAGGGGTTAAACGCAGTGGAGCAGACGGTCAGCCGTATTCAACAACTGGCGGAACAGTTGCAGCAAACCTCGACAGTGCTGGCTGAGCTGGAACGCGACAGCAGCACCATTGGTCAGGTGCTGGACGTGATCCGCGGTATTGCTGAACAAACCAATCTGCTGGCGCTGAACGCTGCTATTGAAGCGGCCCGGGCCGGTGAGCAGGGCCGTGGTTTTGCCGTGGTGGCTGATGAAGTGCGCTCGCTCGCCATGCGCACCCAGGAGTCGACAGGCCAGATAGAGCAGATCATCTTCGGCCTGCAGCAACGCACCGGCAATATAGTGCAGGTGATGCAGCGCTGTCAGCAGCAGGGCAAAGACAGTGCTGAACAAGCTGGTTCCACCATTGGCTTGCTACGCCAGATCACTGCCGACGTTGGTTTGATCATGGACATGACCAGCCAAATCGCGACCGCGGTGGAAGAACAAAGCCTGGTAGCCGCCGACGTGAATAAAAACGTGGTGCGCATTCGCGATATCTCCGAACACTCACTGGAGCTGGCGCAGCAAAATGCGCAAACCAGCGAAGAGGTGGCCAGCCAGGCCAGTGTGTTGCATCAAACGGTCGACCGGTTCAAAGCCTGAGTATGAAAACCCTCTGTATCCTCGTGTTGTGTTGCAGCCTGACCTGTCAGGCTGCAGATTTTATTGCCGTCACTGAATCCATGCCCCCGATGCAGCAGGAGCTGGATGGGCAGGTGTGCGGCGAAAATGTCGAGCTGGTGCAGCAGATTGTCAGCAAAGCCGGGTTGTCGGCTGAGTTCCGGCTTTATCCCTGGGCCCGCGCCTACAAAATGGCTCAGCAGCAAGCTAATACCCTGATCTTTGCGATGGCGCGTACGCCGGAGCGGGAAAAGCGCTTCTATTGGATAGGCAAGCTTGTGGAGTTTAAGTTGGGGCTGGTGCGGCTGCAACAACGCGGCGAGCCGATCCAACGACTGGAACAACTGAAAGGCAAAACCATCGCGGTGCAGCGGGACGATTCCGTTTACCAATGGTTAATCAAAGCTGGTTTTAGCGAAGGGAACCAACTGATAGTCGCCGCCAGTTCCGAGCAAAGCTGGGCCTTGCTGGCTAACGGCAAAGTGGATTACGTGGTGGAGAACCCGCGCTTTTTGCCGGAAATTGAACGGCGTACTCAGTTGGACAAAGGCGCGCTGGTGGTGGATATGACCATTGCAGATTTGAGCTCCAGTGCCTATCTGGCCGCCAGTCTGGCCACCTCACCGGCGCTGGTGCAGCGCTTGCAACAGGCTTACCAGCAAGTTATGGAATAAACTTCACCGCGATCTGGTCGTCGCGGCTGCCATTGGCCTGTTTTACCTGCGTCAGGTACTGCTGCCATAACTGCTGTTGCTGCCCGGCCAGTTCGCGTAAATAGGCCCAGCTGTACAGGCCGGTATAGTGGCCGTCGTCAAACACCAGTTTTACCGCGTAATGCCCAACAGGCACAATCGACTGGATGCCCACCTGCTTTTTATGCAGCACCAAAGTGGCCTGGCCATGGCCCCGCACTTCGGCTGAGGGCGAAAACACCCGCAGCAATTCGGCCGGCAAGGAAAATTGCTGGCCGTCACTGAACTGCAGGTCCAGTGTTTTGCTTTGGCGGTGGTAATGCAGCCGGGTCACGACTGCATGTGCAGGTGCCTGGCTCATTACAGAATAAAACGGCTTAAGTCTTCGTCTTGCACCAGGCTGTCCAGGTGGCTTTCGACATAAGCGGCATCTATGGTGATCTGCTGGCCTTGATGGTCAGCGGCGTCAAAGGAAATATCTTCCAGCAACCTTTCCATCACGGTATAGAGGCGGCGCGCACCAATGTTTTCCAGCCGCTCATTCACCTGCCAGGCGGCATTGGCAATACGGGAAATGCCGTCGCTGGTGAAGCTGATCCTTACCCCTTCGGTGGCCAGCATCGCAATGCTCTGCTCGGTGAGCGAGGCTTTAGGCTCGGTCAGAATACGCTCGAAATCGGCTGCGCTCAGCGCTTCCAGCTCGACCCGGATAGGTAAACGGCCTTGCAGCTCTGGGACTAAATCCGACGGTTTCGCCAGCTGGAACGCGCCAGAGGCAATAAACAGAATATGGTCGGTTTTCACCATGCCGTGTTTGGTGGTCACGGTGCAGCCTTCAATCAGCGGAAGCAGGTCGCGCTGCACCCCTTCACGGGACACATCCGGGCCGCTGCTTTCGCCGCGTTTGCAAATCTTGTCAATTTCATCAATAAAGACGATGCCGTTTTGCTCCACCGCATCCAGCGCTTTCAGTTTCAGCTCTTCCGGGTTCACCAACCGGGCAGCTTCTTCTTCCACCAGCTGCTTAAAGGCGTCTTTAATTTTCAGTTTGCGGCTTTTCTTTTTGTCGCTGCCAAGGTTCTGGAACATCGACTGCAACTGCGACGTCATTTCTTCCATGCCCGGTGGCGCCATAATTTCCACGCCCATTTGTGGCACGGCCAGGTCAATTTCAATTTCTTTGTCGTCCAGCTGGCCTTCGCGCAGCTTTTTACGAAACACCTGACGGGTTGAATTGTCGGTGTCGGACGCTTGCGTCTGGCCCCAACTGTCGCGGGCTGGTGGTAGTAATACATCCAGAATACGTTCTTCGGCGGCTTCTTCGGCGCGGAACTTGTTTTTTGCCACTTCCTGCTCGCGGAACATTTTCACCGCGCTGTCGGTCAGGTCGCGGATAATGCTTTCAACTTCTTTGCCCACATAACCCACTTCAGTGAACTTGGTGGCTTCCACTTTAATAAAAGGCGCATTGGCCAGTTTGGCCAGGCGGCGGGCAATTTCAGTTTTACCTACACCTGTTGGGCCAATCATCAGAATGTTTTTCGGTGTCACTTCCTGGCGCAGTGCCGGCTCCAGTTGCATCCGGCGCCAGCGGTTACGCAGCGCAATGGCCACAGCGCGTTTGGCGTTGCTCTGACCAATAATATGGCGGTCCAGTTCGTGTACTATTTCGCGGGGTGTCATATCAGACATAAGGCAGTCTCTTACAATTCTTCGATGGTCTGGTGATGGTTGGTGAACACACAAATATCACCGGCAATGGTCAGGCTCTTTTCGACAATGTCGCGTGCTGACAATTCAGTATTCTGCAATAGTGCCGTGGCGCTGGCCTGAGCGTACGGGCCGCCGCTGCCAATGGCAATCAGGTCGTGCTCGGGCTGAATCACATCGCCGTTGCCGGTGATGATCAGCGAGCAATTGGCGTCAGCCACCGCCAGCAAGGCTTCCAGCTTGCGCAGCATGCGGTCGGTGCGCCAGTCTTTGGCCAGCTCTACTGCTGCGCGCATCAGGTGGCCCTGGTGCATCTCCAGTTTGGCTTCAAAACGTTCAAATAAGGTAAAAGCGTCGGCGGTGCCGCCAGCAAAACCTGCCAGCACTTTGCCATGGTACAGGCGGCGTACTTTACGGGCATTGCCCTTCATCACAGTGTTGCCCAGTGACACCTGGCCATCACCGCCTAAGGCCACATGGCCGTTGCGACGTACAGAAACAATAGTGGTCATAACAAATCCGGTAAGGACAGAACAATACCGGGTTAGTGGGGCAGGGCCAGCCGCTTTTCAAGGCGGCCGGCGCTATTTATCGGTCAGGCGAGAGCTGTACGCGGTGGCTTTGCCGGTTAAATAGCCGCAATGCGGCAGTCGGCCACTTTCTGGCGGTTCAATCGGTTCTTTTCACTTTCGGCCTGGCGCTTACTGGCGTAAGGCCCTAAGGTCACGCGGTAGAACACGCCGTTTTTACCTTCAATACGCCGCACTGTGGACGGGTAACCGGCAAAGGCAATTTTGGCTTTTAACTGCTCAGCGGTTTCTTCAACCCGATACACCCCACAGTACATTTCAAAGGGGCCTTTGTTTTCCAGCTCTTCCACTTTCACCTGAATTTCTTTGTTTTCCAGCTCTTTAATGTACTGGTAAGGCTCAGCTTTTGGCTTAGGTGGCAGCTCTTTTTGCGGCGTAATGGCGGCTCTTTTTTCCGGTTCCGGAATAGCCACAGGGTCGCGGGTGCTTAAATGGTACAAAAACCAGGCGAACGCCAGCAGCAGAACAGCAGCCAGCACCATCAAAGGCCAGGGATAGTTTTTTGGCGGTGGTGCAGTTTTCTTTGGCCTGGGCTTGGCCCGGCCAGCTTTGACATAATCGCGTTGAGGCATAACAACTACTAAAACAACCTAAAACAGGCATTCTACTGAAGTTTTATGAAAAAGACAGGTCAGCGGTCTATTGTGTGCCTTTATCCGATCACGCCTGGTGAAGTCGCATTAACTTAAATCCAGCGGATCGACATCCAGCTGCCATTTCAGTTTACGCGACAGCGGCCAGTCTTTCACTGTCGCTACGGCCTGCGCTAAGGCCTGATGCAGCACCTTGCGGTCTTTGCAAAACAGTTGCAGCTGCCAGCGATATTTGCCGGCTTTGCGCTCCATTGGGCAAGCCAAAGGGCCGAGTAACTGTAGGGCTGGGAAAGCGCCCAGCAGCTGCGTCAGCTGCTGTAACCACTGCTGGCACAGTTCCAGTTGCAGCGACTCAGCGCGAAACAGCGCCAGATGTATATAAGGAGGCAACTGGGTGTACTGCCGCTCCAGTAAGGCGCTGCGGGCAAAGGAGGCATAGCCGTTTTGAATTACGTCCTGCAGCAGCGCATGGCCGGGGTAGTGGGTTTGCAGCAACACGGTGCCGGCTTCAACGCCGCGGCCAGAACGGCCAGCCACCTGCGTCAGCAGCTGCGCCAGTTGTTCAGGGGCGCGAAAATCACTGCTGTACAAGGCCCCATCCACATCGACAATCACCGCCAGTGCCACATTGGGAAAATGGTGGCCTTTGGCCAGCATTTGAGTGCCCACAATCAGCTGCGGCTCACCTTGCTGAATTTGCTGTAATGCCTGATCCAGGCTGCCTTTGCGCCGGGTGGAGTCCCGGTCCAGCCGGGTAATAGTGACGTTCGGGAACAACAACTGCAGTTGCTCTTCCAATTGCTCTGTGCCCTGGCCGACGGTGGATAACTGAGTGCTGCCACAGCCGCCGCACTGGCGTGGTACCGCTTTAATAGTGCCGCAGTGGTGGCACACCAGCTGGCGGCTTTGTTTGTGGTAGGTCATAAAGGCACTGCAGCGCTGGCATTCGGTCAGCCAGCCGCATTCATGGCAGATCAGTGCCGGAGCAAAGCCGCGCCGGTTTAAAAACAGCAGTACCTGGCGGCCTTTGTCGAGGCTTTGCTGAATACGCTGGCGGGTGAGTCCGGCCAGACCTGCCTGCATCACCTGTTGTTTTAAATCCACCAGCTCTACTTTCGGCACCGCCTGGCCTGTGGCCCGCTCAGGCAATGGCAACGGGAAAAACCGGCCGGCCTGCACATTGGCCAGGCTTTCCAGGCTGGGTGTGGCCGAGCCCATCAGCACCGGCAGCTTCAGTAACGCTGCGCGTTTAATGGCTAAGTCGCGGGCATGGTAACGAAAGCCATCCTGCTGCTTAAAAGAGGCGTCATGTTCTTCGTCCAAAATCAGCAGTTGCAGCGTTAAAAAGGGTAAAAACAACGCCGAGCGGGTGCCAATTAAAATAGCTAAATCGCCGGTCTGGCAGCGCTGCCAGACGGTAAAACGCTCCAGATCCGTCATATTGGAATGCCAGACGCCAACCGGCACGCCAAAGCGCTGCTCAAAACGCGCCAGAGTTTGTGGCGTCAGGCCAATTTCTGGCACCAGTACCAACACCTGGCCGCCGGCGGCTACCACAGGGCTAATGCTTTGCAGGTAAACTTCGGTTTTGCCCGAGCCAGTCACTCCGTCCAATAAAAAGCTGGCAAACTGGCCCAGGCTTTGGGTGACCCGGCTGACCGCCAGCGCCTGCGCCGGGTTGAGCGGCAGCGCTTTTTGCGTTTCAGGCTGGGGTGTATAAGGCCCATAAGGCAGCGCAACTGCGTCGGCGTACTGCAGCTCTAAAAAGTAATTCAGGTCAGTGCGGCTGAACTGGCCGCTGAGTTGTGCCTGTTCAGGCGCGGTTTTTAGCAGCTGCCACAGTGCCAGGCGTTTCGGGGCGCGCTTAAATTGCTGTTCGTCCAGGGCACGCCCGGCTTCGGTGAGCTGGTAACGCACAGTGCGGATGGGGTCGGCATTTTTGCCTTCACGCAGCAGCGCTGGTAAAGCGCTGGTCAGCACTTCGCCCAGCGGGTGATGGTAATAATCGGCGGCAAACGACAATAACTGGCGTAAATCAGCCGCCAGCACCGGGGCGCTGTCCAGCACCTTCAGCACGGTTTTTAATTGTTCGGCAGGGTAGTGGTCGGCTGGCTGCAATTGCCAGACAATGCCGATCAGCTCGCGGTTGCCAAAAGGCACTAGCACCCGACAGCCCGGACTGACAGGTTCAGACTCTGGTAACAGATAATCAAAATGCTGACGCAGCGGCAGCGGTAACGCCACCCTAAGCACAATCACAACAGCTTTCCCGCCTAAAAACAGGCGTTTAGTCTACTGAGGCTGCGCTCTGAACGCCATCGAAAATAAATGCCGGGCGGCGTTGTTTTTTAGGTTGAAACTTCAACAGCTATCCATTAAGCTACGCGCCCTAAATTAACTGTAATACGTATGGTGTCTGACACATGGGTGATCAGATAGCGATACGGCCTAACGAGGTAACGCCATGAAACCAGGTATCCACCCGGAATACAAAGAAATCACTGCAACCTGTACTTGCGGTAACAGCTTCAAAACGCACTCAGCTCTGTGCAAAGACATCCACTTGGACGTTTGCTCAGCTTGCCACCCGTTCTACACTGGTAAGCAGAAAGTTGCTGACGTTGGTGGTCGTGTTGACCGCTTCAAAAAACGCTTCAGCGTTCTGGGTGCCCGTTAATACTGGCGACCGAAATAAAAAAAGCACCGCAAGGTGCTTTTTTTATTTCTGCTATTCCTGGCAGACCCCCTCCGGGCCAGCGCTTCGCACTGTTAAAAATCATTCCAGATGATTTTTTATTTGCGCCGTCCATGGCGCCAACCCTCCGGGCCAACGCGTTGCGTTGTTAAAAATCGTTCCTGACGATTTTTTATGTCTGCCATCCCTGGCAGACAGCAGCGGGCGGGTCAAGACCCGCCCCTACAACCAGCATTCGAACCTCAGCATACAACGGCGTAGGGGCGTAGCTTGCTGCGCCCATTCAAGATCATCAGTAACGTCGTCACTTTGCCACCTGTTGTGAATTATCGGTTAAAAAAACTGCTTGAAAATCAATAAGCCAACCAGTAGTTTGAGGGCTTGATTAAATAGGAACAAACCGGCAGCTCAGTAACCAGCCGGACAAGGAGTCGAAGATGAATGTGCTTTTGATCGTTCTGCTGGTTAGCCTTAGCACCGCTTTGGTGGTTGCAGGTCTTGGTTATCTGGTTGGGGTCAAGCGTCAGCATCAGCTCATCAACGGCGTTGATTTCTCCAGTCTGACAGACGTGAATAAATTTGGCCGCATTCTGGGCAACAGCATGATGTTATCCGGCCTGTTGATGGCGCTTAGTGGCCTGTTGGCTTACTACCAGCTAATAAGTTTAATCGGCTTCCTCGTGCTGTTTTGTTTGGTGTCCCTGTTGCCTGTGTGGGGTCTTATTTATGCCAGGCGCAAGTGCGCGGCAGTCTGAACCTGCGCCAGCTGTTCGCTTGACCCGCCCCTACAACCAGCATTCGAACCTCAGCATACAACGGCGTAGGGGCGTAGCTTGCTGCGCCCAGGGACGTGCGACATTGGCCGCAAAAATGTTCATTTTTGCCGAATTTTTTGATCCAAATTGAAACTTTCATCAAATCTTTACCATTTTTACTGCTGTGTTCGGCGGTTCAGTCCGATATAGTAAAAGCACAACAGCAATAATAATGACGGTATGGATACAACTTTTTTCTTTGGTGACTGCCAGGTAGACCCCAAAGCCAACACAATCCGCTTCGGTAAACAGCAAATCCCCGTTGAGCCTAAGGCCATGGATGTGCTGGTGTTTTTATGCCGTCATGCTGGCGAGGTGTTAAGCGCCGAGCAAATTACCCAACACTGCTGGCCTGACGTGACCGGCGACAACCCGCTGCACAAAACCATTACCGCCTTGCGTAAAGCGTTGGGCGACAGTGCCACCAATTCGGTGTATATCGAAACCATCCGTAAACGCGGCTACCGCACTCTGGCGCCAGTGCGCTTTCCTGTGGGGCAACTGCAACTGGCACCCGACAACCACTGGCAACAAGGCTCGCCTTTTCCTGGCTTACAGGCTTTTAATGCCAGCCAGGCCCAGGTGTTTTTTGGCCGCGGCAAAGCCATAGAAGCCGTGTTGCAGGCCATAGCCCGCCAGGTCAATTTAGGCCGGGCGTTTTGCCTGGTGTTGGGGCCAAGCGGCAGCGGTAAATCGTCGTTAATTCAGGCCGGTGTGCTGCCCAATTTGCAGCAGGAAACCGGCTACAACGGCGTGCGGGTATTGTCGGCCAGCAGTCTGGATTTAGCCGACGTAGCGCCAGGGCGTTTATTGACCGAACTGGCCAGCGTCATGCTGGACTGGGAGCTGGACGACAAACCTGTGTTTGTTGGCGAAAGCACCGACAGCCTGGCGGAAAAACTGGCGTTCTCCTCCGAACAGGTGCTGTACCGTTGTCAGGCGGCGCTGAAGCCTTACCAACAGCATAAAAGCCGGCTGGCGCTGTTTATTGACCGGCTGGAAGTGCTGTTGGCGTCGCCGCAATTTAGTGCCGACGAGCGCCAGCAGCTGGTTAACCTGCTGGACCAACTGGCGCAAAGTGGCGCTGTGTTGGTGCTAAGTGCCTGCCGTAACGAATTTTACCCAGAGCTTGCCACCTATCCGGCGCTGATGGTCGACAAACAGCGCGGTGCGCATTTTGACTTAGCGCCACCCAGCACGCTGGAACTGCAGCAAATGATCCGCCAGCCGGCGCTGGCGGCCGGGCTTAGCTGGCAAACCGACCCGGTGAGCGGCATTGCACTGGACGAACAGCTGTGCAACGAAGCTGCCGACAACCCGGACGGCCTGCCGATGCTGCAATACCTGCTGCAACAGCTGTATTTACAGCGCAGTAGCGACAACCAGCTGCTATGGGCTGTGTACGAACAGCTGGGCGGTATTGAAGGCGCTATTGGTCAAACCGCCGAGCAGGTGTTAAGTGAACTCAGCAGCAGCCAGCAAGCCGCCTTGCCCACTGTGTTGTCGCTGCTGGTCACCTTACGTGACGACGAGCAGGTGGTCACCAGCCGCAGCGCGCCCTGGTCAGCCCTGCAAAACACTGAACAACAGCAGCTGGTGCAGGCGCTGGTGAATCAGCGCCTGCTGGTGTCACACCTGGACGACAACAACCCCAGTTTCAGCATTGCTCATGAAGCGCTGCTGCGGCGCTGGCCGCGCGCCAGCGACTGGATAGCTGCCCATTACCAGGCGCTGGCAGTAAAAAGCCGGCTGGTGCAACAAAGCAAACGCTGGCAGCAAGAGCAACAACAGAGCGCCTATTTGCTGGCTGAAGGCAAACCTTTGCAGGAAGCGCAGTGGGTGCAGGCGCAGGGCTCAGTGCTGCTGGAGCCCGACATTCGCCGTTATATTCAGGCCTCCGCCAGCAAAGCTAACAACAAACGTTGGGCCCGGCGTGGCCTGGTGCTGCTGTTGTCGCTGTTAACTCTGGTGGCGGTGCTGATGAGCCTGCGCAGTTTTCAGGCTGAAAAAGACGCCCAGCAAAAGCGGCTGGCGGCCGAAAACCTGGTGGGGTTTATGGTGGGTGGTTTTGCCGACAAGCTGCGACAAATAGGCCGCATGGACTTGCTCGACGGTATCAGCAATAAAGCGCTGCAGTATTTTACCGACTTTACCAGCGCAGGCTCGGGCCAGTATTTAAGCCTGGAATCACGCCTGCTGCACGGCCAAACGCTGGAAGCCATGGGCGAAGTGGCCTATTCCCGCGGCAAAACCGACGAAGCCACCACAGCTTTATTGGCAGCGCGCGAGCAACTGACTGCTGTACTGGCGCAGCAACCCAATAACCTGTCTTTGCTAAAAACCCTTGGTGCTAATGCCTTTTGGTTGGGGCAAATGAAATACGATGTGTCAGATTGGGCGAAAACCTTGCCCTATTTTACGCTGTATCATGATTATAGTGCCCGTATGTACCAGCTGGCCCCCAATGATTTGGATGCAATAATGGAATTCTCCTACGCCACCAATTCATTAGGCTCAGTGGCAATGAAGCAACAGCAGTTTGATCTGGCCGAGGCTTATTTTCAGCAATCACTGGAGTTAAAGCTAAAAGCACAGCAATTGTCACCTGACCATAAAACCTTAGTTGGAGATATTGCTGATACCCGCTCTTGGTTGGCTGGCGCATCTATGGCGAAAGGGGATTTGCGAAATGCGATTACAGAGCATCGATATATTCAAGGGGAATTCGAACAGCGTAATAATGAAGCTAAAGTTGATCCTTACGTCTTAGAAAGAGCTTTTAACAGCTATGAAATATTGTCCACGATCTACACCTATCAAGGGCTTACGAAAGACGCTATTGAATTACTTTATAAAGCGCACGAACTGCTAGGGGAGGCCCTCTCTCAGGATCCACAGAACCAAGGTTGGCAAAATGACTTTTTCAATCAAAAAATTAAGTTAATGGTTCTAAATGCAGGTGTGAATGATCTTCGAATCAACTACACACCAGAATTGCTCAAGAATGAGCTAGAAATGAAAAGAAACAAATTTAGCAACGAACGACATTACCGTAGGCTTAAAAATAGCCTGCTAATGGAGTCTATAAACTATTACTTTGCAAAGGGGCTGCGGCAGAAGGGGACTGAGTTAGTGCCGCAGGCTGTCGCTATATACCGGCAGCTTTATGCTGATGATTCTGAAAACCAAGGTGTAGCAGTTGCTTTGGCCGAGGCTGAATTGTTAGCAGCATTCAATTACAAGCAACAACAGCAATTAAAACAACGCCAAGAGTCCTGTACCAGAGCAAAAGAATTACTTGCACCTTTGCAGCAAAAAGATAAAAAGCCGCATCTTATTCAGCCATATGCCACAGCCCTTAAGTGTTTGAATGAATTGGATCAGCATTCTGATGTGCAGCAGCTTGTCCAGCAATCAGGCTTGGTGTTAGGCGAGCTTTAGTTTTTTATAACCCAAGGAGAACATAATGAATCCAATCAACTTAATTCAAGGCCCAGTTATTGAGGTTCTTATTAGCCTGAACGACAACCAGGAACCGCAGATCACTTATATGCAGGATGGTGCGGTCGCCTCAGGCAGTATTATTGTGACTTGTGGTGAAACCATTACTTATCGTTTAGTCAATTCACCTGGTTATGCTTTTAAAGGCGCGGGGTTTTTAACTCCTTATGACAATATTATTGATGCAGTACAGGTTTCTCCTGATGGTCAGGAACTGATATTAATGGATGAAGATCAGGTGAAAGGCATAACCAAATTCCAGCTGATTTTTACCAACCCAACCAATAGCCTGTTGTTATTAAGCCCAGATCCGCAGGTTATCAATAAAGATGAGCAACCTCCGCTGTCATAAGTAGTTTTTGAAAGCCCCAGCCGGGGCTTTTTTTATTGGTTCGCATGAGTGATATTTAGCTGAAGAGATACAGCTGTCAGGTGAAAGTGTCGTCGGGAGTGTGGAGGTCACATTTTTTATCATTTAAAATCAATATTTTAAATTAGAAGGTAACCAGAAGGTAGAAAGGGGGGATATTTTTTATAGTGTGCTTATCAACACAAGGCCAACAGGGCCCAGGGAGCACAGCAGATGAAAACATCCACAGAAACTTTTCCACCCTTTCCGGAAAAAACCACCGCCGATGCCGGCGCCAATGTGCTGGCTTTTCATCCGCAGCAAGGCAGCCTGGCCGATTTACCAACAGAGCCTAAAAGCAAAACAGCCGGCAAAACCACCGCCAGCACAGCAGCTGTTGCAGCGCAACCTGGCCCGGCACCGCAACAGCCGGTCAGCCCAGCCCAACAGCAGCTAAACACTGCATTGCTGTGGGTGCATGCCATGGTGGACGCGGCAGTGCTGGTGAATGCCAAAGGCAAAATTTTAGGTATTAACCGCTTTGCCGCCCGTTACCTGGGCACGACGCCAGACGCGTTAATGGGCCACTGCTGGCCAGACTTTATGATTAAGCGTCACCAGCCGCGCTATTTAAGCCTGGTCGATTCGGCGTTAAAAGACTTGTCGTCGCCACAGCATGGCCTGGCCGAAGTTAGCCTGATTAAAGTCAATGGCGAGCTGAAAGATGTAGAGCTGAGTGTGTCGCGGTTGCCGCTTGCCGAGCCAACCTGGCTGGTGCTGATGCGCGATTTAAGCTTTTACAAAGAAGAATGTATGAAGCTGCATATGCTGGCGTCTACCGACGCGTTAACCGCACTGCCAAACCGCCGTTTCTTTGACCAGCAATTGCAGCAACTGTGGCAGGAATGCCAGCGCAAACAAAGCCCGCTCAGTGTGCTGGTGATTGATGTCGACTTTTTTAAACAATTTAACGACCAACATGGCCATATGCAGGGCGACGAATGCCTGCGCCGGGTGGCGGCGGCCTTGTCGTTGGCCTTACCGGCCGGGGTGGGGTTAGTGGCCCGTTATGGCGGTGAAGAATTTGCCATGCTGCTGCCGCACCACAATGCCGAAATGGCGCAGCAGGTGGCGCTGAATGTGCAGCGTCAGGTGCAGCAACTGGATTTCTGCGAGCAGGGCCTGACCGCCGATGTCACTGTGTCGGTCAGCCAGGGGATTGCCACTGAAAGCCGCGGTTTGTACCCCAACGCCCAGGCCTTGCTGGCAGCGGCCGACACCGCGCTGTACCGCGCCAAAAGCGAAGGCCGCGACCGGATCGGCCAAAGCTGCTAGCAAGCCTGGCAACAGCCAGCGCTGCCAAGTCGTGCTGCAGCTGTTGCTAAATAGCGCCTGTTGCCAAATAAAGGCGGGCCGTTACAATCGAAGGCTTTGGGGTAATACACAAGGCCTTCTGATGAGTAAACAACATTCTGCCGGGTTTCTGGCGCTGGTGAATGACGCCAAAAACCGGGTGACTGAGCTTAGCATTACGGAGCTGCAACAATTTAACCGGCCTTATGTGCTGGTGGATGTACGCGAAGACCATGAATGGCAAGCCGGGCACTTACCCGGCGCTTTGCATTTAGGCAAAGGCATTATTGAACGCGATATTGAAAAGGCAGTGCCTGATATGCAGCAAACCCTGGTGCTGTATTGCGGCGGTGGTTTCCGCTCGGCCTTAGCGGCCGATGTATTGCAAAAAATGGGTTACAAAGACGTGCTCAGTCTGGCCGGAGGTTACAGCGCCTGGGTTGCCGCCGGTTTACCTTTGCATCAGCCTGGGGCGTAACGACTGTAGAGCGGGCGTGTAGGGGAGGGTTTTAACCCTCCCGAACTGACGCCGAATTACTTCAGCAGAGAATCGCTTAAATGCGGACGCATGGTTTTCAGCATATTGCCCAGCAGTTTCGGGCTGGCTGCTACTGTATTGCCGCTTCGCAGGTAGTTGTTGCCACCGGCAAAGTCGCTCACCAGGCCACCAGCTTCACGCACCAGTAAATCGCCTGCTGCAATGTCCCATGGCTTTAAGCCAATTTCCCAGAAACCATCCATACGGCCAGCAGCCACATAAGCCAAATCCAGCGCGGCAGAACCAGCGCGGCGCACGTCGGCAGCGTCTGTCATAAAGGCTTTAAAGGTGGCCAGGTAGGCATCCATATGGTGCTTTTGTTTAAACGGGAAACCTGTGCCTAACAGGGCGCCGTTCAGGTCTGGCAGGTTGGTGGTACGAATACGGCGGCCGTTTAACTGGGCACCGGCACCACGGCTGGCGGTAAAGACTTCGCCGCGCAGTGGGTCAAATACCACAGCTTGCTCGGTGCGGCCATTGACACGCAGAGCAATAGAAACGGCAAAATGAGGAATACCTTTGATAAAGTTGGCGGTACCATCGAGCGGGTCGATGATCCATTGGTAATCGCTGTTGTTGTTGCTGTGTTCGCCAAACTCTTCGCCGATAATATCGTGGTCTGGGAACGACTTGCGCAGTACGGCCACAATGGCGTGCTCTGCTTCCTGGTCAACGTTGGTGACAAAATCGTTGGTGCCTTTTTGGCTGGTCTGTACCCGGTCCAGTTCGCCATAAGCTTTGGCGATAATATTACCCGCGCTGCGCGCAGCACGAATGGCGATGTTTAACATCGGATGCATAAGCGATTACCTTATTGTATAAAGAACAGTCAAAAGAGCGGCGCGTATTGTAGCGGCTCAGCACAAAAAGTAAAGCAAATTCAGGGGCGGTGTTTTTGCAGTTTTCGCTGCAGGGTGCGGCGGTGCATGTTCAGTAATTTCGCGGTTTGCGACACATTGCCTTGTTGCTGCTCCAGCACCCGCTGAATATGCTCCCACTCCAGTTGTTCGGGCGACAACAATGCGGTGCTGTCGTCTGGCTGCGGTGCGCCTTGCAGCGCGGCCAGCAGCAGTGAAAAGTCCAGCGGTTTGGTCAGGTAATCGTCGGCACCGGCTTTTACCGCCTGCACTGCGGTAGCAATGCTGGCAAAACCGGTCAGCAGTACTATGCGGCAGTGCGGTAAGGCCTGGCGCAGGGGGGCAATAAAATCCAGCCCGGACTGCGGGCCAAAACGTAAGTCGAGCAGGTAACAGTCGGCCTGGCAATCGGCCAGGCGCTGCGCTTGTTGCGGCTGGCTAAAGCAGAGCACCTGGTGGCCCTGCTGTTCCAGCCGGCGGCTTAAGGTGCGCAGTAAGGTTTCATCATCGTCCACTAATACCAGTTTCATCCCAGCCTGGCTCCGGCAAAGTGGATCTCTGTGCAGCTGCCGCCGTCCGGCAGGTTGTAGCGCTTTACCTGTGCGCCCAGGCGCTGCAATGACACTGTGGCCAGAAACTGGCCCAGCCCCAGGCCTTGTTCGCTGGGCTGCACCACCTGGCCCAGCTGCTGCAGCTGTTGTTCAGTCAAGCCGGGGCCAAAGTCGCGGATGCGCAACAGTACTGTGCCGTTTTGGCTTTGCAGCGCAAACTCCAGCTGGTTACTGCCTTGTGCTGCACTGGCGGCAGCGGCGTTATCCAGCACATTAAACAGTGCTGCGGTAATGCTTAATGCCTCACTGACCGGCAGCTGGCTGCCATCGGTCTGGCAGTTCAGGCTGCTGCTGATTTCCGGTCGGCTGACCAGCCACAGCTGCAGGCTGTGTGACAATAACAGGCTGAGATCCTGCGATTGTTCGTCCCGCAGCTGCTGGGCGCTGTGGCGTAGCTGGTGCACCAGTGCGCTGCATTTATCCAGCTGGGCCAGCATATCTTGCTTCAACTCAGTGGGCAGAGGGTGGTCCTGCAGCTCGTCGGCCAGCAAGGTGAGGTTTTGCAGCGGGGTAGCCAGATCATGGGCGGCGTTGGCGGCATAAGTGGCCACCACCAGCACCTGTTCATGTTGCGCCTGCTGGTGTTGTAACTGCGCCAACTGGCTGTTCTGACGGCGAATTTGCTGGGTTTGCGAGCTGATAAACCAGCTGACAATCAGCGCCGAAAAGGTAAAACCCCACCACATTTGCTGTAAATGCTGGGCCATGGCGTCGGCCTGATGATGGGCGGCGTGAGGGTCGTTGCTGAGTTGCCATTGGGTCAGCAGGCTGTAACAGCAAATGGCCAGCGCTGCAAACAGCTGGCTGGACAGCGGCGGCAGCAAGATGGCGCTGACCGCAACGGGCAACAGCAATACTGCGGTTAAGCCATTGCTGGCACCGCCGCTTTGTGCCAGCTGTAAGGTCATCACTGCAATATCCAGCAGCAGTGCCAGAGCCGCCAGCCGCAGCGGATAACTGGCGTGGCGGCTAAGCCGGTCCAGCAGCGGGTTTGACAGCAAATGCAGCGCCGCCAGGCTCAGCATCAAAGGCCAGGACCAGATGGGTTGCTGGATCAGCCAGGCAAACAGCAAGGCGGCCGCTTCCAGTGCCAGCAGGCCCCAGCGAAAGCGGATCAAAGGTCGTAGCGGGTGATCTGAGGTTGGCATGCCGAAAGCCGGGCTCCGAAAACACAGTGGGTCACAACTGACAGCAGTCTAGCGGATCCAACGCGCCGGGGGAATGCGGCAAAAAGTCGCAGAGGCAACCGAAACCTTGCTGGTCATACGGCTGTCATTTAGCTTGGTTAGAGTGCCGCGCAGCAAAACTGGAGGCGAAAGCACAATGAAATCTGTGTTGTACCTGATGCGGCATGCGACTGCCGATGTACGTTCCGGCCTGGTGGAAGACATTGACCGTTGCCTGAATGAAAAAGGCCGCTTGCAGGCCCGGCGGGTGGCGGCTTTTATGCACAAACACCAGCTGATCCCGGACAAAATTCTTTGCAGCCCTTTTGCCCGGGCTGTGCAGACGGCAGCTTTGCTGCGCAAAGATTTAGAGCTGGCCGAAGCCGTGGCCGAACAGGACTGGCTGGCTCCGGGTACCAGTGCCACACAAATGGCCGAGCAGCTGAAAGCACAGCTTGCTGATGGCCAGGCGCTGCTGGTGGTCGGGCATGAACCTGAACTTGCCATGTTAATTCAGCAACTGCTGGGCTTGTCGGCAGCTTTTGTTGAGCTGAAAAAAGCCTCACTCAGTTGCCTGGAGTTTGAGACTGAACCCGGTTTGCCAGTGCGCCTGGCCTGGAGCATTCCGGCACGCTTAATGGGCTGATTGGTTGTTGCTGTGACCGAGTCTTGTGTTAAGTTACGCGCTGTTAACATTTTACCTCTGATAAGGATATCTAGATGCAAAAGCTGTATGCGTTTTGTCTTGTATTGTTTCTGCTGGCGGGCTGTAGCAGTACGCCGCAATCCAACCCACACTTTAGTCAGTTACACAGGGCCCGCATGGGTCACGCCGCTGTGCCCATTGGCGACCAGATTTATGTGCTGGGGGGCAGCAACGACAGTGGTTTTCTTGGCGATGTGGAAGTAATAGACACCCAGAACGGCCAGGTGCGCCAGCTCAGCAGCACATTGTTGCCTCGGCGCTATTTTTCTGCGGTCTGGGATGGTAAAGAATCCATTTATATTCTGGGTGGCGAGGTGCAGCGCAAAGACGGCCTGCACTTAGAGCGGCGGGTTGAAGTACTGAATATCCGCACCGGCGACGTAAGCTTTGCGCCGAATTTACCAGAACCAACCCGGATGAATGCCGCTGCCCTTAGCCACGGCGAGATTTGGGTCTTTGGTGGTGCAGTGGCCAGCGCAGAAGGGATAACGCAGCGCGATTTGGTGGCCGTGTACAATTTACAGCACGGCAGCTGGCGACGTGGCCCCGCCATGTCGGTTGGCAAGGATGTAGAACTGGCTGCACTGAATGGTCAGCTGTATCTGGTCGGCGGTTTTAATGGCAAGACGGGCTTAAAGACGGTCGAGCGGCTGGATACATCCAGCCAAAGCTGGCATGCCGAGCCTGAATTGCCGCAGGCCACCAGTGCCAATGCGGTGGCCAGTTGTGACAATGCGCTGGTGAGTTTTGGTGATTATCAGCAGATGGACAGGATCCTGTTCTGGCAGCCGGGCACTGCCGGCTGGCACCAACTGCCAGTTTCGATGATACCGGCGCGTCATGCCGCCGCAGTGCAGGTGAAGAACAGCCTGTACCTGATAGGTGGCAATACCGGCAGTAAAGGGCCTTATGTGGGGGCAGTACAACGCTTTGATTGTGCTGAGTTAGAGGCCGCCGCCAGGCTGTGAGAGGTCTGAGCGCCAATAAAAAAGGGCAGAGTTTAACTCTGCCCTTCGTTTTTACGTCAGGATTAGTGACGGAAGTGGCGCACGCCGGTAAATACCATCGCCATGCCGTGTTCGTCGGCTGCGGCAATCACTTCCGCGTCGCGCATGGAACCACCTGGCTGGATCACGGCTGTGATACCAGCGGCAGCTGCGGCGTCGATACCGTCGCGGAACGGGAAGAAGGCGTCAGACGCCATCACTGAACCTTTCACTTCCAGATTTTCGTCCGCGGCTTTGATACCGGCAATTTTCGCGCTGTAAACGCGGCTCATCTGGCCGGCACCGACGCCAATGGTCATGCTGTCTTTGACATAGACAATGGCGTTGGATTTAACGTATTTGGCCACTTTCCAGCAGAACATTAAATCACGCAGCTCGTCTGCGGTTGGCTGGCGTTTGGTTACGACTGTTAAGTCGCTGGCGCTGACCATCTTCTGGTCACGGTCTTGCACCAGTACACCACCGTTCACGCGTTTGATATCAAAACCCGTGGTTTTGCTATTCCACTCGCCACAAACCAACAGGCGCACGTTTGGCTTTTTCGCAACCACAGCAGCGGCTTCGGCAGTGGCTGTTGGCGCAATAATCACCTCAACAAACTGACGGCTGACAATGGCTTCGGCCGTGGTCGCGTCCAGCTCACGGTTAAAGGCAATAATGCCACCGAAGGCTGAGGTTGGGTCGGTTTTGTAAGCGCGCTCATAAGCTGCCAGAATGCTGTCGCCAATGGCCACACCACAAGGGTTGGCGTGTTTGACGATCACGCAGGCAGGTTCAGCGAATTCTTTGACGCATTCCAGCGCGGCGTCGGTGTCGGCAATGTTGTTGTACGACAGCTCTTTGCCTTGCAGCTGAGTGGCACTGGCCACAGAGGCTTCCTGGATCTGGTTTTCCACATAAAAGGCTGCGGCCTGGTGGCTGTTTTCGCCGTAACGCAGGTCTTGTTTCTTCACAAACTGCGCGTTAAAGGTGCGTGGGAACTGAGTTGGCTGTGCGTCGGCTACATCGTAAGCTGGCAGCATAGTACCAAAGTAGTTGGCAATCATGCCGTCGTACTGGGCTGTGTGTTCAAAGGCGCTGATGGCCAGGCTGAAGCGCAGGGCGTGCGTGGTGGCACCGTTATTGGCTTCCAGCTCGGCCAGTACTTTGGCGTAGTCAGAGGCATTCACCACAATAGTGACGTCTTTATGGTTTTTCGCGGCAGCGCGCACCATAGTCGGGCCGCCGATATCGATATTTTCGACCGCGTCTTCCAGGCTGCAGCCTGGTTTCGCTACGGTTTGAGCAAAGGGATACAGGTTCACCACCACTAAATCGATAGGCGCGATTTGGTGTTGGTTCATCACAGCTTCGTCAGTACCACGACGGCCTAAGATGCCGCCATGCACTTTCGGGTGCAGGGTTTTCACCCGGCCATCCATAATTTCCGGGTGGCCTGTGTAGTCAGATACTTCAATCACTGGAATGCCTTGTTCGGCCAGCAGTTTGGCGGTGCCGCCGGTGGACAGTAATTCCACGCCGCGCTGGTGCAGCGCTTTGGCAAACTCAACAATACCGGTTTTGTCAGACACACTTAATAAAGCGCGACGGATTGGACGAGCTGCGTTCATTGGATCATTCTCCGCTGTAATGGTTAATTCGGACCAGCGCTACTGTGTTTCACAGCTTTGGGACAACAAAACAGCCTGGACATAAGCATAGAGAAAAAGGCTTTGCTGTGTCGCTGGGATCGCTGGTGACATCCCTTATTTAATCTGCTACTGCAGGCTTTTCCCTAAGTAACTGGCGTTGCAGCAAGGCGGCAAGGATTCGAGTCCCCAGGAGCATAGTCCACTATGTGACTGGGGCGAGAATCCGCAGCCAACAACGCTGCAGTGTCAAGTACGACGGGAAAAAACAAAAAAGCACCCGAAGGTGCTTTCAGTGCGGGACTTCTCCCGCAGGGGCATTAACTCATGCCGTACTGTTTCAGCTTCTTACGCAGCGTACCGCGGTTGATGCCCATCAGGTTGGCGGCGCGGGTCTGGTTGCCGCGGGTGTACTTCATCACTTCTTCTAACAATGGCTTTTCTAATTCAGATAACACCAGCTCGTACAGGTCGTTGACGTCCTGACCATTTAATTGCTGTAAGTAGTTCGCCACTGCCTTCTGAACCGCGTTGCTCAGAGGCTGCGGTTTTTCCTGAGTCTGTACATGGGCATTGGTGATAAATGGCGAAGTCACGTTTTGATTAAACATTGCCTATTCTCTTTTACGTTAGGTTGCTGCTAGTTGTTCGAAATACACATTAAGTGCATCCAGCTGGACATTGCCCTGCTCGATGCCATTAAACTCACTGCGGAACACGCCTTCGCTGTCATGTTCTGCCAGGTACCAACCCACATGTTTGCGGGCTATACGCGGGCCTAACACCTCTCCATACAACTGGTGTAAACCGCGGACATGCTCCAGCATGATATCCCGCACTTCGCTGATGGCCGGAGCCGCCAGCGTCTGGCCTGTGGCCAGATAGTGCACCACTTCACGGAAAATCCAGGGACGCCCCTGAGCCGCACGACCAATCATGATGGCGTCGGCCCCAGTGTAATCCAGCACAAACCTGGCTTTTTCCGCTGTGGTGATGTCGCCATTGGCGATCACCGGAATGGACACATTTTGTTTGATAGTGCGGATCGTGTCGTACTCCGCCTCCCCTTTATACATACAGGCTTTGGTGCGACCATGCACAGCCAGCGCCTGTATGCCATTGTCTTGTGCTATCCGGGCTATGTGCACCCCGTTGCGGTGCTCCGGATCCCAGCCGGTGCGGATCTTTAAGGTGACTGGTACTTTCACTGCATTGACCACAGCTCGGACGATTTGCTCGACCAGCTCCGGGTATTGCAGCAGGGCAGAGCCCGCCAGTTTTTTATTCACCTTTTTTGCCGGACATCCCATATTGATGTCGATGATCTGGGCGCCGTGTTCAACATTAAACACCGCCGCTTCGGCCATCTGTTCCGGGTCCGCTCCTGCTATCTGAATCGAGCGAATGCCACTTTCATCCTGATGTGTCATTCGATTTAGCGACTTTTCGCTTTGCCAGACCAAAGGATTGCTCGACATCATTTCTGACACAGCTAAAGCTGCGCCAAAACGTCGGCAAAGCTCACGAAAAGTGTAATCTGTGACTCCGGCCATCGGAGCACAAATGACATTGTTTTCAAGTTGGTATGGACCTATGCGCACCGCTAAAACCAAGGCTCGACCCTGAAGGGGCGCCAAGTTTACGGATTTTTGCCAACAATGCAAAGGTTATTATTTAAACAAAATTTCTGTTTTATAGTGGTTTGCTGGGTTGACAATCGCTAAAGGGCTGAAATTTCGACTTTCAAAAAGCGAAACCTCAGCAAAATCAGCAAATGCTTTTATAGATAATTGTACTGGTGTTGCTTTTTGCATCACTGCTCGGCAGGAAAAAGGCGTTGACGACGCGGCGGCGGCTTCCGTTAGAATGACCACAGCCCTTGATGATGGAGTCTGTAATGAATAAACGAAGCCTGACTGCGGCGCTGAGCTTTTTTTCTGCTTTGGTATTTTCTGCGTCGGCGTTGTCAGCCACAGTTCAGCTGACTGACGTCAAAGTGCGTGAGCTGTTACCTGGCCGCATGATGACGGCGGGTTATCTGACACTGGAAAACACCGGCAAAGAAGCCGTTGTGCTGACCGGAGTGACCAGTCCGGCTTTTGCTGAGATTGAGCTGCACGAACATGTGCACCAGGACGGTATGATGAAAATGCAGCAACTGCAGCAGGTGGAAGTGGCGGCTGGCCAGCGCGTGACTTTTCAGCCAGGCGGTTTACACCTGATGATGTTTGATGCCAAAAGTGCGCTGAAGGCAGGTGACAAGGTGTCGCTGAGTTTTCAGTTCAGTGACGGTAGCTCGGCGCAGCAGCAAGCCGATGTGGTTGCAGTGACACAATAACGACCTTTGACGTATTCACTAAAAGAATAAGGATTCTACGATGAAATTTTCGATGAAGGCATGGCTTTGTGGCGCTGCGCTGATGTCCCCACTGGTTTGGGCCGACACAGTAGGTGGCCTGTACCTGAACGCAGAAGTGATGGATGCGTCGGTAGACGGCGGTTTTGGCCAGCCAGGTCAGCAGCAGGATTTTCTGTTTTTCAATAAAACGCTGAGCAGCTATGGGCTGAAAATAGAGCACCCGCTGCCGCTGATGCCGAATATCCGTCTGCAGTACAACAATCTGAAATCTGGCGGCGGTACAGAACTGAACCGCACTTTTATGTTTGATGGTCAGCAGTTTGCTGTAGCCAGCAGAGTGATGCAGGACGCGGACCTGAGCAATTTCGACGCCACCTTTTATTACGAGTTGCTGGATAACGAGCTGTTTGCCTTCGATTTAGGTGTAACGGCTAAGTACATCGATGGTGAGCTGAGTGTGACCAGCCTGCAAAATGGCCAGAGTGGCCGTCAGGATATTTCGACGATCGTCCCCATGTTGTACGGCTACGGCAGCTTTGGTTTGTTAGGTACCGGCGTAACGCTGTTTGCCGAAGCGAACTACGCCAGTTATGACGGTAGCTCCGTGTCGGATCTCAAATACGGTTTGTCCTATGAGCTGATTGACGTGTTGGCGTTCGACCTGCAGCTGCAGACTGGTTACAAAATCAGCAAAATGCAACTGGATGACGTCGACGATGTGGATGCCGATCTGAGCTTCGAAGGGTTTTTTGCTGGTATTCAGCTGCATTTTTAACGACCCGACTCACCTGATGCAGAATTCCTGTTGTTCTGCATTCAGGTCCGTCCTATAGTGGCTGCTGTATTTTTCCTTGCAGAACTTATTGATGAAACTCCGTGCTTTACTGCTGACTACTTTGTTTGCCATGGCGTTGATTGGTCTGGCAGGGACTTTGAGCTGGCACAGCCAATGGCAACAGCAGGAGCGCAGTCGCAGTGAAGCCGAGCAGCAATTACTGACCAGCCTGTCGTTAATGGTGGAGCCGTTATTGGTCAAAGGCGCGGCCGAACAGATTAAAGCCAACCTGCTGTCCTCCAGTTTTGCCAGTACCTTACCGCTGAAATCCATTCTGGTGTTTGACGCCGGTGGCCAGTTATTTGCCGCCAGTCAGGGCTATACCTCGAACGTGACCTGGTCGTTGTCGAAAAACATGACCGGACGGCAGTCGTTGCCGGATGGCTCCGACTTGCTTTGGTCTGCGGTGCTGGTCAGTCCGGCCAGCATGGTGTTTTTTGAACCCGGCGCCGCCAAAGCCGAAGGCGAAGTGCTGGGTTATGTGGCGCTGCAAATCGCGCCGTTGCAGCTGCATGCCAGCTGGTACCACCAAAGTGCGTACTGGCTGGTTGCGCTATTGCTGACCGCTGCAATGCTGGCGCTGATGGCGCGCAAATACAAAACAAACCAGCAGCGTATGATGATGGACCTGAACCGTGAGCTGCACTTGTTGCTGCAACGGCCAGCCCCTGCGGTGGCTGGCGACGCGCTGTGGGCCGAATTACAAAATGCGCTGACTGAACTGAACTGGACTCATCACAGCTTAAAAGGCCAGGTAGCTGAACGATTGGCCTTGGCCGGGCCCAGCAAAGAACAATTTGACGAATTGCAGGCGCATTGCACTGCGCTGGCAGCACAACTGAGCGAAAGCCAGCAGCTGCAGCAACAGGAATTAGCCTGGCAGCGGCAGTGGCAGCACAGCCTGGGTTTACTGCAAGGTGTGGCAGAGGCGGAGCTGAAAAGCCAGCTGGAATTTGGCCAGATGCAGCTGCATTTTTTACAGCGCCAGGCACAGCCCGAGCTCTGGTCTCCTGGCAACTGGTTTCAGGCCGAAACGCTGCAATGGCGGCCTTATTTGCAAAAAGCGTCCGCCGAGCTGGTGCTGGTGGAAGACCCGGCGCTGCATCAGGCCGGTTTTGAACTGGATGTACCCGTACTGACCTGGACCTGCCGCGCCATTATGCAGCTGGTCTGCACTGGTATGCAGGGCCAGTCACTGACCTGGCACTGGTATGTGCAGAACTTCCAGGACCACAGTCTGCTGTTGCAATGGGATTTCGCCGGACGCAGCACTGCTTTGCAATTTTTACAGTCTGACGACCCGCAGCAGCCCTTATTACCGGCGCAGCGACTGGTGCTGCAGTTGATTAAGCAAGCGGGTTACAAGGTGCGTTTGTCTTGCCTGGAAGAGCTGGGCTGCTCGCTGGTGCTGGAAATTCCGCTGCACAAAGTCTGGCCGCAACCGTCTGACGTTACACAAACCATGGCTTATCTGGACGCGCAGCCAGCCCGCAGCGCTATTTTAAAACCTGCGCTGTACGCATTGGCGGAGCAGGTGTTTCAGGTGCAGCGCCCGGCCGAACTCTTGCTGGAGCGTAAACTGCGTTTATTAGACCTGGTGGTGATCCAACTGCCGGATGACGGTGACGGTGAAGAGTTGCGTCAGGTGCTGTTGCAGCTGGATTGCCCTGTGGTGGCTTTTGCCTCTCCTCACTACCAGGCCAGATGGCGTTCTGAATTGAGTTGCCCTGTGCTGAGCCAGCCGTTGCAAATCCGGCCTGTGCGGCAGTTACCGCAACAACAGCAGCACCAACCGCGAATTCTGCTGGTGGATGACAACGAAACCAATCTGGCCTTTGTGCAGGCGCTGTTGGCCCGACAGTCATTAAAACTGGATACCGCCACCACAGGCCAGAAAGCGGTTCAGCTGGCCAAAACCAACCATTACCAGATGATCCTGCTGGATATTCAGTTGCCGGATATGCAAGGCACTGTAGTGGCTCAGCAGATCCGTCAGTTGCCGCATCATCAGCACAGCCTGATCCTGGCCTTTACTGCGCATGCATTACCGGCAGAGCGGGACAGCTTTCTGGCGGCAGGCATGGATGATGTGGTGCTTAAACCTCTGGATATTCATAAAATTGCCGACTTGCTGCAGCGCTGTAAAGCGCTGGCTGAGATGGCCTGAACCAGGTCGTCGCTTAGTCGAACTGGATCACCGGGCCGAGCAGCTGTTTCAGTGCCTGTAAGTAGTTGCTGTTGGGCTGGCTGCTCAGCAGTGGCAGCAATTCGGTGCCCATAGGGGTGAATTTATAGTACTGCAGCACCAGGCCTGGCACTTTGGCTTTTAACTGCAGTTGCTGCTGGTGATACCACAGATCCAGTGAGGTGGCCGGGTCCAACGCACCGCTTTCAATTTCACTGGGGTGCAATAAATTCACTTCAATCAGACTGAGGATTTGCGGGTAGGTGAGGCCAAACTGGCTCAGGTTCAGCACCGCTTTGCTGCGGCCAGTTAAAAACTGCCAGACCGAAGGGCTACGCAGGTAACCAAAATAAATATGGCCACTGTCTTGTTGCCGCACTTTGCAGGTCAGGCTGGCGGCCCGCTGCAGTGCCAGCGCTTCTTTGTAACTCATTTGATGCAATAGAAATAAGGTTCGCAGTGAAAAGCTGCCGGGCCGGCCTATTTCACCGGCCAGAATTTTCGCCCAAAGTTGCTGCATGCCGGGGTTGGAGATATTCAGCACCAGGTCGCAGTACTGCTGGAACCAGTCCGGGTCGACTTCCAATGACGCGACATGTTCAGGGCAATAATCCTGGGTCAGCCGCATCACTTGCTCCAGATTGTTCTGTTGCCGTTCTTTTTGCATGCGCTCGCGCCGCTGCGCCCGCTGCAGCACAGTTAATTGCTGGTAGCCTGTTTGCAGCTCCAGCTCGGCACCTGAGCGGCTGGCGAGTTGCTGGTGGCGTTGACTGAAATCTGCGCCAGAAACCTCAGCTTTGGCGGTCGTGTTGGTTTTGTCTGATTCAGCGGCAAGCTCATGCCCCAACTGCTGACGAACCAGCCGTTGTAACCGTTCAAAACCCCGACCTGAGCCAATGCGCTGCATCCGGTTTTACTCCACTGCGTTGTGCGTTGATTGTTAATCCATCATCTCTACCATAACGCACTTTTGTACCTGGACAGTGACCGTCATGATATTGAAATGTTAACTGCATGATTTAAGAGAACTTTAACAAAATGAATTGCTTTTTTTAGCTAAGGGTATAGTGTAAGCTGACTGGGTAAAAAAACTGCAATGGATGCTGGACGGGGCGGGAAAAGCTGCGGTTGCTCACATGGAGCAAGGCGCTATTCAATCAGACCGGTTCTCCCCCTGGGCAGAGTAGTAGATGGTCGGAAAATGGTGTCAAAAGCGACAGAGGAAGAGTTCCTGTTTCTGGCAGAAGAAGAGCAGGAAGCAGCACCAGAATCACCACACAGCGGCGAATGGCACCTGCTGATCGTGGATGATGATGAAGAAATTCATACCGTTACCAGGCTGGCATTGTCCGATCTGCTGGTGCTCAACCGCAAACTGGTGTTTCACCATGTGTATTCCGGCAAGGAAGCACTGGCCTTTCTGAAAACCAATCCCAACATAGCCGTGATTCTGCTTGACGTGGTGATGGAATCCGACAACGCCGGGCTGCAGGTTGTGCAACAAATCCGTGAGCAACTGAAGCTGGATGAAGTGCGGATTGTGCTGCGCACCGGTCAACCTGGTTATGCGCCGGAAGAAAGTGTGATCAAAGAGTACGATATCAATGATTACAAAACCAAAACCGAGCTGACCCGCAATAAGCTGGTCACCACCATCATCGCGTCTATTCGTTCTTACCAGCAAATTCGCACCATTAATCAAAACCGGCTGGGTTTGCAGAAAATTATCAATGCAGGCTCCAACCTGCTGGAACAGCATTCGTTACACGAATTCTCTGAAGGTGTGGTGACGCAGATTTCGTCACTGATTGGCCTGCATGCCGAAGGGGTGTTGTGCGCCCAGATTGAAGACGATGGCAGCGCCAGTGACAACATCTACGTGTTGGGGGCTGCAGGCAACTATGCGCCTTACATTAAATGCCGGCTGGAGCGGCTGAATAACGACCGTATTATTCAGCAAATTACCCGGTGTCTGGACCAGCGCCAGCATATTTTCACCGACCGCGATACCGTGCTCTACCTGGGCAATTCTGAACATGCGGCGGCGGTTTACCTGGAAACTAACAGGCCGGTGGAGGATTTCGACCGTCAGCTGATTGAAGTGTTCTTAAGCAATATCTCCATTGGTTATGAAAACGTCACCTTGTTTCAGCAGCTCAAGCACGCCGCTTTTATTGACCCGCTGACTAAAACGCCAAACCGTAACGAGTTTACTGTGTTGCTGCAGGACACCCGACGGCTGGACCCGGAGCAAACCGTGGCGGTGCTGGTGGATATTGACCACTTCTCTGACGTCAACGACGGCCTGGGCCAGGAAATTGGCAACGAGCTGTTGGTGGCGGTGACCCATCGTCTGGTCGCCCAGTTTGGTGAAATTGCTCAAATTGGCCGCATTGGCGCTGACGTATTTGGCTTGATTGGCCCGCAATCGGCATTGACGCCAGAAAGCCTGACCAGCATTTTTGATATGCCATTCCAGTGTTCTGAGCATGCGCTGCAGGTGAATGCGACTTTTGGTTTCTGCCGTTTGAAAGACAGTGCCAAACAAGGCATCAGTATTCTGAAGCAGGTGTACATTGCGCTGAACCGGGCGAAAAAACACCTGGTACAAAATTTTGAATACTACGACGCCCAGATGGAAACCATGATGATGGAACGTCTGGTGATGCTGCGTAGCCTGCGTTCTGATTTTCAGCGTAACAAGCTGCAGTTGTGGTATCAGCCACAAGTCTGCCTGAAAACCGGCAAGGTGATTGGCCTGGAAGCGCTGTTGCGTTGGCCTCAGACCGAAGGCGGTTTTGTCTCACCAGCCACGTTTATTCCGCTGGCCGAGTATTCAGGCCTGATTATTGAAATTGGCGATTGGGTGTTGCAACAAGCCTGTCTGATGCTGCAGCAACTGACGCATGCCGGTTACACCGGGGTGCGTATTGCGGTCAATGTGTCGATGCCGCAATTCCGCCACCACCGTTTTGTGCAGTCAGTGATCGACTGCATTGAACAGTACCAGGTGGAACCGGCCCGGCTGGAGCTGGAAATCACTGAATCTGTGGTGATGGACGACCCGAAAGCGGTCATTGCCGCTTTGGAGCAACTGAAAGCCTTTGGCATTAAAGTGGCGATTGATGATTTTGGTATTGGTTTCTCGTCGCTGAGTTACCTGCAGCAGTTACCGCTGGACCGTATTAAAATTGACCGCACCTTTATCAAAGATTTTCAGGGCGTGACAGGGTCATTGATTGCCGAAACCATTGTACACCTGGGGCAAAAGCTGGGGCTGGCCACTATTGCCGAAGGTATAGAAACCGCCGAGCAACAGCAGCTGGTAGCCGCTATGGGCTGTGAGGAAGGGCAGGGCTTCCTGTACGCTCAGGCCATGCCAGCCACAGAGTTGTTCCAGTACCTGAAAACCACTAAATCCTGAGGCGACAGCCCGAGCTGCCGGTTTAACCGGCAGCCGTTGCTGCCGTTTTCGCCGCATGCCTGACTTCATTGTGCCTTCACGGAACTCTGCTTTACTTTTTACCCTCTTATCCGGCATGGTGTCCAAAAGCGGACCTGTCTTTCATCCAATGACCAGCAGTGTCTGCTGCAGTGAAGAGGATTCAGTATGACTACATCAAGCGCAGTCAGTGTGCTGCGCAGCCTGGCCGGGCAAACCGATGGCCAGCTGGTTGCAAGCCAGTTGGTGCATTGGCTCAGTGAGCAGCACTTTGGGTTTGAACAGAAAAGTCGGGCCGCCAAATTTGAAGAGGCGATGGCGTCCAATCCTAAACATGCCGCGCAGTTAGCCGCGCTGTTATTCCAGTGGATTTGCCAGACCCATTTGTACCCAGCGCTGGTCAGCCTGGGTATCTTCTCCCGCCGTGGTTTTTTCCGTGAAATGGCTTCCCGCATTTATGAAAAAATGAACCCAGCTCCCAAGGACTTTGCCGACCTGAAAGATGTGTTGGTGCAGCTGTTTAAGTCCAGTGACCATGAAGAGTGGCTGGAGCGTGGTGGTGCCGATGAACTGGTGCAGGTGTTACTGGATTTGGCCAGTTATTGCCCGGCAGAAGTGATGCAAAACCTGCAGTTGCATTGCAGGGAAGAAACCCTGTACGCCTTAGAGATGCTGGGGATCTGGGTGGCGGCGGAAGAAATTGAACCCGAGCTGATGCGGATGGATAAACGCCTGATCAGCATCGATTCGCCTTTTATTGCTTTGCACCGTGAAATGACGCTTTTTGTCGAACAAGGCAAACGCCAGCTGGCTGAAACGGAATTGCCCTGTTACGACCTGGCGCATTTTGACGTGATGCTGCGCCAGTGCCGCGACCAGGTTGACCGTTTGCGGCGCCGTGGCGCCGGGGTGGGCAGCTCGGTGTCTGTCGCGCATTTATTGGAGCGCCTTGAGCAGACGCTGGATCGGATTGAACTGCTGGTGGCGGTATGGCGCGAAGCCGACCCTGAGTTATGGCAACAAAAACTCTTTGTGGTGCTGCGTACTCTGGTGACTGCAGGTATTGAAAAGAACTCGGTGTCTGCTCTGTGGCGCAGCAGCAGTCAGATGCTGTCCAAAAGTATTACGGTGAATAAAAGCGGCCATGGCGAGCACTACATTGCCCGCACCAAGTCTCAGTTTTTTCATTTGGTGAAATCTGCCGCCGGGGCCGGCGTCATTATTGCACTGATGGCACTGCTGAAGATCTGCATTGAAAGCCAGGGTTACAGCCCCTTTCACAATGCGGCGCTGGTCAGCCTGAACTACGGGCTGGGTTTTGTGCTGATCCATATGCTGGGTTTTACTGTGGCAACCAAACAGCCAGCCATGACGGCGGCCAGTTTTGCCTCGGAGGTAGAGCGTGGTGAAAATGGCCGCGCTGTGCATAAAAAGCTGGCCGGTCTGCTGATAGACGTAAACCGTTCACAGTGGGCGGCGGTCTGGGGCAACGTCACCATTGCGGTACTGACTGCCTGCGCTATTGCCGGGCTGGCCTGGTGGTGGCAAGGCCAGCCATTGCTGAATGCTGAACAGGTTCGCTATCAGCTCAATGCGGTCTCGCCGTTGGCCGGATCGTTATTCTTTGCTGCTATTGCCGGGGTTTGGTTGTTCTGCTCCGGTCTGATCGCCGGCTTTTTTGAGAACAGAGCCAATTACCTGGATTTGCGGGTGCGCTTGTACCAGCACCCCGGCCTGAAACAAATCCTGCCGGAACGCGCACGCAAACGCTTTGCGGCTTATATGCATCAGCACTATGGCGCCTTGGCCGGTAACTTTTTCTTTGGCATTTTATTGGGCATGACCGGCTATATCGGTTACCTGAGTGGCCTGCCGCTGGACATCCGCCATGTGGCCTTTGCGTCGGCGAATCTGGGCTACAGCACCGTCAGTGGTGATTTGTCTGTGCTGAGCTTTGTGATGCATCTGTTGCTGGTGCTGCTGATTGGTTTTGTTAATTTATGGGTCAGCTTCACTCTGGCGCTGGCGGTAGCGCTGCGGGCCCGAGGCAGCCGCCTCAGCCGTATTCCTGCCCTGCTGAAGTCAGTGCTGGAACAGGCCAGGCAAAACCCAGTGCAATTGTTCTTACCGCTACCTGCAACGATAAAGCCAGCGACTGAGACAGGCAAGGCGGCCGCTGAAACCAATAAGGTTGCTTCTGCTGAGATGAAAGAGCCAGAAACAACGGAGTCAGGTCAGGTTCAGTAAGCCGGTTTATACTGGTCCAGAGTTCTTACAGAGGAGACTGGTTATGAATAACAGACATAAACTCTGGGCATTACTGATTGTTCCTATGCTGACCGCGCCAGCGCTGGCAGGGCCTGACAAAGACAAAGGCAACGACAAATCGCAGGAAAAACAGCAGGCCCAGCAATGGGAAAAAAGTGCGAAAGCTAAACACAAAGAGTACAGCCCGGCGCTGGTCGGCGGTGGTCTGGCTCAGGCTGATGCCCGTAAACTGGCGGTGGAGTTTCAGTTGGTGGGCCAGCAGGATTTACCAGCGGGCATTCGCAAGAATTTGACCAAAGGCAAACCTTTACCGCCTGGTATCCAGAAAAAAGCCGTGCCGGCCGAATTTGTTTCCCGTTTGCCTGTGCATCAGGGCTATGAATGGCGACTGGTAGGCACCGATTTAATTCTGGTATCCGTCGCCACTCAAGTGGTGGCCGATGTGTTGCACGATGTGTTTCGTTAAGACAACCCGCCAAGGCAGAGGTATTTAAGTTCACAATAATCGTCCAGCCCGTACACTGAACCTTCCCGGCCCAAACCTGATTCTTTCACGCCGCCAAAAGGTGCGGCGGCGTTTGAGATCAGGCCTTCATTGACGCCAACCATACCCAGCTGCAAGGCTTTGGCCACCCGGAACACCCGCGCGACCGACTGACTGTAGAAATAACCGGCCAAACCGGTCGGGCTATTATTGGCAAGCTCGATGGCTTCCTGCTCGGTATCAAACACCGTCAAGGCCAGCACAGGACCAAAGATCTCTTGCTGGCTGACGGCCATATCCGGCGTAACGTCGGCCAGAATAGTCGGCTGGAAGAACAAAGGCCCAAGGTCTGCATCAATAGTACCGCCGAGCAGCAGTTCGGCGCCTTGTTCCAGTGCGTCATCCAGCAAGCGGTGCACTTTGTCGACTGCTGCCTGGTTGATCAGCGGGCCGAGCTGGCAGTTCGGGTCCAGCCCTGGCGCCAGCACCAAAGCGGCGGTGGCTTTCACCAGTTTGGCCAAAAAGCTTTCGTAGACGGCGCTATGCACCAGAACCCGGTTGACGCAGACGCAAGTCTGGCCTGAGTTGCGGAATTTGGCTGCCATCAGGCCTTTGACTGCTGCGTCGAGATCCGCATCGTCAAACACAATAAAAGGCGCGTTGCCACCCAGTTCCATCGAGACTTTTTTGACTGTACTGGCACACTGTGCCAACAGCAGTTTGCCGACGGCGGTGGAGCCGGTGAAACTGAATTTGGCGATGCGCTCGTCGCTGGTCAGGTGTTGACCTATCATGGCGGCCTGAGTGCCGACCAGCACCTGAAACACACCGGAGGGCAGACCAGCGCGCTGTGCCAGTTCAGCCAGCGCCAGCGCTGACAACGGTGTCAGCTCAGAAGGTTTGACGATAAAGCTGCAACCGGCGGCCAATGCGGCAGCGGCTTTGCGTAAAATCATCGCATTGGGGAAGTTCCACGGCGTGATGGCGCTGACCACACCGACTGGTTCTTTCAGCACCAGAATTTGCTGGCTGGATTGCAGTGCCGGCAGAACTGCACCATTCATCCGCAGCGCTTCATCGGCAAACCAGCTGACATAAGACGCGCCATAGGCAATTTCCGCTGTGGCTTCCTGCAGGGATTTGCCTTGTTCCAGGGTCAGCAGAATGGCCAGGTCTTGCTGGTGCTGCAGCATCAGCGCCTGCCAGCGCCGCAACAATGCGGCGCGTTGTGCGGCGGGCGTCTCACGCCAAAGCGCAAAGGCCTGGTCGGCGGCATGAATAGCCTGTTGCACCTGGCTGCTGTCCACCTGGGCAACCAAAGCAACCAGACTGCCGTCGGCCGGGTTGTGCACGGCAAAGTGCCCGGCGAAGGCGGGGGAGAACTGACCCTGAATAAAGCTGCTGTGCTTGAGCAGCGCCTGGTCCTGCAGTGTATAAGACATGGTGGTTTACCTGTGGCCTGGTGATGGCCAGAGTGTACTGCGCCAGCGCGGCTTTGTCAGCGCTGCAGCTGCTGCAACTGGCGTTGCAGTAAGCGCCGTTCAGGTTCTTGCTGGCATAACGCCAGTGCCTGGCTCAGCGCCTGTTGCGCCTGCTCTGGTTGTTGGCTCTTTTTATAACAGTCGGCCAGCGCGGCATAATACAGGTGATAACTGGCCAGCTGCGGTTGTAGTGGCAGCAACAGCGCCAATGCGGCTTCAGCCCCTTGCTGCTGGCAGATGGCAACAGCGCGGTTCAGCGCAACGACGGCGCTGGGCTGCAGGCGATACAGCAGATCGTAGAGTGCCACTATCTGCGCCCAGTCGGTTTGCCCGGCGGACGGGCTTTCAGCATGCACGGCGGCGATGGCGGCCTGCAGCGCATAAGGGCCCACCCGGCCGGCTTGCAGCGCCTGCTCGATCAGCTCAATGCCCTGGCGGATCAGCTGTTGGTCCCACAAGGCGCGGTTTTGTTCGGCCAGTAACACCACATCACCGGCGGCATCCAGCCGGGCCTGACTGCGGCTTTGCTGCAGCCACATCAATGCCAGCAGGCCTTTGACTTCGGCGTCGGCAAACAGCTGCAGCAGTTGTTCGGCCAGCCGGATCGCCTGCACTGTCAGTTCAGACGACAGCAGCTGTTCTCAGCTGCTTTGATGGTAACCCTCGTTAAACAACAGGTAGAGCACCTTCAGCACCGCATCCAGCCGCTCAGGTAATTGCTGATCGGACGGCACCTGATAAGGAATGCCGGCGGCACGAGTTTTCTGTTTAGCGCGCACGATACGCTGCGCCACAGTGACCGGGCTTTGTAAAAAGGCCCGCGCCACTTGCTCTGTGGTGAGGCCACAGACCTCACGCAAGGTCAGCGCCAATCTGGCTTCGACCGAAAGCGCCGGGTGACAGCAGGTAAAGATCAGCCGCAGTTCGTCATCGCTAAGCAAGGTGCTGTCTTGCTCTTCTGTCTCGTCGGCCAGTTCCGGCAGTTCAGCCATGCTGTGTTCATGCTGATGACGGCGCCATTTGTCGATGGCTTTAAAGCGGCCAGTGCTGACCAGCCAGGCGCGTGGATTGGCCGGAACTCCTTGTTCCGGCCATTGGGCCAACGCAGCAATAAAGGCTTCGTGGCAGGCGTCTTCGGCCTGATCAAAATCGCCCAGCAGTCGGATCAGCGTGGCAAGCACGGCACGCTGATGCTGCTGATAAAGCTGGGCTATTTGCAGATGGGCTGGGGTCATTGTGCCTGCAGATCCGGGAAATCTGCGGCTATTTTCTGAATATCTGGCGGGAAATCTTCCAGCTCCTGCACCTGGCGGATCTCGATAATTTCGTTGGCGGAGGCCGGGCAGCGGCAGGCCCAGTCAATGGCTTCCTGCCGGCTGTTCAGTTTCAGCATCCAGTAGCCACCCAGCACTTCTTTGGTTTCAGTAAAAGGACCGTCCGTGACCACGGGCTTGCCACTGTCAAAGCTGACCCGGGCGCCCATTGCGGGCGGGTGCAGACCATTTAAATCCAGCAGCACACCGGCGTCGGCCAGCTGCTCTTTGGTTTCTGCAAAAGGCCCATCGGTCAGTAGCAGCTGACCCTGACGTACCCGCACAGTGGTGGCGGTGGCTACCCCTTGCAATGCTTCGGCAGCCAGCATGCGGCCACTTTGTTGCACCGACTGGGCATAAGCCATGCACTCACTGTCCTGTGGGCTTTCCGGCAGGCTGTGCAGCAACTGTTCGTTGCTGTAGACCAGGCAGAGGTATTTCATGCGGACTCTCCGTGCTCGGGTGTCAGTTGGAACAGCACTTGAGTGCTTACCATATCAAAAGGCACTGAAAAGTGGTCATGAATAATCTGCCAGTTAGTGTGCTGCAGTTGCCAGGCCTGAGTCAGTCGCAACCAACAGCCTTGGGTGTTGCCTTGCTCGTCGGTCCCAGCGCAATACAGCAGTGCTGTTACCACCGCCAGGTCGCCGCTGCTGTGCAGCTGCACCTGATGCAGGTCAAAGTGGCTGTGCTGCGGGCAGAACTCCATGCACTGGCCCCAATGCACAAAGTAGTCGCTGGCATTAAATTGCAGCTGTTTGACGGCGTCAAAAGCGAGGAACTCTGATTGATAAAAACTTTGGATTTGTGGCAAGTCCTGGCGTTTGGCCGCTAAAGCCCAGGCTTGTTGCAACGCATAAACCGGATGAGTAGCTGACATGGTAAAGCTCCTGTTTCAGTGATGATTCAGAGCTTAGTCGGGTGGGGCAAAAGGAAATCGACAGTGGAGGAAATTTTTTTGTCGGGCCTGCGGTGAACGGCAGACCCGCTTAAAAACGATCAGGACTGAGGCAGTGTGAATTCCCAGCTGGCGATGTGTTGCTCACCTTGCCAGTCTTCAATCAATAACCACAGCTTTTGGTTGGCGGCTGTCGGCGATTGCACCAACGCATGCACATGCTGCATATGGTTGTCGCCATGCAAAATACCCAGATGGGCTTCGGCAAACTGTTCCAGACTCGGCTGCTCAGCCGCAATGGTCATATAGGCCTGTCGAATTTGCGGCACACAGTCATCACAGAATTGCAGCATAAAGTCTTTCACCCAGTCGCCGTCATGCTGATAAGGTGCTTTGTTGGTCAGTGGGGAAGGGGTGACGGTAAATGGCCCCACTTGCTGCTGCGGTAAGGCAGCAGGGAAGGTCATATTCATCGACTCATACAAAAACCAGAACGGTAGGATCAGCACCAGGCCATTGAGTTTAAATTTGTGGCGTTGCCACCAGCTGTTCTCACGTTGCGCCATCAGGACAATACCTCTTGTGTGGTGGCTTGCGCCTCGGTGGAGTGACGGGCGGCCCGCACGGTGCGACTGCCCCAAATCATAAAGCCGGTGATCGACATGCCGGATAAAATCAGGCCAAACAGAAACCAGATGGCCTTGGTCCAGATCCCCCCCAGAGTGCCGTAGTGCAGCGGGTCGGCAATATGCATCACTGTTTGTAGGCCAGTCATTTGTTCCGGGCTATAGGTGTCCAGCACTTCACCTGTCCATGGGCTGACATAAACAGACCAGGAATACTGATCAAAAAATACAGAGTCGCCTGAACCGGAAATTTTATACACGTCGCGATGATGTTCCGGCATCCCTATATAGGAGGGTTTCATCTGCGGAAACTGGCTTTGTGCACTTTGCAACGCATCGTCCAGACTGAAGCGCGGGTGCTGCTGACCGGCGGCTGGTAATTGTTGCTGGGTCAGCATGGGCGGTTCTTTATAAAACTCCACGCTGTTGTGCCACAAAATAGCCTGCACCAGGTACCACAAGCCGGTCAGGCTCATCAGCAGTAAAAACCAGATGGACCAGACGCCAGCCAAACGGTGAAGGTCGGTCAGCAGGGTTTTACGGCCTTGGTTCAGGCGGATTTTAGGTGCGGTAAAAGCACGCCAGAAATTTTTGTAAATGACCAGGCCTGTGATTAACGCACCCAGCATCACCACCGCCATGGCGCAAACCAGATAATAACCGACACTGTAGCTGGCTTCCCATGGAAACAATAACCAGCCGTGCAGAGCACGCATAAAGCTGATGAAGTTCAGGCCGTAATTCAGCTCCTGCACTTCGCCAGTGTATTGATTGACATAAGCAATGCCAGGTGGCATGCCTTTGGTGGAGAACAGCACGGCATTGACCAGGTAAGGTTCCATTACCATTACTGTGCTGACTTCGGCGTCCGGTACTTTTTGTTGCACAGCCCGGATCAGTTCCGGTACGGCTTTAGCCTGCAATTGCTGTGGGTTTTCAGCGCGGGCATTGGGGTTGGTCAGCCAGGTCAGCTCATGACTGAACACCGCTATAGTTCCGGTCAGACACACGGCGCAGAAGATCAGCCAGACAGGCAACGACAACCAACCGTGCAACATAAACCAGAAACGTTGTTTCAGCTTGAACATAAACAAGGCACCACTCACAGAAAAAGGCGTTAGATAGTAGTGCGGATACGAATAGTTATCAATAGATGCTCAATGAATTTGCGACCAGAGCCCTGTGGTTGCTGACGGTTTTTTTATTGCTACAGTTAAGTCTGGAGCCAGCTTTGTGCTTCAGCGGTATGAACTGGAGGGAGTTTTGAGTCGTCAGGTTCATGGCTTTAGTTTACTTGAATTGATGGTCGCTGTGACAGTGGCGTTGGTGCTGCTGGCGCTGGCAGTGCCTGCATTTAACGACTTGGTGGCCAGCAATCGCATCCGCAGCGATACCCATCTGCTGGCCTCTGCACTTCAGCTTGGCCGCTCCGAGGCCATTAAACAAAATCAGACGCTGGTGCTTTGTAACGCCAATGCGGAGCTGACTGCCTGCTCCGGGCAAGGCGGCCAGTGGCAGGGGTTTGTGCTGGCCGATATGGCTGAACCTGCCACAGTGCTGAGCGCTGGTCATTTCAGTACCCATGCCAGCGTGTCTTTTGCGCCCGCTCAGCTCAGGTTCAACCCACAAGGCTTTTTTCGCACCGCTGCCAACCAGCCGTTGAATGACCAGTTCGAACTCTGCCCAACGCCCAATGGTCCGGGCCGGATGCTGCGGCTTTGGTCCGCTGGGCGGACCGAAATCAGCCTGAATCCCTGTGGAGGTTCCTGATGACAGCACGCAGCCAACGCAGTGCCGGGGTGGCTTTGGTGGAAGTGCTGGTCGCGATGCTGGTGCTGGCTGCCGGGGTACTGGGTGTGGTGGCGCTGCAAAGCAGCTCGGTGCGGCTGAACCAAAGCGCTCAACAGAAAACCCAGTTGCTGCTGGCGGTGAATTCTTTGGCCGAGTTATTGCGGGCGGACGCTGGCAGGGCAAGAACCGGGGCATACGCCGGAGATTGCCAGCAAGAGCTGTTGGCAGACTGGGTTGCCGAATTGCAGCAAGCCTCAGCTTCATCGCTTTGCCCTGAACTGAGTTGGGATGCTGCCTCCGGCTTTTACACTGTGTCGCTGAGCTGGGAGGACGAACGGACTCAGGCCAGTCAGCAACTGGTGGTGCAGGTGCGGCCATGACACAAAAGGCCAGCGGCTTCACCCTGACGGAATTGATGATTGCTTTGGTGCTGGGGCTGTTTTTAACCGGCGTGACCCTTAGCCTGTATCTGTCGGGCGATAAAACCAGTCAGCTGAATCAGCAACTGACCACACTGAATGAAGCGACCCGCTCAGGTTATACCTTGCTGGCGCAGGATATCCGGCGTGCCGGCTATTCAGGTTGTGGCAATTCAGTGCGGCTGGTGAATCTGAGCCTGAATGCGGTGGCGGGTCAGCCGTGGGCGGTCTGGAACCTGGGCATTCAGGGGTTTGAACAACCGGCTCCGGCCATCAATGGGGTGACGCCAGAGCCAAACTCGGATGCGCTGAGGCTGATGTTTGCCGCTGGCCGCAGCTACGCGGTGGTGGCTCATGACGCGGCAGCTGCCAGCCTGCAGCTCAATGCCGACACCGGTTTTGTCGCCGGTGACTTACTGCTACTGTGCGATGAAACCCTGAGCAGTATTTTTGTTGCCAGTGCCGTGGCAGGTGACAGGGTGGAGCATCAGGCCGGGGTGGTGAATTGCAGTTCAGGCCTGGGCTTTCCGCGGCTGTGTGATGGGACGGCCGGTAATATCAGGCAGTTTTCCACCAATGCAAGCCTGATGCGGCTGGATTCTGTCAGCTGGTATGTCGCCACCAGTGCTGATGGCCTGACCTTGTCGCTGTACCGCGCACAGGACGATGCAGAGGCTGAAGAGGTGGTTTACGGCGTGGAAGATTTTCAGCTGCAGTTTCTGGCCGGGCCCGATGACGTTTGGCAAGACGCGGATGCCATTGCGGACTGGGCTGAGGTGCTGGCGGTGCGGGTCAGTCTGTTGCTGCAGCCACCAGCAGGCGCAGAGCTCGCTCCGGCCAGCCGGACCTTGTCGTACAACATCACGCTGCGAAACCGGGGGTGAGCCGATGAAGCATGGCAAGCAGCAAGGTGTGGCTTTAGTGGTGGTGTTGTTACTGCTGCTGGCGATCACAGTGGTGGCGACCTCCAGTATGCAAGGGGGCTTAATTCAGGAAAAAATTACCGCCAATCTGTACGACCAGCTCAGTACAAGTCAACAAGTGGAAGCCGCCTTGCTGGAGGCTGAGCAGCGGCTGAATGTGGCGGATCCGGTGGCATTGATTGATAACGCCGGGATCTATGATCTGGCCCTGCCAGGTGCTGTGGAGCGCTGGCTGGATGCTGATTCGGTGTGGATTGCGGCAACCCCGCCTGCTGAAGGTGTCGGGGAACAGGCGCAGTACCTGATTGAATACCTCGGAGACTGGCCACACCCGCCGGATTGCGCCAATGTCGCCAGTAAAGATCGGATCTCGGTCGGCTGCCTGTCACCGACCTTTCGGATCACCGCGCGTTCGGTCAGCAGCCCGGGACGCTCCGCTGTGACCTTGCAAAGCCTGTTCAGGCGTTGAGGAGGGATAGATGCCGCACTATTCATCATGGACGCGCAGGGCCAGGTTCGTTGGACTGACCCTGCTGCTGCAGATGCCGATTGCCCGCGCGGCATTGGATTTAACCTCGCCACCGCTGCAAACCGGCAGCTCGGTTGAACCGAATATTTTGTTTTTGATTGATGATTCCGGTTCGATGCACTGGGAGATCACCCCGGATTTGTACACGGATAATCCGTATTACCTCTACCCACGCGCCGATGGTATCTATGGCGCCAGTGATACCAGTAATGTGGTGGTGTCGTTCCGGGATGAAAGTGATACCGGCACTTACAACGCCGCCAACAGCAATGAAGCGCTGTATGCCAGAGCGATGCGTTCATTCAGTCTGAACAAGTCCTACTACAACCCGGCCATCACTTACAGACCCTGGATTAAAGCAGACGGCAGCTCTTACCCCAATGCCAGCCCGACGGCGGCCTATCATCATCCGGTACGCACCTCACTGGGCAGCCGCAACCTGACAACCAGTCAAACTCAGAGCGTGACCTGGCGCTACTGCACCATCGGCGCCACCAGTAAAACCAATTGCCAGAATAGCAGCGGCAGCCGCAGCTTTTATCCTGCGGTGTATTACCGACACACTGGGGGCAGTTTATTCACTTACACCAACTATACGCGGGTGGATATCACAGCTGGCACCGCCAGTTATTCCGGCGAGGGCAGGGACAACCGCACCGATTGCAGTGCCGGAGTCTGCACTTATGCCGAAGAAATTCAGAACTTTGCTAACTGGTACACCTATTACCGCTCGCGTTTGTTGGCCGCTCAGGCAGGTATAGGCCGGGCATTTTCGACCCAAACGGCAGCACTGCGGGTTGGCTTTGGTGCCATTAATAAAGGCAGCTCCTCTGTGGATGGGGTCAGTATGAGCACCCTGGTGTCCGGCGTCAGAAACTTCAGTGGTGCTGAGCGCAGTGCCTTTTATCAGCAGCTGTACGAGCGGGTTTATGACTATCAGGGCACGCCGCTGCGCAAAGCGCTGAACAACGCCGGCTTGTATTTTTCCCGCGCTGACAACGCCGGCCCCTGGGGCAAAACGCCAGGCAGTAACGACGATTCGGAACACATTATGTGCCGGCAAAGCTACAGCATTCTGATGACGGACGGCTACTGGAGTGAAGACTCGGCGTCACAGGCGGATACGTCAGGAGCCCGCAGCAATAACGACGGCAGTACCAGCAATAACCAGACCATCAGCAAGCCTGGCGGCCAGTCCTATCAGTACAGCGTGGCCGGGCCTTTTTCTGACAGTTACAGCAATACGCTGGCCGATGTGGCGATGTATTACTGGAAGCGCGACCTGCGCACCGACCTGGATAATCTGGTGCCGACCAGCCCGGTGAACCCAGCCTTCTGGCAGCACATGGTGACTTTTGGTGTCGGGCTTGGCGTGGAAGGCACCATCAGTAGTTCGACTGCCTTTAATGCGATTGGCGCAGCCAGCAGCATTGCCTGGCCTAATCCGCTGAACTCTCAGCCGGCGAAAATTGATGATCTATTGCATGCCGCCGTGAATAGCCGGGGCGGTTTTTTCAGTGCCGCCGACCCGGACACTTTTGCGGCTGGTTTATCCAACACTTTGTCAGCCATTATCGCCAGGGTGGCATCGGGCTCTAATCTGGCCGGGACCACCACCTCACTGCAGGCCGAACAAAACGTGTATCAGGGCCGCTTTAACAGCGGCGACTGGAGTGGCGACCTGGTGAACTTCACTATTGATGACACCACAACTTATGTCTGGAGCGCCGCTGAAGAGTTGCCCGACTGGCAAGACCGGCAGATTTATTTTGGCCGCACCGAAACCGCGGCCGCAGAGTTTAGCTGGGCCAACCTGAGTTCCGGTGCCAACAGCCAGCAGGCGGCGCTTGGCAGCAGTCTGGTGCTGGATTACCTGAAGGGAGACCGCAGCAATGAGCAGCAAAACGGCGGCAACTTCCGCAACCGCAGCACGCCGCTGGGCGACATTGCCAACTCGTCCCCTGTCTATGTTGGGGCGGCGGTGAATTACAACTACCACCAGTACAACTGGCCGGAAGCCAGCAGTTACCGGGCTTTTGTCGCCGCACAGCGCAACCGGACCCCGGTGATTTATGTGGGGGCCAATGACGGCATTTTGCACGCATTTTCTGCTGACAGCGGCAGTGAACTGTTTGCCTATGTGCCACGCGCCATGCTGACCGCAGAAGCCAACCTGAAGCAGTTGAGCGAACCTAATGTCAGTGGCGTGGTGCGCAAGGATTACTATGTGGATGGCACCTCAGTGACCGCCGATGTCTATATCAATGGCCAGTGGCGCACTATTTTGATTGGCTCCGCTGGCCGGGGGGGCTCGCACTTATTCGCGTTGGATGTGACAGACCCGTCGCAATTTGACGGCAGTAAATTGCTGTGGGACCGCAGCTTCAGTCAGCTCGGGATCAGTACCAGCAAAGCACTGATTACCCGCCTGAACAACGGCAGCTGGGCACTGGTGACCGGCTATGGTTACAACAGCAGTACTGGCACAGTGGGTTTGCTGGTGCTGGACCTGGCGACAGGCCAGCCGATAGTGAATGGCCTGGAAGCCAGCAGCAGCGGGGACAATGGCTTAGGCGCAGCAGAAGGCTGGGACTATGACCGCAACGGCAATACCGATTGGTTCTTTGCCGGTGACTTGCAGGGCAATTTGTGGAAATTCGATCTGTCGGCCAGCAATCCAGCGCAGTGGTCTGTGGCTTACAGTGGCCAACCGCTGTTCAGGGCGCGGGACAGCCTGAATAATGCCCAGCCTATTACCGGCGGAGTGGTGTTAGCGACAGAGCCTGCCAGCGGCCAGTTGTGGGCCTTTTTTGGCACTGGCCGTTATCTGGAAGAGCAAGACCCGCAGCTGGACAGCGAGCAAAGCTGGTACGGCATTATGGACGGTGAAGTGCTGTCCGGCCGGGCCCAGCTAAAAGAGCGTACCCTGACCAATGTCTTGCATTCGTCCGGCGCGGCCGCCCGTCTGGTATCACCTGCCAGCGCCAATGATATGGCCGGTTTGCGTGGCTGGTACATGAACCTGCCGGACGACCGCGAACGCATAGTCGCGTCGCCGCGTTTAATTGGGGATGCGCTGGTGGTCACCAGCATTATTCCAGACAGCAACCTGTGTAATCCACAAGGCGATGGTTATGTGATGACGGTGGATCCCTTTAGTGGCAGCCGGTTGAAGATTCACTTTTTTGATTTTACCGACGATGCCGAATTTACCGACGCCGACGGCGTGGTGCAGGGCGACGAGGTCTGGGTGTTGTCCGGCCTGCGTTTTGACAGCATGCCGACCGAACCGTTATTTTTCGAAAACCAGATGGCGGTAGGGCTGGCCGACACCAATGTGGTGAATCTGGACGTCAATACTCAGCTGCGAAGGGGCCGCATGTCATGGCGCGAAGTGGAACAATAAAGCGGCCGGTCAGCGGCTTTTCGCTGATCGAGTTATTGGTGGCCGTCACCATAGTGGGGATGCTGGCCGCTATCGCTTATCCAAGTTATACCGACTATGTGCTGCGCGGCGGCCGGGCTGCTGTGACCGCCTGCTTATTGGAGCAGGCGCAGTTTATGGAGCAGGTGTACAGTGCCAACCTGACCTATGCCAGCAACAACGGCGAAGACACCGCCTTACCCGACTTGCAGTGCAGCCGTGACCTGGCGGGCAAATTCAGCTTTGAACTGACGAATCTGGATAGCCGCACTTTTACTCTCAATGCCGCTGCCGAAGGCCATCAGGCCAGCGACAGCTGCACTTCATTCAGCTACAACCAGGCCGGGATTAAAACCGCTAATGGCTCCGGCAGTGCCGAGGCGGTCAACGCCTGTTGGTAAGCTCCGAGGTGTGACCATCGGATCCGCTATTGATCTTTAGCTGTCCCGAAGTAGGCTTAGTTGAGTGGATCGTGAACAGGGGCAAAGGATATGCCGTGCAGTTCTGGTTTTACTCTGATTGAACTTCTGATCAGCCTGACACTGGCTGCTGTGCTGGCGTTGGGCTCCTTACTCGCCTTGTTAACCGCCCGTCAGCAGGTGATGCTGGCTGCGCAATACACTCAGGCCAGTGCTGCGCTGGCCGATTTGGCCACTCTGTATGCCGACAGCGTTGCGGCTGGCCGTGACTGGCAACCAGCGTCGCAGGCTATGGGCCCCTGTGCTGACGAAGGTTGCGGAGCCAGTGCCGCAGTGCAGCAAGCCGTGCAGCAACGTTTCGATCCCAACCAATTGCCGTTATTGCCGGATCCTCAGCTTTGTCTGCGGCCAACAGGGTTGCAGCTGAGCTGGCGTAGCCAGTTGAAACTGGCCCGCTCCACGGACTTATGCCCACTTGCCCCGATGCGGCTGAGTACCAGCCTGACGAGCACCCGATGAACAGGTCCAGTGCCGGATATAGTCTGATCGAACTTTGCATCAGCATGGGGCTGGCGCTGGTCCTGCTGAGCTTTTTAATTGGGGCTGTGGTCACAGGTTGTAAATCGGCGCTGCAAACCGAACAGCTGGTGCAACTGCAGCATCAGGCTCAACTGGCACACCGGCTGCTGCAGAATGAATTGCAAAACCTGTGGTTTGTCGCTGGCAAAAGCTGGGCTGAATTGCAGGAGGCTCAGGTGCCGGCCGAAGCTCCGGCGGCAGATTGTGCGCTGGCCGATCAGGCGGGCAGTTTTCCGCAGCCAGACAAGCGGTTCAGCCCTTTGTACAGCGCTATGGTGGGGCTGACGCCACCGGACTGTTTGCCCGGAGCCAGCCCGGGTTCTGAGCTGGTGCAAATCCGCCGTTTGCTGGGCTCCCCGGAGCCCTCTGCTCAGTTGTTGGCCAACAAAGTGTATTTTGACCCGGCAGGCCGCGGCCGCTTTGTCCCCAGTCGGGAGGCCGGGGCTGCGCTTCTGCTGTGGCCCTATCACCATGTGGTGTATTACATCCAGCAGCAAAGCTGGAATGGCAGCAAGCTGCCGGTGCTGATGAGGAAACGGCTGCTGCGCAGCAGTAGCGGTCAACTGGTGATGGCGGCGGAGTCGGTGCTGGATGGCGTCGAGCGCCTGCATTTGGAACTTGGGCTGGACCTGAACGCCGATGGGCAGACCGACCAATGGCTCAGCAGCAGCCAGATGACCCCAGAGCTGTGGCAGCAGCCTGTCATTAGTGTGCGCTATTACCTGTTATTGCGAAGCCTGCAGCCGGACCCGGGGTATCGCAACACAGTGTCGTACCAGTTAGGGGCGGTGCGTTTTCAAGCACCGGGCGACCCATACCGCCGTTTGCAGCTGAGCAGCGCGGTATTGGTTCACAACAGCAGGTTATGACAAGGAGTGGATCATGAAACAACAGGGGTTTGTACTGATTTGCACGTTGGTGTTAGGGGCTGTGCTGATCATGATGGCGGGCGCTGTCTTGTATCAATCGAGACTGAGTCTGGCAATGGCCAGCGCTGGGATCAGTGCGCAGCAGCAAATCTTTCGTTTGTATCAGCAAACTGCGGCCCTGGAGGGCGAGCCAGCAGCTCTGGTTTTTGAGCAATGTCCGCCTGATTATGCCCCCTGGTCTGAGCCGGTATTTCGCTGCGCCACCACCAGCCTGACGCAACAACAGCAACAATTTGCGGTGGTGAGTCTGGTCCAAATCCAGCAACTGAGCGGAGCCACAGATGAAATCCCTTAGCTGGTTGTGGCTGTTGCTGAGCTGGCCAGCCTGCAGCCTGTCGCTTTACACCCACTGGCCAGAGACAGGCTGGCAGGATTTATTCCAGCTGAGTCAGGCACAGCATCAGCAACTGGCTACCCAGTTGCGGTTAAGCGATGCCGCGGCACAGGACTGGTTGTCGGAGTTACAGCACGTTTTGCAGACTGCGCCTTGTCAGCCGGAAGCCGCCAGTCTTGAATTGCCGCTGCAGCCAGAGCGGACACGGCTAACCAACCTGCAGGGCTTGTTGCATATTGAAAAAGGTGAGTCGCAAAGCTGGTGGTATCTGCCCTGGTTTTTGCTGGATCAGGCGCCGAACCCGCACCAGGCCGTTGCGGCGCCTTTAAAGCACGCGGCGGGGCTGTTGTTTGCTGAACATGCTGCTGGTGTTTATGCGCTCAGGCTGGAGCAAGACCAGCTGCAGCCATTGTGGCAGTCAGCCGGGTCGGACCTTCGTTTGCTGGCCGCTTCGCCGCACAGTCTGTGGTTGGCCGAGCAGCATTTATTGCTGCGGCTGAACCCCGAGACCGGACAATCGCTTGGCGAGCTGCAATTTGCAAAGCCGCTGGTCTGGGCTGAGCACTCGTCATCCGGTTTACTGCTGGCCAGTGCCGACCAGAAAATCTGGCTACTCGATGACAGCCCGACCCAGTTATCGCAGGCTGAACTGCTGGCGAATTTGAGTCAGCTGGGGGCGTTCCGGTTACAGCAATTGCAGCTGATTGAGGCACTGGTGCCACTGCAACCTTCGGCCGGCATGCACTGGCGTAGACCACAGCCATTGTTATTGCTCAGTGCAGAAAAAGACAGCGGGGCTTTGCTGCTGATGCTGCGTTTGAACCCACAGCATGCTGATTCACCTTTGTTGCTGCATCAACAGCAAGAGCAGCTGGGGCAAAGCGCTGCATTTCAGCAGTTGCTGGATGCTGACGGCTGGTATGCAGAATTCACCGAGCCTTTGTATGGCCGTTTTACCCTGGCGGCCGGTGTTTGGTACCAGCAACTGAGGTTGGATAACGGGCCCTCTTGCAGTGGGCAAACCGTAACATCCGCATTGCTGGCGCTGCATTTGCACTATGGTACTGCAGTGTACAGCAACAGGCGTTTGAACATGGAACATGGCGCGAGGGAGCTGAAAGTGCGCTTGTCGGATAGCGGCTTTTCACTACAGGATGCCAGCTCAGGGCTGGTGCTGTTGCCTGAATTGCTGGAGATAAAAGCGCATTGCGCTGAGTGCGCCAGCCCCTTGTTACGCGAACATTTTCCGCGGCAGAAGTTGCTCGCTGTGTACCAGACAGAGCAAGGAGGCCAATGATGAAAGCGCAGGGCATCGGGCTTATTGAATTGTTAGTTGCACTGGCGGTGCTGGGTATTCTGGCGTCGGTGATGCTGCCGGCGTACCAGCAGGATGTGCTGCGCAGCTACCGGCTGGAAGCGCAACAGGAGCTGCTAAAAGTGGCTGGTTTGCAGGAGCTGCTGCTGGCCGACCAACAGCGCTACACCCCGGATCTGACGGAGCTTGGTTTAGCCGCCAAAGTCATTACCACCAGTTCGGGGCGTTACCGCATCAGTGCTGAACTGACCGAACAAGGCTATCAACTGGAAGCGTTGGCGGTGTCGGTGCAGCAGCAGGACCTCGATTGCCAGCGGTTTTCGCTGACCAGCCTGGGACAAAAACAGAGCGCCCCCCGCAGCAATTGCTGGATGCATTAGGCTCGGCGTCAGGCCGAACAGGTGACGAAGGGGTGGCGCCTTAGCGCGGGCAAAGGCCTTGCACCAGGCTGGCACGGTAGCGCCCGGCCTGCGACAGGCTCAGGCGAAAATGCCAGGGCATCTGTTGACGGGCACAGAGAATAAAACTGCCTGAGCCCAACAGGTCCAGGCTGCCATCCGGCCGGAAAATCAGTTGCTCCCTGCTGTAACTCAAGCTGAACTGCGCCGGGTCCGGCGCCAGTTGCTGCAGCGCAAAACCGCTGACCCCAGGCATTGCCAGTACAGTGCTGGTCAGTGGCGCTAAATCCCAGTTGTTTAAACAGACAGAGCCGAGCTGAGGGCAGACCCGCACTTGACGCTGCTGGCTGATGGCATAGACCCGGCTGTAGCGCAGTTGCTGCTCCAGTTGATGCATAAAGCTCTGGGCTTTGTGCCTGAGCCAGAGTTCGCGCAGGTTTGGACTGGCTGACAGCGCAAGCAACATCAGCAGGACGATCACCAGCAACAGCTCAATCAGGCTAAAGGCGGCAGTAGATTTAGTGGCGGCTTGCATGGCTTCACACTCCTTGTGAGACAGGCAGAGCTTAAGTTTAGAGGTTATGACGCCAGCGGGATAAAAATTTACGCGTCCGTGGATCCAGCAAGCGCTGTTGCTCATTGTCTTCATTGAGCCAGCAGGCAAAACTAGTTACCATAAGCGCAATTTTAGCCATCCAGGCAGGTCCAGATGTCCTCCGCTGTTACAGTCACGCTGGTGCAGCAGCCCTTTACTGTGGGTGCTGTGTCACAAAACACCGAAAAAGTACTGAGTATTGCCAAAGCCAGCAGTGCCGATTTACTGCTGTTTCCTGAACTGACCTTAACAGGTTACCCGCCGGAAGATTTGTTGTTACGGCAGGACTTTCAGCAGTTGGTCGAGCAGGGCCTGCAGCAAATTCTGGACGCCAGACTGGCCGTTACTTTAGTAGTGGGCCACCCATGGCGTGACGGTGAAGCGCTGTACAATGCGGCGTCAGTGATTCAGAACGGCCAGTTGCTGGCCCGTTATTACAAGCAGGAATTGCCGAACCATGGTGTGTTTGACGAGCTGCGTTATTTCACGCCGGGTGACAAGGCTTGCACCTTCCAGCTGAAAGGCCAGACCTTTGCGGTGCTGATTTGTGAAGACATCTGGCACGGTGGCCCGGCTGCCCTAGCGAAAAGCGAAGGGGCAGAATGGGCATTGGTGCTCAATGCCTCGCCTTATTGTGTGGGTAAACCGGCGCAGCGGGAGCAAATTCTGACCACGCTGGCCAAACGCTTAAAGCTTGGTTTTGTCTACGTGAACCAGGTGATGGGCCAGGACGAACTGATGTTCGACGGCCAGTCGCTGGTGGTCAGCCCAAGTGCAGAGGTGTTGTTCCGTGGCGCCAATGCGGAAGCGGAGTTACATACCCAGGAGCTGTTGCCACGCGACACCCTGTACCCACAACCTCAGCCGCGGGCGGCACTTAGTCTGGAAGCCGAAGTGTACCAACTGCTGGTAATGGCCACCCGCGACTATGTAGTGCAAAACGGTTTCCCCGGTGCTGTGTTGGGCTTGTCCGGTGGTATCGATTCGGCGTTAACCCTGGCCATCGCGGTGGACGCGCTCGGCGCAGACAAAGTACAGGCACTGATGCTGCCTTTTACTTACACCTCAGGCATGAGTGTGGAAGACGCTGAAGCTCAGGCCAAAGCCATGGGTATTGAGTTTGGCTCGGTGTCGATTGAACCTATGTACAACAGCTTTATGCAGCAGCTGACGCCACTTTTTGCCGGCCGCGGTAAAGATACCACCGAAGAAAACCTGCAGGCGCGGTTACGTGGTGTGCTGTTAATGGCGCTGTCGAACAAAACCGGCCGTATGTTGCTGACCACAGGCAACAAAAGTGAAAACGCCGTGGGTTACTGTACCTTGTACGGCGATATGTGTGGTGGTTTTGCTGTGATTAAAGACGTGCCGAAAACCCTGGTGTACCGGCTGGCGGCTTACCGCAACAGCCTGTCACCTGTGATCCCGCAGCGGGTGATAGACAGGCCGCCTTCTGCCGAGCTGGCGCCGGATCAGACCGATCAGGACAACCTGCCGCCTTATGACGATTTGGACGCGATGATCGACGCTTATGTCGAGCAGGACAAATCGCTGCCGGAGATTGTCGCTTTGGGTTATGATGAAGCAACGGTGCGCCGGGTGCTGCATCTGATTGATATTAATGAATATAAGAGACGCCAGTCGGCGGTTGGTCCGAAAGTGACCCGTCGTAACTTTGGCAAGGACAGACGATATCCCATCACATCATGGATGCGGAAACAGCGGTGAGGACCCTATGAAGAAAGTTGAAGCCATTATCAAACCTTTCAAGCTGGACGATGTACGCGAAGCCTTAGCGGAAATTAATATCACCGGCATGACAGTGACCGAAGTAAAAGGATTTGGCCGTCAGAAGGGCCACACCGAGCTGTACCGCGGCGCCGAATACATGGTCGATTTTCTGCCAAAGGTAAAACTGGAGCTGGTGCTGTCGGACGACCAGGTTGACCGCTGCATCGACGTGATTATGAAAACAGCCCAGACCGGCCGCATTGGCGACGGTAAAATCTTTGTGTTCGATGTGGAGCGGGTGATCCGCATCCGTACCGGCGAAGAAGACGAAGAAGCGGTCTAAAAGCTATATTGGGGTCAGGTCTGGGGGGCTGGGGTCAGGTCTTGAATTTTGCATTGAAACGCAAAATTCAAGACCTGACCCCAACTGACCCAAAATACAAGACCTGACCCCATTCAGTTTCTCAGATAAAAAAACCAGTCAGCAGGGCTGACTGGTGGTACAACATCAAGGCTTGATGGCCTGAAGTTAATCTTTTAGCATCGCCACTTGCTGGCTGCCGGCCAGTGGCAAGGCACCGGCAAAAGCCTGGTACAGGCTGACCAACTGCTGGTAGTGGGTCAGCGCTTGTTGCGCCTGGGCATCCCGGCTTTGCAGCCAGTCGCGTTCCACATCCAATAACTGCAGAAATTCCACAGTACCGGCGTCGTATTGCGCCCGGGTCAGCTCCACCGCATGTTGGGTTGCCGCCACTTGCTGGCTCAGCCACAGTTCGCGTTCGCGGCTGCTCTTGTAGCCATGAATTGCCGTTTGCATTTGGGCCAGCGCATCAAACACCGCCTTCTGGAAGTTAGCGACGGCCAGTTGCTGCGAGGCTTCTGCACCCCGAATGCGGGCTTGAATCGAGCTGAGTTCAGTGGCTTGCCAGCGTAAGGTTGGCGCAATGCTCCAGCTTTCGTTGGCGCTGCCAAGGCTCAGGCCTGGTGCGGCTAAAAAGCCCAAAAAGCCAGTTAACGACAATTCAGGGTAAAGCTGGGCTGTGGCCACGCCAATGTCAGCATGGCTGGCGGCCAGCTCACGTTCGGCTTGCGCCACTTCAGGCCGGAATTGCAGGTAGTTCAGCTGACTGTCCAGCTGCACCGGGTTATCAAAAGCCGGCAAGGCCGGAGTGGCCTGGCTGGCGACGACCAACTGCTGCGAGCTTTGTGCCAGCAGGGCGGCCAGCGTGGCCTGTGCTGCTGTTTTCAACTGACGCAGTGCAGGTAAAAAGGCCTGTTGCTGGTAAATCTGCGCATCAATACGGCTCAGCTCCAAATCCGAAGCCACACCCGCGTCGCGACGGGCCTGAATAATCTGCTTGGTGCGTTTTAAGTTCTGCAGGTCCTGCTCGGCGACCGATAGGCGCAGTTCAGCGCCGCGGTAATCGCCGTAGCTACTGGCCACCTGAGACAGCAGCGCGATACGCGCCTGCTGCCAGGCTAAGCCTGCTGCTTCGGCCCGGGCATTGGCCGCCACCGCGGCCTGCTCCAGTTTACCGAATAAGTCCAGATCCCAGCTTAACTGGCCACCTAAGCTGGCCTGACGCTGGATTTGTCCGGCGTTTTGCGCCGCACTGTCCGGAATTTGCTGGTTCTGCTGACTGGCGACCAGGTCCATCCGGGCCCAGTCGTCATTGTCTGCATCCTGAAACACCGCATAAGCCCGATCAGCATTGGCTTTGGCGGCGGCCAGGGTCGGGCTGGCCAGCAGTGCCTGTTCTATCAGTCGGTTCAGTTCAGCGTCACCGAGTTGGGCAAACCAGTCGCTGGCCTGTTCAGCCACCTGATACCGCTGCGGCAGGCTTTGTGCTGCAAACAGGGTTGGAGCCTGATAAGGCTGGCCAACTGAGGCGCAGCCAAACAGGGTGGACGCCAGTGCCAGGCTCAGACTGGTCAGTCGGATGCTGTTACGCATGGGCAGATTCCTCCGAAGTGTCAGCCTGAGCCAGTTGACGGTCACGACGACGTGCTAAGGCGTAATAAAACAGTGGGGTTAAAATCAGACCAAAAATAGTGACCCCAATCATGCCGGCAAATACCGCCACGCCCATAGCCTGACGCATTTCAGCACCGGCGCCTGAAGAGAACACCATAGGCACCACACCCATGATAAAGGCGATAGACGTCATCAGAATGGGGCGTAACCGCAGCCTCGCTGCTTCCAGAATGGCATCCATGGTTTTCATGCCGTGGTCTTGCAGTTCTTTGGCAAACTCGACAATCAGGATGGCGTTTTTGGTCGCCAGGCCCACCAGTACAATCAAACCAATTTGGGTGAAAATGTTGTTATCACCGCCGTAGATCCAGACACCAGTCATCGCCGACAGCAGGGTCATAGGCACAATCAGAATGATCGCCAGTGGTAAAGTCAGGCTCTCGTATTGCGCAGCCAGCACCATAAACACCAGCAGGATCACCAGAGGGAAAATCAGCAGCTCGGTATGGCCAGCCAGAATTTGCTGGTAACTCAGCTCAGTCCACTCATAGGTCATGCCTGGTGGCAGGGTTTCTGCCAGAATTTTCTCAATAGCAGCCTGCGCTTCACCTGTACTGAAACCAGGGGCCGGGCCACCGTTAATTTCAGCTGTGGTGTAGCCGTTGTAATGCATCACCCGGTCCGGGCCTGCCACATGCTTCACGCTGACAAAAGAACCCAGTGGGATCATCTCGCCTTTGTTGTTACGCACTTTCAGCTGACGGATTTGCTCAGGGTTTTGCCGGAACTGCTCGTCGGCCTGAATATTGACCTGATAGGTACGGCCAAACTGGTTAAAGTCGTTCACATAGGTCGAGCCCAGGTACACTTGCAGCGTCTGGAACACTTCGTCCAGATCCACTCCCTGTTGTTTGGCTTTGGTGCGGTCCACGTCCAGATCCAGTTGCGGCACATTCACCTGATAGCTGGAGAACACACCAGCCAGTTCCGGGGTGGCCCAGGCTTTTTGCATCACTTGCATGGTCACACCAAACAAGGCTTCATAACCCAGATTCGCTCTGTCCTGAATTTGCAGACGGAAGCCGCCTATGGTGCCTAAACCCATCACAGGTGGCGGTGGAAAAATCGCAATAAAGGCGTCCTGAATACCGGCAAACTTCTGGTTCAGCTGCATCGCAATCGCATTGCCCGACAGCTCAGGGCTGGTGCGCTGGTCAAAGTCATCCAGGCCGACAAACACAATGCCTGCACTTGGGCTGTTGGTGAAACCGTTAATCGACAGACCAGGGAACGCAATGGAGTTGGCCACACCTGGGTGGTCCAAAGCAATTTGCGACATTTCTTTGATCACCGCTTCAGTGCGATCCAAAGAGGACGCGTCGGGCAGCTGAGCAAAAGCCACCAGGTACTGTTTGTCCTGTCCAGGTACATACCCTGTTGGCGTTTGCTGGAACTGCACCGCAGTTAAGCCAACCAGACCGACATACAGCACCGCAATCAGTGCGCCCATGCGGATCACTTTACGCACCATCAGCTGGTAGCCGTTGGACGCGCGGGCAAACAGGCGGTTAAAAGGACCAAATAACCAGCCACCGAAAGCTTTGTTCAGTACACGGGTCAGCGCATCCGGTTTCGCACCATGCGGTTTTAACAGCAGGGCAGACAAGGCCGGGCTCAGGGTCAGTGAGTTCAGAGCCGAGATAAAGGTAGAGATGGTAATGGTCAGCGCAAACTGCATATAGAACTGACCGGTCAGGCCAGACATAAAGGCCGTAGGCACAAAGACTGCTGCCAGCACCAGGGTGGTGGCGACGATAGGGCCAGTCACTTCTTTCATCGCTTTTTGCGTGGCCGCCATTGGCGACAAGCCATCGGCAATATTCCGCTCGACGTTTTCAACCACCACGATCGCGTCGTCGACCACAATACCTATGGCCAGCACAAGACCAAACAGCGACAGCGCGTTTAACGAGAAGCCAAACAGATGCATCATGGCAAAAGTACCGACCAGCGAGACTGGTACTGCAACCAATGGAATAATGGAGGCGCGCCAGGTTTGCAGGAACAGCACCACCACCAATACCACCAATAACACGGCTTCCAGCAGGGTTTTCACCACGGCTTCAATCGAACCGCGCACGAACACTGTCGGGTCGTAAACGATGTCGTAATTCAGGCCTTCAGGGAAACCTTTGGCCAGTTCAGCCATAGTGGCCCGCACGTCTTCAGAGATCTGAATAGCGTTGGAACCCGAGGCCTGGAAAATAGGAATGGCCACAGCGCCTTTGTTATTCAGCAAAGAGCGCAGCGCGTAGGTTTGCGCACCCAGCTCAACCCGGCCAATATCACGCAGGCGGCTGACTTCGCCGTTGTCACCAACTTTAACAATAATGTCGGCAAATTCCTGTTCTGTGCTCAAGCGGCCTTTGACATTGATCAGCAACTGGAATTCGCTGTCACCACTAGGCTGAGCGCCCAGACTGCCTGCAGCTGCCTGTTGGTTTTGCTCCTGAATTGCCGCCACCACCTGAGCCGGGGATAAGCCAAGCGCAGCCACTTTATCGGGATCCAGCCAGACCCGCAGGCTGTATTCACCTGCACCAAATAAACGGACTTCGCCGACACCTTTAATCCGGGCCAGCTCGTCTTTGATATTCAGCGCGGCATAGTTCGACAGATAGAGCATGTCGTAACGATCGTCCGGTGAGGTTAAGTGCACCACCATGGTTAAATCCGGTGAGGACTTCTCGGTGACTACACCCAGTCGCTGCACTTCTTGTGGCAAACGTGGTTTGGCACGGTCAACCCGGCTTTGCACCTGGGTTTGAGCGCGGTCCACGTCGGTGCCTATGGCAAAGGTGATGGTCAGCGTCATGCGGCCATCTGAAGTGGCCTGGGAGGACATATACAGCATGTTTTCCACGCCGTTAATTTCCTGCTCCAAAGGTGATGCCACGGTATCGGCGATGACTTTCGGGTTGGCGCCAGGGTAGTTGGCGGTGACCACCACAGTAGGTGGCACCACTTCAGGATACTCAGTAATTGGCAATTGCCAGACGCTGATCGCGCCGCCGATAAAAATCAGCAGCGACAGCACAGCGGCAAAGATGGGTCTTTTGATAAAAAATTGCGAAAACATGCTGGTGCTTACCCGTGTTCAGGTTGATTGGCGGCGGCAGCAGTCAGTTGTTTCTGATGCTGTTCCAGTTGTTGCTGCTCGGTACGCAACTGGCCTATCTGCTCGTCACTGGCCATAGGCACTGTTTGTGGGCTGATGGCCATGCTGGGGCGTACCCGTTGCAGCCCGTTCACCACAATGCGGTCTTTGGCATTCAGGCCGTCTTTGATCAAACGCAGGCCATTGATCTTTTCACCCAGAGTGACAGCGCGGTACTGCAGCTGATTGTTCGCGTCCACCACCAGCACAAACTTGTTCGACAGGTCGGTGCCAATGGCTTTGTCATCAATCAGTACGCCCTGGCTGCTGGCCTGACCGGCCAGTTTGATGCGGGCAAATAAACCTGGGATCAGCTGTTGATCTTTATTATCGAAGCTGGCGCGGGCACGGATAGTGCCGGTCTGCGGGTTCACCGCATTGTCGATAAAGTCGATACGGCCGACATGGCTGAAATTGCTGTCACCGGCCAGAGCCATATAGACAGTACCGGATCCGGCAGCGTTTTTACTTTGCTGCGCCTGGCGCTGATAACTTAAGAAGGTTTGTTCGTCGGCATCGAAATACGCATACATAGTGCTGGTGCTGACTAAGCGGGTCAGCTCGCTGCTGCCTGCGGTGACAAAGTTACCGGCGGTAATTTGTGCATAAGACACTTTACCGCTGATGGGTGCTTTCACTGCGGTGAAGGACAAATCCAGCTCGGCTTTATCCAGTGCGGCTTTGACCGAAGCCACAGTGGCAATGGCTTGTTGTTTGCGGGCCAGACGGGTGTCCAGTACTTCTTCAGACACGGCACTTTTGCGTTCCAGTTTGGCGGCACGCTGGTAGTCATTGCTGGCTAAACGCTCAGCGGTTTGGGCACTTTGCAGTTCGGCTTTTAACCGGCTGACTTCGGCTTGAAACGGGCGAGGGTCAATCTGGAACAGCAGGTCGCCTTGTTGCACCAGGGCGCCTTCTTCAAAATAGACTTTTTCGATATACCCAGAGACGCGTGGCATCAGGGTGACAGTCTGTGGTGCCTGCAGGCGACCGGTAAATTCATCCCAGTGGGTGATGGTTTCATACACTACTTCAGCCACCTGCACCGCAGGGGCCTGCATGGCACCGGGGGTTTGCTCTGTTGGTTGACCACAGGCGCTTAACACTGCGGCAGCCAAAGCTCCCAGTAAAAAGGGTCGAATGCGGTGTTTCTGGCTCATGGCCTGCTCCTTAATAAATTTACCTTGAGGTGATGCGGCACAATACAACTTAATTTTGTACTGGTCGGTAAATATATGGGAGGCGAAAAAGAAGTCAATTTATTTTTGTACTGGGTAGTAAAAAATTAATAGACCATTTTTAGACGTGACAACAGGTTTTCGTTATATGCCAAGGCGAAGACGCACTGAGCTGGTTGCTATTCTATACAATAATGTACCGTGTAGTAAATATCCCTTGCTGGACAAGTGCTGTAAAGCTGTTTATCCTGTAGCCACTTTAATAGTCCGGAGTATGAGATGTCAGCTACTGCCTCTACTGCAGCGCCATCTGTAGGACGCCCGCGCGCTTTTGATATGGACACCGCTTTGCAAAAGGCTTTAGAAGTTTTCTGGCTGAAAGGCTATGAAGGCGCTTCGTTGCCTGATTTATGCGAAGCCATGGGCATTAACAAGCCCAGCCTGTATGCGGCATTTGGCAACAAAGAACAGCTGTTTTTAAAAGCCATTGAGCTGTATGAAAACCGGCCTTGTGCCTTTTTCTACCCGGCGCTTGAGCTGCCAACCTCTTATCAGGTGGTGCAGCATATGCTTTGTGGCGCTGCCAAAGCCAATGCCGATCCGAACAGCCCACCGGGTTGCGTCATTGTACAAGGTGCCATTTCCTGCAGTGAGGCCGGAGCTTCGGTGAAACAGGCCTTGATTGAAAAACGTCAGAAAGGCGAAGTGGCTTTGCGTGAACGGCTGGAAAAAGCGCAAGCTGAAGGTGACTTACCGGCAGACGCCGATCCGGCGGCGCTCGCCCGTTATATTGGTGCTGTACTGCAAGGCATGGCCATTCAGGCCACCAGCGGTGCCAGTTGCACCGACCTGCGGATGGTGGCAGACACTGTGCTGCAGGCCTGGCCTGGTAAAAAGTAATACCGGGTGACCACTTCGGCGGAGCAGACAGCTCAACCTTTGGCTGTCTGTTCTGGCCAGACAAAGTTCTTCCTGAATGCTGGCAGCGGCTTAAGTCTCTGCTAGTGTTAACAAAATGTCTGTATTGAGCATGTTGTTCATGACTTTTGTTGACCAAAAATTCCAACTGAAACTCATCGAATTTATCGAAGTCTGTAAAGACGGTTACGCCATTCTGGATGCCGATGATCGGCTGATGGGCTGTAACCTGGCCTTTTGTGACATCTTTTACATGGATATGGCGTTGATGCAGGGCATCCGTTTTGATGACCTGATGCGGCAGTCGTATTCCAGGCGTAAAGGCATTCGTATAGAGACCAATGACATCGAACAGTGGTTGCAGGAAGCGCATCAAAAACGCCGGCACAACCCATTTCGGTTGTTTGAAGTGGATTTGCTGGATGGTCGCTGGTTTTTGTTTTCCGAACAGGTGCTGGACAGCGGGGAAATGCTGATCCAAGCCAAAGAAATTACCAAACAAAAAGTACTGGAACACCAGCTCAATTCCAAAGTCGCGACTTTAAGTGAGCTGGCATTAACGGATGAGCTGACCAAAGTGGCCAACAGGCGCAGCTTTGTCGAATCGGTGGATACCGAACTGGCGCGTTGTCAACGCCAGCACAAACCATCAGCCTTGCTGCTGCTTGATTTGGACTTTTTTAAATCAGTCAATGATACCTATGGTCATCAGGCTGGTGATGAAATTCTCAAAGCCACAGCGGTTCGTTTTAAAAAGGCTTTGCGGGAATACGATATTGTTGGCCGCATCGGCGGCGAAGAATTTGCGGTGTTTTTGTCGGAAACTACACCGAAAACTGCCTTGCAGGTGGCCGAACGCATTCGCTCTTTACTGGCCGATTACCCGATGAAAGCCGGCAGCGTTGAGCTCTGTATGACCACCTCCATCGGCGTGGCCTTTTGTCAGGGCCAAAGCAGTTTTGAAGCGCTGTATATTGAAGCGGATTCGGCTTTGTATCAGGCCAAACGCAATGGTCGTAACCGGGTGGAGCTGTACAGAATGCTCGACGAATAAAAAAGGGCCCGCAGGCCCTTTTTGGCAATCAACAGATTAGAACTTGTAGTTCAGCTTACCGTAGATATACATACCACGAGGGTTGTACATGCTGGTGACATAACCGTACAGGTCGCCGTCGCCATCACCGATAGCAAATGGTGGATCTTCGTCGAACAGGTTGTTCACACCTAAGGTCAGCTTGGTGTTGGCGTTCAGGTTGTAGTAGCCCTGTAAGTCGACCAGCAGCTGAGCTTTGACTTTGCGTGAGGAGTTTTCTTCGAAATCCAGTACACCGTCAAAGTCGATATCCGGCGTGTCTTCAAACTCGCCGGTATAGGTCAGTACTGTGGCCAGACCCCAATCGTTTAACGACCAGTCCGCAGTCGCTGTCCAGCGGTGCTGTGGATAACGGTATTCACCGGTGTAATCCTGGCCATCTTTCTCAAACTTATTCAGGTAGGTGTATTCACCACGCATTTTGACCAGACCCATGCTGCTCAGGTCGAATTTGTAGTTGGCACTTAAGTCCACACCTGAAGCTTCCTGTGAGCTGACGTTAAAGAAGGTATTGTTCAGCTGATCCAGTTCACCCAGCGTCTGGCCTGGCAGTGGTGCACGACGCACACAGATGGTACTGGCCTGGTTGTTACATTCGGCCATGTAGACGTCGCCGAATGGCACTTCATCAATTTTGTTGTCTTGCGTAATGCTCCAGAAATCCAGGCTGATGTCAAAGTCTTCGGTCGCCTGCCAGATAGTACCGACGTTCCAGCTTTCTGATTCCTCCGCTTCCAGGTTCGGGTTACCGGCAAACACTATGGTGTAGTCGGTTGACGCACAGGCTGGGTTGCTCGCGTCTGGCGTTGGGCAGCGGTAGGTGTCGACGAAGAATTGAGATTCCTGCGATGGGCCAAGACCAACCTGAGCCAGTGATGGCGCGCGGAAACCCTGGCTCCACGAGGCGCGGAACGACAGTTCATCCGTTGGCGTGAAGTGGAAGGCAATTTTCGGATTGGCGGTGCCACCGAAATCGCTGTAGTGGTCATAACGTTCGGCCAGTTGCATTTCCAGATGTTCCAGCAGTGGCACAGAGATTTCCACATAAGCCGCTTTTTGTGAACGGCTGGCGGCGGCAGATACAGACTCAGTACCGAAAATCAGACCGCGTTTGAATTGATCGTCTGGCTCGTCGACGGCGTCTTCTTTGCGGTATTCAATACCTGCGGCCAGTGATACGGCACCATGGCTGACGTCAAATAACTCGCCGCTGATGCGGGCGTCGGCTGAGGTCATATGGGATTTACCCTGGCGCACCAGGCTGGTGGTAATGGCGTCAATCACGCTTTGAGGGTTTTGCACTCCTCCAAATGGGTTGTAACGGCCAGCATCAATTTCCTGTTGCAGGAAGTCGGTGCGTACCCAGCCCTGTGATTTATCGCCAGTCTGGCTGGATTCACTGCGGCCTTTTTGAGCTGCAGCTTCCCAATCCCAGCCACTGACCTGGCCGCGTAAGCCGACCAGAGCGCGCAGGGTGTCAGAGCTGATATCCCAGCGTCTGTTGCCAGCGTCAACCGTACGGTAACGGCTGATTTGTATATCTTTACCAAAGGGGTTGTTTGGGTGAGACGCAGACACCGTTAAACCGGCGCCTTCATCCAGCGGTGTCGCTGCGCCGCCTGCGGTTGAGGTGTTGTGCTGCGCTGACAGTTCAGCAAACAGAGTCACGTTGTCATTGACTTCCCGGTTCAGTGACAGAATGGCACCGATACGTTCGGCTTCCGGTACTGCGATAGAGGACGGACCATAATCATACAGACAGGTAGCGCCATTGCGACTGCCTGCAGGGCAACCAGGGTCTATTGTTGGCTCGCCATCGACAATAAAGCGGCCAGGGTAACCACGGGAGGAGCGGAAATCTTCACCACCGTAAGGCGTCTGGTTGGCGGTGCCAAACCGGCCCAGTTCAGAGTTATCAATTTGCGAGTTGTTGAAGTAATCCAGGATCAGCGTGATGTTGCTTTTATCATCGCCGGTGCCCCAGACGGTCGAAAAGGTTTTTTCGTTGTAGTTAGGCCCTGTGGTGCCACCGTAACCCAGGGTCACGTCGGTGCCGCGGTAATCTTTACGCAGAATAATGTTCACTACACCGGCGACGGCGTCGGAACCGTAAATGGCGGACGCACCGTCTTTTAATATGTCGACACGTTCAATGGCGGCCATCGGGATGCTGTTGATATCAACGAAGCTGTTGACGATGCCTTCGGCGAATGGACTGCTGGCCACACGACGACCGTTGATTAACACCAGAGTGGCATCAGCGCCAAAACCACGTAAGCTGATAGCGGCCGCACCGTTGGCGGTTGAGTCCTGGCTGTTACCCCGGGTAGAGAAGGTACCGGCACCAGATGATGGTAAACGTTCGAGTAATTGTTGCAGGTTATCAAAACCTGATTTGTCGATATCATCCCGGCTGATCACAGTGACCGGCGATGGTCCTTCCAGATCGGTACGTTTGATATGCGAACCCGTCACCTGGATACGTTCCACGTCAGCGGTTTTTTCGTCTTGTTGTGCAAACAGAGGTTGGCTGAATAGTACGGCGCTTATGGCCAAAGCGCAGGGACTCACCCGGATTTTATTCTTCTTCATGTGTTACCTTCCTAACTGGATTTTTCTTGTTGCATTCTTTATAAGTTATTAATAAACCAACAGTGTTGGTGCACCAGATATAGTACAGGCGGCAATTGCCTGTAAATAAGCAAGGGCTAATTTCTGCGAAGAAATTGCAATCAAGTGTTACTTTTGTAATGAATGGTTAAGGCGCCTGTGAGCAGATTTTGGCGGCAGACCTATGGCGTTAGCCTGATGAAATCCTCAGAATACGCGCCCTCAACCCCCTGGCTGTAAACGGGAAACGAAAATGATTCACCCACTGGTTTTGCTCTGTTGTCGTGGTCTTGTGGTTCTGCTGTTGCTGCTGGCCTTGATGGCGCCAGTGCTGGTGCAGTGGCCAGCGGTCTGGCAGTGGGATTATCTGTATTGGAAGCTACTGCCGGCAGCGGCGTTTTATCTGTTTTTATGCAGTTTGTTTAGTAAAATCCGCTGGGGGTTGATCCTGCTCCTGCCGTTTTTGCTGCTGGTGCCGCAGGAAGTGTTTTATCTCTATACCTATCAGAAATCCACCGATGCCCATGCACTGGCGATAGTCGCCGAAACGGATTTAGCCGAAGCCGCCGGGTACCTGACCGGCATCGGCTTGCTGTTAGCTGCACTGGTGGTTGGGCTAATCGCTTTGTGGGGGTATACCTTACGTTTTGCCTGGTTGCAGAAATGGCAGTGGGGGCCGGGTTGGCGGCCTTGTTTGTGGTTAGTCTTTGCCGGTTTGGCAGCGTCGACCAGCTGGCATGAGTGGCAGTATCAGCAGTTGAACAAAGCGGCAGAGCGCAAGAACCCACAGGAAACGGTGTTTGCCAGCCGTCCTTTGCCGTACAGCTACGAAAAGTTTCATGCGACCTACCCACTGAATTTGCTGGTGGCACTGAATGAGTTCAGGGTGCAGCGCGAAGCCACAGCTCAGGTGGCATCCCAAATGGAACACTTTCGTTTTGGCGCCAAACAACAGCCGGAGCTGTTTGGGCGACAAATCTATGTTTTAGTCGTTGGAGAAACCCTGCGGCCTGACCGGCTGCAGCTCAATGGCTATGCACGCTCCACTACGCCACGACTGGCTGGCACGGACAACCTGATCAGCTACCCGGATATGATCAGTCCCTGGGCCTGGACCCGAATGTCGGTGCCGGTGATTTTGTCGCGCAAAGCCGGTACCGACCAGCGCTACTTTCCAGCGGAGGCCTCGCTGGTGACTGCGTTTAAAGAAGCTGGTTTCAGCACCTACTGGTTGTCGACGCAAAGCCCGTTGGGTGTGCATGATTCGTCCATTGCGCTGCACGCCAGTGAAGCGGACCAGGTGCAGTACCTGAACCCGGTCGGTTATAGGCAGGAAGGCTTCTACGACGAAATTTTATTGCCAGCGGTAGAGCGGGTACTGGCGCAAGATGAGCAGAAACAGCTGATCGTATTGCATACGCTCGGCAGCCATTTCAGTTACGCTGACCGTTACCCAAAACAATTCGATTTGTTCACACCGTCGGGCAAAGGACAAAGCATCAGCATGCACGACAGTTCCGCCCGGCAACTGCTGAACAATGCCTATGACAACAGCGTCGCCTATACCGACTTTGTGTTATTTAATCTGATTAATCAGCTGAAGCAGACAGAGGCCAGCTCGGCGCTGTTGTTTGTTTCTGACCATGGTGAAAATATTTTTGATGGCCAGTGCGGCAAAAGCGGCCATGGCCACAACACCGAATTTGATTACCGGGTAGCGGCCTTATTGTGGTTTTCTGAAGCGCTGAAAGCACAGCAACCACAAAAGACCCAATTGGCGCAAAGCCGCCGGCAGCAACCACTGATGACAACTCAAGTCTTTGATACCTTGCTGGATTTAGCCAACCTGAGTTATCCGGAGCAGCAACTGCAGCAAAGCTGGGTGAACCCGCTCTGGCAGCCTGGCCCGCGCGTGCTGCAGCAGGGCATCAATTTTGATACCGCCAAACGCGATCCCGTCTGCAAAGAACTCTCGGCAGTATTTTAGCTTGTCATGATACTGAAATATTATAGTCATAAAATAGCCTTCAAATGGTCATAAAGAAGACATGAAAATGTCATTCTTTTTGCACTCTGCACACACCATTGAGCAATGCCATCGCAGCCTGACGGCTGTGGGTGGCATCACTGAAAAATAGTAAACACTATCGGTGGCTTTGGCCCGGATCAGGAACTGAATTATGTTTGCAAGAACTCTCGTTGCTATGGCGTTGACTGTGGCGGCCACTTCGGCTGCAGAAGCAAAGGACTGGGAAATTTACGGCAAAATTAATGTGTCGGCTCAGCAGTCCGATGAGGGGGAAGGATCCTTTGGTGAGTTAAAAAGCAATGCTTCACGTATTGGTGTCAAAGGCGACTATGCGCTGGAACATGACCTGACCCTGATTTATCAGCTGGAATGGGAAGTGGATCTGTCCGACGAAGCCAACGAAAAAAACCTGAAGTCACGTAACCAGTTTATCGGTTTAAAAGGTGATTTTGGTACTGTATTGGCTGGCCGCCACGATACAGCGCTGAAGTTAGCTCAGGGCAAAATTGACCAGTTCAATGACTACGAAGGCGATGTGAAAAGCTTGTGGAAAGGTGAAAACCGGGTCAGCGATACGGTGATCTACCAAAGCCCATCTATTCTGGGTTTTAAATTCACCGCACAACAAATTATGGCTGATGAGCCGGACGCAGACAGCGCCCAATCCTATGCCATTGGTTATGGTGACGAAGAATTAAAAGAATCCGCCTGGTATGCTGCTGTGGCACTGGATAACCGCGTGAACGGCTACGACGCGACCCGTCTGGCCGTGCAAACCAAACTGGCCGGCTTCAAACTGGGTGCCATGCTGCAACAGCAAAAGAATGTTGCCACTGGCGATGAAAAAGACGGCTACCTGGCCAGCCTGGCTTATCCGTTGAATAACGTCGAGCTGAAAACCCAGTATCAGGTGCAGGAAGATGATAACGGTATCTCTGTAGGTGCCGATTACAAGCTGGGTAAAAATACCAAGCTTTATGGCTGGTACAGCAGCTTTGATTTTGACACGGCCACTGACAGTAACTATGTCGCCATCGGCTTAGAACATAAGTTCTGATCGTCGACGATCAGAACTCCGGACAGGCCGCTTCAGCGGCCTGTTTTTTTGTGGCCTTAAAGGCTGTTGCATCCGACAATACGGGCATGATCGCCATGCAGACGCACCACAAAGAGCGGGCAGCTGCTGACCCCTTCAGGTTGTTTGCGTTCGGCACTCAGCCATATCTGCTGCACATTTAATAAATACAAGGCGCTGCCCAGTGGCTGACAGGACAGCAGGCGGTAGTGCACCTGACGCTGTGGGTAGAAGTCTGCCATGCCTTGCTGGTATTGCACTATGGCCCTGTCGCCGGACACCCGTTGCCCTAACAAATTCACCAATAACGCATCCGGTTCAAATAAACCGGCCAGGCTCAGCCAGTGCTGCTGATTTATGGCGTCAGCCAGCTGAGTTAACAGCAGACCGACAGCGTCAGGAACCGGATTGGACTGAATGACTGGGGTGGCGACAGCCTGAACAAGTGCGGACATATTTGGGTTGCTCCCTGAGTTGAACTGCCGTTATGCTAAAACCTCAGGTTAACTTGAGGTCAAGTGATGAATGCATCCGTTGCTGAAAAAAACTGGCTGTCTGTCGGTGATGTGGCGAACCGCACTGGTGTGACAGTATCGGCGTTACATTTTTACGAGCAAAAAGGTTTAATCCAGAGTGTTCGTAATCAGGGCAATCAGCGGCGTTATGCCCGCGATGTCTTGCGCCGTGTTGCCATTATCAAAGTAGCCCAGCGCACCGGCATCAGTCTGGAGCAAATTAAGCAGGCCTTTGCCGTATTGCCGCAAGGGCAACCCGCGCTGCAGCATCATTGGCAGCAGATGTCTGAGTTATGGCATCAGGACTTGACCAGTCGCATTGAGCAACTGAGCCAGCTGCGCGATCAGCTCAGTATGTGCATTGGTTGCGGCTGCCTGTCTTTGCATTATTGCCCGCTGCGTAATCCGCACGATCAACTGGCGACTCAGGGGGTTGGTGCTCATTTTCTACCGGGCAACGGCGATTCGGCCGATGTCCCTTCCTGAGCGACCAGCACCAGGGGGAAGCGATTGAAGTTTCATCTTGACGCAGTAGCATAGAAAATTAGGCTGTTTTTTGGGGAAGAAATGGATGACTCAGCGTCGCGCCCGTGACCTGTTAAGCCTGCTGTTGGGGCTTGGTTTGGCCGGCAGTGCTTATGCAGACCTGACCCTGAATGCGGCCGTCAGTGAGACCAACACCGCCCCTTATGCCATCTTTTCTGAGTCCGGCACGCTGACTGCGGGCCTGGCCAAAGATCTGCTCGACCGGCTGGCAGTCCGGCTGGATGCCCGGCTGAATTATCTGAATTTACCTCGCGGCCGGGTGACCGACTGGTTGCTGGATGGGCGGGCGGATATTGGCTGTTTCCTCAGTCCAGACTGGGTCCGGGTGCCGGGGTTGGCCTGGACGCCTGTGCTGTTTCATACCCAACAACTGATCATTCGCCGTAAAGGCAGCGCCAGGGTGTATACCGCCGTCGATTTGCGCCGCAAACGTATTGGTACCACCCGGGGTTTTGTTTATCCAGAGCTCAGCCTGTCGTTCAGCACAGGTCAGGCCGTACGGGATGACGCCGCGTCACTGGAAAGTAATTTGCAACGGCTGAAGCAGGGGCGGGTGGATTTAGTGATGTCGGTCGATCTGAGTTATGGTTATCTGCAAAAAACTGCTCCGGATCCGGAGCTGGAGGCGGATCCTCTGTGGGCCGAACCTGTTGCGGTGTACTGTGGCCTGAATCCGGCCAAACCTCAGCTGGTGCTTGCAATTCAACAGCAGTTTGAATTAATGAAAAAGGCGGGCGAGCTGGAGCCTATGCTGGCGAAATGGGGTCGTTATCAGCCGGAATTGTGAGACAGCAACAGAAATGACAAAGGAGCCTTGCAGCCCCTTTGATTCACGGTGGTTCCGCTTAGTATTTGTAGCTGAAGCTTAAACCGAAGCTCTGGCCTTCAACGCGGCGTTGCAACAGTTCACCTTGTTGCATAATTTCCACATCTTCATCCAGAATGTTTTTCATGCTGAATTTCACTGACGTCGCTTCCCACGGTGTGTAGGAATAGACGAAGTCCAGTGAGTTAAACGGCTGCTCGTACGCGTCATCTTTCGAGTTCACCCCGGCAAACGCAATACGCTTCCCAAACACGTTGTAGGTCAGGGTGGCGTTGTGTTTGTCATTATCCGAGTCGAAGCCCAACTGGAAGTTGACCACGTTTTTCGAGTGACCGTTTAACGGACGCACCAGGTTGGTCAGGTCAGCCCCTGTGATTGGCTGAATGTTAATTTCGGATTCAGACCAGGTGAAGTTACCAGCCACAAAGAAATTGCTCAGCCAGCTGCGGCTGTCACCATCAAAGATATTCAGCTGCTGCAGGAATTCTGCTTCAGCGCCATACACTTCACCGCTTTGCGCGTTACGGAAGGACATCAGCAGGTTACCGTCCGAGCCGCTCAGCTCAATGGATTCAATCGGGTTCTCCAGGTCTTTGTAGAATACGCCGATGCTGTAGTTGCTGTCGTCGTAGTACCATTCCAGACGGGCGTCATAGGCGGTCACGTCTGTGCTCTTCAGGCCAGAATAACCAGTCACTTTAAAGTCAGTCAGCGGGTCGACGAACAGCACAGGGGTGACTTCACGTAAGTCCGGACGAACCACGGTCTGGCTGAAACCAAAACGGGCCTGCAGGTCTTCGGTCACGAAGTAGGTGAACGACAGTGATGGGTAGTACCCATCTTCCATCAGCACTGAGTCTGCTGGATCGCCACTGATATCACCGTCAGCATTGAGTGGCAGCGATACCTGACGGAAGTCTTCATAGCGCACACCCAGATTCAGACGGAACAGGTAGTCGTAGTTCATCTCCATGCCGACATAACCAGCATCAATCATTTGTGCGGCCAGGTAATCGTCCGCCTGAGTGGTGACGTTGGACACCTGGAAGCCTTTGCTGGCGTCCAGAATATTGGCGTCAGAGAAAATTTGCGAGAAGCTGCCACCCAGTTCTTCCAGGCTGTAACCTACAGTGCTGAAGTTGAAGAAGTCTGTGCTGGAATCACGCTGACGCTCAAAGTAAGAGTAACCACCGTTCAGCACCACTTCGGCTTTACCGAAGGTCAGTGGCAGTTTGGCATTCCAGCTACCGTTTTCAGTTTCGTCATCCATACGGGCGAAGCTGTAGTTCACCGCGTTCTGGTTACGGCGCATAAAGCGGGTCACAGAGCCATCATCGCCAATTTCGTTCAGATAACGGTATTCCACTTCACCAGGTGCGTAACGTTCAGCTTTGGCGTCTGTGTATTGCCAGTCGACGCTGATGTCATATAACCAGGGAAGGTCATGACGACCGCGGATTTGGTTGGACAGCATTGTGCGTTCTTCGTAACGAATGGAGGTGTCGGTGTTGTAACGGTTTTCTTCATTCACCGTTTCGATACTTTCACCGTTTTTTACTTTGATTTCGTCTTTGGTATCACGCAGGTAAATGGTCGAAGTTTCAATGCGGTGATCTTCGTTCAGTTCCAGACCAAAGTTCAGCATGCCTGACAGTTTGACCTGGTGCTCAGTGCCTTTGATATCGTCCCAGATATTCAGCGGCACCAGGCTGTCGCCTGACACTGAGAAGTAACGTTCTTGTTCTTCAATGTTTTGAGTTGAGCGGTCATAGCTGACGCCCGCCATCACACCAAAGACTGAGCTGCCGATATCGAATTTATTGCCGTACGACAGGCTGCCGTCGAAATCCGGTTTGATGTTCTCACGCTGCACATCAATATCACGGTTAAAGGCCAGGCCCAGCTCACGCACAATGGTACTGGCCTGCGCCAGGTTACCGGCGGTGATGCCACCTAAGGCTTCGGCAATATTGATTTGGCTGATGGTGCCGTATTGATCCAGCGCTGTGCGCAGTTCAGGCGACATGCCACGTTTACCGTCGTCACTGCCACGCCAGTCGTCACCTCCACCGTTGTAAGTGTAAGCGTCGTCACTGTTCAGGCTGTTGTAACCCAAACCGAAACCAACATTAAAGCTTTCCTGCAGTGGAATGGACGCAGTGCGGATATTTACACTACCACCACCAAAGGCGGCCGGCAGTTCAGGTGAATAGGCCTTTTGCACCACTAAGCTTTCAATAATACCGGCCGGAAACATATCCAGCGGGATCACGTTACGGGTTGGGTCCGGGCTTGGCACCATGGCGCCATTGAGCAGGGTGCTGGAGTAACGTTCACCCAAACCACGCACATAAATAAACTTGTCTTTGACCAGTGTCAGACCTGTGACACGGCGCAGGGCAGAAGCTGCGTTGCTGTCGCCAGCACGCGAGATTTGTTCCATACCCAATAATTCAGCCACATAAGGCTGTTCACGACGTTCGGCCGCAGCAGACGCCGCTGAGCTCATCAGACGACCTGAGACGGAAATACGTTCAACGTCCTGTTCTTTGCTTGGCGTTGCTTCAGCTGCAGAGGCAGTTGCTTCTTGTGCAGTGGCCAGCAACGGCATTGAAGCAGAGGTCAAAGCCAGCATCACCTGGAGACCTAACTGACTGATACGAAATTTTTGTTTAGTGTTCATCTGAACTGGGTCCTATCAGCGGAATCTTTTTGCTACATCAAAGGCCGGTCAATTCCGGCCCATAAAAAAAGCTGCCGGACTGGTGTCCGACAGCTTCAGGCTGATTAATCGTCTAAACCTACAGCCCAGCCAGCTGTCCAGTTATTGCTTTGTGATACCGCACCAACAAAGTTCACAGTGTCAAAGAATGAATCTACAGTTTTCATATCTTTGGCTGCTGTGGTGTCGGTAGTGAAGATGCCGTTCAGCACTGCAGTACCGTCTTTCAGCACTTTGTTACCTGTCTGACCAAGGAACCAGGCTTCAGTGGTGACACCAGTCGCCACTGTGCCTTTCACGGCTTCGGTCTGGCAGGAAATCACAGAGTTGGTCATGGTCAGTTGACCCGCTGCAGCAAAGGCGCGTGATTCGTTGGATTCAATTTCCAGGCACTCACCCATACCGGCAGGACCAGTGATGACAAAGTTAGCCAGTTGCGCATTGGTACCCGCACGCAATAACACGCCTTCTGAATCGTCGTCACCGTCGAAGCTGTTACCGATAATAGTCATGTTGGCCACTGTCGGGTTCGACACCGGAGCTGCGGTCAGGTTACCGGCCTGGTTATCACCTTCAATACCGCGGTTGGCCTTGGCATTGTTTGGATCCATTTTTACCAGCACGAACTGCAGTTTACCGTTGTAACCGTCCGCCCAGTCGACGTTATCGTCGCCGTTTGAGGTCAACACCACGTTTTTACAGTTCACGCTGCCACCGAAAAACTCCACACCGTCGTCCACGTTCTGGTGCACCTGAATGTTGGAGCACTGAGTGCCTGAACCGACGCCAGCGAAAGTGATACCGTTTAATTCGTTATCCGGAATCACTTCGTAACCCGCGTGTTTCACCACCACATAGTTCAGGGTACCACTGCTGTCTGCTGCGTTAGCGCCACCGTATGGACCGGCTTCACCTTCGGCCTGAACAGAACAGTTATTGATGTCAGGGCACTTGTTGGTGATGGCGTTACCCAGTAATACCAGGCCGCCCCATTGACCAGCAGCAGTTGGTGAACCAATCACGTCCTGTACAGAGGTCATTGTAATTGGGTTGGCTGCAGTACCGCTGGCATTGATTTTTGAACCACGGCTGATCACCAGGAAATCAGCACCTGATTTACCATACACAGTGACACCTGGCTGAATGGTCAGGGTGGCGCTGTTGGTGTTATCACCACCGACACGGACACGGCCGCTTAATACGTAGTCAGCGCCGGCCTGTAAGGTGACGTTGCTGGTGATATCGCCGGTCAGTTGACAGTTCAGACGGCCAGTTAAGCTGGCTGTTTCTGTAGTCCCTGTCGGACATTGAGTCAGGTTTGAACCTGAAGTGGCGTGCAGACCATAAGTCCAGCCTTTGGTCCAGTCGGTTGTGCCGTCAAAAGCACCAATGTAAGTTACATCGTCGAACCAACCGTTGACGTTGTTGGCCACGTTGTAGCCGTTGTTCAGCGCCACAGAGTTAGGTGCCGGGATATAACCACCCAATAAGGCATCACCGACGATGTTGCCTGGCTGAGCACGGAACCAGTCTCCGGCGTTAAACGTGACGTTGCCGGCAGAGTCTTTGATATTGGCAAAAGGCTCAGCACAATCAATGATCGAGTTGCGGAAAATCAGCTGGCCGCTGTTAGCAAAAGCCGCTGTTTCTGAGGTGTTGATTTCGAAACATTCGCCCATTTTTTCCGGGCCAGTCACGATAATGTTGTACAGCTCAGCGTTGGTGCCGGCACGCAGCAGGATACCTTCAGAGTCTTCGTCACCGTCAAAGTTGTTGCCGATAATGGTCAGGTTAGAGATTTGTGGTTTCGACACTGGTGTGGCAGTGAAGTTACTGGATTGGTTGTCCGCTTCGATACCACGGTTGGCTTTGCTGTCATTCGGGTTGTGGCGGATCAGCACGTGTTGCATACGGCCTGTCCAACCATCGGCCCAGTCCAGCGAGTCGTCGCGGTTGCCTGTCAGCACCACGTGTTTCAGATCGACGGTGCCGCCGAAAAACTCAACGCCGTCGTCGACGTTGTTGTGCACCTGGATGTATTCCACTGTGGTGCCACGGCCTACACCGGCAAAGGTGATACCGTTTAATTCGTTGTCAGGGATCACTTCATAACCGGCGTATTTCACCTGCACATACTTCAGGGCGCCGCTGTTGTCTTCCGGATTGTTACCACCGTATTTACCGGCTTCCCCTTCTGCTTCCACTGCACAGTTGGTTAAGTCAGGGCATTTATTGGTGGGTGCATTCCCCAATAACACCATGCCGCCCCATTGACCGGCAGATTCTTCGTCGGACAGGCCCAGCATATCGTTCACTGAGGTGAAGACGATTGGTGCAGATGCTGTACCTACCGCCTGAATTTTCGAACCGCGGGAAATGACCAGGTAATCCGCGCCGCTCTTACCAAATACTTTTACACCAGGCTGAATCGTCAGTGTGGCGCTGTTGACGTTGTCGCCGCCAACCACCACTTTACCTGACAGGGCCCATACGGCGTCTGTGGTCAGCGTGATGTTCGAGGTAATGGTTCCGGTGATTTCACAGACAGGTAAAGTCACGCCGGCCAGGCTGCTGCCCTGAGTCGCGAATGTAGGACACACGCTGGTTGGAGGAGGAGTGGTGCCACCGCCATCATCACCACCGCTACCAGTGTTGATGTTGATATCGCCGCCACCGCAGCCAGCCAGAACCAGGGCTGTTGCTACTGCACTCAGTTGTAAAAACTTGCGTAAAGCCATCACTCAGTCTCCGTAAGCAGAAAAATGCTGTTGTTATAAGAAGCTGGGCGGATACCTTAAGTGGGGATGATGACTGTTTTATTACAGTGACTGGTCCTGTCAGGGAACTATTCTGAAGCATGCAGCAATGGCGCGGCCTGTAGCCTGTCATGTCAAAAAACATTCATTGAAGTGTCATGTAACTGACTTTTTTCAGGTTATTAATTTGTTATCGATATGCGGCAAAGCAGAATAAAGTCTGGTCTGCTCATCGCTTTTTACACTGTTTATTTCATAAAACTGTCATAAACTTCACCCATACTGGCTCGCATAAAATATTCACTAATTTGGGTAGAAGGTATGTCAAGAAAGATCCTGGTGGTCGAGGACGAAGCGCCAATCCGCGACATGTTGTGTTTTGTGCTGGAGCAAAACGGTTATCAGGCCAGTACAGCAGAAGATTTTGATTCCGCTGTAAATATGCTGGTCGAGCCTTACCCTGATCTTGTCTTGTTAGACTGGATGTTGCCTGGTGGCAGTGGTATTCAGTTTGCCAAGAAAATGAAAAGTCATGATCTGACCAAAAGCATTCCTATTATTATGATTACGGCCCGGGGCGAAGAAGAAGACAAGGTCCGTGGTCTGGAAGTGGGCGCAGACGATTACGTCACCAAGCCTTTTTCACCTAAAGAGTTAATGGCCAGGATCAAAGCGGTGATCCGCCGCGTTGCACCGACGTCACTGGACGAAGTGATTGAAGTGCAGGGCCTGAAACTGGATCCGGTCTCACACCGTGTCACGGCGTCAGAGCAGCCGGTGGATATGGGGCCAACAGAATTTCGTTTATTGCATTTTTTTATGACGCACCCGGAACGGGTTTACAGTCGTGAACAACTGTTGGATCATGTCTGGGGCACCAATGTTTATGTAGAAGACCGTACTGTTGACGTGCATATCCGCCGCTTGCGCAAAGCGATTTCGGTGGAAGGGCATGATCGTCTGGTGCAGACAGTCCGGGGTTCAGGTTATCGCTTTTCAGCCAAGTAGGTGCTATGCGACTGTTATTGTCCAAAAGGGAGATCTTCAGCAAAATCTTCCTTTTGTTTTTTTTGGTGACCCTGCTGGGTTGGTTAGTTGACCTGCTGTTCCCGTTATTATTTCTGACCTGTCTGGTGCTGCTGGGCTGGCATTACAAACACCTGCTGATGCTGGATAAATGGCTGTGGCGGGATAAAAAGCTTTCTCCGCCCGCCGGTGATGGCAGCTGGCGGCAGATTTACGATGGTATTTATTACCGTCAGCGTAAAGCCCGCAAGAAAAACAAAGAATTACGTTCGCTGATCCGTCGTTTCCGCGATGGTGCTGAAGCCTTGCCTGATGCCTTAGTGGTGCTGAGTAATGACTGGACCATTATCTGGTGTAACAAGCTGGCGCAACAACTGATAGGTTTACGTTGGCCGCTGGACGAACGTCAGCGTATCGACAATTTAATCCGCAATCCGGAATTTCTGGCTTATGTGCAGCAAAAGCAATTCAGTCAGGCACTGGAACTGAGCTCACCGGTCAATGACGAGCTGACGCTGGAATACCGTGTGCTTTCTTATGGCCATAATCAGTACCTGATGATTGTGCGGGATATCACCCAACTCAAACAGCTGGAGCAAATCCGCAAGGATTTTGTTGCCAACGTGTCGCATGAATTAAGGACACCACTGACGGTTTTGCAGGGCTACCTGGAAGTAATGGAACCAGAGCAGTTGCCACAGGCGGCGATTTGGCAAAAGGCGCATACTGTCATGCTGGAGCAGACCAAACGTATGGATGCGCTGGTGCAACAGCTGCTGACCTTGTCCCGTATTGAAGCGGCCACCAAAGTGCAATTTGATGAAAAAGTGGATGTGCCAGCCATGCTGGCGATGCTGGAACAGGAAGCGCAAAGCCTGAACCGTGAAAAGCAGCACCAGATCGAGTTTCTTATTGAGGCGGGCCTTTGCATCAATGGCATCACGGATGAGCTGCGCAGCGCCTTCTCCAATCTAATTACCAATGCGATTAAATACACCCCGCCAGGCGGCCATATCAAAGTCAGTTGGCAGCGTCAGCACCACAAAGCAGTATTTTCGGTGCAGGACAATGGCGATGGGATAGCACCGCAGCATGTGAAACGTCTGACCGAACGCTTCTACCGGGTGGACCAGGCCCGTACCCGCGCCACCGGCGGCACGGGTTTAGGTTTAGCGATCGTGAAACATGTATTGCAGCGCCATAACAGCAAGCTGATGATTTTCAGCGAACCTAAACACGGCAGCACCTTCTCTTTTAGCCTGCCGCTGGAGCCGGTGCGCGAAGCGAAGACGCCGAAGCTGAAAATAAAAACTCAATAAAGCCTGTCAGTACAGGGCTCTGGTAGCCCTTGTGCTGCACAATTCGAAAATGCCGCTGCAGTCGCAGCGGACTGTCCAGCCGGATCAGCTGGCCTGAAGCCAGTTCCTGTTCTATCGCCAGCAAGGGCAGGCAACCAATCCCCAAACCATGGTAAACCGCTTGTTTGATCGCTTCAGGCCGTTGTAACTCCAGAATTCTGGCCGGTGACCAGCCAAGACGTGCCAGTTCATGTTCCAAGACAGCCCGGGTGCCCGAGCCACGCTCCCTTACTATCCAGCGTTGTTGCAGCAGCTGCTCCGTCTTGAGTGACTGGTGCAACTGAGGTTGACCAAATAACACCGTCAGATCCTCGCGCCAGAGCCGGATATCAAAAGCGTCGGTCAGTACCGGCCCTTCAATAAACCCCAGTTGAGCCTGCTGCGCTGTCATGTATTGCAGCACCTCGGAACTGTTGCAAAGCTGCAGTTTAAACTCAAAGCCCGGTTGTAACTGGCTGAACTCTGCCAGCAATTGCGGCAGCAAATAGCAGCCGGTGGTTTCGCTGGCCACCAGCCGTAATTCAGTGGTTTGGCCGGAGCTTTGGATCAGCTCCGATTGCAAGTCGAGCAATTGCTGCAGCTTTGGCAACAGATCCAACGTGTGTTGGGTTGGTACCAGCTGACGGCCCTGGCGCAAAAACAGCGGCGTGCCAAGTCGTTGCTCAAGCTCTTTCAGCGCCTGGCTGGCTGCGGGTTGACTCAGGTGCTGCTCTTCGGCCGCTTTGCTCAAACTGTGCAACCTGCATATCGCATCCAGCAACAACCAATGGCGGGGGCTTGGGTGATTCATAATTATTTTGAATTTTTTCTATTGAGTAAATCCATTATTCTTATATTTTCTGGCCAGTACAATCTCTTTGTTGAATTTGCGGAGTAGCAACAATGCGTTTTGTGCTGGGCACTGTGTTTTGGTTAGGGGCGCTGGTTTTTGGCGTGGCACCGGCAATAGGGTTGAGCCCTGTGTTACTGGCGCTGGTCAGTGGCATGCTCTGGAGCCTTTGGCAACACAGAGGGACGTCCAGCACCAGCTATCCGGGCTGGTTGAGTCGTTATCAGCCATGGGCGCTGCGCACCGGGCTGGTGCTGTTTTGCCTGCAATTGCCTGCCGGCGTGTTGGACCTGGCCTTGTTACAGCGCTTGTGGCCATTATTGCTTGCTGTGCCCTTGATGCTGCTGAGTGGAGTCTGGTTTGGGCGCCAACTGGGGCTGAGCGCCAATATCAGCTGGCTGGTCAGTGCCGGTTTGGCGTTTTGCGGCACCTCGGCACTGTTTGCGACCCAGACGGTTCGCAAAGCATCGCCAGGCGAGCTGAGTCAGAGCCTGGCGGCTGTGCTGTTGATGGGCTTATTGTCGTTGCTGCTCTACGGGTTGCTGCCACTGGCGCCTGAAGCCACGGCACTGCTGATTGGTGCCTCGGCGCCTGAAGTCTCGCAGGTGGTGGCGGCCAGCAGCCTGTTACCGGCGAGTTGTGCGCTGCTCGCGATAGTGCTGAAGCTCAGCCGGGTGCTGCTCCTGATACCCTTTTTAGTCTGGTTGCCGTGGTCACAGGCCAAAGGTCAGGTGAAAACCAAATTGCCCTGGTTTCCGCTGGCGGTGTTAGTCGCTGCCGGACTGTCTCAGGCCGGCTGGGTCCCTGCGCTCTTACTGCCGCTGAGTAAAGGCACGGCTGAAGCTTTGCTGGTGTCGGCGATCTGGTTGGCCGGCGTGCAGACTGACTGGCGGGCGATGCGCCAGGGCAGTGTGAAGGTACTGCTGCTGGCGCTGTCGTTGTTGCTGCTGTTATTTAGTTGGTTTTTTGTTTGGCTGGCTGTTGCAGGTAGTCCAGTGTCAGTGCCGTCAGGGCTCTGACGCCGTTTTCCAGCGCAGCTTCATTCACCGCAAAATACGGTGAATGGTTAGGTGCGACGTCATCCAATGGCGTATTTTCCGGTGCTATGCCCAAAAAGAAAAACACCCCAGGCACTTGCTGCTGGAATAACGAAAAGTCTTCTGACGCAGTAATAGGTTTGGTGCTGGTCACTCCGGCATCTCTGGCTGCCCAGCGCAGACTTGGCATCGCCCATTCGGTTAGCACCGGATCGTTCCAGGTCACAGCAGCTGCACCATGCAGGTGGAAATCAGCGGTGGCGCCGCTGGCGGCGGCAATATGCTCAGCGGTGTGCTGCATTTTGCTCAGTAATTGTTCGCGCATTTGTGGGTCAAAGGTACGAACTGTGCCTTCAAGTTTCACTTCATCCGGAATAATGTTCCAGCGTACCCCGCCATGCACCTGGCCAATCGACAGCACGGCTGGTGCCTGGGTGACATCCAGCTGACGGGCCGGAATTTGGTGCAGCGCCGTAATCATCTGGCCAGTGACAGCGATAGGGTCTATGCCACGCCATGGGCTGGAGCCATGCACCTGCTTGCCTTTAACTGTAATGCTGAAACTGTCGGCGGCGGCCATAATGCCTTCACTTTTCACTTGCAGTTGGCCTGGAGGGCCAGGCCAGACGTGCAGACCAAAAATGGCGTCTGGTTTGTAGTCGGCAAAGACCCCTTCTTTAAGCATCAGCATGGCGCCGCCTTCTTCGCCGGCCGGTGCACCTTCTTCTGCTGGCTGGAATACAAATAACACGGTGCCGCTGAGGTCTTCCTGCATCGATGTGAGCACTGAAGCGGCCGCCATCAGCATGGCAGTGTGCGCGTCGTGACCACAGGCATGCATGACACCGACGTCCTGCTCATTGAAGGTGCTGCGGACTTTTGACGCAAAAGGCAGGTCCACTTTTTCGGTTACCGGCAAGGCGTCCATATCTGCACGCAGCGCCACTACAGGGCCTGGCTTTTTCCCCTTCAGTACCCCCAATACACCATGATGGGCAATGCCGGTGCGAACCTCTAAACCCAAAGATTTCAAATGGGCCGCCACTGTTTTAGCGGTGTTCACTTCACGGTTGGACAGTTCGGGGTGTTGGTGGAAATGCCGTCGCCACTGGATCATTTGCGGCTGGATAGCGGCAATGGCGGCTTCGGTTTGAGGTTTTAAATCAGCGGCAACCGCAGGTAACGTCAGCATCGCCAGCGCGAACAGAGAGAAACGCATCACAGACTCCAAAATGACCTTTTTTACCACCTTAGAGTCTGTATGTTGATTTGCAAAGCATTTTTAGATGAAGCGCGTCAGTCGTCCTGATCGGTGGGATCAAAGCTATCGGCCAGAGCGGCGCATTCGGTTAGCACCGGGCAATCCAGATGGAAGGTGATTTTTTTCAGCAATTGTTGTTCCTGCTGTAGATCCGCCAGCAACAAAGGCTGTTGCAGCAGCCAGTCTTTTGGCAGGTCCAACGTTAATTGGTGTGGCCGGGCGCACACCAACAGAGGGGGTAAAAAATCATCCTGTCGCTTCTGGTTTAAAAGCACCGCCAGTCGCAATAACACCAGCAGGTTTAACACTGCAGGCATCTGGTACAAATGGAAAGCAGGCAGTTCATCGGCTTTGATTTTACGGCGATGAAACCGCACCAGAGCCGACAACAGCAGTTGTTGTTCCTGGTTAAAACCGGGCAAGTTGGCGTGGCGTAAAATGTACGCACTGTGGCGCTGAACACTGGACGAGTTGATATGCAGGCCTATTTCATAAACAGTGGCTGCCCATCCTAATAAATCGGCATGTTCGTCTTCCAGCTGCCAGTCAAGGCGGACCTGACTGAATAATTCCAGTGCGGTCTGCCGGACCCGACCGGCTTGAGCAATATCAATGCTGTAGCGTTTAATCAGGCTGTGGACTGTGTGTTCGCGAATATCATGGTGGTGCAGCCGGTCACTCATTTCGTAGAGCACCCCTTCACGCAGAGCGGCGTCTACATAATACATCTGCTCTATGCCCAGCAACTGGAAGGCGGCAATCAGTATGGCCAACCCTGAGCAAATCAGTGGTTTACGGTCGTCTGCCAGGCCAGGTAAATCCAGCTGAAAGCTGTTTTGCTGGGCCACCAGCAACTCTTGCAAGCGGATTAAATCGGGCAGGGTGATACAGACCGGATGCCAGCCAAGGCCGACAATCATGTCGCGAATGGTTTTAATAGTGCCGGAGGTGCCGACAGCTTGTTGCCAACCGGTCTCCTGATACGCAGAAACAATAGGCTCCAGTTCCTGTTCAGCCTGAATGATGGCGCGTTCGAAGCGTTTATTACTGATTTTGCCATTGGCAAAAAACTGATTGGCGTAACTGACGCAGCCCATATTACGGCTGGCCAGCCGCAGCGGGCTAAAGCCTTCCCCTATGGCGAACTCGGTCGAGCCACCGCCAATGTCCATGACCAGCCGGCGGCTGTCGTAATGCTCAAAATGGGCCACACCCTGATAAATAAAGCGGGCTTCTTCCTGGCCTGAAATCACTTCAATAGGGTAAGGAAACATCGCCTGAGCCCGGTGTAAAAACACCGCGCTGTTTTTAGCCCGACGCAGGGTGTAGGTGGCAATCACCCGCACCGACTGTGCTGGTACAGGCTTTAAGGTATCGGCAAATTGGGCCAGCACCGCCAGGCCCCGGTTAATGGCGTCTTCCGATAAAATCAGTTCGTCATTCAGGCCTTCGGCCAACTGCACCTTTTGTTTTTCCCGGTGCAGCAGCTGCAGTGCGCCGTCCACCACCCGGGCTATCACCATATGAAAGCTGTTGGAACCCAGGTCCACTGCGGCCATGTAGCCGGAATCGTCCGGGCTCGCTGTCCAGGTTTCAGTCATTAGCTAAGGTCCTGATGCAAGCTGGCAAAGTAATCATAAATCTCCTGTTGGCTGCGGATCGAACGTTTATTACCACGTTTGACATAATGATTGCTCTGATCGCGATCAATAACCCGGGCTTTTACATTGTCATGCCACTGAATGTCCAGCATGGTCAACACCTGCTGTTTAATTGAGGCATCATAAATAGGCACACCCACTTCGACCCGCTGGTCCAGGTTACGCGTCATCCAGTCTGCTGATGATAAATACAGATCGGTTTCGCCGCCATTATGAAAGACGTACACACGGGCATGCTCAAGAAATCTGTCCAGAATACTGATCACCTGAATATTTTCACTGCGGCCTTTGATGCCCGGGATCAGTGAGCACATGCCGCGCAGAATTATGCGAATTTTCACTCCAGCCATATTGGCTTTATACAACAGATCGACGATTTGCTGGTCGACCAGGTTGTTCACCTTTAACAGAATTTCTGCCTTGCGTCCGGAGGTGGCATAACGAATTTCGCGTTCAATCAGTTCGACCAGTTTGGGGCGGCTCCAGGTCGGCGACACAATCAGATGATTAAACTGATAGGGTTTGTAGCTGTACTGAATAAACTCGAACACCTGGTCCACTTCATCACAAATATCGCTGTGGCAGGTAAATAAACTCATATCGGTATAGATACGGGCAGTTTTTTCGTTGAAATTACCTGTGCCTACATGGGCATACTTTACCAGTTTTCCTTTTTCCTGCCGGCTCACCAGGCACAGCTTCGAGTGGGTTTTTAAGGTCTGCAGACCAAAAATGACCTGGATACCAGCTTCGGTCATCCGCCGTGACCAATGAATGTTATTTTCTTCGTCAAAGCGGGCTTTGAGTTCGACCACCACTGTCACTTGTTTGCCGTTGCGCACGGCATCGATCAACGACTGGATCACCCGTGAGTGTTTGGCCACCCGGTACATGGTCATCTTAATGCTGCTGACTTTCGGGTCAAACGAGGCCTGTCGGATCCACTCGGTAAAATAACCGAAGCTATGGTAGGGGTAGTGCAGCAAAATATCGCCAGAACGAATGGCATCAAAACTGGTGGTGTGAGCCTCAAACTGCGGGCTTTTCAGCGCTGGCATCGGCGGGAATTCCAGCGAGGCGTGGCCGATATTGGGAAAACCAATAAAGTCCTTAAAGTTGCGGTATTTACCGCCAGGAATTAACGCATCGTTCGAGCTGTAGCCCAACAGCTTTTTCAGCATTTTCAGCATATGGTCCGGCATATGGGCGTCATACACTAGCCGCACTGGTTCAGATTTCAGCCGTTGTTTAATGCCTTTGGACATTTTGTCGATCAAGGACTGGTCCAACGTGTCGCTGATGTTGTATTCCGCGTCGCGGGTCAGTTTCAGCGAAAAGGCCTGCACTTCGCAAAAATCAAAGAAACCGGCAAACAGGTCGGTCAGGCAGTGCACGATAATGTCGTCGAGTAAAATAATCTGACGACGGAAGCGGCCGCGTTTTTTGCTTTTATTCAAATGCACCGGCAATTCGATAAAGCGGGACAAGGCGTCGGTCGGCACCTGCACTATGGCGTATTCCGGTTTGCCCGAGCCGGTCATTTCTACCATCAGGTAGGTGGCGTTATCTTCCAGCTGCTTGCCTAAATCCACTTCATCGGACGACAAAATAATAGGGGAAATATGCCGCTGTACTTCTTGGCGGTAAAAAGTTTTTACCCAGGCGGCCTGGTTTTCGGTCAGCTTGTAGTTATCAATCAGCTCAATATTGTGCTTTTTCAGTTCTTGCTGCAGATGGTCGTAAATTTTATTAAAACGTTCGCCCAGCTTCAGTACGATATGCTGAATGTCCTGCAGCAATTGCTCAGCATCTTCCTGCTCATCCGAATGGTATTTTTTCAGCAGGATGCGGCGTTTCACATCGGCCACCCGAACACGGAAGAACTCATCCATATTGTTGGAATAAATACCAAGGAAACGTAAACGTTCAATCAGCGGGTTACGTTCGTCTTCGGCTTCCTGTAACACCCGGCCATTAAAAGACAACCAACTGAGTTCTCGGGGAAAATGCATGACATGACTCATATTTTTCTTAAGCTCTGACACAACCATAGGGCACTCCGGATCCTGGGAATGTCGTTACTCTATGGCAGATTTATGACAGCCGGATGAAGCTGTACAACTTCTTCTGATCCGTTACGGTTCGATATCGACCATCACATCCGAGGCGATGGCTTCCAGTGCGGCCACCACGTCGTCTTTATTCAGCCCTTGCGGCAGCTCGACGGTCGCGATGGCATGAAACAGCGGCACTCCCCAATTCGGTGCACTTTGCTTATTACTCTCAAAGTGCACAATATTGGCACCTTTGTGTTTGATCACTGCGGACAATTCTTTCACTATGCCAGGCCTGTCATTGCCGGTGATGACAAACTGCAGCTGTTGCTCCGGTGCATGCTCTGACTGCATGCCATGCTGGATCCGAATATCCAAATCCGTCATGCGTTCAAGTTCAGTGGTCAGTGAGGCTAAATGTTCTTCTGCGACTTCGACTTGCAGAATGCCTGCGAAATAGCCACCTAAGTGACTCAAATTACTGGCCATCCAGTTACCATGATGACTGGCAATCACGGTCGCCAGTTGTTCGACCAATCCGGCTTTGTCCCGGCCAATCAAGGTTAAAATTAACTGCTTCATAGAAAACCCTTCATCAAAAAATTAAAAAAATGCAACGAAAACAACAACAACCCCATTGTAGACTTCGCTTTCTGTTTTAACAGCCAGCTGGTCTCATTTTTGTACCTTCCGGTTAAAAACTAAACAAAAATATCTTTGTATTGCCTGCTCTCAGTCATATTAGTGTCATATTTCTTACTTACTATGCCTGCATCAACAACCTGAACCACGAACAGTGTCCACTGTTGTGAGGAGTGCAACGTGAAAGTCGCAAAATTATTAACGTCTATGAGCTTGATCGCCGCCGCTTTTGGTCTGACCGCTCAGGCTGCTATTATTGAAGCGGATCCGAAATTACCTGCGTATGTGAAAGCGACTGGGGTGTCCGGCAATATCTCCAGCATTGGCTCAGATACGCTGAACAATCTGATGACCAAATGGGCTGAAGAGTTCCGCAAGCAGTATCCAAACGTGAACATTCAAATCCAGGGTGCAGGTTCTTCTACAGCACCAACAGCGCTGACTGAAGGCACCTCAAACTTTGGCCCAATGAGCCGTGCAATGAAGCCTTCTGAAGTGCAGGAATTTGAAGCCAAATATGGTTACAAGCCAGCGGCTATTCCAGTGGCGATTGACCTGTTAGCTGTTTATGTCAACAAAGATAACCCAATCAAAGGTTTAAGCCTGCAACAAGTGGACGCTATTTTCTCTGCAACCCGCAAATGTGGTTACAAAGAAGACGTCACCCGTTGGGGTCAACTGGGTCTGGAAGGCGCATGGGCTAACCGCGACTTTACCGTGTACAGCCGTAACGCCGTATCAGGGACCTATGGTTACTTCAAAGACGTTGCACTGTGTGGCGGCGACTTTAAATCAACCATCAATGAACAACCGGGTTCTGCCTCAGTCGTGCAGGGCATCAGCGAGTCTATCAACGGTATCGGCTACTCTGGTATCGGTTATGTGACCTCAAGCGTACGTGCATTACCTCTGTCGAAGAAAGATGGCGAGCCATTTATCGCACCTAACGCAGAGCACGCTCTGGATGGTAAGTACCCACTGTCACGTTTCCTGTATGTGTACGTGAACAAGCACCCAAACAAAGAAATGCAGCCGTTAGAGCGTGAGTTTGTCCGTTTTATCCTGTCTAAAAATGGTCAGGACGTAGTGGCTCATGACGGTTATGTACCGGTTCCAAGCTCAGTAGCGGCAAAAGCACTGAAAGAACTGGGCATCAACTAAGCTCCGTTTCGACTGGATTGATAATAAGGCGCCTGATGGCGCCTTTTTTATGTTCAGCACATAAAGCCTGTTGGTTCCTGCGCTTTGCTGACTGACTCAGACGGCGAGGATCAATTGCTTCAGTTGCTGCAAAGCGTCCAGGCGAGGGCCTGCGACCGGATTGACAAAAGGAACCCGCAGGTAGTTCTTAAACTGATCACTGGCGGTAAATAACGCTCCCGGAGTTAACACCAGCCCCTGATTCAGCCCCCTATTGTATAACTGCAGTGCATCAATGGCCGGAGGCAGTTTTAGCCACAACGACAAGCCGCCGTGAGGGCTGTTCCAGTCAATACTGCCCAACTGCTGCACTTGTGGGTCTTGTAAAAACAGCTGCTGCAACGCCTGATGCAACTGATTGTGATGATGGATCAGCAAGGTTCGGAACTGCTGCAAATGGCGCCGGTAATGGCCCTCTGCAATAAAACGGGCCACAGCAATGGCGTTGCCCTGGCTGCCGGCAAGCTGACTGGTCAGCTTCAGCCGGCCAATCTGCTGACTCCAGCGGGCTGGCGCTATCCAGCCAATGCGCAAATCGCGTGACAGGGATTTGGACAAGGAGCTGCAAAGCACCACCCGGTTTTCGGTATCCAGTGCTTTTAACGGCGTAGGGCGCTGGTAAAAACCCAGGTCGCCATAAATGTCGTCTTCAATCAACGCAAAATCGTTACTGTTGGCCAGTTCGACCAGCCGTTGTTTGCGTTCCTCAGGCATCAGTTGCCCGGAAGGGGTGCCAAAAGACGGGCTGACTATGCAGGCTTTAATGCGCCAGCGCGCAACCACCAGCTCCAGCGCGCTGATGTCCATGCCGGCATGATCGGTCGGCACTTCAATCACCTGAAGCTGTAACTGCTGCAATAGCTGCAGCACGCCATAAAAGCCAGGCTGTTCGACTACCACTATATCGCCTGGGCTGCAGATGGCATGCAGCGCCAAAAATAAAGCATGTTGACAGCCGGCAGTCAGGTACAAGTCAGGCGCATCCAGGGTTAAACCATGGCTTTGGTAGCTGGTGGCCAGTTGCTGGCGTAACTCCAGTGCACCAAAAGGTTCTTCATACTGCAGCGCTGGCGCGGCCCCAAGCTGTTTGGTCACTTTTGTTTGCAGTTGCTGCAGTGTTTTTAACTGCGGCAACTGCACCAGCGGGCCACGTGGATAAAAATCAAAGGCGGCGCTGCGCTGCATAATGTCGTACAGCAAATCTGGCAGGGTCACCGCAGTCGGCTGCGGCTGGCCGGGCAGGGGGCTGAGATCTGCTGTCACCGGCACACGACGTTGCCGTGCCCGCACGAAATAGCCGGAGCGGTCGCGTGCCTCCAGATACCCTTGGGCTTCCAGTTCGGCCAGCGCATGGCGGACCGTTGCCAGTGAAGCCTGGTAAGACTGGCACAACTGCCGGATGGACGGTAAACGCTCGCCCGCTGCCCACCAGTTGTGGTTGATTTTGTCGCGAAGTTCTTTAGTCAGATGTTGGTATTTAAATGCCATCGCGCACAGTCATGAGTGAAAATCTGTATCTATTTTAAGTATCAAATCTGTGTCTGTATTTATTTTTCTGCATCTTTAGACTTCGCTCCTGCCAATTTTCATACTGCAGCCGAGCTGAGTTATGCCACAACCATCCTCTGATCTGATCATCATGACCACCAAGGACACCAGCGGAAAGCTTTATGTCCGCGAGCAAACGGGTTATTACCAGCGGCTCCGTCGCTCCCTGAGCTGGCTGCTGATGGCGGCTTTTGTCGGTATTCCCTGGTTGCAGTATCAGGGGCGGCAAGCCTTTCGGATTGATACCGACCGTTTTGCCATTGAAGTTCTGGGCCGGCTGATCCTGCCGCAGGACTTTGCCATTCTGGCTTTGTTGTTCGCGCTGGCTGCTTTTGTGCTGTTTTACGTCACCAAATTTTATGGTCGGGTCTGGTGTGGTTATACCTGCCCGCAAACCATCTGGACCCTGATGTTTATCTGGATAGAGCGGCGCATTGAAGGGCCACCGGCCAAAAGCCGGGCTTTGGATGCCACCTCCTGGCGGAGCGGGCACAAGCTGCTGCTCAGAGCTGCCAAACACGGCAGTTGGGCATTGGTCGCCTTGCTGTCTGCACTGACCTTTGTCTCGTATTTTGTGCCGGCCAGAAGCCTGTACCCCGACTTCTTTGCGGGCCAGTTATCCGGTGCAGTCTGGTTTTGGCTCAGTCTTTTTAGCTTGTGCACTTACCTGAATGCCGGCCTGGTGCGGGAAAAAGTCTGTCAGCACATGTGCCCGTACGCCAGGTTTCAGTCATCGATGTTTGATAAGTTCACCCGCCAGGTCAGCTACAATGCTGCACGTGGCGAGGCGCGCGGCGCCAGAAAAAAACATGAGGTTGTGAAGGGTTTGGGCGACTGTGTCGACTGCAAACTCTGTGTGCAGGTATGCCCTGTGGGCATTGATATCCGCAATGGCCTTCAGTACGAATGCATTAATTGTGGCCTTTGTATTGATGCCTGCGACGACACCATGCGGCAGTTTAATTACCCGACTCAGTTAATTGCTTATGCCGGAGATAGCGACACAACGGCGGCCAGCGGCCTGCCTTATCATCTGGCCTATGGCAGCGCTATTGCCGCTGTGCTGGTGGCGATGGCGCTCTGGCTGACACAACTAAGCAGCACTGACATGAGCATTAGCCGGGACCGCCAGCAGCTGTACAGGTTCAGTGCACAAGGGGACATTGAAAACACCTTTGTCCTGCGTTTAAGCAACAAGACCAGTTCGGTGCGCAGTTATCAACTGCAGACAGCAGGTTTGCCTGAGCAGGCTGTTTTATTGCTCAGTAGTGCGTTGCAGCTGCAGCCGATGGAAGATAAAGAGTTTATTGTTACTATCACCTTGCCTGAGTGTGAAAGCCCGGCGCAGCAAGATTTTCAGCTGCTGCTGACCGACGGGCAAAGCGCAGAAGTGCTGAAAAAGCACAGCCGCTTTTTTGCTGAAGCCTGCAGTTCGTCGGGTAACTGAGCGAGGTCCTTGAGGCGACAACCTTTGGGCTGTCGCCACATTCCTCGAGCGTACCCGGTAAAAAAAGCCCGGCTACCGGTTTGCGGCAAAGCCACCTGCGTTCCCAGCTGGCTTTTTTACAACGGACAGATGGGGCCGCTGCGCTGCTTTTGGCGCGGGCGGTTAATATTTCAGTTAGATGTCAGTTGTGTGACAAAAATGCCCCTATGTAATATTTCTGACACAAAACTGAACTATAGTTGCGACCATTAAACTAGTCACTGGTGGTATCGCAACTATGCATTCAACCCAAGCTAATCAGGGCCAGACAGAAGTGGCTTCTGTGCAGTCCCTGTTGCCCAAAGGGGAGAGCCGGGCCCGTTTACGGCGCTGGCGCTCGGCCAAAGATAAAATTTCCAAATACGGTATCAGCTTTGCCGGCATCAGTGTGGTGCTGGCTTTTGCTACTATATTTGTCTACCTGTTTTCTGAGGTAGGCCCAATGTTCTCTTCTGCTTCGGTGGAGCAAAACAAGGAATACCAAAGCCCGGTGCAAAAGCCGCTGTTTAGCAGCCTTGAGCGTTACGGCGAAATTGGTTTGTCGGTGACAGAGCAGGCTGAGCTGGTGTTCTACAGCGCGCAAACCGGTGAAGTGAAGCAGAAAGTCCAGCTGCCTTTGCCAGCTGGTGTCACAGTGACCGCTTTTGGCAAAGCAGACCCAAGAACCGGCACTCTGGTGTTGGGTTTATCGGACGGTAAAGCCTTTGTGGTGAAGCACGAGTACTTGCTGAGCTACCCGAATGACCAGCGTCAGATCAATCCGAAAGTCAGCTACCCGCTGGGTGAAGCGCCAGTTCAACTGGATGCGGCTGGCCAGGCCATCACTACAGTCGCGATTCAGGAAAAAGACGAAAACCGCGTGCTGGCGGCCTACACTGCTGACGGTCGTTTGTTACTGACCACGCTGGTGGCTGAAACCGCGTTTCTGACCGGTGAGACCACAGTGGTCAACACTGATTACCAGTTACCGGACGCGCCTGCATCGGCCAGCAAAATGCTGATCGACAGCACCTTCCAAAGTCTGTTTGTTGCCGATGAGGAAGGGCAAATTCACTATTACAGCATTCAGGATCCGGCTCATGCCCGGCTGGTGCAGACTATCGCTGCGGTGGCCTCAGGCCAGAAAATTACCGCACTGGAGTTTTTAGTTGGCACAGTGTCGATGATTGTCGGCTCGTCGGATGGCCAGCTGAGCCAGTGGTTTTTGGTGCGTGATGAGCACAACAATTTTGATTTAAAGCATATCCGCAGCTTTGAGCAGCACCCGGCGGCTATTACACAAATTGAACCTGAGTATTCGCGTAAAGGCTTTCTGGCCATTGATGCCAAAGGCACTTTAGGTATTCACTATGGCACCTCAGCCCGCACTTTGTTTTTAGACGCGCTGGATGGTGATGTGCAGGCCAGTCGCATTGCGGTGTCGCCAATCAACACCAGCCTGCTGGTGATGACGCCAAAAGGCCAGACCATCAATTACGATTTAGAAAATGCGCATCCGGATGTGTCGTATAAAGCCTTATGGAACGAAGTCTGGTACGAAGGTCGTGACAGTGGCCGCTATATTTGGCAGGCATCGGCTGGTTCGGACGAATTTGAAGCCAAAATGAGTATGGTTCCACTGGCGCTTGGGACTTTAAAGGCGGCGTTCTTCGCCATGCTGTTTGCCACACCGCTGGCCATTATGAGCGCGATTTATGTCGCCTACTTTATGACACCGGCCCTGCGTGGCAAGGTCAAGCCGACCATTGAAATTATGGCGGCGCTGCCAACCGTGATTTTGGGTTTCCTGGCTGGTTTATGGTTAGCGCCTTTTGTTGAAGAGTATTTAAGCGCGGTGTTCGCCATTTTATTCCTGATGCCAATAGTCATGTTACTGGTGGCTTACCTGTGGCGCTATATGCCGGAAGTCGTGCGCAACAAGCTGGGCTTAGGCTGGGAAGCCGCCATTCTGGTGCCGGTGATTATGCTGTTTGGTTACCTGGCCGTGACCTTAAGCCCGGTGATTGACCATGCCTTCTTTAATGGCAGCCTGCGCCAGTGGTTTACCGACAACGGCATGAACTACGACCAACGTAACGCGCTGATTGTGGGTATTGCGATGGGCTTTGCGGTCATTCCAAACATCTTCTCTATTGCTGAAGACGCTATCTTCAACGTGCCACGCCATTTAACTCAGGGCTCTTTGGCGCTGGGTGCAACGCCTTGGCAAACCATGGTGGGTGTCGTACTGCCAACGGCAAGCCCGGGTGTGTTTGCCGCTGTGATGGTCGGTTTTGGCCGTGCAGTCGGGGAAACCATGATTGTGCTGATGGCCACAGGTAACAGCCCAGTCGTGAACTTCAATATTTTCGAAGGCATGCGGACTTTGTCGGCCAATATTGCCGTGGAATTACCTGAGACTGCAGTGGGCAGCACTCACTTTAGGGTGTTATTCCTGGCCGCCTTAGTGCTGTTTGTCTTTACCTTTGTATTTAATACGCTGGCGGAAGTCATTCGCCAACGTTTACGCCAACGTTTTAGCAATCTGTAAGGGGTCGCATTCATGAGAGCTTGGTTTAGATCAGGAACCCCCTGGATCTGGTTAAATGGCGGAGCCATTGCACTTTGTCTGGTGATGGTGATCGGTATTCTCGGACTGATCGCGGTCAGAGGTGGCAGCCATTTCTGGCCTGCCGACTTACAGCAGACCGAATGGACACCTGAGCAAGGCGAGAAAAAAACCATTTTAGGTGAGCTGGTGCGTTCTGAGCTGGTGTCTGCCACTATGGTGCGTGAAGCTGGTGCTAGCGTGCCAGAAGGCCGCGACAGCGTGACCCGTTACCTGGTGAAAGTGGGCAACCGGGACATTTATGGCCGCGACTTTGCCTGGTACATGGATTACGAAATCAGTGGCTGGACCATTCCACAAGGCGCTATTGCGCTGGAACGTCGTGAGCGCGGCAACTTCTATGGTTTCCCGCTGCGCCTGACCGAAAATGGCCAGCTGGTTGCTGAAGGTTCTGCGTTATGGGCGCAGCTGCAACAACGTATTGAGCGGGCAAATAAGATTTTTGATGAAATGAAATCCATTGAAAAAAATGAGATTTCGCAGATTAACAACGACATCGAAAAATTACGCCTTAAAGACCGCAAGCTGGTACTGAGTAAGGCCAGTGAAGCGGAACTGGCGGCGTTTCGCGCCGAAGCCGATGCAGAGCGTGCAGCGTTAAATGCCGACTATGAAGTGATTCAGAAACGCCTGGATGAGCTGCGCACAGAGTCAAACCGGGATCAGCTGATTGCCCGTACCGGTGATGGCCGCGAAGTGACTATCTCTCTGGCCAATATTGTGCGGGCGCATTTGCCAAACGATATGTCGGTAACTGAAAAACTGCTGGATTACTTTGTGGCAGTGGGGAATTTCTTGTGGGATGAGCCACGTGAAGCCAATACCGAAGGCGGTATTTTCCCTGCTATTTTCGGTACTGTGACTATGGTGATCCTGATGTCGATTATCGTCACACCTTTTGGTGTGCTGGCCGCTATTTACCTGCGTGAGTACGCCAAACAAGGGCCACTGCTGAAGATTATCCGTATTTCCGTGTATAACTTGGCTGGTGTACCGTCCATTGTGTACGGCGTCTTTGGTCTGGGCTTCTTCGTGTACATTATGGGCGGCAGTATCGACCAGTTGTTCTATCCGGAAGCCTTGCCATCACCAACCTTTGGTACGCCAGGTTTGTTCTGGGCCTCATTAACCCTGGCGTTGTTAACTCTGCCTGTGGTGATTGTATCGACCGAAGAAGGTTTATCCCGTATTCCAAGCACCATCCGGATGGGGAGTCTGGCACTGGGCGCGACCAAGTCCGAAACCTTATGGAAAGTGGTGGTACCGCTGGCAACACCTGCGATGATGACGGGTCTTATTTTGGCGGTGGCACGTGCTGCTGGCGAAGTGGCGCCGCTGATGCTGGTGGGGGTGGTCAAACTGGCCCCGACTTTACCAATAGATACCAATTTCCCCTTTGTGCACCTGGAGCAAAAAATTATGCACCTGGGTTTCCATGTCTTTGATGTGGGTTTCCAGAGCCCGAATGTGGAAGCGTCCCGGCCTTTGCTGTATGCCACAGCCCTGGTGCTGGTGTTGCTGATTGTGATTTTGAATATGTCGGCCATTTATATGCGTAACCGTCTGCGTGAAAAATACCGCAGCGATTCAGATTAAACTGCGCAGATACGCCGAAAACGACCCGAATTAAACGACTTTTTAGATGGTAAACAACATGACACAAGACAATCTGACAGTACCGGTAGAAAAAGAAATCAGTCTGGCGGACGAAAAAATTAAGCTGCAGGTCAACGACCTGAAGCTGTACTACGGTGACTCGCTGGCACTGAAAAGCATCAATATGCAAATTCCTGAGAAACGGGTCACCGCATTTATCGGCCCGTCAGGTTGTGGTAAATCTACCTTGCTGCGCTGCTTTAACCGGATGAATGACCTGGTGGATATCTGCCGCATTGAAGGCCAGATCCTGATGGACAATCAGAACATTTATGACCCGAAGGTGGACGTGGCTGAGTTGCGCCGTCAGGTGGGCATGGTGTTCCAGAAACCAAACCCGTTCCCGAAAAGCATTTACGAAAACGTGGCCTATGGCCTGCGTCTGCAAGGTGTGAAAGACAAACGTATTCTGGACGAAGTGGTGGAGAACTCGTTGAAGGGTGCTGCACTGTGGAACGAAGTGAAAGACCGTCTGCATGACAACGCCTTTGGTTTGTCGGGTGGTCAGCAACAGCGTCTGGTGATTGCCCGCGCTATTGCGATTGAACCAGAAGTACTGCTGCTGGACGAACCAGCTTCAGCGTTGGACCCGATTTCGACCCTGAAAATTGAAGAGCTGATTTATGAGCTCAAAGATAAGTACACCATTGTTATTGTTACCCACAATATGCAGCAGGCAGCCCGAGTCTCTGACTATACTGCCTTTATGTATATGGGTGATTTAATTGAGTTTGATGCGACCAATAAGATGTTCACCAACCCATCGCAGCAGCAAACCGAAGATTACATCACAGGTCGTTTTGGTTAAGGTCTGAGCCTGTTTAAAGGAGAGCGCGATGGATAAGATGAATTTAACAAAACATATCTCCAGCCAGTTTAATGAGGAGATAGAGCAGGTTCGCAATCACGTCATGGCCATGGGCGGTTTGATTGAGCAGCAGCTGGCCGATGCGTTGAATGCGATTGCGAGCAGTGATTCGGATTTAGCCCGTCAGGTGATCACCAATGATTTGATGGTCAATGACTGGGAACTGAAAATTGACCATGAATGCACCCGCATTATCGCCAAACGCCAGCCGGCGGCCAGCGATTTGCGCCTGATCATGGCCATTATCAAAACCATTTCAGATCTGGAACGCATTGGTGATGAAGCTGAGCGTATTGCCAAAGTGGCACTGGAATCTTTTAACAGTGCCCAGCAGGATTTACTGGTGAATCTGGACAATATGGGCCGTCATGTTGCGCAAATGCTGCACGATGTGCTGGACGCCTTTGCCCGGATGGATGTGGAAGCGGCGTTGGCTGTGCACCGTGAAGACAAAAAAGTCGACCGCGAGTACGAAGCTATCACCCGTCAGCTGATGACCTATATGATGGAAGACCCACGTTCTATTCCGAAAATTATGAATGTGTTGTGGTCTGCCCGCTCGATGGAACGTATTGGCGATCGCTGTAAAAACATTGCGGAGTACATCGTGTTTCTGGTCAAAGGCAAAGACGTACGCCATGCCGATGATGAAAAGCTAGAACAAGACGCCCGCAGTTAATCTGTCTGGTTTAAAAAGACGCCTTGATTTCAAGGCGTTTTTTGTTTCTTTGCCGTCAATTTGTCATATAAAACATGTATACAAACAGCAAAAGCATTGACTTTAGCTAAATTAAATCAGGCATGCTTTTTGACGTTTTTATTGCGGTTTGATTGCAGTACAATGCGCGCCGACATTGGTCAACCTAACAACATGAGGCACTTTTTTATGCCAAATCATTTTTTGGCGGTTTTTGCGAAGTCCCCGATAAAACCTATTGAGGAACACATTCGTAAAGTCCATGAAGCCAGTAAATTATTGGTTCCGTTTTTTGATGCAGCTTATGCCAAAGACTGGGACCAGGCGGCTGAAGTACGTAAAGCTATTGTTGCTATGGAGAAAGAAGCCGACAAATTAAAACGGGATATTCGTGTGCATTTGCCACGTGGCCTGTTTTTACCAGTCGACAGAACGGATATTCTGGAATTGGTGTCCCAGCAGGACAAAATCGCCAACAAGGCAAAAGACATCACAGGCCGTGTATTAGGCCGTGAGCTGGAAATTCCTGCCCCTATTCAGGCTGAGTTTAAAGCCTACCTGGAACGCTGCTTAGATGCGGTGGCATTGGCAAGTGAAGCCATCAACGAGCTGGACGAGTTACTGGAAACTGGTTTCCGTGGCCGTGAAGTTGATTTGGTCATCAAGATGGTTGAGCGTATCGATGAAATTGAACACGACACCGACCAACTGCAAATCAGCCTGCGTAAGTTTGTGCGCAAAGCCGAAGCTCAACTGAACCCTATTGACGTGATGTTCCTGTACCGCACCCTGGAATGGGTCGGTGATCTGGCGGATACGGCACTGAAAGTGGGATCGCGCCTTGAAATCATGTTAGCGCGTTAACTCCGGGGAATTTTTAGCGATGGAAATTTTATCTCAGTACGGCTTCATCCTGATGCTGGTGGCCGCGTTTTTTGGTTTTATTATGGCTTATGGTGTGGGCGCGAACGACGTTGCCAACGCCATGGGTACTTCTGTGGGCTCCAAAGCACTGACGCTGAAACAAGCGCTGGTGATTGCGGCCATCTTCGAAGCTTCGGGAGCCTGGTTAGCTGGTGGCGAAGTGACCTCAACTATCCGTAGTGGCATTGTGGATGCTGAAGCCTTTAAAGCTGTGCCTGAACTGCTGGTTTACGGCATGATTGGTTCCTTATTGGCCGCCGGTACCTGGCTGCTGGTGGCTACCCACTTCGGCTGGCCTGTGTCGACGACGCACTCTATCGTCGGCGCCATTATTGGTTTCGCTTCTGTTGGTGTGGGCACTGAATATGTGCACTGGGAAGAAGTCAGCAGCATCGTCGGCAGCTGGGTCGTGACCCCGGTATTGTCCGGTATTCTGGCGTACCTGATTTTTATGAGCGCACAACGCTTAATCTTCGATACCGATAATCCATTAGCGGCCGCGAAGAAGTACGTGCCTTTTTATATGGTATTTGCGGCCTTTATTATGGCGTTTGTCACCGTCAGCAAAGGCCTGAAACACGTCGGTCTGAAGCTGAGTACCGGCGAAGGCCTGTTGCTGTGCTTAGGTATTGCGCTGGTGGTTGGTCTGGTTGGCAAACTGGCGATTAGCCGCCTGAAGATTGACCCTGAAGCCGACAAAGAAATGCATTTCAACAACGTGGAAAGAATCTTCGGTATTCTGATGATTTTCACCGCTTGCTGTATGGCATTTGCCCACGGTTCAAACGATGTAGCCAACGCCATTGGTCCTTTGGCTGCAGTGGTGGGTATTATCCAATCTGGTGGTCAAATTCTGGATAAAGTGGCACTGGATTGGTGGATCCTGCCTTTAGGTGCCATCGGTATCGTGCTGGGTCTGGCGACTTTAGGCGCGAAAGTGATCCGCACCATTGGCGAAAACATTACACACCTGACGCCAAGCCGTGGTTTTGCGGCTGAAATTGCCGCAGCAAGCACTGTGGTGATCGCTTCTGGTTTAGGCTTACCTATTTCAACCACTCAGACGCTGGTTGGCGCTGTGTTGGGTGTGGGTCTGGCCCGTGGTATTGCTGCGCTGAACCTGAGCGTGATCCGCAATATTTTCGTGTCCTGGGTGGTCACTTTGCCTGTGGGCGCTGGTCTGGCGATAGTGTTCTTCTACATTATTAAAACGATCGTTGGTGCATAAGCGCACTGATTGAAAAAGCCCGGCATTGTCCGGGCTTTTTTTTGGCTGTCACAGTAGCAGGTAACCGCAGCCGATGGCAGCGACAGAGCGCTGGCAATTTAGTTTGTATTCGATTAAATTGCAGAAAAGCCAGTTTCTGATTGGAATTAAAGATGAAGCGTGTACCCAGTATTAAGCAGTTGCAGTACCTGTTAGCTCTGCACGAACATCAGCATTTTGGTAAAGCCGCCGAGGCCTGTTATATAGGTCAGTCTACGCTAAGTGCGGCCATTGCCAACCTGGAAGAGACACTGGATGCTCAGTTGCTGGAGCGTGACCACAAGACTTTTATCTTCACTCCGTTAGGGGAGGATGTGGTACGCCAGGCCAGATACATTGTTGAGCAGTGTGAGGAGCTGGCTGAATTTGCCAAATGCCAGGGTAAACCTATGGCCGGGCCGCTGCGGCTGGGCTGTATTCCAACCATTGCCCCTTTTGTGCTCAGTGAAGTCATGGCATTGGCCCGTGAACGTTTCCCGGAATTACAATTGTTGTTGCGTGAAGACACCACTGAGAATTCATTACGCTCCCTGATTGAAGGCCGGCTCGATATGGTGCTGCTGGCGCTGCCTTATGATACTGGCACTCTGCATACCCAGGTGCTGTCACAAGACCCATTTAAACTGGTGTTGCACCAGGATTGGCTGGACCGCGGCTTTGAGCAGGATATCAGCCAGTGGCCGGATGAAAGTATTTTCCTGCTGGAGCGTGAGCATTGCATGACAGGTCATGCGGTGAAAGCTTGCGAGCTGGAAGACAATCGCAAAGTGAACCCGTTTTTTGCCACCAGTCTGCATACCTTAACCCAGATGGTGAACAACAAACTGGGCGTGACTTTTATGCCGCAAATGGCCATCAACAGTGGCCTGCTCGCTGGCACTGAACTGGTGGCGCAGAACCCTGGGGCCAGCCAGGCGCACCGAGATATCGGCATTGCCTGGCGGCCGACATCCAGCAAACTGCGCAGTTATCGCCAGATGGCGCAATTAATTGCCGACGTTCTGCAGGTGAAATGTGCCGACACTGCCCGGTAAAAGGCTTGTTGTTCCCGTCTGAGCTTTGTACACTGCGCCCGCCCATGCATCCGGTATGGGCCTTAGTTTGTCGGTAAAGCGGACTGAACCCAATGCACATCAAAGAATTTTCTTTTGAGCTGCCCGAGCAGCTGATCGCCCGTTTCCCTAAATCTGAACGTTCCAGCAGCCGTTTGCTGAAAATGGACCGCCGTAGTGGCGAGTTAAAGGATTTAGTCTTCACCAATTTACTGGACCAGGTTGAGGCCGGTGATTTGCTGGTGTTTAACAACACCCGCGTGATCCCTGCCCGGTTATTTGGTCAGAAGGCCTCTGGTGGCAAAGTCGAAATTTTGCTGGAGCGTATGCTCGACGATAAACGTTTTCTGGCGCATTGCCGCGCCAGTAAAGCCCCCAAAGCGGGCGTCGACATTTTGCTGGACGAGCAGACCGTGGTGCGTATGCTACAGCGGCACGACACCTTGTTTGAGCTGGAACTGCAAGGTGATGAGCCGTTGCTGACCATGCTCGAGCGCTTAGGGCATATGCCGCTGCCGCCTTACATCGACCGGCCTGACAGCGAAGAAGACAAAGAACGGTACCAGACGGTGTACAACGAAAAGCCCGGCGCCGTGGCGGCACCCACGGCTGGACTGCACTTTGATGAAAGCTTGCTGGCGGCGCTGAAAGCCAAAGGCGTGCATACCGCTTTTGTCACTCTGCATGTTGGCGCCGGAACCTTCCAGCCGGTGCGGGTCGACAATGTGCTTGAGCATAAAATGCATGCCGAGTACATCGAAGTGGAACAAGAGGTGGTGGACGCCATTGCCGCCTGCAAAGCGCGTGGCAACAGGGTAATTGCTGTAGGGACCACCTCGGTGCGTTCACTGGAGTCTGCCGCGCAAATTGCCAAAGCCAAGGGTGTATCGTTGCAACCTTATCAGGGCGACACGCAGATTTTTATCTACCCCGGATATCAGTTCCAGGTGATTGATGGCCTGGTGACGAATTTCCACCTGCCGGAGTCGACGCTGATTATGCTGGTCAGTGCATTCAGTCAAAAAGACTATGTGATGACGGCTTATCAACATGCGATACAGCAGGAATACCGGTTCTACTCTTATGGCGACGCCATGCTGATCATTTGATGCGCTGAAGCAGGGTAGGGATTGGCCTTGCCTTCTGCTACAATCGCCCGTCGAGCCGGACTGTTTTTCTGGCCTTATGAGGTAACAACGTGAAATTTGAATTATTAACCACAGACGGCAAGGCCCGTCGTGGCCGTCTGACCTTTGACCGCGGTGTGGTCGAGACTCCGGCCTTTATGCCTGTAGGAACCTACGGCACCGTCAAAGGCATGACTCCGGAAGAACTGGACGCCACTGGTGCCCAGATTTGCTTGGGCAATACCTTCCACCTGATGCTGCGTCCTGGCACCGAAATCATTAAAAAACACGGCGATCTGCACGACTTTATGCACTGGCATAAACCGATCCTGACCGACTCTGGTGGTTTTCAGGTGTTCAGCCTGGGTGAGCTGCGCAAAATCAAAGAAGAAGGTGTGCATTTCCGCTCGCCACTGAACGGTGAAAAAATTCTGCTGACGCCGGAAAAATCCATTCAGGTGCAGCGCGACCTTGGCTCTGACATCGTGATGATCTTCGACGAATGTACGCCGTACCCAGCCACTGAGGTGCAGGCGAAAAAGTCGATGGAGCTGTCGTTACGTTGGGCGAAACGCAGTAAAGACGAACATGGCGACAGCAAGTCGGCGTTGTTTGGTATTATTCAGGGCGGTATGTACCCGCACCTGCGTGACATTTCGTTAGAAGGCCTCGAGCAGATTGGCTTCGACGGCTACGCCATCGGCGGCTTGTCGGTGGGCGAACCGAAAGAGGATATGATTAAAATCCTCAACCACACCACAGACAAAATGCCGGCCAACAAACCGCGTTACCTGATGGGCGTCGGCAAACCGGAAGATATTGTTGAAGCGGTGCGCCGTGGTATTGATATGTTTGACTGCGTGATGCCAACCCGTAATGCCCGTAACGGCCATTTGTTTGTCAGTACCGGGGTTATTAAGATCCGCAATGCCAAACACAAAGACGATATCTCGCCTTTGGATAAAGAATGTGATTGCTACACTTGTAAAAACTATTCCCGTGCATATCTACATCACTTAGACCGTTGCAATGAGATACAGGGCGCCAGGCTGAACACCATTCACAACCTGCACCATTATCAAAAGTTGATGCAGGGCTTACGTGCGGCCATTGCAGATGGCAAACTGGCCGCCTTCGTCGACGAGTTTTATCAAAAACGCGGTATGCAGGTTCCTGCGCTGGACACTGCAATAACAGAATAAATTTTTAGTTTTAACTTTAGGGGACATGTAATGAGTTTATTAATTTCCAATGCTTACGCCGACACACCAGTAGCTGCTCCACAAGGTGGTGGCTGGGACCTGCTGATTATGCTGGTGGCCTTTGGTCTGATCTTCTACTTCCTGATCTACCGCCCACAGGCCAAACGGGTGAAAGACCACAAAAACCTGATGTCTGCGCTTGGTAAAGGTGACGAAGTGCTGACCCAGGGCGGTCTGGTAGGTCGTATTGCCAAAATTGCGGATGACAAAGACTTTGTGGTGATTGCACTGAATGACACCACGGAAGTGACAGTACAAAAAGCCTCTATTGCTGCAGTGCTGCCGAAAGGCACCATGAAATCACTGTAATAAGGACCAACCCGTGTTAAACCAGAATTCAATCTGGCGGTATCTGTTGGTGATAGGTGTGTTGGTGGTGAGTCTGTTGTACGCACTGCCAAACATCTACCCCAATGACCCGTCCTTGCAAATTAATGCCACCCGCGGTGGCGAAGTGACACAGGAAAATGTCGATCAGCTGACCAAAGCGCTGGCGGCAGAAGGCTTAACGGCCAAAGCAGCTGAGCTGGAAAAAGGCCAGTTACTGGTGCGTTTTCTCAGCACTGAAGACCAGCTGAAAGCGCGTGAAGTCGCCATTGCTGCTTTGGGTGATAACTTCGTGACCGCACTGAACCTGGCCCCTGCCACTCCAGCCTGGCTGGATGCGATTGGTGCTCAGCCGATGAAGCTGGGTCTGGACTTACGCGGTGGCGTGCACTTCCTGATGGAAGTGGATATGAAAACCGCGATGGAAAAGAACGTTAACGATTTAGTGGCGGTGTACCGCACGGATTTGCGTGAAGCCAAAGTGCGCTACCGCGCTATTACGGCCGACCTGGCTAACCAGCGGGTGGTACTGAGTTTCCGTAATGCTGAAGATCTGGCGGCTGCCGAAAAAGCTTTGTCTGTCAAAGACCGCGATATGCAGTTTACGGCTTCAGATGAGCTGACTCTGATTGCAGCCTTCAGCGAGATCAAAATCAAGGCGTTACGTGAAGATGCTGTCGCACAGAACATTACCATTATCCGTAACAGGGTGAACGCCATTGGTGTGGCAGAGCCGCTGGTACAGCGCCAGGGCGCTGAACGTATTGTCGTGCAGTTGCCTGGTATTCAGGACACGGCACGAGCCAAAGAGATTCTGGGTGCAACAGCCACGCTGGAATTCCGCATGGTCGATGAAAATGCTGACTTAGCCAGTGCGCTGGAAGGCCGTGTACCGCCGAATGCCGAACTGTACCATGACCGCCAGGGCCGCCCGGTGTTGCTGCAAAAACGTGTGATGCTGACGGGTAACCATATTATCGGTGCCAACAGCAGCTTCGACGAATACAGCCGTCCTCAGGTGAATATCGACCTGGATGCCAAAGGGGGTAACACCTTCTCTCAAGCCACCAAAGAAGCTATTGGGAAGTCCATGGCGACCGTATTCATTGAATACAAGCCAACCGATAGAAAAGACGAGACTGGCCGTACCATCCTGGAGAAGAAAGAAGAAGTCATTAACGTGGCGACTATTCAGGCCCGTTTAGGCCGTTCTTTCCGGATCACTGGTGTAGACAGCCCGGCGGAAGCTCAGAACCTGGCGCTGCTGCTGCGTGCTGGTGCGCTGATTGCGCCTATCCAGATTGTGGAAGAGCGTACTGTCGGTCCAAGCCTGGGTCAGGAAAATATTGAACTGGGTACCAATGCGATTATGTGGGGCATGATTGTCACTGTGATCTTTATGGGTATCTACTACAAAGCCGTCGGTTTGGTGGCCAACCTGGCGCTGGCCTGTAACGTGGTGGTGTTGATTGGTGTACTGTCGATGGTGCCTGGCGCCACACTGACCTTGCCTGGTATGGCAGGTATCCTGTTGACCATAGGGATGGCGATTGACGCCAACGTACTGATTAACGAGCGGATCCGTGAAGAGCTGGCTTCAGGTCGTTCAGTGCAGCAAGCCATCCACGAAGGTTACAACCGAGCCTTTGCCACTATTACTGACTCCAACCTGACCACCTTCCTGGTGGCGCTGATCCTGTTTGGTTTAGGTTCAGGCCCGGTGAAAGGTTTTGCGGTCACTCTGGCTCTGGGTATTGTGACCTCCATTTTCACGGCGGTAACAGTGTCGCGGTTGTTTGTGAATATGATTTGGGGTGGTCGTAAAATTGACCGCTTACCAATTTAAGGACAGCTGATGAAAATTTTAAATTTTAAAGAGCCGCTGAATTTTATGAAGCTGAAGTGGCCAGCCATGGTGCTGTCGACTCTGCTTATTCTGGGGTCTTTAATCAGTATTGGCACTAAAGGCATTAACTTTGGATTGGATTTCACCGGCGGCATTGTGGTGGAGCTGGGCTTTGAGCAGCAGGCCGATCTGAATAAGATCCGCACTGCGTTGTCTGAGAATGGCTTCCCTGATGCGGTGGTGCAGTACTTTGGCACCACGACAGATGTGATGATCCGTATTACACCACGGGAAGATCAGGCTCAGGTGGGCGCACAAATTCTGCAGGCGGTGCAAACGGTCGAGCAGGGCACCGTCACCCAACGCCGGGTCGATGTGGTCGGTTCGGCTGTGGGGGATGAACTGAAAGAAGACGGGATGCTGGCACTGCTCGCCGCCTTTATCGGTATCATGATGTACGTGGCATTCCGCTTTGAATGGCGTTACTCGGTGGGGGCGGTGATGGCCTTGGTGCATGACGTTATTATCACTTTGGGCATGTTCTCGCTGACCGGTATGGAGTTCGACCTGACGGTACTGGCAGCCTTGCTGGCCTTGGTGGGTTACTCCATCAACGATACCATCGTTGTATTTGACCGTATCCGCGAAATGTTCCGCAAATTAAGGGATACGACAGTGGAAGAAACCGTCAATGATGCGGTGACCTCGACCTTGAGCCGTACTGTGATCACGTCCGGAACCACGGCCTTGTCGCTGGTGGCCTTGTTTTTCCTGGGCGGCCCACTGTTAAAAGGCTTCTCGGCAGCCCTGTTATTCGGTATCGGCATTGGTACCTACTCGTCTATTTTCGTCGCCAGTTCAGTGGCGGTGATCCTGGGGGCAAGCCGTGAAGACTTGCTGCCTGAGGTGATTGAAAAAGAAGGCGAAAATACGCCGTCTTTATAAGAAGAGTGTCAGAGATGAAACCGGGTGTTGGCCCGGTTTCTTTTTTTTGTACCGTCCGCATCTGCTGTCACCCGCTGCCTGCGTTTTCTGCCAAAAGGCCACGATATTTCTCACTGCTCCGACCTGCTGCTTGGCGTTAGTTTAAAAACTTGTTATAACCACTAGTGGCTCGGTGATCCTTCTGTTTGTCCGCGTCGGACGGGTCACTGGTACGATCTGAAAATTTCCTGTACTAAAGTTGCATTGCGCTCTTTAGAATGAGGCACCTTTTCGGCCGGCACCACAGCCATAACTACCAATAAAAAAATCTATAGCCCACAGGGCAACCCTATAAAAAAGCAGGAACCTCTTACCATGTCAGACCTACGCGAACAGGCGCTGAAGTATCACGCCGAGCCCAAGCCGGGCAAAATATCTATTGAGATCAGTAAACCCGCTGAAACGGTGAAAGATCTGGCGCTGGCCTACAGCCCGGGCGTCGCTGAACCGGTGCGGGAAATTGCCGACAACATCGACAATGTGTACAAGTACACCGCCAAAGGTAATCTGGTGGCGGTGATTTCGAACGGCACCGCCATTCTGGGGCTGGGTAACTTAGGGCCTATGGCGTCTAAACCCGTGATGGAAGGCAAAGCCTTATTGTTTAAGCGTTTTGCCGGACTGGACTCCATTGATATTGAAGTCAGCCACAAAACCACCGAAGACTTTATCAATACAGTGGCCAATATTGCCGACACCTTTGGTGGTATTAACCTCGAAGACATCAAGTCGCCGGAATGCTTTGAAATTGAAAAAGAGCTGATCAAACGCTGCAATATTCCGGTGTTCCATGACGACCAGCATGGCACCGCTATTGTCACTGCGGCCGGTTTGCTCAATGCATTGGAAATTCAGGGCAAAGAAATCGGCAAAGTGGTGATTGTCTGTATGGGGGCTGGTGCTGCTGCTATCGCCTGTATGGAGTTGCTGATTAAATGTGGCGCCCGCCGTGAGCATATTTATATGCTCGACACCAAGGGCGTGATCCACACCCGCCGTGATGACTTAAACCAGTACAAAAAGCTGTTTGCCAATAACACGGACAAACGCACGCTGGAAGAGGCGATGGAAGGGGCCGATGTGTTTGTCGGGGTGTCTGGGCCTGATGCTTTACCGCCTGAAGCGGTGAAGCTGATGGCGGATAAGCCGGTGATTTTCGCCTGTTCCAACCCGGACCCTGAGATCAAACCTGAACTGGCACTGGCACAGCGTTCCGACCTGATTGTCGCGACCGGCCGTTCGGATTACCCGAATCAGGTGAACAACGTGCTCTGTTTCCCGTTTATTTTCCGTGGTGCTTTGGATGTGCGGGCCCGGGTTATTAACGATGAGATGAAAATTGCCGCTGTGCATGCCATCCGTTCTATCGCCAAAGAGCCTGTGCCTCAGGCAGTGTTAGATGCGGCGCAGGTCAGTCATCTGGAATTTGGTCCTGGTTATATTATTCCTAAGCCAATGGACCCCCGTTTATTGCAACGGGTGGCCAAAGCGGTGGCGGAAGCGGCGGTGGCCTCAGGTGTGGCGCGCCTGCCGCTGCCTGAGCATTACCTGAAAGGCTAAGCCCTCAAAACAAAACCCGCTTTACAGCGGGTTTTGTTTTTAATCGGTCGTACGTGGTTCAGCAGACTGAATGTTGTTGGTTTATTCTTCGTCTGTTTCAGCTTCCTGAATATCAGGAATTGGTTTACCCATACTGACCAGAATGTCACGGACTTCCGCTGGGATCTGGTGTGGGTTGTCTTTGCGTAAATCTTCATCTGCCGGCAGCGGCTGGCCGGTAAAGGCGTGTAAAAACGCTTCACACAGCAATTCACTGTTGGTGGCGTGCCGCAGGTTGTTTACCTGGCGACGGGTGCGCTCGTCAGTGAGCACTTTCAGTACATTCAGCGGGATCGAAACGGTAATCTTTTTGACCTGTTCAGATTTTTTACCGTGCTCCGCATAAGGGTGAATGTATTCACCATTCCACTTTGCCATAGGGTTACCTTGAAATTATCGATTGAAGAGCGTCAGGCTGTTGCCTGGCGCAAGGTCGCAAATTTTACTTCTTATTGCTGCGCACTACAAACGTTGCACAGTAATTCATCATACAGACGTCTAAATGTTTTGACATCTTATTTTTGGGAGTTATACTTTTGGACGTCTAAACATCTAAAGGTCTTGATATGAGCCAGCGTCATTCAGCAACCATTGCAGCCCGAGCGGGGATAGCGCAAGACCCGGCTTTTGGGGCTGTGACCCCCCCTTTGTACCTGACCTCTACTTACGAATTAAAGGCCTTTAAGCAGCCCGGCCAGTACGACTATTCACGTTCCAATAACCCGACCCGTGATTTATTGGGCGAAACCCTGGCTGAGCTGGAAGGTGGGGCTAAAGGGCTGGTGACCAATACTGGCATGTCAGCCTGTTTACTGGCGCTGCAGCTGATAGGTCCGGATGATACGCTGGTGATCCCGCATGATTGTTACGGTGGCAGCTACCGGTTGTTTTTTAACCTGGCCAGCCGCAAGCGAGCGTTCAAGCTGAAAGTGGTCAATTTTCAGCTGGAGCAGTGGGCCGAGGAAGTGCGCGCGGCTAAGCCGGCGATGATTTGGCTGGAAACGCCAAGTAATCCATTACTGCAAATTACCGACATTCAGGCGGTGGTGGCTCTGGCGAAAGAATTCAGTGCCAAAGTGGTGGTAGACAACACTTTCTTATCGCCAGTGCTGCAAAAGCCGCTGGATTTAGGCGCAGATATTGTGGTGCACAGCACCACCAAATTTATTAATGGCCACAGCGACATTATTGGTGGTGCGCTGATTGCCAAAGAACAAAGTGTTGGTGATGAGCTGAAATGGTGGGCGAACTGCCTGGGCGTGACCGCAGGTGCATTCGATTCCTATCAGACATTACGTGGCCTGCGTACCTTGTTACCCCGCATCAAACAACACCAGCATAACGCCGCTTTGGTGGTGGATTATCTGCAGCAGCAACCGCTGGTCAATAAGGTGTATTACCCTGGGTTACCAGACCATCCAGGTCACGCCATTGCCAAAGCGCAGCAATTTGGTTTTGGCTCCATGCTGAGTTTTGATTTGGCCGCCGACGAGGCGCTATTGCCGGTGTTTTTCAGCGCACTGAAGTGCTTCACGCTGGCGCAGTCATTAGGCGGTATTGAAAGCCTGATTTGCCACCCAGGCAGCATGACACATGCCTCATTGGATGCCGCCACCCAAAAAGCTGCGGGCATAGGCCCGACCTTAATCCGCCTGTCTGTGGGGATTGAAGATGCCGCAGAGCTGATTGCCGATCTGGCGCAAGGTTTTGCTGCAGTGCAGCAACAGTCTGATCCGACTGCTCAGGCGTCAGCAGCTGCAGCGCAAGGCGGGCAAAGTACAGCGGGCTCTGACGCCCAGTTTCGATTAAACCCGGCCTTCACGGCATTATGGTGAGTTTATGAGTTTGGTAGTCCATAAATTTGGTGGCAGCAGCCTGGCAAGCGCAGAGCGTTTTGCTGCTGTGGCGGATATTTTGCAAAAAGAACCCACCGCCTGGGTGGTGGTGTCGGCCCCTGGCGATACCACAGATGAATTGTTAGCGCTGGCGGAGCTTCGTGAGCAACCAGAATGCTTTCGTACGCAATTAAGCGAACTGCAGCAAAAACTGCATTTGTTGGCCCGGCGCACGCTGAAGCAGCCTGAGGCTTTACTGCAGTTAGTCGACAGCTGGATTGCCGAGATAGCAGGCTTTCTGGCGGCACAGCAGCTGAATGATGTGCTGGCGATTGGAGAGCGTTTCTCCAGTCAGCTGCTTGCAGCATTGCTGAACGAACGTGGTCTGCGCAGTCAGGCACTGGACGCCCGTGATTTTCTGCGTCTGGATGCTGCCGTGGTGGACTGGCATTTGTCTGCACAATTGCTGGAGCCGTTAAAGCAGCCTGGTTTGAATGTGGTGACTGGCTATATAGCCCGTACTATTCAAGGCCAGAGCATTACGCTGGGCCGCAATGGCAGCGACTATTCCGCCACTATTTTGGGCCGTTTGCTAAACGCTGAAGCCATTCATATCTGGACAGATGTAGATGCGATTTACAGTGCAGACCCACGCAAAGTGCCGTCTGCCCGCGCTTATAAACAAGTGCCATGGCAGCAGGCGTTAACCCTGGCGGCCTTAGGCAACCCGGTGTTGCATGCCAAAACTTTAAGTCCGCTGCTGGATGCACCGGCCGATTTGGTGGTGCGCAGCAGTTTTAATCCAGAGCATCCGGGCTGCAAAGTTAGCCAGCAAAGTGCCATTGAAGTGCAGTTTTTAACCGATATTCAGCAGGCTGCGCTGGTCAGTCTGCCAGCCAATTGCCTACTGAATGCCCATGAGGTTGCGGCACAGCTGCAGCAACCAGTGATAGCGGCACCGGGTCAGGCGCAGCAGTGGTTAGTACCGGCTGCTGCTGTGGATCCGCTGTTAAGTTTACTGGCCAGTCAGCAGGTGTACGCCCGGGTCAGCCCGCAGTTGTATCACCTGGTGGCCTGGGTAAAACCGGCTGCCCGCCGACAAAAGCAGGTCAGTACTCAAGCGCAGCACTGGTTGCAGCGTCAGGCGCCTGCGGCGGTATTTAATGATGAGCAACTGGCGGTCTGGTTATTTGAACAACCGCTGAGCTCACTGGAGCTGACAGAATTGCATCAGGCCTTGTTACCCTCCGTGGTGCAATTGAACCTGGTGGTGGCAGGTACCGGTAATGTCGGGTCTGAATTTTTGCAGCTGCTCGAGCGCCAGCAGCAGGCGCTGGCCGGGCAGATTGAACTGAATCTGGCCGGTTTATTAAATTCACGCCAGGCGCTGTTTGCTGAAAGCCTGAGCCTGGATAACTGGGCAGAACAATTGCAGCGGGCGCCACTTTACACCGAACAAAGCCTGCAACTGGCGTTGCAAGAGCTGGCCGAGCCGAAAGTATTAATTGACCTGACACCCAGCCGCGCTTTTGCCGAGCGTTATCCGCAGTTTATTCAGGCCGGCTTTGATCTGATCAGCGCCAACAAACAAGGTGTGACCTTGCCGCTAGCGCAGTTCCAGCAGATCAAACAACTGGCGGCCCAGCAGCAAGTGCAGTGGCTGAGCAACACCACAGTTGGGGCTGGTCTGCCGGTGCAACGTTTGTTGCAGGAGCTGCGCAGCAGTGGCGACACAGTGCATGCGGTCAGCGGTATTTTCTCTGGTACCTTGTCCTGGTTGCTGGCGAAGTTTGATGGTTCGGTGCCGTTTTCTGCATTGCTTAAACAAGCGCAGCAATTAGGCTTTACCGAACCGGACCCGCGCGACGATTTATCCGGCAAAGATGTACAACGTAAACTGCTGGTGTTAGCACGTGAACTGGATTTACCACTGGAACTGGAGCAGATTGCATTGGAGCCGTTATTACCTGCAGCTTTGGCTGAGGGCTCTGTTGAGGCGTTCTGGCAGCAAGCTGAATTACTGGACCTGGCCTTTGCGCCTGTGCTGGCCGATGCGCAGCAACAAGGCAAGGTGCTGCGTTATGTGGCAGAGTTAAGGATAGAGCAAGGGCAGGCGAAGGCGCAGGTCCGTCTGGTGTCCGTAGCGCCTGAGCATCCGCTGGCCGCTATTATTCCTTGCGACAATGTTTTTGTGATTGAAAGTGACTGGTACCAGCAAAACCCGTTGGTGCTCAAAGGCCCTGGTGCGGGTCGTCAGGTGACGGCCGGCGGCGTACATGCCGATTTGGCCCTGTTGGCCAAACAAAAAATAGCCGCGGCCAAAGCCGCTCAACACAGTCAGGCACAGGCCGCAGCCTGGGTAAAGTGAGAATTTTATGTCTTTTGTCAGCGCACAGTATTTAGAGTCGATTAACCGCAACCTGCAGGATGTGCAGGGCAAGGTGAATGTCAGTTTTGAATTTTTTCCGCCAAAGACCGAGCAGCTGGAGCAAACGCTGTGGAAGTCCATTGAGCGGCTGGCGCCGTTGGCGCCGTCCTTTGTCTCTGTGACCTATGGCGCGAATTCAGGCGAACGTGACCGTACTCACGAAATTATTAAATCCATTAAGCAGCGGACCGGGCTGATTGCGGCGCCGCACTTAACCTGTGTTGACGCCAGCCGTGCCGAGCTTGAGGCTATTGCCCGTGACTACTGGAACAATGGTATTCGCCATATTGTGGCCCTGCGCGGTGATTTACCGCCAGGCACCACGGAAAAGCCGGCTTTGTATGCCGCTGATTTGGTAGAAATTCTGCGTTCAGTGGCTGACTTTGATATTTCGGTAGCGGCCTATCCGGAAGTGCATCCGGAATCACCCAATGCGCAATTCGATTTGCTGAATTTAAAACGCAAAGTGGACGCCGGGGCGTCGCGGGCTATTACCCAGTTTTTCTTTGAACCGGAAAAATACCTGCGTTACCGCGACCGCTGCGCTGCGGTCGGCATTGATGTGGAAATTGTGCCGGGCATTTTACCTGTGACCAACTTCAAGCAATTACAGAAGTTTGCCGGCATGACCAATGTGGCTATCCCATCCTGGATGCACAAAGCCTATGAAGGGCTGGAAAAAGACGAAACCACCCGTAATCTGGTGGCAGCCAATATTGCGATGGAAATGGTCAAGGTATTAAGCCGGGAAGGCGTAAACTGCTTCCACTTCTACACCTTAAACCGCAGTGAACTGACCTACGCCATTTGCCATTTATTAGGGGTCCGGCCTGAGGTAGCGGTAGTCTGAATGACTGGGGCTTGGCATACTAAGCACTGAACTGCTTTTTGTGTTGGTATGAGTGATGCAACGTTGTTTTTTCAGTCTGAGTTTTGATGCGGCACAGCAACAGCAGCTGGCCGCCTGCCAGCCCGTCGACCAGTACCCCGAAGCCTTATGGCATCCACCTGCTAATTTACATCTGACCTTGGTATTTTTGGGCCAACAAAGCGAAGAAACCCAGCAGCAGTTGTGGCAGAACGCCTTACCTTTGCTCAACGATACCCCGGCCTTTGAACTCTGTTTTGACCATCTGGCGCAATTTCATCAGGCCAAAGTGCTGTTTTTGGGGCTGCAGACGGAAGTCCCAGCATTAATGACGTTGCAACAACAGCTATCAGCGCTTTGCCAGCCGGTCTTAACCGGTCCTCAGCCGGAACAGTTTCTCCCTCATGTCACCCTGGCCCGCAAAATCCGGCCGGAGTTCAGCTTCCGCCAGCCGGCCGGCCCAGTCCGGCTTCGCTGCACTGAAGTGGGATTTTACCATTCCGTCAGCACAGTCTCCGGTGTGCGCTATCTGTGTAAAGAGCGTCAGACTTTGGTCTAACACCTTGCTCTGAAACAAAAAAATTATCTGTCTGCTCTGTTACACTCAAGCTTTGATTCAGGGAGGGGCTATGTCACATCGTTCTTATCTGTTTTCACTGCGTATTGGTCATGCCCTGCGACAAAGCCTGGCGGAAGGCTACCGGCTCTGGCACCTGAAGCAGGATCTGCTGGCAGGCGTTACAGTGGGCATTATCGCGATACCGCTTGCGATGGCGCTGGCCATTGCCTCTGGGGTTCCACCACAATACGGCTTGTACACTGCGGTGGTGGCTGGTTTTGTCATTGCACTCTGTGGCGGTTCCCGCTTTAGCATCAGCGGCCCTACGGCGGCCTTTGTGGTGGTGCTGTATCCGGTGGCTCAGCACTATGGGCTGGCCGGTTTGTTGCTGGCCACCGTGTTATCGGGCGTACTTTTAGTACTGATGGCAGTGATCCGTTTTGGCCGTTTTATCGAATACATTCCTGAAGCCGTCACTCTGGGTTTCACCTGCGGTATTGCCATTGTGATTGCCACCTTGCAGTTCAATGACCTGTTGGGTCTTGGGCTGGCAGCGATGCCGGAGCATTACCTGGAAAAACTGCAGTTGCTGCTGATGAACCTGCCACAGTGGCACTGGCCATCCTTGTTGGTTGCGCTGACCACATTGGCCGTGATGCTGTACTGGCCTAAGCTGGGTTGGCCTGCGCCTCCGCATTTGCCAGCACTGGCGCTGGCGACTTTTCTGGCCATTGCACTGCAGCAGCTGGGGTTCAGTCTGGACACTATAGGTTCGCGTTTCAGTTATCTGCTTCCTGATGGTTCGACTGGCTTTGGTATTCCGTCAGAGCTGCCTGCCTTGCAGTTGCCCTGGCTGCAGTCTGGGCCGGGCGGACAGCCACTGCAATGGAGCATGCAAATGGCGAAAGACTTGCTGGCCGCAGCCTTTGCGATGGCCATGCTCGGCGCTATTGAATCCCTGTTGTGTGCTGTGGTGCTCGATGGCATGACGGGCAAACGCCACAGTGCCAACAGTGAATTGTTGGGGCAGGGCATCGGCAATCTGGTCACGCCTTTTTTTGGTGGCTTTACAGCCACTGCAGCTATTGCCCGTTCGGCGGCCAATGTGCGTTCTGGTGCTCAGTCTCCGGTCGCAGCTATGGTTCATGCAATCACTGTGTTGTTGGCGTTAGTGCTGCTGGCGCCCGCGCTGGCGTATTTGCCAATGGCTGCAATGGCCGCTTTGTTACTGGTTGTCGCCTGGACTATGAGTGAAGCCCCTAAAGCTGTGCATCTGCTAAAAACAGCGCCGAGTAATGATATCTGGATCTTCAGCATTTGCTGTGGCTGCACTGTGCTGTTTGATATGGTGGTAGCGATTAGTCTGGGCATGGTGATTGCGGCCTTTTTATTCGTTAAACAAGTGGCCGATATGACCCGCGCTGTTGATATCAGCCACAACCGCAAGTTTTTGTCCACGCCTTTACCCGAAGGCTGGAAAGTATTTCGCATCAGTGGCCCGTTATTTTTTGCAGCTGCCGATCGGGTCTTTGGTGAGCTATCACAAAAACTTAAGGGCCAGCAGGGGGCTATTCTGATGATGGATGCGGTGACCTTAATGGACGCCGGTGGCTTGGCGGCTTTCGACAAATTGATCAGTTTGGCGGAAAAACAAAAGGTGCATTTGCTGGTGACGGATTTGCAGTTCCAGCCGCTGCGTACTCTGGCCAAGGCCGGGGTTCTGCCGCTGCCCGGGATCCTGAGTTTTTATTCTGGGCTGGCTGACGCGCTGCAGCAGTTGCCGGGCCTTGCATCTGAACCCGGCTGGCAAAACAGCGGGCAGTAAAAAGGGCTTTTTACTTTAGTCTGTCCGCGACTTGGTCTAAGCTGTCCCCACCCTTGGGTGACTGCAGTCAGGATGTTGAAAATGAATTTTATGACAATAAAAATTCATAAATTCAGCATAAAAATTCTTGAATGTGCATGCTGAACCCTCTACACTGGCCTCACTTTTTCGGGCGTGGCCTTATTTTTTGTTTTAAGTCGCGGAGATTTCGCTGTTTATGACGACTTTATCTGTTTCAGGCAAACTCAAAGCTGCAGTACTGGGTGCGGCAGGTTACAGTGGTGCAGAGCTGGCTGTGATGCTGTCACGCCACCCACATTTTGAACTGAGTTATGCTTTTGCTTCCGCAGGCCGCGCGGCAGAACCTTTTTCTAAACTCTACCCACGTCACCAAGCCGTGGTGGATATTCAGGTAGAACCCTGGACCGATGACAGAGCCGAAACGCTGGACGCCGACGTGGCTTTTCTGGCCTTACCCCATGAAGTCAGTGAGGCGGTTACGCCGTTACTGCTGGCCAAAGGCATTGCTGTATTTGATTTATCCGGCGCCTTCCGTCTGAAAGACCCTGCTTTGTATCCGAAGTATTACGGCTACGAGCATCTGCATACAGATTTGCTGGAGCAAGCAGTGTATTCACTGGTGGAGTGGCTGGATAAGCCGCTGCCACAGCTGGTGTCTGTGCCTGGCTGTTACCCGACAGCCTGTTCGCTGGCTTTGCTGCCAGTGTTAAAAGCCGGTTTGGTTGCGGATGGTTGCATTCCTGTGATTAATGCCACCAGTGGCGTGTCTGGTGCCGGTCGTAAAGCGGCGCTGAATACCTCATTCTGTGAAGTGGGCCTGAATGCCTATGGCTTCTTTAAACACAGACACAGACCTGAGATTGAGCAGAACTTAGGCCGCAAAGTGGTGTTTACCCCGCATTTAGGTAACTTCAAACGCGGCATTCTGGCAACTTCTGTAGTGACGCTAAAAGCTGGTGTGACTGCTGAGCAAGTGAAAGCGGCGTTTGACAGCGCCTATGCCGGTAAGCCGCTGGTACGCCTGGTTAGTCATTCGCCTAATGTCGCCGATGTGGCCGGTACCCCGTTTTGTGATATCCACTGGCAGCAGGATGCTGAGCAACTGGTGATTGTGTCGGCGATTGATAACCTGCTCAAAGGTGCTGCTGCGCAGGCATTGCAAGCCGCTAACCTGAAGTTCGGTTTTGCAGAAACCGCTGGTTTATTCGCCGGGGTGCCGAATGAATAACGTCTATGTACTCAAAATGGGTGGCCGCTTATTGCAAGACCAGGCTGCTCTGGACGCCCTGTTAGCCGTTTGTGCTGAACTTAAGCAAAAACACCCGCTGGTGCTGGTGCATGGCGGCGGCGATCAGGTGGATCAGTGGTTGGCTAAATTTGGCTTTACCACCGAAAAAATTGATGGGCAGCGCGTGTCTCCGGCCGAACAAATGCCGGTGATTACCGGGGCTCTGGACGGCGCCGTAAACGCTGAAATGGTCAGTCGCGCCACACTGGCAGGGTTAAAGCCTGTCGGCTTAAACCTGGCTGCTGGTGGCAGCTTAAGTTTTGACGTCAACACCAGGCTTGGCGCAGTAGGCATTGCTAAACCGAATGATGGCACTCTGGTCAACAGCTTGTTGGCGCAAGGTTTTACGCCGGTATTCAGCTCCATCGGTATTGGCCAGCAAGGCCAGTTACTGAATGTGAACGCCGATATTGCTGCTGCGGCTATTTGTCAGCTGGTGCAGGGACAACTGATTTTATTAACCGACGTGCCAGGCATTCTGGACGCCCAGATGCAACTGATCCCAACCTTAACCGCAGAAGCGGCAGACCAGCTGGTGCAAGCTGGTGTGATTAAAGGCGGTATGAAAGTGAAGTTGGATGCGGCGCTGGAAACTGCGGCAGCCCTGAAACGCACCATTATTGTGGCAGGCTGGCAGGACCCGGACAATTTATTAAAGCTGATGCGCAATGAGCCGGTTGGCACCTGCATTCAGTATTAACAGTAAGGTTCAACAGACGCCGGAGCATTGGGCTCTGGCCTTTAAAAAGGAAAGCGCCTAGCGCATAAAGTGTGATTTATGAGTAAATTGACCCAGCTGCTGTGCTTAGCTGATTTAAGTCAGGAACAGGTGACCCACCTGCTGGATTTAGCCCTCGAAATTAAACGTGACCCAGACCGATTCTCCACTGCCTTAAAAGGCCGCAGCATTGCTCTGCTGTTTGAGAAACCTTCGCTGCGTACCCGTGTCAGCTTCGATGTCGGCATCCACAAACTGGGCGGTCATTCGGTCTATCTGGATCAGCAAAACGGTGCATTGGGCGTGCGGGAATCGGTGGAAGACTTTGGCAGCAACCTCGCCTGCTGGACAGACGCCATAGTGGCCCGGGTTTATTCACAAAAAACATTAGTGCAGCTGGCGCAAAGCAGTAAAAAGCCGGTGATTAACGCCTTAAGTGATTTGTATCACCCCTGTCAGGCGCTGGCCGATTTACTGACGTTAAAAGAGCAGTATGACGACTTGTCTAAAGTGCATCTGGCCTTTGTCGGCGATGGCAATAATGTCTGCCATTCACTGATGTTAGGTGCAGCTATTCTGGGCATGACGTTAACAGTGGTGACGCCGCAGGGCTTTGGCCCGGATGCGCATGTGCTGCTAAAAGCCCAGGCGCTGGCGGAACAAAGCGGTGCCAAGCTGACCTTAAGTCAGCATGTGTCTGCAGCAGCAGGCGCTGACGCCATCTACACTGACACCTGGTTGTCGATGGGCGGCCGGGCGGACCCTGCGCTGATCGAAAAGCTGTTTGCCCCTTATCAGATTAATACGGCCGTGATGCAACGCCTGGCCGTGAAACATTTTATGCACTGCCTGCCAGCTCACCGCGGCCAGGAAGTGACCAGCGAAGTGCTGGACAGCGACTGTTCGCTGGTACTGCAGCAGGCGGAAAACCGCATGCATGCGCAAAACGCGGTGTTAGTCAGTTTATTCAGTTGAGGTTGAAGATGAGTATCAAAAAAGTTGTGCTGGCCTATTCAGGTGGTTTGGATACCTCGGCCATTGTGCCTTGGTTAAAAGAAAACTATGACTGTGAAGTCATTGCTTTTGTGGCCAATGTGGGTCAGGGCGATGAAGAACTGGTCGGTGTGGAAGAAAAAGCCATTAAATCCGGTGCCAGCAGCTGCTACGTGGTGGATCTGCGCGAAGAGCTGATCAAAGAAGTGATTTACCCAACGCTGAAAACAGGCGCTGTATATGAAGGCCAGTACCTGTTAGGTACCTCAATGGCCCGCCCTGTGATTGCCCGTGCCCAGGTGAAACTGGCGCTGGAGCTGGGCGCGGACGCGCTTTGTCACGGCTGTACCGGTAAAGGCAATGACCAGGTTCGTTTTGAGGGCGCCTTTGCTGCGCTGGCTCCGCACTTAAAAGTGATTGCGCCTTGGCGTGAATGGAGCTTCAACTCCCGTCAGTCATTGCTGAACTACCTGGCTGAGAAAAACATTCCTACCACGGCTTCAGCGACCAAAATTTACAGCCGCGATGCCAACTTATGGCACATCTCGCACGAAGGTGGCGAGATTGAAAACCCGTGGAATGAACCGTCTGACCAAATCTGGATGTGGACCAAATCACCAGAGCAGGCGCCGGACAAAGCAGAATATATTCAGCTGAGTTTTGAAAAAGGTGAACTGACGCAATTAAATGGCGAAGCTGTGGATCCGGTCAAAGCCATTGAACAGCTGAACGCCATTGGTTCAGAGCACGGTGTGGGTCGTATCGACATCGTCGAAAACCGTTTAGTGGGCATGAAATCCCGCGGTTGCTATGAAACCCCTGGCGGTACCATTTTAGTGGCGGCCCTGCGTGCGCTGGAATCTTTAGTCTATGACCGTACCTCACTGAAATACCGTGAAGAAGTGGGTCTGGAGTTCGCTCAGCTGGTGTATGACGGCCGCTGGTTCACCCCATTAAAAGATGCCCTGTTAGCGGCGGCGACTTCGCTGGCCGATCAACTGAGCGGTGACATCGTGGTGAAACTGTACAAAGGTAACGTGACGGTGACGCAACGTCGTTCCAGCAACAGCCTGTACTCGGAAGCCTTCGCCACCTTCGAAGGGGACGAAGTGTACAACCAGAAAGATGCAGCCGGTTTTATCCGTCTGTACAGCCTGGCCAGCCGCATCCGTGCCTTAAAAGGCAGTATCGACTAACAGAGGCTTTGTTGTAGTCTGACTGCAGGGCCGGTTTTAGTCCGGCCCTTTTTTATGAATTCTCAGAGGGTAACAACCATGGCAATGTGGGGTGGACGTTTTACCGAAGCCAGTCTGGCCGAGTTCCGTGATTTTAACGACTCGTTAAGTTTTGATTACCAGTTGGCGCAGCAGGATATTGCGGCCTCCCGCGCCTGGGCTGCCGGCCTGCTGGAAGCGGGCATTATTAACGCCGATGAAGCGGCTCAGCTGGATCATGCATTGGCCGATTTGGCGCTGGCGCTGGAGTCGAATCCTAAGTTGCCACTGGAAACTCAGGAAGAAGATATTCACAGTTGGGTGGAAGCGCAGCTGCAGGCCAAAATTGGTGTGATTGCGAAAAAGCTGCACACTGGCCGCAGCCGAAATGACTTAGTGGCGACTGATTTACGGCTCTGGACCAAACTGAACAGCCAACAAGTCCGTCGCTTGCTGGTGGGGGCCATAGGGTCGCTTATTCAGTTTGCTGACCGCTTTCAGGGCGCCGTGATGCCGGGCTTCACTCACCTGCAGCGTGCGCAACCTGTGCTGGTCAGCCACTGGGCGCTGGCTTATGTGGAAATGTTTAAACGGGATTTAAGCCGTTTAGATGATGCATTAGTACGGCTGGACGTTTGTCCGCTGGGGTGCGGTGCTTTGGCCGGAACCGGTGTGGCGATGGACCGTACGGCACTTGCACAGCGTCTGGGTTTTCAAAGCGCCGCGCTGAACAGCCTGGACGCGGTGTCAGACCGCGATTATGTCGTCGAGGTGTCTGCCGCTGCATCCATCTGTATGACGCATTTATCGCGTTTATCAGAAGACGTGATTTTCTTCTGCTCAGGTGAAGCTGGCTTCTTTAAACTGGGTGACGCCATCAGCTCTGGCTCGTCGTTAATGCCGCAGAAGAAAAACCCTGATGTGTTTGAGTTACTACGCGGTAAAACAGGCCGGGTGCTGGGCCACCTGGTGGCTATACTGCATACCTTAAAAGGCCTGCCGCTGGCCTATAACAAAGATATGCAGGAAGACAAACAGGGCTTTTTTGACCTGATAGCCACCTGGCAGCAATCTTTGCTGGTGCTGTCCACCGTGCTGCCGCATTTGTCGGTGAATATCGAACGTTGCCGTGAAGCTGCTGAACTGGGCTACAGCAACGCCACTGATCTGGCTGATTACCTGGTGGGCAAAGGCATTGCGTTCCGTGACGCCCATGAAATCTCTGGTGAGTTAGTGCTGCTGGCGTCACGGGAGAAAAAGCCGCTGGAGGCGCTGAGCCTCACGCAAATGCAACAAGTCTGCCCCTTGATAGGCGACGATGTCTACCCGGCACTGACCATTGAAGCAGGCTTAGCCAAACGAGCCGCCTTGGGGGGCACCTGCCCGGTTCGGGTCGGGGAGGCATTGGCAAGCGCCAAACTCTGGTTTGATGGACTCTGATTAAAAAAACCGGCCTTGTGCCGGTTTTCTTTTTTTAATTTTGCCCGGCGTGGCCCTGAAACTCTCCGAAACTTACTGCACGTTTTTTGCGCACATTAGCGCCCTCTTTTGTAACGACGCGCCTCATTTTTGCACACCAAGCTGCCTGCAGCGCCATTTGCTATCGCTGTTTTGCCTTGTGCTGGTGCATCAGATGAGACTTAATTTTAATTAGCTAACTAATTGAAATAGATGAAAAAAGTTAACCCTTAAAGGTGACTTTTTTTCAATTGACGGTTTTTTGTCTGCTGGGTGATTGTGGGTTAACTCTTCGGATTAAGAGTGTGTGGGCAGTCAGCTGAGAGTCAGCGGGTAGTCGCCTTTCCTTAGTTAAAAACAGAATCAGAAACGAGACTACAAGAATGCAACTAAAAACAAAAAGAACATGGTTATCGGCTTTAGTGTCAGCCTGCTGCATGGGAATGGCAGCACATTCACCTCTGGTTATGGCGGAAGATGATGCCGCAGCAAAAGACAAAGATGTCGAAAAAATTGCGGTGGTGGGTTCCCGCGCTGCGCCGCGCTCGGTGGGTGAATCCCCTGTGCCGGTGGATATTATCGGTTCAGAAGAATTCGCCAAACAAGGCAACTCAGACATGCTGAATATGCTGAGCACCCTGGTGCCCAGCTTTAACGTCAATACACAGCCGATCAGTGATGCAGCAACCCTGATCCGGCCGGCAAACCTGCGGGGTCTGGGCCCGGACCAAACGCTGGTGCTGGTCAACGGCAAACGCCGTCACCGCGCTTCGGTTATTTCGTTCCTGGGTGGTGGTCTGGCAGATGGCTCGCAGGGGCCAGATATTTCGGTGATCCCGTCAGCGGCCATTAAACAGGTGGAAGTACTGCGAGATGGCGCCGCGGCTCAGTACGGCTCAGACGCCATTGCCGGTGTGATGAACTTTGAGCTGAAAGATGACGCTGACGGCGGCATGCTGGAAGCCAAATGGGGTCAGCATTACGAGGGCGACGGTGCTGCTGAACAGGTGGCCGGTAATATTGGGTTACCACTGACGCAAAACGGTTCGGCCAACTTCAGCTTCGAGTACAAAAGTTCAGACCCTACCGATCGCAGCGTCCAGCGCGGTGACGCCGCAGCGCTGATTGCCGCAGGTAACACAGCTATTGCTGATCCTGCGCAAATCTGGGGTTCGCCTGAGATTAAGGACGACCTCAAACTCTTTGCCAACCTGAAACTGGATTTAGGCAACGAAAAAGAAGCTTATGGTTTTGGTAACTATGCCAAGCGTGAAGTGGAAGGCGGTTTTTATTACCGCAACCCAACCAACCGTAGCGGCGTGTACAATGGCCCTGAGGTCAATGTCGGCGGCACGGTTTACGACACATTGCTGGTGGGCGATATGACGCCTGACGATGCTGCTGGCTGCCCGATAGTGCGGCTGGATGCCAACGGTATTCCTATTGCGTCTGATCTGGCTGTAGTAACCGCCGATCCAAATTGCTGGACCTTTGCTGAACTCTTCCCTGGTGGTTTCACGCCACGCTTTGGCGGCATCGTCACCGACAGTTCGATAGTCGGTGGGGTGAAAGGGAAATTGGTGGAAGAGGTGTTTTTTGATTTCAGCACCTCCTATGGCCGTAACGAAGCCGCCTTTGCAATTAACAATACTGTGAACGCCTCAATGGGCGCCGACAGCCCAACCAGCTTTAAACCTGGTACTTATGTGCAAAGCGAAGTGGGGGTGAACTTTGACGTTTATCGTGAATTTGCCGTTGGTTTTTACGAACCGCTGGTATTGGCCGGTGGTGTGGAATGGCGGCAGGATACCTTTGAAGTGAAAGCAGGCGACCCGGCGTCTTATGAAATTGGTGTGCTGGCCGATCAGGGCTTTGGCATCGGCTCCAACGGTTTCCCTGGCTTTAAGCCGGAAGCCGCCGGTGTATTCTCCCGCAGCAACCTGTCGTTCTACAGCGATGTATCGGCCTGGGTGACTGAGCAACTGATGTTAACCGGTGCTGTGCGGTATGAAGACTTCACCGATTTTGGTAACACCACCAACTGGAAAGTGTCCGGTTTGTATAAAGTCACTGACGCGCTGTCACTGCGTGCGGCGGCGGGCACAGGTTTCCGTGCGCCAACGGTTGGCCAGACCAAAGTGCTGAACGTGACCACTGCTTTTGGTGTGAATGGTCTGGAAGACCAGGCGACCCTGCCACCGGATAACCCAATCTCCGTGCTCAAAGGCGGCAAACCGCTGAAGCCGGAGGAATCGGACAACTACTCTTTTGGTGCTGTGCTGGACCTGGGCACAACCCATGTGTCTTTGGATATGTACCGTATTGACGTGTCCGACCGTCTGAGCCAGACCTCACCACTGACCCTGAGCGAAGACGATATTCAGACCCTGCTGGATATGGGTATTCGCGATGCGCTCAGCTATTCAAGCATCCTGTTCTTTACCAACGACTTTGATACCAAAACCACAGGGGCTGACTTAGTGGTCAGTCAGGATGTGGATATTGGTACCGGCCAGTCCAAATTGTCCTTGTTACTGAACTACAACAAAACCGAAGTCTCGGCCGATCCGCTAACCACCAATATCGACGACGTCAAAATTAAAACACTGGAAGAGAATCTGCCGAAGACTCGTGGCAGCGTCACCTTTAACCATAGTGAAGAGAGCTGGCGTGGTCTGGTGCGGTTGAATTACTTCGGTTCCTGGTGGGAAGTGGACGACGACTATGACATCACCACAGGTATGAACGAAGGCAGCAAGGTACTGGTGGATGTCGAGCTGGGCTATCAGCTGACTTCTCAACTGGAAGTCAGTGTTGGTGCACAAAACCTGTTTGATACCTATCCGGGTCTGAACCCTTACGGTGATTCGGTTGGGGCGAAATACCCAACCACCTCTCCGTATGGTTTTAACGGCGGTTATTACTACATTCGTGCGGTATACACCTTCTGATAGGCGCGCTTGCGCGCCTTTTGCGGTTCAGAATTCAGGATAACAGGGTATGACAACAGATCAGATGACCCGGCGTCAGGCGTTGGCCTTGCTGGGTAAACTGGGAGGAAGTGCGGCCTTGATGCAAGGGGCCGCCTTATTCGGACTGGCAAGGCCTGCCAACGCCAATGAAAGCAGCCAGCCAACCGCATTAAAACCTGCCGGACAAGGTGGACCGAAAGTACTGATCTTAGGGGCTGGGATCAGTGGTTTAATCAGCGCTTATGAGCTGACCAAAGCGGGTTATCAGTGCCAGATCCTCGAAGCTTCGCACCGGGCTGGTGGACGTAACTTCACCATTCGCCATGGCGATTTAATTGATGAGCTGGGCAATCCGCAGCATTGCCAGTTTGATAACGAACCGCACCTGTACTTTAACGCCGGCGCGGCCAGGATCCCGGCGCATCACACGGCCATTTTGCATTACTGCAAAGAACTGGGCGTGGAGATGCAACTCTTCACCAACCACAATAAAAACTGCTACGCCCAGGACCCGGCCGTGTTTGACGGCAAACCAGTGCGGATCCGTGAATACGAAGCCGACGTGCGTGGGCTTTACGCCGAACTGGTGGCTAAATCGGTGCAAGGCAAATCGCAGCTGGACCAACCCTTTGATGACATTGCTATTGAGCAGTTGCTGCAGTTTACCCAGGCCTTTGGCGACTTGTCGGCCGATATGACCTATCAGGGCACAGAGCGGGCCGGTTATTTAAGTGGTGGCATTCTGTCGCATGGCAAGCTGAAACAACCGCGGGCGCTGGCCGATTTATTGCGCAGTAACTTTGTGCTGGGCGCCATGCATTTTGCTGAAATTGCCGATCAATCGTCGGCATTGATGACCCCGACTGGTGGCATGGACCAGATTGTCAACGCCTTGCTGAAGCAGGTGGGATCTTTGGTTCAGCTGAAGGCTCAGGTCAAACGGGTGCAGTTACTGCCACAAGGGGTGGAGGTCAGTTATTTTGCCAACGGGCAGCAGCAGACAGTGCGGGCCGATTATTGCCTGAACTGCATTCCAAGCCACTTGCTCTGTGGCATCGAAAATAACTTCCCTGAGCCTTATCTGCAGGTGATGCGGCAATTGCGGCGCGGCAAGCTGTCCAAAATTGCTTTGCAGGCCAAAGAGCGTTTTTGGGAGCGTGAGCAGATTTATGCCGGTATTTCCTGGACCAATCAGGACATTACGCAAATCTGGTACCCGCCGCATGGCGTGTTCAAACAAAAAGGCATTTTGCTTGGCGCTTACAGTTGGGATCCGGATATCGTTGACCGGATCTCAGCCTTGCCGCACAAAGAGCGGATCGAACTGGCGTTGCGTCAGGGCGAAGCGGTGCATCCGAACTACCGGCAGTATATCGAACAAGGCAACAGTATCTGCTGGCAGCGGATGAACCATATGCTGGGCTGTGGTGCCGTCTGGAGTGACGAGCTGCTGGAGCGCAGTTTCAGCGTGTTGCAGCAACCGGTCGGCCAGCATTATCTGGTGGGCGATCAGGTCAGTTTCCATCCCGGCTGGCAAGAAGGGGCTGTGCGTTCGGCCTGGTTCGCGCTGGAGCATATTCAGCAGCAGGAACTGAAGAAAAGGAGCGCCGTATGAAAAGACTGGTCTTGCTGATAGGCGCGCTGTTCAGTTATGGACTGGCCGCCGAAACCTTTCAGGCCAATGCGCAGTACTGCCTGGTGTGCCATGGTAGCAATGCGCAGGGTAATGCGGCTATTCAGGCGCCTAATCTGACGGTGTTGCCAGAGTGGTATCTGCAAGCGCAATTGCATAGTTTTCAGGCTGGCTGGCGTGGTGACCATGCCAAAGATAACTACAGCAAAGAGATGATGGCGGTTGCCAAAAGTATGGAGCCAAAGGACGTCGACATGGCGCTGGCGTTTATCAAAGGTTTGCAGCCGGTGGCGGCTGTCGCGGAAACCAGCGGTGATATCGCCAAAGGCCGGTCTTTGTACCAGAGTTGTCAGAGCTGCCATGGCGCTGAGGCGCAAGGCAATGAGACGATGAAAGCGCCACCATTGGCGGGGCAGCATGCCTGGTACCTGAGCCGGCAACTGGAGTCTTTCCGCGCCGGGGAGCGTGGTGTCAATGCTGCCGATCAGCAAGGTGCGCTGATGCGGCAAATGGCGCTTGGTTTGTCCAGCAGCCAGGATGTTCAGGATGTAGTGGCTTATATCAGTTCAATCAATCAACAGAAGGATAATCAATGAAAGCAGTGATAACCACGGCGGCTTTGTTGCTGGTCGCAGCCTCAGCGCAGGCAGAGGTGAAGCGCTATCCGTTACCTGGCAACAGTACTTTCCCTATCGCCAGTGCAGTCGAAGTCGGCAAACTGGTGTTTGAAAGTGGTAAAGTGCCTGCGCCGGCGGATCCAAAGGCAGACAAAACATCCGCGGCCTATTGGGGCAACACAGAGCAGCAGACGGTCAGCGTATTGTCACAAATTGAAGCATCACTGAAAGCCAAAGGCCTGGGCATGGGCGATGTGGTGAAAATGACGGTGTTCCTGGTCGGTGACCCTGCGCTGGAAGGCAAGATGGATTTCACCGGCTTTATGAAAGGCTACACGCAGTTTTTTGGTACTGCAGCGCAGCCTAATTTACCAGCCCGCTCTGCCTTTCAAATAGCAGGTTTGGTGGCACCAGGCATGCTGGTTGAAATTGAAGTGATTGCTGTCCGGCCTTAATCTCAGGCTTTAACCAGTAACCGGAAGCCGCCGTAGGCCATACGGCGGCAATCAAATACCGGGTCTTTCTGCTCCATCATCTGCTGCAACCTCGGGTCGGCCATCACCTTTTCGTTGACGGCATCCCGGTGGGCTTTATCCCGGTAGCTGATCCAGCTGAACACCACCACTTCGTTGGCATTGCAGCCGGCTTTATTTAAAAAGCTGTCCACGCCGTCAATCTGCATATCATCGCCAACCGTTTCGACATAATCCAAAGCGCCGTATTCTTTCCACACTATTGCAGCGTCCGCTGCCATTTGTTTGTATTCCTCCAGACGGTGGCTGGCAACAGGAATTAAAAAGCCGTCGACATACATCAAAGTTCTCCTGGATTAAATTGAGCTAAACAGAGTTGGAGCGCTTGATTCAGCGCGGGTAAAAAGGTGGGGTTGGCCTGTTTGCCCAGGTAAAAGCCCCCCGGCACTTTATTGAACTCGCTGCTGAAGTACTGCTGCTTGCGCTGAGATTGCAAAATGAGGAAAGTTTCCTGGGGCATCAAGGCGAAGTCCACTCTGCCTGCATCCAACATGTCGAGCTGGGTACGGAAATCTTCCACCAGCACAAGTTGGTCAAACCCTTTAGCCTTCAGCTGTTCGACCTGCAAGGCCCCCCGTTTAACCACAATACTGTGCTCTGCTAGCGGACTCGGTGCTTTAGCTGTGCTAAGCCACAGATTACGAACATAAAACAGCACGTCACTGGCGATCGCGTACTGCTCTCGTTCGGGTGAAAAAATAGCCGGGTACACCAGGTCCAGATCGCCGGATTCAAGGGAATGAAATAAGCGGGTGGTAGGGTAGGATTGCCAGGACCAGTGCAGCCTGGAGTGCTGCTCAATGCAATAAAGTAGTTGAGAGCGCAGGCTTTTGCCTGCAGAACCGGGCAACTCGTCACTGAAGCGATCTGGATAACCAGCTTTCAGCACGGGTTGTGCTGACAGCTGAAAACTCAGACAGACCAGATAAATCAGACGCATAACACCTCCGGTTTTGCTGAAGTATAGTCAGCAAAACCGGAGGGCAAGACAAGTGATTAAAACAGTTCTATGTCTTCCTGAGTTTCTTTCGACTCAGTCGGAACAGGTGACACTGAGGAATTGGCATAGGTCTTGGGTTCAGTGCCCTGAATAAAGTATTCAAAGGTGCTGCTGTTATCGGTCGCTTGAGTCAGTAAGCCTGTGGCCAGGTCGATGCGGACTGAGCTGATCCCAACCGGAGGCGGTGTAATGATCTGCGGTTTTCCTTCCAGCGCAAAACCAACAAACTCCTGCCAGGCCGGCAGGGCGGTTTTGGCGCCGGCTTCGCTGCCAGTGGTCTGATCTTTACCAAGGTTGCTGTTCCAGGCCGTTTTGCCTAACCGGCTTTCGGCGTCATCAAAACCCACCCAGGTAGTCACGACCAATTCAGGTGAGAACCCAGAGAACCAGGCGTCTTTCACGTCGTTGGTAGTGCCGGTTTTGCCTGACAAGTCCTGCCGTTTCAGATCACGTAATCTGTGTGCTGTCCCCACCCAGCCACGGCCGCCCCAAATGGAGCTTTTCAGGGCGTCGGCGACCAGAAAGGCGTTTTGCGCTGAAATTACCCGTGGTGCGTACGGGACTTCTGCCGACACAAAGTCAGCAATCGCGGTTTGGTTTGGGCTTACTGGTGCAGCAAACTGAGCCTCCAGCTGAGCTTCCGGATCGGCGGCAAGTGCTTCGGCTGCTGCTTGCTGCTGCGCTTTTTCGTGTTGCCTTGCCTGCAACACGGCCTGCTGGCCAGCCAGATCGCGGGCTTCACATTCAGCGCAGACCGGAACCGGCTTGTGTTCAAAAATCAGGTTATTTTCATCATCCAGAACTTTGCTGATGAAATAAGGTTTGACCAGGTAACCGCCATTGGCAAAGACCGCATAGCCGGTGGCCAGTTCCAGCGGTGTCAGGGAGGCCGAACCCAAGGCCAGAGTCTCACTGTGCGGTAAATCTTTGTCTCTGAAACCAAACTTGGTCAGATGCTGACGGGTTTTTTCTATACCCACAGTGCGTAACAAGCGGATTGCCACTACGTTTTTCGACTTGGCCAGCGCTTCGCGGATCCGGATTGGGCCGTCGTACACCTCAGGAGAATTTTTAGGCCGCCAGGCCTGGTTGGCCCCTTCATCCCATTCGTGGATTGGCGCATCATTCATCACAGTGGCCAGCGTCAGCTTGTTGTCCAGCGCAGCTGAATAAATAAAAGGTTTGATATTGGAGCCGACCTGACGATTGGCCTGAGTGGCGCGGTTAAACTGGGTCATGGCAAAGCTGTAACCACCGACCAGCGCCTGCAGTGCGCCGTCGGTTGGGTTGATGGCCACCAAAGCACTGCTGACATTCGGGATTTGGCCTAAGCGCCAGTTTGCGCCTTGAGGCCTTACCAGTACGTGCATACCTGGTGCCACCACTTCAGCGGCCGATTTAGGGGCATGACTTTGGCGATCGTGACTGATAAATTTTCTGGCCCAGCTCAATCCTTGCCAGTTGATCTGAATGGCACGGCCGCCAGACAGGATGGCACTGGCTTCGCGACCTGACACTGCAGTGATCACTGCAGGGGTTAAATCTTCCAGTCCGTCCTGTTCATCCAGGTAGGCGAGAATTTCTGCGTCGGATAGCCGGCCTTGTTCGGCAAATTGCACTGAACCGTCTGCCTGAGTTTCGGCATTGGCTTGCCATAGGGTAGCCACCGGGCCTCTATAGCCGTGGCGTTCATCGTAACCCACCACGTTTTTCTGCACGGCTTCCACTGCTTTGGCCTGCAAGCGGGAGTCTACAGTGGTGTAGACCTGGAAGCCTTTGGAATAAGCTTCTTCTTCACCGTACTTAGCGACAATTTCTTGCCGCACCATTTCGGCGACATAAGGTGCTGAAGCGGTAATTTGGGCACCGTGCAGTTTAGAAATAATAGGCTCCTGCACGGCCTCTTCGTATTGCTGCTTAGTGATGTATTTTTCAGACAGCATCCGGCCGAGCACTATATTACGGCGGGTGCGGGCGCGGCTGGGTGAACGGACCGGGTTTAATACCGAAGGCGCCTGCGGCAGACCGGCAATAATCGCCATCTCGGATAAGGTCAGGTCCTGAATGGCTTTACCAAAGTACACCTGTGCGGCTGCACCGACACCAAACGAACGTTGGCCCAGTTCAATTTTGTTCAGGTATAACTCGAGAATTTCGTCTTTGCTCAGTTGTTGTTCAATCCGGATCGCCAGGAAAATCTCTTTGACCTTACGCAGAATTCTCTTTTCCCGGCTGAGGAAAAACTCCCGGGCCACCTGTTGGGTAATGGTACTGGCACCCTGACGGGCTTCACCGCTCAGGGCCACAACTGTAGCGGCACGGAACATACCTATGATGTCGATACCTGGGTGCTCATAAAAACGGCTGTCTTCGGTGGCCAGCACGGCTTTAATCAGTAGCTCTGGCATTTCTTCCAGCTTTAGCGGGATGCGACGTTTTTCACCAAACTGTGAAATCAGCTGGCCGTCCTGACTGAAGACCCGCATCGGGGTTTGCAGTTTGACTTCTTTTAAGGTGGCCACACTGGGTAAATCGTCTTTGACATATAGATAAGCACCAGCAACGGCCAGCACGCCAAACATCAAACCCGCCAGAACCAGCAGTGTTATTTTTTTAAACCAGGACATCAGTACCCTCTGTCAGGCCACTTCAGGCAACTGCACTGAAACGGAATGTTTTTCAGCAAACTTCAGCCAACAAGGCCGCTACTTTGGCAGAAACCGACTAAGCTCAGTTCACAAGTCCAGATAAATCATTCACCTGTATCACCTGAGCTTATGCTAAACCGGCTTTTTCCACCTAAAAAAAACCTGATGCTGGGTGTCGATATCGGCTCCCACAGCATCAAAGCTGTACTGCTCAGCCAGCAAGCCGGACATTATAAAGTAGAAGCCATTGCAATAGAACCTATGCCTGCAGATGTGATGGTCGACAGGGATATTCGTGACATTGAAGCCGTCAGTCAGGCTATCGGACGGCTGCGGCGTCAGTTGGATAAATCGATTCGGGACGTGGCCACTGCGGTGTCCGGTGCTCAGGTGATCAGCAAGGTGATTCTGATGAACCCAGAGCTGGATGATGACGACCTCTGGCGACAGATAGAACTGGACGCGGAAAGCCTGATCCCATACCCGCTGCATGAAGTGAGCCTGGATTTTGAAGTGCAGGGGAGCGACAGCAGAACCGGGCAGTCGCAGGTGCTGCTGACTGCTGCCCGCACTGTGACGGTGCAAAGTCGGGTCAGTGCGCTGGAGCAGGCAGGCTTTGTCACCAAAGTGGTCGATGTTGAGAGTGCCAGTTTAAGCCGAGCTGTGCCTTTGTGTTATGCCCAGCTACCGGCAGATGCAATGACAAAGCGAGTGGCGGTATTGGATATAGGCGCCAGCCTGACCCTGTTATGCATTGTGCAGGGCGATCAGTTGTTATACAGCCGGGACCTGGCTTTTGGCGGGCTGCACTACACCAATGCCATTGCCGCTTTTTATGGCAAAACACCGGCAGAGGCGGAGCGTGCCAAGCAATTGTTTGACCTTCCGCCCAGTGCCAGTTTTGAAGTCACCGCCCCCTTTCAGACCCAGTTGTTGCAGCAACTGCGACGGGCATTGCAAATGTACCTGACCACCAGTGGGGTGGAGCAGGTGGATTATATTCTGCTGTCCGGTGGCTCCGCTTGCCTGCCTGGGTTGGCCCAGCTGTTGGCGGATGAACTGGCTATTCATACGGTACTGGCGGACCCGCTTGGTCAGATGCAATGGGGCGCTGCGGCCGACAAGAGCCGGTTTGCCGGGCAGAGCTGCAGTTTGTTAATTGCCTGCGGTCTGGCATTGCGAGGGTTTTCGCCATGTCATTTGTAAACCTGTTGCCCTGGCGTGAAGCCGCCCGCAAGCAGCGCCAGCTGAAGTATCTGCAGCAGCTGGCGCAAGTTGCGTTAGTGGCATTTGTACTGATGTTTTTGCTGATGTGGCTGGTGCAGGCCAGAACAGAAGGCCAGAAAGTGCGGAACAGCGTGCTGGAAGCGGAAAATCAGTTGCTGGATAAAAAGCTGTATGAAATTCGCTTGCTGAATCAAAAGAAAAAGGATTTGGAGCAGCGGCTGGCGCTTATCGAGCAGCTACAACAGCGTCGCAACCTGGGTACGCAAATCTTCGACCAGATAGCGCACGTGGTACCGGATGGCGTCTATCTAACCGGCATGGATAAAAAAGCCAATCAGTTGTTGCTGACCGGGCGCAGTGAATCCAACAACAGATTATCGACCATGTTACGTCAGGTGGAGCAGTCTGGTTTGCTGCGTCAGCCATTGCTGGAGTTTATTCAGGCCGATGCCGATGACCAGCGTGGTTTAAGTGATTTCAAAATGCATATGTTGATCCTGGGCGCCGAACCCGTAGCGCCTCCGCCAGAGCCAGTGAAAGGCAAAGGCGTTAAAGCGAAAAAAGCAGGCAGCAAATCATGAATCTGAAGATGAACTTGTCTGAACTGGATTTAGCTGAGCTGGATTTTAGCAACATGGGATCCTGGCCTAAGGCTGGACGTGTTGTGGTGGCTGTGGTGTTAGCTCTGTTAGTGCTGATTGGCAGTTATCTGTTTCTGGTGGACCCGGCGTTGGTGCAGTTACAGGCTGAGCAGCAAAAAGAAAAAGAGCTCAGGGAGAGTTATCGCAGCAAATACTCGATGGCAGTGAATTTACCCTTGTACCAGCAGCAGATGCAGCAAATGGAGCAGATGCTGGCGGGCTTGCTGCAACAGCTTCCCTGTAGCCGGGAAACTCCGGGCATGCTGGACGACATTACCTTTGCTGGCACCTCGGTGGGCTTAAGTTTCGTCCGTATTCACTGGATACCGGAGATTGAAAAGGAGTTTTATACCGAGTTGCCCATTCAAATTGAAGTGTTGGGTACCTATCACCAGGTCGGCTTGTTTGTCAGTGCGGTGGCGGCTTTGCCCAGAATTGTCACTTTGCATGATTTTCAGCTGAAAACCACAGAGACTGAACAACTTAATTTTTCGGTGGTAGCAAAAACCTACAGATACAAAGAGGCCAAAGCTCCCGCGGTGAGTGCGCCTGCCAAAGGCGGGAGCAGCTTATGAGGATTGCTGTGTTGTTACTGATCAGCCTGACACTGAGCGCGTGCTTTGATAACAGCGACGATATCCGGTTTTTTATGCAAGAAGTGCAACAACAGGCGGTGGCGAAAATACCGCCACTCAAACCTGTGAATGCCTTTGTGCATCAGCCTTACCAAAGCGAACAAGGTCGCAGCCCTTTTGTGATGCCTGAACCGGTGCAAGGGGCACAGAGCAGTCAAAGCCGGGCGGGCTGTCTGCAGCCGGAACCAGGCCAAACTAAACAGCCGTTGGAGCTGGTGGCGCTGGATACCCTGACCATGAAAGGCACCCTGGGTGCGAATGGTCAGCTGTGGGCCCTGTTGCTGGATGGCAGTCAGAAACTGCACCGGGTCACTGCGGGTGACAAACTGGGTTTGTTTTATGGCGAAATCAGCCGGGTCAGGCCAGACAAAATTCAAATTCGTGAGCTGGTGCCTGACGGTTCAGGTTGTTTTATCCGGCGTGAAACCGAGCTGCAACTGCAGTTACCTGCGGCACAGCCCGAGCCGCAGACGAACGGGAGGGGAGCATGAACAAATGGATGGTGGCCCTGTCGCTGCTGCTGAGCATCGCAGCCGTGGCGCAGCCTTTGAACCAGATTGAAGCCATTGATTTTCGCCGCACCGCGGAAGGCGAAGGCAAGGTGCTGGTGCTGTTGGCCAATGCGTCTGCTGCAGTGGATGTCAGCTCGGACGGCAGCAGGGTCCAGCTGGATTTCCAGCAAACCGCTTTGCCGGATGAGTTGTTGTATCAGTTGGATGTGCTGGATTTTGCCACTGTGGTGCAAGGCATTGAAACCTTCCGTCAGGGGGAGGTGGCCCGGCTGGTGATCAGTAATCTGGCTGAGGTGGAATACAGCTACCAGCAACTGGACCGGAATTTTGAGCTGATTCTGAAGAAAAAGTCCGAACGCTCAGCTTCGGCGCCAGGGCCTTATGTTGGTAAAGCTATTTCGTTGAATTTTCAGGATGTTCCTGTGCGTACTGTGTTGCAGATCATTGCTGATTATACCGGCTTTAATCTGGTGACCAGTGACTCTGTGGTTGGCAATATCACGCTGCGACTGGATGGCACCCCCTGGGACCAGGCGCTGGATATGGTATTGAAGGTGCGGGGTCTGGATAAACGGCTGGAAGGCAATATTCTGCTGATCGCGCCCTCTGACGAACTGGCTGCACGCGAAGCGCGTGAGCTGCAGGCTCAACAACAGGTGGAGCAGCTGGAGCCTCTGTCCTCCGAGTTTCTGACTGTCAATTATGCCAAAGCAGCCGATTTGGCCGCTTTGCTGAATAACAAAGATGCGACCTTATTGAGCGAACGCGGCAATGTGTCTGTTGATGAGCGCACCAATACCTTACTGGTGAAAGACACCCGGCGCAGTATCGACAATATTCGCCGTTTGTTGCGACGGCTGGATGTGCCGGTCAAGCAAGTGCTGATTGAGTCGCGTATGGTGACGGTGCGCGATAATGTCCGGGACGAAATAGGCATTCGCTGGGGCTTCAGCGATCAGCAAAACAACAAAGCCTGGTCGGGTAATGCCAGTGGCGCCAATGATTTGGCCGGCGGCACTGTGCCTGATTTGGCCGATCGCTGGAATGTGAATTTACCTGTGTCCAATCCAGCCGGTAGTCTGGCTTTTCATGTCACTAAGTTTGCCGACGGCACCTTGCTTGATCTGGAGCTGTCTGCACTGGAGCAGGAAAATAAAGGCGAGATTATTGCCAGCCCTCGTATTACCACGGCCAATCAGAAAAAAGCACGCATCGAGCAGGGCACTGAGATCCCTTACCTGGAAGCGTCCAGCAGCGGTGCCACTACGGTGACCTTTAAAAAGGCGGTGTTAAGCCTGGAAGTGACCCCGCAGGTGACGCCGGATAACAAAATTATCCTGGACCTGGAAATCACTCAGGATACCAGAGGCGAGACGGTATCGACAGGCAACGGACCGGCACAGGCCATCGATACCCAACGTATTCAGACCCAGGTGCTGGTCGACAATGGGGCCACTGTCGTGCTGGGTGGCATTTATCAGCAGCAATACACCAACACCACGTCCAAGGTGCCGGTACTGGGCGATATCCCTGTGATGGGCCGACTGTTTCGACGTAATAGTGACTTCAATGAAAAAACCGAATTACTGATTTTTGTCACCCCGAGAATACTGACGGAGCAGCCTTGAACCGGCACTGCCAACGGCGTGGGCTGCGCCAAAATTCACTTGCCAAGCCAAACCCATTGCTGACATAATTCACCGCTTCAAATTTTCGTGGGAGCTTTCGCGTCCTGATAATTAACCTTCAAAGTTAGCGCAGCAGCATTACGTATGGCAGAAAAACGCAATATCTTCCTTGTAGGCCCAATGGGTGCAGGTAAAAGTACAATTGGCCGTCATTTAGCAGAAATGCTTCATTTAGAATTCTACGACTCTGATCAGGAAATTGAACGCCGCACAGGTGCAGACATTGCCTGGGTATTCGACCTGGAAGGTGAAGCCGGATTCCGTGTCCGCGAAGAGAACGTGATTTCGGATCTGACAGAATTACAAGGCATAGTGCTGGCCACAGGTGGTGGTTCAGTATTAAGCAAAGAAACACGTAACCGTTTATCGGCACGTGGTATCGTGGTTTACTTAGAAACCCCGATCGAAAAACAAGTGGCCCGCACCCAAAGGGATAAGCGCCGTCCACTGTTGCAAACCAAAGAAGAACCACGTGAAGTGCTGGTGCGGTTAGCGGATGAACGTAACCCGCTATATGAAGAAATCGCCGATTTCACTATTCGCACCGACGAGCAAAGTGCCCGTGCCGTGGCCAACCAGATTGTTGATCAACTGGGTTTTTAACGACGACTACTGACAGGAAAGGAGAGCTGTGAATGCAAAAAGTTGAAGTCCAACTTGGAGAGCGCAGCTACCCTATCCTGATCCAATCTGAGTTATTTCAACAGAACCTGCAGCAGGTTCTGCCGCCCGCCCGACAGGTGGTGATTCTTTCCAACCCGCTCGTCGCTGAATTGTATTTAGCCCAGGTGCAGGCGCTGTTCAGCCAGGCTGACGTACGACATTTTCTGATCCCCGATGGTGAAGCCTACAAAACCCTGAGTTCATTTGAGCAGGCGCTTTGCTTTTTGCTTGAACATAAAATTAACCGTGACGTGGTGCTGGTTGCCTTGGGCGGCGGTGTCATTGGCGATTTAACGGGTTTTGTTGCGGCCTGCTATCAACGCGGTGTGCGTTTTATCCAGGTCCCGACCACGTTACTGTCGCAAGTCGACTCGTCTGTCGGCGGTAAAACCGCTGTGAACCATCCGTTGGGTAAAAATATGATCGGCGCGTTTAAGCAGCCGGATCTGGTGTTGATTAATACCTCGGTGCTGGACAGCTTGCCGAAGCGTGAATTTGCCGCTGGTATGGCCGAAGTGGTGAAGTACGCCTTAATTGCCGACCTGGCTTTTTTTAACTGGCTGGAACAGCAGCAGCAGGCGATTCAGGCCAGAGACAAAGCAGTGCTGGCGGAAATGATCCGTCATTGCTGCCAGATGAAGGCCGATATCGTCAGCCGGGACGAAACTGAGCAGGGCGAGCGTGCTTTGCTGAATCTGGGGCACACCTTTGGTCATGCCATTGAAGCGCATCTGGGCTATGGCCACTGGCTGCACGGTGAAGCCGTTGCTGCCGGCATGGTGATGGCGGCCAGAGTGGCGCACAGCCGTGGTGACTTGAACACGCACGAGTTGAAACGAGTGACGAATCTGTTGCAAGCTTTTGATTTACCTGTTTCCCCACCTGAAGCCATGCGCATTCAGGATTTTATGCCTTATATGAAAACCGATAAAAAAGTACTGGCAGGTAAAATGCGCTTTATTTTACCTGTTGCTTTAGGGCAAAGTGCTATTGTCGACAACGTCACTGAATCTGAACTACTGACTATCTTCAGTTTATGAACAAACCTGCACTTCAACAGCGTCTGACTCAGCACTCCGGTTTGCTGGACTCTCAGCGTCAGTTGCTGCAACGCTTATTGTTGCAACTGGAATTTAACCGGCCGGAACGCTTACAACTGGTTGGCAGCAGCGGAAGTGGCAAAAGTACACTGATGTTGGCGCTGGCAGAGATTTGCTCCGAGCATTTTAATCTGGCGCTGCTACAGGCTGAACCTGGCCTCAAACCAGTGGATATGCTTAAAGTAATGCAGCAGCACTGGTTTGGTGTGCAGCCATTGCCCCGCGCTTTGCCTGAGTTTTTTGCGCAGTTGCAGCCGAAAGAATCTTTTTTACTGCTGATTGATGATGCCGACCAGTTGTCGGATGAATGCTGGCAACTGGTGCAACAATTACCGGTCAGCGTGTTTATCTCTGTGTTGCAGCCCAAGGCGGAAGTTCGTCTGGCGATGCATTTACTGCCGGTGACAGAGCAGGAGTGTCGCGATTTACTGCTGCCATATAGCTTGCCTGAGCGCGAGCTGCTGGAACGCATCGATGACTGTGCCGGAGACTTGCATTTGCTGTTTGTCGGCCTTTCCCGTAACCCGGTAAAACGCCAGTTCAAACCTGCAGTCAAAGCGGCCGAAGCGCCTGCTGCCAAGGGGTTTAGTTCGGTGGAGGATGACGAAGCCGTGCCGGTCTTTATTAGCAGCAATGACAGTCCGGACCCTGTAGGTCTGAGAGCGATGCGCACCGAGCAAGAACAAAGCCTATCGTTTGAAGCCGAAGTGCGGCCACCCAGAACCGCCCATGCGCCAGTGAAAGCGTCCACTGCGTCCGGTCAGTTCTTTTCACCCTTTTTGGTGATGAGCATTGGCTTCAGCCTGATTGCAGCGGTCGTCATGTTCTGGTTATGGTCGGAGCAACAGTTCCGTCAGCCAGTGGCTCCCGATTTAGTCCCTTATTACCCGAACACCAGTGCCAACAGTACGTCAGAGCAGCGTCTGGCCTCTACTGCGGCCGTCAGCAAAGGGCCTGATGTGCAGGATCAGCTGGAACAAGCGAAAGCAGTGGCTGGCACCGAAGTGGGCACCATTAGCAGGCCAGCCTTCAGTGACAATGCAATGCCACAAATGGCGTTGCCAAAAACCGTGACACCGGCTACCGAGAAGACAGAGCTGGACAACGTGGTGAGTGAAGTGCAGCAAACGTCAGTGAACGCTGAAAAGGCTCCACAGCAAGTAGCGAGTGCAGCTGCCGATGAACCTGCTGCTGTTGAAGTGCTGCCAGAGCCTGTGGCGGATGATACTGCGCAGCATGAACAGCCGGAAAGCACAGAAGCCGAACCTGTGGTTTCCAAGCCAGAGCCAGAACCGACCGCCCAATCTGTTCCTGAGACGGTGGCCAGGGAGCAATCCAAAGTTGTAGCTCAGCAGCCAGCCAGCCCGGCCCAAAACGATGAATTGCTGGCTGAGATGGCAGAAGAAAACGCAGTTCAACCTGCTCAGGTCACCGCGGCTCCAGCAAAGGCTGCCGCACTGGATGAACAAGTGTTGCTGGCGATGTTACCGGACACTGTAGCCATTCAACTGGGGGTTTACTCTCAGCTGAGCGCAGCGCAGAACTTTATCAACAAATACAGAAACCTGAATTTGCAGATGTACCAGCGTCAGCAGCAGGGCAAAAACCAGTTTGTGGTGGTGTCCGCCTCTTACGTCAATGGCACTGCGGCCCGGCAGCAAGTGAAAACCCTGCCGGAAGAGCTACGCCAGCAAACCCCTTTTGTGAAGAGCCTGACCGACATCCAGCGGGAGATCCGAAACTTTGCCGGCCAGTAAAAGCACCAAAGATAAAGCAGGTCACGCAAAAAGCAGGGCTTTTCTGAAATGGGCAGGCGGCAAGTTTAATCTGGTGGATGCCATCAGCCTGCAGTTGCCGGCAGGCCCATTGCTGGTGGAGCCATTTGTCGGCGCCGGCTCGGTATTTCTCAATACAGACTATCCGTCTTATCTGCTCAATGACATCAATGCGGATCTGATCCATTTGTACCAGTTGTTGCAGCAGCAGCCGCAAGCCTTTATCAGGGATGCTGCCGGTTTGTTTAATGACAGTGCAAACCAGAAAAGCAGTTACCTGGCATTTCGCGAACAATTTAACCAAAGCCAGGACAGCTACGAACGTTCGTTGTTGTTTCTGTACCTGAATCGGCATGGCTACAACGGTCTGTGCCGTTACAACAGCAGTGGCAAGTTTAACGTGCCTTTCGGCAGCTATAAAAAGCCTTATTTCCCGGAGCAGGAGCTGTGGTTTTTTGCCGAAAAAGCGCAGAAGGCCCGTTTTGTCTGCATGTCTTACGAACAGCTGTTTGCCAGTTTAACGGCACCTGCTGTGGTCTATTGTGACCCGCCTTATGTGCCGCTTAGCCGCACGGCAAGTTTTACCTCTTATGCCAAAAACAGTTTTAACCTGGACGACCAGGCGCAACTGGCGAATCTGGCTGAACAGGCACAGCGCGATGGCATGACGGTGATGATCAGCAACCATGACACCACGCTGACCCGCAAGCTTTATGAAAACTCGACCTTAAGTTCGATTCAGGTGGGGCGTTCGATCAGTCAGAAAGGCAGCAGCAGAGGCAAAGTGGCGGAGTTGTTTGCCTTGTATCCGGCGTGTCAGGACAACACAGCCGTGACAATCAGTAGCAGCATGCCAACAAAAAGTGCAGTCGCCAGGATCCCGGCAATTAAATAAGGCCACATCGAGTGTTGCTGGAAGTCAGCCTGACGCTGTTGTTCTGATTGCACACCTATCAGTGCACCGATGATCGCTTTACCCAGCTGTTTCAGCGTCGGGCCTGCCACGTTAATTCCTGTTGTGGCCGAACCGATTCAACAACTCTAATAAATCGACAAAGTGAAACTGGGTTGAGCGGCTGTTGCCCTGTAACCAGTTGAACCAGCTTTGTTGCGGTTGGCATTGAGTGGTTACATTGCTGTCAGTCGAAAACTGGGTCACACAAGGAGCCAGCTGAGGATTTTTGACATGGATCAGCAGAAAGGCGGTCGCAGCGATGGTTACCAGGGCACCACAACGGAGTTTGCTTCGGGTATTCATCTGCGGTCCTCGCTGGTCAATAAGTGTGCCGAATCATACTCAACTTTCGCGAAGTATACAACTGGTTAACTTATGCGCAGTGCAGAAAGAAAAGGCAACACAGCGAAGCTGACCTGTAGGCAGGCCAGCTTCGGAGGACGATTAAAAGCTTTTACTGATGGTCAGCACAATACGGCTGTCACACAGGTAGCATTCGGCTGAATCATCTACACTGGTGTCCGCATATTTCAGCGCAACACCTGTACCCAAAATTTCACCGCTGACGCCAACACTCCAGTCAATATAGGAGTCATCTGTGGTGGGGCCTGCGGCCAGGAAAGTTTCAAACTCGCCAGCATCTTCAAAAGAGTTGTAACCGAAATGTAGATCCAGCGCCATGCTTTCCACTAATGGATATTTGTAGTCCGCAGACAGGTAGTAATAGTCTTCAACACCAGCACCAAAATAATCCGGTGAGTAAGCCAGACCTAAAGTCCATTTGTCATAGAAGAACTTGGCATAACCTTCGTAGAAGTTAAACTCAGTTTCGCCGTTGTCACCTTCCGGGTACATGTATTCCATGACCCCGACGTCAATATTCCATTCGTCGTTTAATGCGCCAGTCCAGCCAACCAGTACATCGAGCTCCATACTGCCTTCGCCAAACTTGATATTGGAACCCCAGGTCGACAGGTAGAAACCTGACTCGCCAGCCAGAGTAAAACCGCCCTGAATAGCCGGGCCTTCGTTGGTTTGCGAGATACCGCGGAATAAATAATCGTTTGTAAAAGCCACGTTACCGCTAATGGTGGCTGCATGTGCAGTCAGGCTGGCGGTTAATGCAGTGGCTAGTAAACTCAGTTTCAACCAACGACTTGTTGCGTGTTTTCCCATACTGGATGTTTTTGTCATTTTATATGCCCTTATCTGATAGTTCCCGATCAAGCTATTCCATTTTTGTGCCATAGCTAAAAACCTTTATAAATCATTTAGATGACATGAATGTATTAATTGTGCGATGAAATAATGTCCAATTTTGGTGCGTTGTCGCTTTTTTTTGTGCAGAAATGGGGCAGGGCAATCAGGTGATTTTTTTCTGCAAATTCAGTAAAGTCTCGGCCAGTTCATTCTTTTAGTATGGAAATCAGATGCGTCAGCCTTTCTGGATAGCACCCTCTATTTTATCTGCCGATTTTGCGCGCCTGGGTCAGGATGTATCCGCGGTGTTGGCCGCTGGCGCTGATGTAGTGCATTTTGATGTAATGGACAATCACTATGTGCCGAACCTGACTTTTGGCCCGATGGTATGCCAGGCGTTGCGTCAGTACGGCATTCAGGCACCAGTGGATGTGCATCTGATGGTGGAGAATGTTGACAGTCTGGTGCCTGCTTTTGCCGAAGCCGGAGCATCGATGATTAGCTTCCATCCTGAGGCTTCTCAGCATATAGATCGGACCTTGCAGTTGATCCGCCAGCACGGCTGTCAGGCGGGGCTGGTATTTAACCCAGCCACGCCTTTAAGTTATCTGGATTATGTGTTGGACAAAGTAGACATGGTGTTGTTGATGTCGGTGAATCCGGGCTTTGGTGGCCAGTCATTTATTCCGTCGACTTTAAAGAAGCTGGAACAAGTCAGAGCCCTGATTGATCAGTCCGGCCTGGCTATCCGGCTGGAAGTGGATGGCGGGGTCAAAGTTGACAATATCGCTGAAATAGCCGCGGCTGGGGCTGATACCTTTGTGGCGGGCTCGGCCATTTTTGGTCAGCCCGACTACCAGGCGGTCATCGCACAAATGCGGGCTGAGCTGGCTAAGGTGTCATTGTCGTGACGGCGCTTCGTTGTATAGCTTTTGATTTGGATGGCACCCTGGTCGACAGTGCGCCGGATATTTTGCCTGCATTAAACCAGACCTTGGCCCAACTCGGTCTGGCGCCGGTCGGGCTGGAGCAAGTGCAGCATTGGTTGGGGAACGGCATGCTGATGCTGCTCAAACGAGCTTTAACTGGCGAGATGCAACCGTGCTCTGTAGATCTTCAGTTGCTGGAGCAGGCGAAGGGCTACTTTATTGAGCACTACCATCAGACCAATGGTCAGCACACAGTGTTGTTTCCGGGAGTCAAAGAAGTGCTGTCGGAACTGAGTCAGAGCTACCGGCTGGCGGTTACCACCAACAAACCCCGTCAGTTCAGCTTGCCTTTATTAGAAAGCCTTGGCATCGCACCTTATTTTTCTCAACTGGTCTGCGCCGATGAGGTGGCCAAAGCCAAACCTGCGCCGGATATGCTGCTGAAACTGGCTGAGCTTGAGCAGTTAGCTCCTACTCAGTTGTTGCTGGTCGGGGATTCAGAAAACGATATATTTGCCGCCAGAGCGGCTGCTTTGCCTGTTTTTGCCTTGAGCTACGGGTATAATCACGGCCAATCTATCGAACTTAGTCAACCGGATTTGGTACTGGATGATTTTCGCCAGTTACCCCAAGCGATCCGGCAATATGTACAGGAATGTTAAATGTCAGCAGTTTCTTCAGCCTCTAAACCTACAGTACTGAGCGGGGCTCAGCCTTCAGGCCAGCTTACCATTGGTAATTACCTGGGTGCTTTGCGGCAATGGGATAAAATGCAGGACGACTATGACTGCCTGTACTGCATTGTCGATTTGCACGCTATTACCGTGCGGCAGGAACCTGCAGCGCTGCGCAATGCGTCACTGGACAGTCTGGCGCTGTACCTGGCCTGCGGTATTGATCCTCAGCGCTCTACCGTCTTTATGCAAAGCCATGTGCCTGAGCACAGTCAGCTGAACTGGGTGTTGAACTGCTACACCCAATTTGGCGAATTGAGCCGGATGACCCAATTTAAAGACAAATCGGAGCGTCACAGCAATAACGTCAACGCCGGTTTGTTTACTTACCCTGTGCTGATGGCGGCGGACATTCTGGTGTACAACGCCCATCAGGTGCCTGTCGGTCATGACCAGAAACAACATCTGGAATTAGCCCGCGACGTGGCCATGCGTTTTAACGCCTTGCATGGCGATACCTTTGTGGTGCCAGAACCTTATATTCCGCCTGTGGCTGCCCGGGTGATGAGCTTGCAGGACCCGACGAAAAAAATGTCCAAATCGGATGAAAACCCGTGGAATTTCGTTGGCTTGCTGGAAGACCCGAAAATGATCAGCAAAAAATTCAAAAAGGCGATGACGGATTCAGAAGACCCGCCCCGGGTGTACTTTGATCTGGAAAATAAAGCCGGTGTTGCCAACCTGCTGAGTATTTTAAGTGGTGTGACCGGCAAATCCATTGACGCGCTGGTTGCTGAATATGAAGGCAAAATGTATGGCCATCTGAAGACTGATGTGGCCGATGCTGTAGTGGCGCTGCTGGAGCCCGTGCAGCAGAAATTCAAAGAAATCCGTGCGGATCAGAGCCTGATGAACCAAGTGCTGCGTCAAGGTGCTGAGCAAGCGCGAGCTCGAGCTGCCATCACGCTGAAACAAGTGTATGACGCTGTAGGTTTTGTGTTACCTGCCTGATGTTACTGCTGCTGGATAACTACGATTCGTTCACCTACAACCTAGTTCAGTACTTTGCTGAACTGGGTCAACAGGTGGTGGTACGTCGCAACGATGAAGTCAGTCTGACCCAAATAGCGGCTATGAAGCCCGACTATCTGGTGATTTCACCTGGCCCTTGCAGCCCAGATCACGCCGGCATTTCATTGGATGCCATCCGGCATTTTGCCGGCCAGATCCCCATCCTCGGAGTTTGCCTCGGCCATCAGGCCATAGCCCAGGTGTTTGGTGCCAAAGTGGTGCGGGCGCCTGAAGTGATGCATGGCAAAAACAGCGCTATCGGGCATCTGGGGACAGGTCTTTTCCGCGGTCTGAACAACCCGTTGAGCGTCACCCGTTACCATTCCTTAGTTGTTGAGCGGCAGAGCCTGCCTGATTGCTTTGAAGTCACTGCCTGGACTGACTCCGGCGATATCATGGGCTTGCAGCACAAACATCTGTTGCTGGCAGGGGTACAATTTCATCCTGAGGCTATACTGACGGAGCAAGGACATCAGTTATTACAGAATTTTCTGACACATACAGATAGACTGACGCATAATGATAAAAACTGCAGCCACTGCACTGAAACCATCTGAGGCCCCATGTCGTTTAGTCCGTTAGAGCAACTTTTTATCGACAACCTGATTGGAGTGGATCCAAACCAGAAAAAGCTGCGCTACAGCCAAAAGCTGGCGCAGCAGCAAAATCACCGACCCATGCTGGATATCGAACGTAAGGCGATGGAAGCCCGTCAGTCGGACGCCAATGCCAAAAGCATGTTTCTGGATTTCACTCAGGCCCATTTGCATGACGAAGTGGCGCAGGAGATGTTGCAGCGCTTAAGTAGCATTGAGGTCATCAGCAGCTCCTTGTTTGATTTGGGGCCTGGTTTTCCGGCACTGCTTGACGCTTTAAGTGCGAAGGCGGTGACGTTAAACCAACTGGACCCGCTGATCTCCGGCATTGACTGGCTGACGGAAGACATTTTGCGGCTGATTAACTCACCGCGTTACCGCAGTAAAATTGGCAGTGCCAACCTGGTCAAAGATGTCAAAACGGCACTGCGGTTTTTGGGCATTGAGTCCTTGCAGTCGTTGGTGCCAGTCTATGCATTTCGCCGTTGTATTCCTCACTCAACTGAGCCTTTTGTCCAGTTTAAAACCAAGATCTGGGATTATTCACTGGCAACAGCTATAGCGGCCAAAAAAATTGCTGAAGAGCAGGGCCATAATGCCTTTGTGGCGTTTTGCGCCGCTTTGTTCCAGACCCTGGGCCATATGGTGGTGATCCGCAATTACCTGCGCAGCTACAAACAAGTCAAACTGAATGAACAGATGCGTGCACAGGATGCCCGGGATGTAGAATTGATCGACGCGCTGGAAATTCTGGATGCCGATGCCGGTTTCCTGTCCAGCGGTATTGAAGAGTTTGCTGCAATCATCAGCGCCGATCTGGTCTCCCGCTGGCAGCTCAAACGCATGCCGCTGGCAGGCATCCTCGACCAACTGGCAGACGGCACTGCCTATCAGAGCGGCATGGATTTAACCCGGATTTTGTTGCAGGCCAATTGCTTTGTGCAGGTTAAGTTTTTACTGAACGACAACAAACTGGCGATGGAAGATGCCGTTCGCTACCTTGAACAGGTTGAAATTCATACCGCACTGCGTAAAGTGTTGTCGCAAACGGATTTACGAAAATTACAGTTTGAATAACCATTCAGCGTTCTAGTGATGCGCTGCTGCTGATTTCATTTTAAGCCGTCATGCGGCACGCTAAGGCTGGACCTGAAACATTCAGAAAACCCACTGTTTCCGCAAATTGCCTAGTTATTCAAAACCCCTGCAAATCTAGCGCTAAGCCTTAATTTTCAAGGCTTAGCGTGATTTTCCGTTGCAAGACTTTTCATTTTTTATCTGCAATAATGCCTGCAACAGTAGCACTGCGGATGCCAAGAGTTGCGCCTGAGCGATCCGCCAAAACATAGCCAGAGGAATGTGAATATGTCTGAATATATGCAGGTTGACAGAGCACTGTTTGACCAGGTGATGGTGCCTAACTATGCGCCAGCACCGATGATCCCGGTACGTGGCCAGGGATCGCGGGTCTGGGACCAACAGGGACGTGAGTACATCGATTTTGCCGGTGGTATCGCCGTCAATGCGTTAGGCCACTGCCACCCGGCTTTAGTGTCTGCGCTGAAACATCAGGCCGACCAGTTATGGCATTTGTCCAACGTGATGACCAATGAGCCTGCGCTGCGGCTGGCGAAAAAACTGACTGACGCCACCTTCGCCGAAAAAGTCTATTTTGCCAACTCAGGCGCCGAAGCCAACGAAGCGGCGCTGAAGTTAGCGCGGCGCTGGGCGCTGGAAAACTTTGGTGCGCAGAAGCAGCAAATCATCTCTTTTGGTAAAAGCTTCCATGGCCGTACTTTCTTTACCGTTACTGTCGGTGGCCAGTCGTCTTATTCTGATGGTTTTGGTCCTAAGCCAGCAGCTATTGATCACGCCGAATACAACAATCTGGACAGCCTGAAAGCACTGATGTCAGACAACACCTGTGCTGTGATCCTCGAGCCTTTGCAAGGTGAGGGCGGTATTATTCCGGCCGATCCGGCCTTCCTGCGTGGTGTGCGTACATTATGCGACCAGCACAATGCACTGATGATTTACGATGAAGTGCAGACTGGGGTGGGCCGTACCGGCAAACTTTACGCTTATATGCACAGCGACGTCACGCCGGATATTCTGACCACGGCTAAATCTCTGGGTGGAGGTTTCCCGGTCGGCGCCATGTTGACCAGCACGGCGATCGCCAGCCACCTGAAAGTGGGGACTCATGGCAGTACCTATGGCGGCAACCCGCTGGCTTGTGCTGTGGCAGAAGCGGCGCTGGACACTATCAATACCCCGGAAGTGCTGAACGGTGTGCTGCAACGTGATCAACTCTTCCGGCGTGAGCTGGCCGCGATCAACGAGCAGTATCAGCTGTTCAGTGAAGTGCGTGGCCAAGGCATGTTGTTGGGGGCTGTACTGAATGATCAATTCAAAGGCCGTTCCCGCGAGTTTTTCCTGGCAGCGGCTGATCAAGGTTTGTTAGCTTTGGTCGCCGGCCCCGACGTGATCCGTTTTGCGCCATCACTGGTGATCCCAGAGCAGGATATTGTGGAAGGCATGCAACGTTTTGCCAAAGCTGTGGCACAGGTACTGAACCAGCACTAAGACTGGGCTGTCCAAGCTTTTACCCGCCGTCCTTGCTACAACGAGGCTGGGGCGGTGGGAACCGAGTTGTACGATAAAATTTAAAGCAAAAATAACGGCGCGAGAAAGCGCCTATGAAGCAAAAAAACTGGAGTAAGCGACCATGTTACTGATTCGCCCAATCCGAGCCGAAGATTACCCCGAGCTCTACCAAATTGCGGTCGAGTCGGGGCATGGTTTTACCTCGTTGCCAGTGAACGAAGAATTGCTGCAACGTAAAATCAATCGATCTGAGAACTCGTTCGCCAAAACTATCCAGAGCCCTGGCGATGAAGGCTATCTATTTGTCCTGCAAGACGCCGAAACCGGCAGGGTGCTCGGCACCAGTGCTATTGAAGCGGCGGTCGGGCTGGATGATGCCTTTTATCATTACCATCTGGGCAAGGTGGTGCATAGCTCGCGGGCACTGGGTGTATACAAAGCCGTGGATATTCTGACGCTCTGTAATGATTACACCGGAGTTTCCGAACTCTGTACCTTGTTTGTCCGTGAAGACAGCCGTAAAAACAACGCCGGCAAACTATTATCCAAAATCCGCTTTTTATTTATGGCCGAATTCCGCCAGCGTTTTGCTGAGCGGGTGATTGCTGAAATGCGCGGTGTTTCCGATGACGCCGGCAATTCGCCGTTCTGGCAGTGGCTGCAAGACAGTTTCTTTTCGGTGGACTTCCCAACTGCAGACTACCTGACTGGCATAGGTCAGAAAGTCTTTATTGCTGAACTGATGCCGAAGTACCCAATCTACGTCAGCCTGCTGAGCAAAGAAGCGCAAGCCGTGATTGGCAAAGTGCATGACAAAACCCGGCCTGCGCTGGCGATGCTGCAATCTGAAGGTTTCTCCAATACCGGTTATGTCGATATTTTTGATGCAGGCCCAACGGTAGAAGCCAAAGTTGAACATATTCGCAGTGTCCGCAATAGCCGTCGTGTACAGGTGCAGATTGGCGAAGTGCAGGGGGGCCAGCCCTGGATGATCAGCAACACGCAGTTGCAGGATTTCCGCGCCACCTGGCTCTACCTGCAACTGCGTGAGGACGACACCGTCGTCACCTTACCGGCGGCGGCAGCCGAGCTGCTGCAGGTGCAAAACGGCGATTGGGTGCGTCTCGCACGGATTTAATCAGGATAACACTATGCAACAGGTACAATTTATTGATGGTCAGTGGCACGCAGGCACTGGCCAGGAATTCTTATCGCTGGACCCAGCCAAACAGCAGGTGATCTGGCAGGGACAGAGCGCAGGTGCTGATCAGGTTGAACTGGCGGTACAGGCGGCCCGAGCTGCCTTTGAGGGCTGGGCGCAGTGGAGTTTCGAGCAACGGCTTGAGCTGATGCGCCAGTTTGGCCGCCAGTTAGAGGCGAATAAAGAGCAACTGGCCTACTGCATTGCCAGTGAAACTGGCAAACCCTTATGGGAAAGCCGCACCGAAGTAGCGGCGATGATTGGCAAAATCGAGATTTCTGCCAGAGCTTATCAGGAACGCACTGGTGTGCGGGAAAACCCGATGCCGGTAGGCAAAGCCTGGGTGCGGCATAAGCCTCATGGTGTGGTGGCGGTGTTTGGTCCTTACAACTTCCCTGGTCACTTACCAAACGGTCATATAGTGCCGGCTTTGTTGGCGGGCAATACGGTGCTGTTTAAGCCAAGTGAGCTGACCCCGAAAGTGGCGCAGTTGACGGTCGAATTGTGGCAACAGGCCGGTTTGCCTGCCGGCGTATTGAACTTACTGCAAGGGGAAGTGGACACCGGTAAGGCGCTTGCCAGCCATCCGGGCATTGACGGTTTGTTTTTTACCGGCAGCTCTGGCACAGGCCATTACCTGCATCAGCAGTTTGCCAGCCAGCCACATAAAATTCTGGCGCTGGAAATGGGCGGCAATAACCCATTGATTGTCGAGCAGGTCAACAACATCGATGCAGCCGTGCATGACATTATTCAGTCGGCCTTTTTGTCGGCTGGCCAGCGCTGCACCTGTGTGCGCCGTTTGTATTTACCAAAAACGGCTGAAGGCGACGCGGTATTGGCCCGTCTGCTGGATGTAACCGCACGGATCAAAGTGGGCGGCTACGATGATGAAGAGCAGCCTTTTATGGGCACGCTGATCTCTGCACGGGCCGCTAACCAATTGTTGCAAGCGCAACAACAGCTGGTGAACTTGGGCGCCACTGCATTGCTGCAGATGCAACCTTTGCCGCAGAGTCCTGCGATGTTAAGCCCTGGTATTCTGGACTGCACATCCATCCGGGAGATGCCCGATCAGGAGCATTTTGGTCCTTTACTAAAAGTGTTCCGTTATGCCAGTTTTGACGAAGCGCTGCGTCTGGCCAATCAAACCAGTTATGGTTTGTCCGCAGGTTTGTTGTCAGATAATGCTGAGGTGTATCAGCGCTTCTTCAGCAAAATTCGCGCTGGTATTGTGAACTGGAACCGGCCCATTACAGGCGCCAGCTCAGCCGCACCTTTTGGTGGTATTGGTGGCAGTGGCAACCACAGAGCCAGTGCCTATTACGCTGCGGATTATTGTGCTTACCCTGTGGCTTCAGTGGAACTTGATTCGGTGCAGCTTCCGGCGACCTTGTCTCCGGGGTTGGAGTTCTGACACTGACTGAAAATTTAATTGTCGGGGTCGTAGAGCCCGATTTGTTTTCTAAACTAAAATTTGCTTAAATGACACTCACTTATCCGAGTTTTCCAGCCTATTGTCTGCACGACAAACCGGATTTTGCTCAGTCAGTCCAGCTCAGGGGTAGCAGCGTTTTATGGTGACAGATAAGCCAGGGTACGAACATCTGATCCAGTTTTTGACAGAAAACTTGGCTTTATTTGAGCGCGGCGACAACAGCGCTTCTGGTAAAACCTTAGGCGAAGTACTGGAAGAAGCCATTGCTGAACAAATTATCCAGCTCTGTACCCAGCATACCGAACTTGAAATGAACCATCGCAGCCTGATTGTGCGGGAAGTCGATGGCATTATGTATGATTTTCAGGAAGTGCTGGCGTCCGTGCTAAAACGCCCTGCAACAGCTCAGCAGACAGAATTGATTCAGGAAGTGGCGCTATTAATTAAGAACCTGTTCGACAATGCGATTGCCGATCTGATGGATTAATCCCCGCCACGGATCGCACCCTGCTGAGATTTTTCTTTTCCACCCCCCTTGTTTTCCGTAGAATACGCCCCTCTTTCTGCAGCAGATAGCGGGATTTTTATGCAAGCCAAAGTGAAATGGACAGGTGATGAGACCTTTATCGGCCGTTCTGCCAGTGGTCACAACGTGGTGTTTGACGCCAACAAAGAAGACAGCGCGGCGCCAAGCCCGATGGAAATGGTGCTGATGGCAGCAGGAACCTGCTCTTCTGTGGACGTAGTAAGCATTCTGAAAAAAGCCCGCCAGCAAGTAACAGGCTGCGAAGTCACCTTAACGGGTGAGCGCGTGGACACCGTACCTCGCGTGTTCAGCAAAATTCACCTGCACTTTGAAGTCACTGGTTTTGATGTCAGTGAAAAGCATGTGGAGCGTGCAGTGAACCTGTCGGCGGAAAAATACTGCTCAGTGTCTATTATGTTATCCAAAGCAGTGGACGTGACGCATTCGTTCAGCGTGAAGCAGGCTGATTTCCTGCCACAGGCTGAGTAACGAGGACCAGCCAGCGGCTGGTTTGATTTGAACATATACCGGAGCCTTACCGGCCAACTTAGGGTAAGAATAAGTGGTTAAACCTTTTGAAAAATTAAAACTGCATGGCTTTAACAATCTGACTAAAAGCCTGAGTTTTAGCATTTACGATATTTGTTATGCCAAAACCGAACAGCATCGCCAGGAATATATTTCCTATATCGATGAACAGTACAATGCGGACCGGCTGACCGATATTTTAAGTGAAGTGGTGGATATCATCGGCGCTAACATTTTGAATGTGGCGCGCCAGGATTACGACCCTCAAGGTGCCAGTGTGACCATTCTGGTCTGCGAAGAGCCGATTGAAGGTTCTCCGGATAACTCAGAAAACCCGGGTCCGCTGCCGGATTCTGTGGTGGCGCATCTGGATAAGAGCCATATCTGTGTGCATACCTATCCGGAAGTGCATCCGCACGATGGCATCTGTACTTTCCGTGCCGATATTGAAGTGTCGACCTGTGGTTTGATTTCGCCGTTAAAGGCGCTGAATTTCCTGATCCACAGTTTTGAATCCGACATTGTCACCATCGACTACCGGGTGCGCGGTTTTACCCGAGACGTGAATGGGGTGAAGCATTACATCGATCACCCGATCCACTCGATCCAGAATTTTATGGATGAGCAGACCAAGCAGGCCTTCCAGATGGTGGATGTGAATGTGTACCAGGAAAACCTGTTCCACACCAAAATGATGCTCAAAGAGTATGATTTGAACAACTACCTGTTTGGCACCGGCGTGGAGTCATTAAATGACGAAGAGCGTCGGGTTATTAATAAAAAGGTGAAACGTGAAATGCGCGAAATCTTTTATGGCCGTAATTTGCCGGAAATGAATTAAGACGCTGTTTCCTACAGACAAAAAAGCCAGGCTCTAGCCTGGCTTTTGCATTTTTCGCACAACGACAGTGTTATTCCAGCCAGTTAATTTGGCCGCGTGCCTGCCGTCTTTTGGTCAGTAACTGTTCAATTAAGGGCGTTAGGATCAGCTCCATCGCCAGTCCCATTTTGCCACCCGGCACCACCAGTGTATTGACCCGAGACATAAAAGCACCATTGATCATTTGCAGGTAATACGGGAAATCAACATGCTTGATGCCTCGAAAACGGATTACCACAAAACTTTCATCCAGTGACGGAATATCTTTGGCACTGAACGGGTTCGAAGTATCAACAGTAGGAACCCGCTGAAAGTTAATATGGGTGCGGGAGAACTGCGGCGTAATGTGGGTAACGTAGTCGTCCATACTGCGCACTATGCTGGCCATCACAGCTTCGCGACTATGACCGCGTTCACTGGTGTCGCGGATAATTTTCTGGATCCACTCCAGGTTGACGATCGGCACCATGCCTATCAGCAAATCCACATGCTGCGCCACATTGTGCTGTTCGGTGACCACGCCGCCATGCAAGCCTTCATAAAACAGCAGGTCGGTGTTCGGCCGTAAATCCTGCCAGGGCGTAAAGGTGCCGGGTAATTGGTTATAGGGTACCGCTTCATCAAAGGTATGCAGGTACTGCCGCACTTTGCCGGTGCCGGTTTCGCCATAACTGGCAAATAGTTGTTCCAAAGCGCCAAAGTCATTGGCCTCTACACCAAAGTAACTGATGTGTTTGCCTTGCTCTTTGGCTTTACGTACCGCCAGGTCCATTTCCGGTCTGCTGTAGCGGTGAAAGCAGTCCCCCGAGACAAAAGCTGCATCCATTCCCAAAGAGCGGAAGATATGGGAGAAGGCACCTGTGGTGGTGGTGGTGCCAGCGCCGGACGAGCCTGTCACGGCAATAATTGGATTCTTATGAGACATAGCCGTCACTTTCTATCGTTGTCAGGGCTTTACCTTAAAGGATAAAGTGGACTGAACACAAGAAAGGAAACAGGGAAAACCGATGCGTTTATCATTACTGCTGACCGGCTTGCTGACTACTGCAGCTCAGGCCGCCATGCCACAATTTGACCTCTATCTGGCTGATGTCAGTCAGGGCGCCATCCGTTCTGCTCAGTTGATCAGCCCAAAAGCGGCTTACATTAACCAGCCGACTTTCAGCAAAGACGGTAGCCGGTTGTACTACACGCTGGAACAAACCGAAGATAAAACTGATATTGGCTATTATCAGCTGTCTGACCGTCAGCATGGCGTGTTGGCCAAAACCAGTTTAAGTGAGTATTCACCAACGCTGCTGGCGGATGGTTCCGGTTTATCCACTGTGGTGGTGGAGGCGGACGGCTCACAGCGTTTATGGAAAATCGACTGGCATGGCAAAGCGTCGCTGTTGAACGCCGAAGTCAAAGGCGTCGGTTATCATGCCTGGGGAGCACAGAACAGCGCCTTGCTGTTTATCCTCGGTGACAAAGAAGACAACCACACCATGCGCTATCTGGCTCCGAACGGCAGTCTGACCGTGTTGGCGACCAATGTCGGACGAGGCATCAGCTGGAGAGAAGGTGGCAAGGTTGCGGCTTTTGTGACTCAGCAGCAGGGGGAAAGCCGGCTGACGTTTTTTGCTTCAGACGCGAATAAGCTATACCCGACGCAGTTGGCCTTGCCAAAGGGCGGCCAGGATTTGCTCTGGTTAACAGCGGATCAATTACTGGTGTCTGCGGGGCAGCGTATCTACCGGCTGCAAAGCTCCGGCGAATCGTTATCTCAATGGGCAGAGAACGCCAAAGGCTGGCAGCCGTACCTGGATTTATCCGCCTGGTGTAAAACCGAAGTCAGCCGTTTTGCCTTTAATAGCACCGCCACACAACTGGCATTTGTCTGTAAAAAATAAATATAAAAAGCGGGTTTGAACACCTAATGCCAGTCAGTTAATCAGACTGGCATTACTTTTTTCGGTGCTGTAGCAGGATTCACCTGAACGCAAACAGTGAACTAACACATTCTATCCAAAGCGAGGGAAGGTAAAGCACTAAGCAGACCCTGTGAGGCATGGAGGCCGAACAGGAGCCCCCAGGGATGGGTTTACGGCGGGTCTGTGTGGGCTTTACCTTTCCCGCAGCAGCTGAATCAACTTGTGAATAGATAAGCAGTTTTTGAATAAAAACTGCTTATCTGATCGGCATTAGGTTTGAACTCCCGCCTTTAGCTCTATCCAACCTTAGAGGCCGTTAGATTTTCTTGTATTTAATCCGGTGTGGCTGCATCGCATCGGCACCATAAGTGGCTTTCATCCAGGTCTCGTAATCCGAGTAGTTCCCTTCGAAGAAATTCACTTTGCCTTCGTCACGGTAGTCCAGGATGTGGGTGGCGATACGGTCGAGGAACCAACGGTCGTGCGAGATCACCATGGCACAGCCTGGGAAATCTAATAAAGCGTTTTCCAGCGCGCGCAGGGTTTCAACGTCTAAATCGTTGGTTGGTTCGTCGAGCAGCAACATGTTGCCACCGGCTTTGAGCAGCGCTGCTAAATGCACACGGTTACGCTCACCACCGGACAGCTCACCGATAAACTTCTGCTGATCGTTGCCTTTGAAGTTAAAACGGCCAACATAAGCCCGGCTTGGAATGGTGAAGCTGCCGATTTGCAGCATGTCCTGACCGTTGGATATTTCCTGCCACACGGTATTTTTCGGGTTCAGCTTGTCACGGAACTGATCCACACTGGCCAGCTGCACTGTGTCACCGACAGAGATAGTGCCGCCATCGGCTTGTTCGGTGCCGCTGATCATCTTAAACAACGTGGACTTACCGGCACCATTCGGGCCGATAATACCGACGATAGCGCCTTTCGGAATGCTGAAGCTTAAGTCGTCAATCAGTACGCGGTCGCCAAAGGACTTACGCAGGTTGCTGACTTCCAGCACTTTGTCGCCCAGGCGAGGTCCTGGCGGAATAAACAGCTCGTTGGTTTCGTTACGTTTCTGGAATTCCTGGCTTTGCAGTTCTTCAAAACGTGCCATACGGGCTTTGGATTTGGCATGACGACCTTTCGGGTTGGTGCGAACCCATTCCAGTTCCTGCTTGATGGAGCGCTGACGGGCGTTTTCGGCACGTTCTTCCTGCTCCAGACGGGCATCTTTTTGCTCCAGCCAGCTGGAGTAGTTACCTTCCCATGGAATACCTTCACCGCGGTCCAGTTCCAAAATCCAGCCCGCCACGTTATCTAAGAAGTAACGGTCGTGGGTAATGGCCACCACTGTGCCTGGGTAGTCGTGCAGGAAGCGTTCTAACCAGGCCACAGATTCAGCATCCAGGTGGTTGGTCGGTTCGTCCAGCAGCAGCATGTCTGGTTTTTCCAGCAGCAAGCGGCAAATGGCGACACGGCGGCGTTCACCACCCGACAAATGTTTGATCACGGCATCCCAAGGCGGCAGGCGCAACGCGTCAGCAGCGCGGTCCAGAATGTTGTCCAGGTTGTGACCGTCTTTGGCCTGAATAATGGCTTCCAGTTCGCCTTGCTCACGGGCCAGGGCGTCAAAGTCGGCGTTTTCTTCGGCATAAGCGGCATACACCTGATCCAGACGGGTCAGGGCGTTTTTCACGTCGGCTACGGCCTCTTCCACCACTTCACGCACAGTTTTCTGTTCGTCCAGCTGTGGCTCCTGTGGCAGGTAACCAATTTTAGTGCCGGCCAGCGGGCGGGCTTCACCTTCAAATTCGGTGTCTACGCCAGCCATAATGCGTAATAAGGTCGACTTACCGGCGCCGTTCAGACCGAGAACACCGATCTTTGCGCCAGGGAAAAAGGATAAAGAGATGTCTTTTAAAATGGTGCGTTTTGGCGGCACCACTTTCGACACCCGATACATACTGTAAATGTACTGAGCCATATCAGTTCCTGCTGTGTGCAAGTGAATAAGAATGCGGGGATTGTACGTGATTTTCTCAAATGCGGCAGCCCGCGCCAGATTAAATTCGTGTTTGCCAGGCAAATCTGCTGTAATAGCGCCCAGGCAACAACAGCTTTTGAGGGAATCAGTTATGGGTGAATTCAGTCACGATCCGGTATTTCAGGGGTTTATTGCCGATGCGAAAACTCACGCAGTGGTGTATGTGCTGGCCAACGGTGAAGACTTACTGGTGGTGGAGTCGGTCGATTTTGAAGACACGGATGTGATGCCAGTCTGGTCAACCAAAGAAGCTGCACAGGCGCACTGCAGTGAAGAATGGTCGGAATACCATCCGGAAGCGGTGCCGCTGGATGTGTTTGTTGAAGGCTGGCTGCAGGAAATGTATGACGACGGCGTGCTGATCGGCACCAACTGGGACGAACAGTTAAACGGCCCGGAAGTGGAACCGCGTGAAATTCTGGAAGCCCTGGCGTTGGTGCAATAACGACATCCGTTGCAACAGATCCAAAGGCGAGGTGTTTGCGTAGCTAAACTGCAGACTCAACAACAAGGAGCCATGATGAAATTAGTACTGCTTATCGCAGCTTTGGGCTTTAGTGCACATGCGCTGGCGAACAGCTGCGGCGAAATTCTCAGCCATTCAATGCCACAATTGCGCAGCAAAGAAACCGTTGATTTATGTGACGCTTATCAGGGGAAAACCCTGCTGATCGTCAACACCGCCAGTAAGTGTGGATTCACTCCTCAGTTTAAGGCCTTGCAGGCGCTGCAGGAGAAATACCAGGATAAAGGTCTGGTAGTGTTAGGTTTTCCGTCTGACGACTTTATGCAGGAATACGATGACGAAGAAAAAACCGCAGAGGTCTGTTACATCAATTACGGTGTGAAGTTTCCGATGTTCGCCACCACGGCAGTGCGTGGTAAAGACGTGAACCCGGTGTTTAAAGCCTTGATTGCTAAAACCGGTGAAAAACCGTCCTGGAACTTTAATAAGTACCTGGTCAGTGCCGACGAAAAAACCGTGAAACATTTTGGCAGCAAGACAGCGCCGGATGATGCGGCCTTTGTCAAAGAGGTTGAAGCTATGCTTCAGCCTTAACAAGCTCCGCATAAAAAAACCGGCATCAAGCCGGTTTTTTTATGGCACATTCCCGCTGGACATTGCTTATTACTAAATTGAAGAATATTATTTCTTTTAGTTATTAGTGGGGCGGAGGTGTTATGACAATTTGGGTCTTGCTGGCTGCATTGATTATTGGTGCTGCTGTTGGCCTGCTTGGTTCTGGCGGCTCCATTCTGACTGTGCCTGTGCTGCTGCATATGCTTAAATTGCCGGAAAAAGTTGCGATAGCCGCTTCGCTGGGAGTGGTTGGCCAAATCAGTCTGATTGCACTAATTCCTTACCTGCTGCGTAAACGGGTTCCGCTCGACTTATTGAAACGCTTTGTGGCACCAGCTTTGGCGGGTACTGTGTCGGGCACCTGGTTATCTGGCTATCTGTCGGCAGACTGGCAATTGCTGGTTCTGGCAGCCTTGATGTTGCTGAGCGCATTGAATATGTGGCAACAGAAGTTATGGCAGTGGCCGATCAGCTCTGGCTGGGCGCTTGCTGCCGTGGCTTTCACCTTAGGTGGTTTAACCGGTTTGGTAGGTGTCGGCGGTGGTTTCCTGATTGTGCCTTTACTGTTGACAGTCACCAGCCTGCCGCTAGTGTCTGCAGTGGCCTGTAGCCTGGCGTTAATCTGCCTGCAAAGCTGGTTGGCTTTTGCCGGCCATAGCTATTTGTTACAACAGCAGGGCATTCATCTGCCGTGGAGCAGCATTTTCTGGTTAGGTGGCTTGGGGGCTGTAGGCAGTCTGGCGGGCGTACTGTTGTCAGAGCACTTACCACAGCAGCTGCTCAAACGCGTGTTTGCTGTGGTATTGCTGTTGCTTGCCGGTTCGCTGTTTTTCGTCTGAAACAGTGCTGCCTGTTCAGACTGTGCTGACAAAACCTTCGTCGGGCAGGGTGGCTTGTTCTGTCGCTGCCACTCGGGCCAGTTCATCACAACGTTCGTTTTCCGGGTGCCCGGCGTGGCCTTTCACCCAATGCCAGCTGACCTGGTGACGCTGGCAGGCCGCATCCAGCCGTTGCCATAAGTCTTTGTTCTTCACCGGTTCTTTCTGGCTGGTTTTCCAGTTGTTGCGTTTCCAGTTTTGCAGCCATTGGGTGATACCGAGCCGGACATATTGACTGTCGGTGGTTAAATCTATGGTGCAAGGCTGCGTCAGGCATTCCAGCCCGGCGATGGCTGCCATCAGCTCCATTCTGTTATTGGTGGTTTGCTGATAACCGGCGGATAATTCTTTACGATGTTGCTGATAGATAAGGACTACTCCGTAACCACCTGGCCCGGGATTTCCCAGGCACGAGCCATCGGTATAGATAGTTACACTTTTCTGCATCATCGCTTCCCACAAACTAAAACGGCGTATAATCTAACGTAAAACAGCTGTTGATACGAAGAATAATGTTAAAACGCCAAATCGTTCTGGATACAGAAACCACAGGTTTAAGCCCGCAGGAAGGCCACCGTATTATCGAAATTGGTTGTGTTGAGCTGATCAACAGACGACTGACCGGCAATAACTTTCATGTCTATTTGCAGCCGGACCGTCTGATCGACGCAGAGGCCATTGCGGTGCACGGTATCACCAATGAATATCTGCTGGATAAACCCAGATTCCGTGAGGTGGCGCAAGAATTTTACCAATATATTCAAGGCGCTGAGCTGGTGATCCACAATGCGGCGTTCGACGTCGGTTTTATCAATCACGAATTTAACCTGCTGACGCCGCCGCTTGGCAAAGTCGACAGCATTTGTGGCGTGCTGGATACCCTGATGCTGGCCCGCCAACGCCATCCGGGCCAGAAAAATAACCTGGATGCCTTGTGTCGCCGCTACGACATTAATAACAGCCACCGCACACTGCACGGCGCTTTACTGGACGCCGAAATTTTAGCGGATGTCTATCTGGCGATGACGGGCGGCCAGGTCAGTCTGAATCTTGCGACTGAAGAGAGCTCAGGGCAGCAGGCGACAGAAGTAGGCCAGTTGAAACGTACTGGCGCCTTACCTGTGATTTTTGCCGGCGATGATGAGCTGGCGGCACATGAAAAACGACTGGATCTGGTGCAGAAAAAAGGAGGATCCTGTCTGTGGCGAAACTAATACTGCTGTTCCTGCTGGTGCTGTTTCCGGCACTAGCCCAACAAACTGAATCTCAACCTGATCCAACGGGCCTGAGCCTGTTACCTCCGCTGAACGATAAAAATCAGATCCCGCTGCTGGACAACAGATTTCGTATTGATTACGAAGTGGCTGAAATCACTTTGGTGTTTTTCCGCAAACGTGGCTCAGCTTCCGTGGTTCTGGTCAAACCCGATGGCAGCAAAATTAATGTCGCCAATGCGTCGCGGCAAGGCGTGGATTGGTACGACGATCAAAGCTACGACCTGATTAAAATTAAGAACCCAACGCCGGGGCCCTGGCAGGCTGTGGGACAGATTTTGCCAGAAAGCCGGATTATGGTGCTGACCGATATTGAGTTACAGGTTGACCCGTTGCCCGAGCACCTGATGGTTGGTGAAACCATTAAAGTGACTGCCCGTCTGACTAACGGCGGTCAGCCTATTGTGGCGAAAGATTTTCGAGATCTGTTGCGACTGGATGTGTTGTTTATCAGCAGCAACAATTCTGACTTTGCCAACTTTGGCGCTGGCGTCGTAGAAGTCACCACACTGGCTGACGATGGCCGTAACTTTGATGAGCGGCCAAGAGATGGCATTTTCACCGGTGAATTCCGCTTGCAGATGGCGCCTGGACAATGGGTGCCTAAATACATCGTCAAAACGCCTCTTTACACTCGTGAGCTGGTACAGGACGCTGTGGTGTTGCACAAATCGCCAATCGAATTTATTGCAACCCCGGCAGCCCTGGAAGGCGAGATGCACCAATTGGTGTTTAAACTGGCTGACCCGGAGATTGTGCCTCAGTCGCTGGCCTTACAAGGAAAGATCCGTTTTCCGAATAACGAGATCCAAAGTTTCACTTTAGGTGAAGCTGCCGGCGATCAACGGTTACTAAAGATCGTGAACTTTGCCCCGGGTTATTACAAAGTGGAAAGTACCTTGTTTGCCCAGACTATCAATGGCAGAGACCTGGTGATCAACTTACCTGAAACCACCTTTTTAGCCGAAGCTATCGCCAAAGAGCCGGAAGCAGACCCTGCGGCTGGCCCCGATCAGACTGCCGCCCCAAAAACCGGAGCCAAAGCGGAAGTCGTAGTCAACAAGCCACAGCCTGAACCTGAAAGCGGCCCACCTTGGGCATTAATTGTGGTGCTGAATATAGTCTTGCTGGGCGGCGGGGGCATGGCTGTCTGGATGGTGATGACGGAGCGTTCGTTTAAAGATTTGCTGCCAGCTAAAAAGTCGCAAATGGATTTGTCTGCGCTGAATCAGTCAGAGATGCCCGCTGCAAAAACAGCCAAACCGGCGCAAAAAAACAGCAAGTCAGACGACATTCTGGAACTTTCATTACCGGATGATTAAGGAATAGGCAAAAGCGACAAAAAAAGATTTGACGCACTTGGGCCTTATCCGTATTATTCCCGCCGCACTACAGGATACCCTTCTGAAATCTGTAGTGTATTGGCGCGGAGCGGTAGTTCAGTCGGTTAGAATACCGGCCTGTCACGCCGGGGGTCGCGGGTTCGAGTCCCGTCCGCTCCGCCAATTTTCGATGCACACCGGAGCGGTAGTTCAGTCGGTTAGAATACCGGCCTGTCACGCCGGGGGTCGCGGGTTCGAGTCCCGTCCGCTCCGCCACATGCATCGATAAAGCTTCCTGATCCGGAGCGGTAGTTCAGTCGGTTAGAATACCGGCCTGTCACGCCGGGGGTCGCGGGTTCGAGTCCCGTCCGCTCCGCCACTTCAGTAAGTTTGCCCTTGAGCAGAAAGCTCACTCTGCGGAGCGGTAGTTCAGTCGGTTAGAATACCGGCCTGTCACGCCGGGGGTCGCGGGTTCGAGTCCCGTCCGCTCCGCCACTTTACTGGGTTTGTGACTCGGTAATCAAAACAACCAGCCTAGCGCTGGTTTTTTTACGTCTTTTATTCGGCTGTCTGATGACAGCAGTTCAGTCGGTTGCTCTCTGTTAAAGCATGGCCGGCCTGTCACGCCGGGGGTCGCGGGTTCGAGTCCCGTCCGCTCCGCCACTTTACTGACCTGAACAATCAGTAAAACAAGAACCAGCCAAGTGCTAATGCCAGTCAGATAAGCAGTTTTTATGCAAAAACTGCTTATCTATTCACTAGCTTGGTTCAGCTGCAGCGGAAAAGGCAAAGCCCACGCAGCCACGCCGTAAACCCATCCCTGGGGGCTCCTGTTCGGCTCCATGCCTCACAGGGGCTGCTTAGTTCTTTGCCTTCCCTCGCTTTGGATAGACTCTGTTAGTTTATTGTTTTAGTTCAGGGGAGCCTGATACTGCACCGTAAAAAATAATGCCAGTCAGCTTAACTGACTGGCATTACCAGCCAAGTGCTGGTTTTTGTGTTTTTTGCGTCCTTGCAAAAAATCCTTGCGGGACCAGCCTTCGGCCGTCCAAAAACACTCCAGATGTTTTTGTGTTTTTTGCGTCCTTGCAAAAAATCCCTGCGGGACCAGCCTTCGGCCGTCCAAAAACACTCCAGATGTTTTTGTGCGCTTTAAGTTAACCCATTTAGTCGCCTTTCTGTTTTCACCCGCAACCGAAAAAGAACGCACTTTCTGCTGACCAGCCGGCATCAGGTGAACCAAATTCTGATCTGCTTCGTATTGAATCGCACGAAATTTAAAGTGCGCCAGCCTGCCCGCTGGTATCCGCTGCGGAGTATGACCAGATGCGCTTACTGCTCAATTCCTGCTTATTTAACCTGGCCTGGTTTGGTTGTGTGTATTGGGGCAATGGGGCCGCGCTGCTGGTGCCTGTCTGGGCTGGCCTGCACCTGTGGCAGAGCGCCAGGCCCAAGGCCGAAGCTTTGCTGTTAATCAGTGTGATGGTCGGCGGCGCCTTGCTGGATTCGCTGTGGATGCTGACGGCAGTATTTATATTCCCTGGTCAGCCCTGGTTGCTGCCTTTTTGGTTACTGATGCTATGGCTGGCGTTTGCGATGACGCTCAATGGCTACCTGTCTGTGCTCAAAGGCCGTGTCTGGCTGCAGAGTCTGGCCGGCGCGCTAGCTGGACCTTTCAGTTATTGGGCTGGCCAGCAGCTGGGCGCAGTGCAGTTTGGTGCGCCCTTGCCTTGGGTACTGTTGATGTTAAGTCTGGCCTGGGCCGCTTTGTTACCAGCTTTATTTTTACTTAATCAACGAGTGTATGGAGTGACGCATGAGAAGACTCTTTTTGGCGCAGGCTAGACGGCTGTGCAGTCTTTTGCTGCTGTCGGTACTGTGTCACTCGGCAGTGGCAGACTCCGCTAAACAGCCAGATCTCAAAGCCGGACTTAAGCTCATTGGCAGCGCAGAGTTCAGTGTGCTGTTTTGGGATCTGTATCAAAGCTGGTTGTACAGTCCGAGCGGTCGGTTCACTGGTGTGGAGCCGGGCCTGTTGTTTGAAATCCGCTACTTACGCACAATCAGCAAAGACGATCTGATAGAGAATACGGTGAAGCAGTGGCAACACCTGAAGGTGCCACCAGAGCGGTATCAAGCGTATCTGCCACAGCTGCAACAGGTCTGGCCGGATATCCGCAAAGGAGACGTCCTGACGCTGAAGGTCGGGGCCGGTCACACAGAATTCTATTTTAATCAACAGCCAGCCGGGGTGATCGCCAGTCCTGATTTTGCGGCGCTGTTTCTCGATATCTGGTTATCGCCACAGACCTCTGAACCTCAACTGCGGCAGCAATTACTGGGAGTGAAAAATGCGTCAAATTAACTGGGTGTTGCTGGCTGCGGTGGGCGCTGCTGGCTTGATGCTGAGCAGCTGCAGTACGTCCATTTCGCAGTACCGCGGGACTGAACCTGGGTTTGACCTGGCCGCTTATTTTGACGGTCCGGCGATAGCCTGGGGCATGGTGCAGGACTACAACCAAAAAGTGACCCGGCGTTTTTGTGTTGAGCTGAACGGCCAATGGCAACAGCAGCAAGGCACGCTGGCGGAGACCTTCTACTTTGATGACGGTGAGACAGACCAACGCACCTGGCGTCTGACCAGGGTGGCACCGAACCAGTACACAGGGGAAGCCGACGATGTGGTCGGCACTGCCGTCGGTCAGCAGCAGGGCTTTGCGCTGCAATGGCAGTATCAGCTGATGGTGGCGATTGACGGTGAGGATTACCAGTTTGACCTGGATGACTGGATGTATCAGTTGGATCAATACCGGCTGTTTAACCGCACCAAAATGAAGAAGTTTGGTGTGACAGTGGCCGAAATTACGCTGTTTTTTGATAAAGAAGCGCCGCTCCGGCAGTGTCAGCCTGCCACTGTCCAAAGCACAGCGTTGTGAGCTGAGGAGAGACCCGTTGACAGAGGCCATGCAGATACCGGTATTTCCGTTACCGGTGTTTTTACTGCCAGGTGGTATGACGCGGCTTAATATCTTTGAGCCCCGTTACCTTAAAATGGTCCGACTGGCCAGTCAGGGCCAGGGCTTTGTGATCCAGACGACTACGAGCTCAGGAGCCTTGTCGGAGCTGGGTGCCTGGGTCATGATCAGCAATTTCGGCCAAAGCCCAAACGGCCTGCTGCAAATTGACGTGCAGTGCCGCGGCCTGGTGCGGCTCACTGATGCGACGCGTGACGCTGACCAACTGCTTTGGGCCCGGGCGCAGCTGACGGATCACTGGGCTACAGAAGCACAGAGTGCTGAAAGCCAGGCCTTTGCTGACGCCTTAGGCCAATGCTTGCGGGACAACGAGCTGCTCAGCACGCTTTACCCAGAACCTTTACTGGATCAGGCAAATTGGGTGGTCGCCCGCTGGCTGGAGCTGGCGCCAATCGCCAATCACTACAAAGTCCTTTTTTACCCTGCCGACAGTTATGCCAATGCCGTGACCTTGCTGGCAGAAATTTTGCTGACAAAAAGTAGCGCTCAGTGATCCAACTTGCGAGAGGCAACGTAACTGCAAGAAGGAGTTCAACGGGGCGCGAACTATGTTGCAAAGCACAGCAGAATTGCAAAAGGCCGCAGGATGCATTACATCTAGGCTTATGAGCGCAGATTCAGATAATCAGGAATTAAGTCAACTGCTTACCGCGGTTGCACTGAAACGGGACAAGCAGGCATTTACTGCACTGTTTCGTTTTTTTGCACCCCGGATAAAGCGGATGGCGGCTGCCAGATTGATTAATTCGGATCTGGCCAATGACGTGGTGCAGGACACTATGAGCAACATCTGGCGTAAAGCCCACCTGTTTGATCCGGACAAAGGCTCCGCCACTGTCTGGGTGTACCGGGTGATGCGTAACGTGACCTTCGATTTACTGCGCAAAATTAAAGCCAATCAGGAAGACAGCATCAGCGACGATTTCTGGCCTTTGTTGGACGATGACGATAGTGCCGATCCTGCCGCGCATGACCATCTGGCCAAAGACGCTATTCTTGCCGGACTCGACTGCTTGTCTGAGCAACAGCGCCAGGTGGTGCACGGTGTGTACTTTATGGAACTGACCCAACAGCAGCTGGCTGAGCAGCTTGGTTTGCCTTTGGGCACTGTGAAGTCCAGATTGCGATTAGCGCTGGCGAAGTTAAAACAGCAACTGGGAGAAGGCCATGATTAACCATCACCCGACAGAGCAGATGTTGACTGCTTTTGTGGCAGCAGAGCTGCCGGTTTCTTTAACGGCTGCGGTGGCTGTGCATGCTGAAATGTGCAGTTGCTGCGCCTTGCGTATTGAACAGCTAACCCAAATGCAAGCCAACCGCTGGTTGGATGCAGCCCGGCCGCAAAGCGAAGAGCCCGACTGGTCAGCCGAAACACTGGACCCGGAACTGGAGCAAATGCTGGATGCGATGGTGCTGGACGATGCGCCTGCTGCAGAGCAGAAGCCAAAAGCAAAACAGATTGCGGTGGCAGGGCAGCAGTATCAGTTACCCAGAGCCTTGCATTCCCTGCCATTAGGGGCGTTCAGCCAGTTTGGCAAGTTATCCAGGGCACGTTTTGGGCTGGATGAAGGAGCTTTGCACAGTAGCTTGTTGTACATCCAACCAGGCGGTGGTGTGCCACAGCATAGTCATAAAGGGTTTGAGCTGACCTTGTTACTCAGTGGACATTTCAGTGACGCTGATGGTGATTATGGTCCGGGTGACTTTATTTTGCTTGACGGTAGCCACACTCACCAACCCGTGTCAGCGACCGGCTGTCTGTGTTTCACCGTGGCAGATGCACCGCAGCGTTTTACCCAGGGAATGAACAGATTATTGAATCCAATAGGTAATTTTATCTATTAATTGATCTGACTCCAATCATTGAGCGTATTGTTATGTTAATGTGTCAAATGATGGTGCGAAGGAGAGATCATGCCTGCAGAGTTTCAGACCAGTGACGCCGCCGATACTGAGTCGGCAGCCTACCCACTGTGGTTACAACGCTTTACCGAAACTTATCAAGCGCTGGGGGTTGCCTCTCTGGAGCCTCTGGCGCAGCTCTACCGTGCCGATATTCAGTTTCGGGATCCACTGCATCAGCTGCAGGGACTGGACGCGCTGTTGGCCTACTTTTCGGGCTTATACAGCAAGCTGAGCCAATGTGATTTCCAGATTGACTCCGTGATTTATCAAGGCAACAGTGCAGCGCTCTACTGGACCATGACCTATGCCCATCCGCAGCTCAATAAGGGCCTGCCCATTCGGGTGGAAGGGCATTCACTGATCCGCGGTGAGGCAGACAAAGTGCATTATCACCGGGATTACCTGGATGCAGGGCAGATGTTATACGAACATTTGCCAGCGGTTGGTGCGCTGATCCGCTGGGTAAAACGGCGGGCCAGCCAATGAAACGGGTTCTGATCACTGGCGCCAGCTCTGGCATTGGCGAAGCTTTAGTTGGCCAGTACCTGCAGCACGGGTTTACTGTGCTGGCCTGCGGTCGCAATGCCGCCAAACTACAGCAACTGGCACTGGCGAATACGGCGGTGCAGCCGCTGCTGTTTGATATCACAGAGCCTGAACAGATCGCTCAGGCGGCGTCGCAAGTCAGCGAACTTGATCTGTTGATCCTCAACGCCGGGGACTGCCGTTATATGGATGACGTGATGCAGTTTGACGGCGCGCTGTTTGAATCTGTGCTGCAAACCAATCTCGTCGCCACCGGCTACCTGCTGCAGTATTTACTACCGAAATTAAAACCCGGTGGCCAGCTGGTGCTGGTCAGCTCCAGCGCCACCTTGTTGCCTTTTACCCGGGCTCAGGCCTATGGCGCGTCCAAAGCCGGTCTGGATTATCTGGCGGCCAGTTTGCGGCTGGATTTGGTGCGACATCGCATAGGCGTGACCTTGGTGCATCCTGGGTTTATCAAAACACCGCTGACCGATAAAAATGATTTTTCCATGCCGTTTTTACTCAGTGCTGAACAGGCAGCGGCACGGATTTATCAAGGCGTGCTGCAGCGCAAGCGTTATCTGCATTTTCCAAAGCGACTGACCTTGTTACTGAAGACTATGGCCTTGCTGCCGGAACGCCTTTGGTTCTGGTTGGCACTGAGGATGGGACAGGCCACACAAAAGCATTAACCTCGGCAAGCAGTAATCCAGCAAGGCGAGCTGCTGCCATTCAACGTGGGTGACTATGAAGACGATAGCCATTGTAGGAGCAGGAATCTCTGGCTTAACCGCCGCTTATCTGTTGTCGAAGAAGCATCAGGTGCAGGTGTTCGAACAGGCCGCCGCGATTGGCGGCCACACCGCCACTGTCGATGTGGAGCTGGCGGGACGCCAGTACGCTATCGATACCGGCTTTATTGTGTTTAACGACAAAACTTATCCCAATTTTCTGGCGTTGCTGGCCGAAATTGGCGTAGGCCGTCAGGCCACTGAAATGAGTTTTTCGGTAAAAAACACCCTGACTGGTCTGGAGTACAACGGCCACAGCTTGTCGACGCTGTTTGCGCAAAAACGCAATTGGCTCAATCCGAAATTTTGGAGCTTGCTGAGAGAAATCCTGCGCTTTAATTCGTTATGCAAAGCCTTGTATCAGGGGCCTTCGCTGCAAGACGGCGCCACTTTAGGGCAGTTTTTGCAGCAGCAGGGCTTTTCACGTTTTTTTGCAGAAAACTATATTTTGCCGATGGGGGCCGCCATATGGTCCAGCTCCTTAACGGCGATGGAGTTGTTCCCGCTGCAGTTTTTTATCCGGTTTTTCCATAACCATGGCTTGCTGAATGTGACAGACAGACCCCAGTGGTACGTGATCCCGCAAGGATCGCGCAGCTACCTGGGGCCTTTGACCCGGCCTTTTGCAGACCGCATTCAATGCAACGCCAACATCCGGCAGATTTTCCGCGAGCAGGGCAAGGTTCGTCTTTGTTTTGCTGATGGTTCGGAGCAGCTGTTTGATGAGCTGGTGCTGGCCTGTCATTCCGACCAGGCACTGGCGTTGCTGGCAGATGCGTCAGAGGATGAAAAGCGCATCCTGTCTGCCCTGCAATACAGCCCGAATCAGGTGGTGCTGCACACCGATGAATCCGTCTTGCCGAAACGGCGTAAAGCCTGGGCCAGCTGGAATTATCAACTGGGTGCTGATCAGGACAGACCCGCCTGTGTGACCTACAACATGAATATTTTGCAAGGCATTGAATCGGAACACACTTTTTGTGTCACGCTGAATCAAACTGAGCAGATAGCTCCGGAGAAAATCCTGCGCAGTTTCGTCTACCACCACCCGGTCTATTCGGTGCAGTCGCTGGCAGCAGCACAGCAACGGCTGCAGATTTGTGGCCAAGGCCAGACCCACTTTGCCGGGGCTTATTGGTACAACGGTTTTCATGAAGACGGGGTTCGCAGTGCGCTGGACGTTGCCCGCCGTTTTGATTGTGATTTCGCCGCGCCGGAGTCGTCATAGCATGGCTGATGTTGGTAAAGCGGGCGCAGAGCTGCAGCCACTGCACAGCTGTTTATATAGCGGCGAGGTGCGGCATCGTCGCTTTAGCCCTATAGATCACCAATTTGCTTATCAGCTGCAGATGCTGGCGCTGGATGCAGATGAGTTGAGCGCAGGCCAGTTGCCAGCGGGATTACTGGGCCGCCAGTGGTGGTCGCCGCTGCGTTTTCGAGAGCAAGATTATCTGCCGGGTGATCCAGCACCACTGAAGCAGCGTATTACTGAAAAAGTCAGGACACTTGGCGGCGACAGCCACATCGCCAGAGTGCTGATGCTGGTGCAGGTCCGCTGTTTTGGTTTCTATTTCAGCCCGGCCAATTTTTATTTCTGTTATGACGATGCACAGCAGTGTCAGTCTGTGTTGGTAGAAGTCAGTAATACACCCTGGCTGGAAAAGCATTATTACCTGTTGTCTATGCAGGAAGCGGCGCCTGTGACCGTCAAGGCGTTTCACGTGTCGCCATTTATGGACTTGTTAATGAATTACCACTGGCAATTGAAAGCTCCGCAGCCCGACAGTGACAGGCTGTTGATCCATATAGAAAACCGACGGCCAGCCAAAGAACAAGAGCTGCGTGGCCCTAAGCTGTTCGATGCCACCCTGACGATGACCAGACGGCCACTCAGTGACGCCGCAAAGCTGCAGGTCAGATGGTCATTGTCGCTGATGACGCTCAAAGTCGTCGCAGCTATTTACTGGCAGGCGTTAAAGCTGTTTGCCAAGCGCGTGCCTTTTGTACCTTATCAAAAATCAGCACAAAGCCAGAACCAACGAAGCAACAACGGAGAGTGACAGGTGGAACAAATCACACGTATAGCGACAGCACAGCCGCTGAGCTGGTTTGAAAAACGCTGCCGCAGCCTGGTTTTCAAGGCACTGGAACAGATCCGTGAGGGCAGCCTGCAACTGGTGGAGCCAGACGGCACTTTTTATTTTGGTCAAAGCCGCAGCGCCCAATCCGAGCCCGATCTGCTGCAGGCGACTTTGTTAGTGGACGATGCCAGTCTGTATAAAGACATAGTGCTGGGCGGCAGCATAGGCGGGGCTGAGGCCTTTATTGCCGGAAAATGGCACTCACCGGATTTGACCGCCGTGATCCGTCTGTTTGCCAGAGCGCAGCAACTGACCGACCAACTGGAACAGCATCAGGGCTGGTGGAGCCGTCTGAAAAACGCCTTTTTGCACCGAGCCAACCGCAACACCAAAACCGGTTCGAAAGCCAATATTGAAGCCCATTACGATTTAGGCAACGAGCTGTACACCCGGTTTCTCGATACAAGCATGATGTATTCGGCCGCTGTGTACCCGCATGCCACTGCCAGTCTGGCCGAGGCGCAGCAGCACAAGCTGGAGCTGATTTGTCAGAAACTGCAATTAAGCCCGGAGGACCATCTGCTGGAAATCGGCACCGGCTGGGGCGGTTTGGCTCTTTATGCTGCACAGCATTTTGGCTGCCGCGTCACTACCACCACTATTTCTGAGCAGCAGTATCAGTATGCGCAGCAACAGGTGCAGGACGCCGGTTTGCAGGACCGAATCACCTTGCTGAAACAGGATTACCGCGATTTAACCGGCCAGTACGACAAGCTGGTGTCAATTGAAATGATTGAAGCTGTGGGTTACGAGTTTATGCCCGGCTTTTTCCGCCAGTGTAATCAGCTGCTGAAACCAGGCGGTAAAATGCTGCTGCAGTCCATTACCATTGCCGACCAGAGGTTTGGCTATTACCTCAATAATGTCGACTTTATTCAGCGTTATATTTTCCCGGGGGGCTTCCTGCCGTCCATGACTGAACTGGCCAAAGCCAGCACAGCCAACAGTGCCATGGTGATTGAAGCGGTACAGGATATAGGCCTGGACTATGCCCGGACTTTGGCCGACTGGCGCAGCAATTTTTTGCAGAGCTGGCCTGAGTTGCCACAGTTTGGTTACGACGAACGCTTTAAACGCTTGTGGCTGTATTACCTGGCGTATTGTGAAGGCGGCTTTCTGGAACGGGCCACCAGCACAGTGCAGGTGGTGTTTCGCAAAGCCTGATCTTTGCAGCGACTTTATTTTTCGCTCTGCGACCGTGCTGCCGCTATCGACATCTCTGATGTGGCAGAAAACCCCATAGCGCAGTGTGTACCTGCTTCAGACAAAAGATAAAAACCGGTGCTGGCGGATAACCCCAGCGCCAATCCCAGCTGCTGTTGCCACTTTTGTTTTTGCTGGTGCAAGTGTGGGCTACGGATCGCTTGTTCATAGCGTGCTTCGGTATCGGCAATCAGCTCTGGTTTACTGCCAGGGGACAGCGCCAGATAGTTGTACGAGCAGCCAAGTCTGAACACAGGGCGCAATGTCTTGCCAATGTCGCTGTTTTGTTTCAGAACCTGCTCTTCCAGTTCAGTCGACAACCACAGCTGGGCCCGACCTTTCATCAGCATCTGCATACCTTGTTCGTAGTCTCCGACTGTTTCTACGGCAATGCCTTCCTGTTGCAGACGTTCGCTAAGCCAGCCGGCCCGCAAGCCAACAATCAATAATTTACGGCTTTTCAGCTGTGCCAGATTCAGCAGCGGCTGAAACCCTGGTTCTGCACTGTAAAGCCAGTGCTCCCGTCGCGATACCGGGCCGATAAAATGAAAGCCCTGTTGTTCACGCTCGGCAGTTTTTCCCATGGTAAACAGCAGCACATTCGGGGTGCTTTGCGCTGTGTATAGGGCGCGAGGCCAGGGCATCAGTTCCACCTCTGCTGGTAACCCCTGAGGGTACATGCTGTGCAGCAGATCAATGGTCAGGCCTTGAGTGTGCTGCTGCTGATAGTTGTAAGGGCGTTTTTCTGAAGTCAGCAGCCGGTCTGGCAACGGCGCGGCCAGAATTTGCAAACAAGTCAAAGAGAACGCCAGCAAAGCACAATATTTCATAAAGCAACAGCCATAACAGAAGACACCTCTAGTGTAACAAAACAAAGCCCTGCGCGGCTATTCGGCGCGCTGGTGGCGCCTTTGGTCTCAGCTTAGGTGTTCATCCCTCAATGGTTGCGCTACCAAAAAAAGCAAAAAGCTAACGTATTTTGGCAACTTCCCGCTGCAATTTCCCCCACTACAATCAGTGGCGGTCACCTCTGAAATGGCTTTATGTAAGGCCTTACATCGGTGACCGACAGGCTCCAGGTAAAAACCGGCGCAGGCAGTAAATACAAGCCGGCAAGCCTGGTAGTTGGTTGACTTCGCCAGCACAAATCAATAGGGATGGTACGATAATGACAAATCAACGCAGGTTCACCCAGACTGCGGTAGCCAGAGCTTTGTCTCTGCTGCTCGGTGGGACAGTGGTGACTCCGGTTCTCGCACAACAGGCAAACAATTCAGACACTTCGCAAGTTGAAGTAATACAGGTCAAAGGCCTGCGCTCCAGTATGCAGGCGGCTACCGCCATCAAAAAAGAATCCATTGGTGTGGTCGATGCCATTTCGGCTGAAGACATAGGTAAATTCCCAGACACCAACCTGGCTGAATCCTTACAGCGCATTACCGGGGTGTCGATTAGCCGCACCAATGGTGAAGGCGCCGAGGTCACAGTGCGTGGTTTTGGCGGCGACAACAATATGGTGACGCTGAATGGTCGTACCATGCCTTCTGCCACTACCTATGCGGCGGGTTCTGGCGCAGACGGCACTACCCGCGGCGGCAGTGCCCGCGCATTCGACTTCTCCAACCTGGCTTCTGAAAGTATCAGTGGTGTTGAAGTCTATAAAACCAGTAAAGCCAATATTGCTACAGGCGGTATCGGCGCCACGCTGAACATTAAAACCGCCCGTCCGCTGGACAGTGATCAGGACGTGGCCAGCATAGGCGTCAAAGCGGCACACGACACCACCAACAGAACAGGTGATGATGTCACGCCGGAAATTTCCGGTATTTTCAGCAAAGTCACGGCCGACGACACCTTTGGTGTCAGCTTGTCTGCCAGTCACCAGGAGCGGGATTCCGGCTATACAGGAGCAACGGTCAACGACTGGCAAGTGGCTTATTGGGATGATATTGCTGATCTGGATCGCAGCTGGAACAATACCAGCACTGAAGTGATTAATGCGCCATCCCAAGGCCAGCTGTATGCACGGCCGAATGACATCCGTTATGCGTTTTCCAACACAGAACGTGAACGTGATAATGCCCAGCTGACCTTGCAGTACAGACCGAAAGAAAACTTTACAGTCACCGCCGATTACACCTTTGCTGAAAACGAAATTGCCGAACATCGTGGTGAAGTGGGTAACTGGATGCAAACTGGCAGCAACACCAAAATCGTCGAGTTCGACAACAATATCGTCAAAACGCCGACTTACATCAAAGAGGTGTACAGCGGTGCGGTTGACGAAGGTTATGAACAGCAGTGGCGTGAACAAACCAACACCTTGAAATCTGCCGGTCTGAACCTGGACTATGACGTTAACGACGAGCTGACCCTGAAGCTGGATGCGCATGATTCCAGCATGTTCAGCCGCGGTACGGGTCCACGCAACTCCGGTGAGCTGGCGGTGGGTTTAGGTGCGCCTATTGTCACCTCACGTGAATGGTTCTGGGGGGCCGATTTACCTACTTATCTCAATGTGTATGACGATACAGTGCCGGGCAAAGGCGCCAATGCCAATGGCATGGTGGATAGTGGTGATGTGGGTTCATCCATTGCCCGTATCCGCAACGCCAGCCAGCGCAGCGACATTACTCAGGTGAAGTTTGATGGCCGTTATGCGCTGGATGCCGGTTACTTTGACTTTGGTATTGAAGCGCGCAATATGGAGTCCCGCTCCATGCAAACCGCCGGTAACAATATTGCACTGGGCAACTGGAACGTTGGCAATCCGGGCGAGTTTGGTGACTTAATTCAGCCATTTGACGTGCCAGGTGAATTTGACGATTACACGGCCAAACCAGGCGGTTATGGCTTTACGGCTGACCCACGCGCTTTGTATGAAGCAGCTCTGGGTTTGTACTCTGGTATTCCGACCGCATCCGAATCGACGCTGTCCTTTGACAATATTGTTAAAGAAGACACCAGGGCTGCCTACTTCCAGGTGGCGTTGCAAGGCGAGCTGGGCAAAATGCCATTTGATGTGTTAACCGGCCTGCGTTACGAAGAGACCAAAACCGAATCCAGCTCACTGGTCAGTAAAGTCTACTTCCAATGGGAAGATAACAACGACATCGTGTCGTATGTCGACGGCAGCGTGCCAGCCGCACCTTTTACTGCCAATAACAAATACGATTACCTGTTACCCAGCCTGGACGTCACCCTGCACCTGTCGGATGATTTAATCAGCCGTTTCTCCTTCAGTAAAACCCTGGCCCGCGCTGGTTTAGGCAGCTTAGGGGTGTCAGCGTCTAACTTCGGTGGTGGCGGTGGATCCACCTTGTTTGGTGCTCAGCCCACAGCCAATGCGTCCAACCCTGGCCTGTTGCCTTTGGAATCATCCAACTACGACCTGTCACTGGAGTGGTACTACAAAGACGACAGCTACGCCGCTATCGGTTTATTCCAGAAAGACGTGATTAACTTTATCGGCAGCCGTCAGGTGGATCAGCCACTGCTGGGCATTCAGGATGTCACCTCAGGGCCACGCGCTTTAGCGGCGGTGGAAGACTTACGTGCTGGCGGTTACCCAATCGACGACACCTACTTGTACGCCATGATGGTGTTTAATGAGTACCGCAGCCATCCGGATATGATTGCACAGTATGGTAATAACCCGCAGTTTACCGGCAGCCAGGCGCAAATTGACTTCCTGGCCAACCACGCCGGCTTCGACCTGCGCGCCACTGCGGATGATCCTGAAGTGGTGTTCCGTACCAGTACGCCAGACAACAACAGATCAGCGAAGATTTATGGGGCAGAGCTTGCGATGCAACATTTCTTCGGCGAAAGTGGTTTTGGTGTTCAGGCCAACTACACCATAGTGCGCGGTGATGTTGGCTTCGATGTGGCCGCAGACCCAAGCCAGTCGCAGTTTGCTCTGGTGGGCCTGAGTGACACTGCCAACCTGGTTGGTATTTACGAAAACGGCGATTGGCAGGCTCGTCTGGCCTGGAACTGGCGTGACGAATACCTGGCCGAGGTGAACAAAGGCGGTTCCAATAACCCTCGCTTCGAAGAAGCTTACTGGCAAATCGACGCCAGCGTCAGTTATGCGGTCAACGAACGGCTGACGGTGTCGTTTGAAGGACTGAACCTGACCGGTGAAGACAGCCGTTCGCATGCCCGTAACGAAGCGATGATGTGGTATCTGACTGATTTGGATGCCCGTTATCAGATTGGCATGAGGTATAGTTTCTAACCTGGTCGGTCTGAATTGAGCGGGCTTGGGTCGGCAGACCCAGGTCCGCTATGACCTTTTGGCAGTAACAGGACGAACTCTATGCACAGCCATGTATTACTGAACAATCTCGAGCATCAGGATCTTCGGGTACAGCATCGTTTTGCCGCCGCTTTTGGTGACAATCAGCCCGCGGTCGCGGTTTATCCCTCCGAATTTCTGCAGTTACAAAAAGAATACGCCATTTTATTTCGCCAGCAGGACGGCCAGTTCTATTCCACCGTATTGTTGGGTTTTGCTGCGGGTGAAAACCTGTACCTGAACGATCAGTTGCCCTCCGGCTGGGACGCCAGGCAGTTGCCAGCCAGCATTGAAAAAGGCCCCTTTCTGATTGGTTTTCAGCGCCAGCCTGGCCAGGCTGAGCCGACGCCGGTGATCCATGTGGATCCGGCGCATCCGAAAGTCAGTACGCAGCGGGGTCAGCCGCTGTTTTTGCCAGAAGGCGGCCACAGCCCTTATCTGGAGCATATGATTGACCTGTTGCAGCGCTTGCATCTGGGCCATCAGAGCCAACCGGCCTTTTTCGCCGCCATTGAACCTTTGGGTTTATTGCGGCCAATCAGCATTGAATTCAGTCTGGATAATGGCGAAAAACACCGCCTGCTCGGTAATTACTGCATCGACCAGCAGCGGCTGGCACAGCTCAGTGGTGCTGAGCTGGAACGCCTGAACCAGAGCGGAGCGCTGGCGCTGCTGTTTGCCCAAGTCAGTTCGATGAGTAACATTCAGACCTTAATTGAGCGGAAGAACGACTTGAGCAAAGGCTCGCTGGCGACGCGGGTTGCCGGATGAGTGCGGCGACACTCATCACCGTACGGCAAGTCCAGTGCGATCCGGGTCAGGTGCCGGTCGATTTGCTGGATGGTCAGGGCCCGGTACTGATCAAAGGGCTGCTTAGCCACTGGCCTTTACTGCAGGCTGGCAAGCACAGTGCGGCGTCCGTAGCCGACTATTTACTGACCCATTACAACGGCCGCAGCACTCAGGTGTATTACGGCGAGCCTGGCCTGAATGGCCGCTATTTTTACAATGACGATTACACGGCGCTGAACTTTGAAGCCCGGATTGGCCGGGTTGATGATGTGCTGCAGCAACTGCTGCAGTGGCAACAGGACCCAGAGCCGCCATCGCTTTATATCGCCTCCAATTTAATCCAAAGTCATTTTCCATTGCTGCTGCAGCAAAACCAGCTGGATTGGCCGAAAACGGCATTGCCTTATGCCACTGAAGCGGAGCGGGTCAGTTTGTGGCTGGGTAATCGTTCGTTGGCGGCCTGCCATTATGACTCGTCCGACAACCTGGCCTGCTGTATTGCCGGCAAACGCCGTTTTACCTTATTTCCGCCTGAGCAAATTGCCAATTTATACCCGGGGCCTCTGGAGCCAACGCCTGGCGGTCAGGTGATTAGCCTGGTTGATTTTGCCAAGCCGGACCTGCAGCGTTTTCCTAACTTTGCCAAAGCGCAGCAAGTGGCGCAGGTGGTGGAGTTAGAGCCGGGCGACGCTTTGTATTTACCAGCCATGTGGTGGCATCAGGTCGAAGCGCTGCAGCCCTTTAACCTGCTGCTGAATTACTGGTGGAGTGAAGCGCCACGTTACACCGGCTCTGGCTCTAACCTGCTGTACCATGCGCTGCTGACCTTAAAAGACAAACCAGAGCATGAGCGCCGCGCCTGGCGCGCCATTCTCGATTACTACATTTTTGAGCCTGAGCAGTCGGTGGCGCATTTACCTGATGCGGTCAAAGGGCTGCTCGGCGAACTGGACGAGCAACAGGCCAGGCAGCTGCGAGCTATGTTGCTGCAACGGCTGAACCGTTAAGCCAATCAATCGACAGGGATTTTCACCATGCAAAACAACGTAAAAAAAGTGGTGGTGGCAGGCGGTGGCACCGCCGGCTGGGTGGCGGCGGCGGCGCTGGCTAAACGTTTACAGGACCAGATTGAGCTGGTACTGGTGGAATCGGAAGAGATAGGCACAGTCGGGGTAGGCGAGTCGACCATTCCGCCTGTGGCCTTGTTCCACAACCTGCTGGGCATTGATGAACAGGAGTTTATGCGGGCGACCGACGCGACCTTTAAGCTCGGTATTTCCTTTGAGCATTGGGGGCTGCAGGGCGACCGTTATATGCACCCTTTTGGCACCACAGGTCGCGGCAGTTTTCTGGCCGATTTTCAGCATTATTACCTGCATGGCCAACGCTTAGGCATCGAGGCGCCTTTTGGTGACTATTGCTATGAGCTGCAGGCGGCGCTGGCGCATAAATTTGGCAAAAGCAGCCAAGGTGGCCTGAGCTACGCCTATCATCTGGATGCAGGCCGCTATGCGCGTTTTTTGCGCCAGTTCAGTGAGGCTTTGGGCGCGAAGCGAATTGAAAGTAACATTCAGCAGGTGGAGCAGCACCCCAATGGCGATATCAGCGCGTTGGTGCTGGCCGATGGTCAGCGCATTGACGGCGATCTATTTATTGACTGCACCGGTTTTCGCGCCTTGCTGATCGAGCAAACGTTAAAAACCGGCTTTGAGCGCTGGGACCACTGGTTGCCGTGTAACAAAGCTGTGGTGGTGCAAACGGAGTCCGCAGCGACCTTGCCCCCTTACACCAGAGCCATGGCGCATCAGGCAGGCTGGCAGTGGCGTATTCCGCTGCAAAGTCGGGTCGGTAACGGCCTGGTCTACGCGGCCGATTTTCTGTCGGATGAACAGGCCCGCCAGCAGCTACTCGGCAACCTGGAAACGGCGCCCTTGATGGAGCCCCGTGTGCTCAGTTACACCACTGGGCGGCGGAAAAAGTTCTGGCACCGCAACTGTGTGGCGCTTGGCTTATCCAGTGGGTTTATTGAGCCGCTTGAATCGACCAGTATTTACCTGTTTATGAATGGGGTCATTCGGTTATTGCGGTTGTTTCCTTTTGCCGGGGTGACCGACGCTTTGGCCGATGAATACAACCAGCAGTCCATTCGTGAGCTGGAGAAAATCCGTGACTTTATTATTTTGCATTACCACCAAACTGAACGCAGCGACAGCGAGTTCTGGAATTACTGCCGCACTATGCCCATCCCCGACAGCCTGGCGCACCGTATCGAGCTGTTCCGTGACAGCGCTTTGGCCTTTCAGACCGGCGACGAAATGTTCCGGCTGGAGTCCTGGACCCATGTGATGCTGGGCCAGCGGCTGCAGCCGCGTAGCTACCATCAACTAGTGGCCAGCGTGCCAGCCGCCGAGATGAACGCGCACTTGCAACAAATTCGTAGCAGCATCAGCCAGGCGGTCGAGCGCTTGCCGTCGCATCAGGAGTTTATCCGTCAGTATTGCCCTTCTGGTTTTGCCAAACCTGTACGGGCTATGGCGGGCTGATGTTAAAACTTGCACCACAAATGCAGTTGCAGGTGTTAAGGCTGGGCCAGGAGCAACAGCCTGTGCTGGTGGTGGATCATTTTCATGCTCGGCCAGACCTGTTGCTGCAGGATGCCGGTAACCAGCAGTTTGCCGCCAATTCGCCGTATTACCCCGGCGTGCGGGCAGCCGCGCCAGAGGCTTACCGGCAGCGCTTTTTGCAAAGCCTGCAGAGTACGTTGTGCCAGGTCTTTGCCTTGCCGTCGGCTAATTTGCACTTTTCGGTTTGCCATTATTCGCTGGTGACCACAGCACCAGATCAGCTGAAACTGCTGCAGCGTATTCCGCATTTTGATACCACAGAGCCGCATGCCTTGGCGGCAGTGCATTATTTGTTTCAGGGCAACCAGGGTGGCACAGCGTTTTACCGCCATCGCAAGACAGGTTTTGAAACTATTGATGAAACGCGCACAGAGGCCTATTACCGCGCGTTGGAAAGTGAAAATGGCGGGCCGGATTTACCGCCAGCCGATGCCGGTTATATTCAGGGGGACACCGCCTTATTCAGTCAGTTGGGTCGGGTGGACGGTTGCTTTAACCGTCTGGTGCTGTACCGGCGCAAATTGCTGCACAGCGCTCAGATAGGGCCTGACACCTGCTTATCAGCCGACCCACGACAGGGCCGGCTGACCATCAGCAGTTTTATTGATTGCTTGCCTTAAACCCAAGCTTGGCTTCAAAAGAGCTGGCCGGCAGACCCACTCCGTTATACAGCACCGCGTCCGGGTTATCTGCCCAGCCGTAACGCACCGTCACAGGTTGTGGGACTTCTGCCGCAGATAACAGCAATTGATCGCCTTGTTGCTGCACCTTGGCCCACACATAACGGCCGTCTTTGCCGGCAATGGCAAAAGCATTGCCGCCTTGTTTCAGCACTAAGCCTTGCTCGGCAAACTGAAAGCTCAACCTGAGTTGCTGAGCCTCGGCGGTGACGGACGCAATCTCTGGCCCGCGATAAGGCAGTTTTTCCTGATAAGCCACTGCCCGGGCCGCCAGCGCCAAACGTTGTCCTAAGGTGCGTTTATCCACAGGGTGAATATCATTCCACTCGCCGGTATCGAGCGCCACTACCATAGCAGTGTGTGGCACTTGTTGTGTTAAGCGCTGCGCTTCACGCAGGCCGGCCCAGCTACTGTCGGTTGGCTGGTTGGTTTTTTCCAGGAAATTGGCCAGCTGCACATACAAAAAAGGTAAGTCGGGCTGCTGCCAGGCCTGGCGCCAATCCGCAATCATCCGCTCAAAACGTTGCTGGTACTGGGCATAAGCCCCGACATTGGATTCGCCCTGATACCAAATGACGCCTTTCACTGGCAGCCAGGTTAAAGGCGCGGTCAGGCCGTTATACAGCCCCAGCGGTTTCCAGCGGATAAAGGTATCGCCAGGCAAAGGTTTGGCAGCGGCTCCCAATTGCATTTTCCAGGTTTTACTCAGTGCTATCTGCTGCTGATCGCTGCCAATCCAATAGGGCTTGTCCGGCATCAGGCCGGTTTTGCCCTGAGTGGAGGTGATTCGCACCGCCAGCTGATTCACGCCCGCTTTGAGTAAGCCGACAGGAATTTCATAACGACGCGGCGGATACTGGTAAGTGGTTTCGGCAATTTTCTGGCCGTTTAAATAGGCTTCGTCGGCGTCCACTATGCTGCCCAGGCGCAATACGGTGGCTTGTTTAGCTTGCTGTTCGCTCAGTGTGATCGCCTGGCGCAGCCACCAGACGCCGGTAAAGGGCTCTGGTAAAAAGCCGGGCAGGGTGATGCTTTTCCAGTTGCTGTCATCAAAGTCCTGGCTAAACCATGGCGTGGCCGCATGCAGGCCCTGGTCGCGGGCGGCTAAATCGCCATACCAGGCCTGGTTTTTTGCCGCATCCGCCGCTGTGATTTCGGCAATATAGGCATCATCTTTAAACTTTTTCGCTTCGGCCAGCGCCTCCGGGAAGGCCTGCAGCGCTTCTTCACTGAGCCAGGCTTCCACCGGCGAGCCGCCCAGCGCGTTATTTAAAATACCCACAGGTACATTAATTTGTTGCTGCAAGTCGCGGGCAAAGTAATAGGCCAGCGCCGAGAAATGCTGGATGTCGGCGGCGGTGGCCTGCATCCAGCGGCCATCAGTCAGGTCCTGCTGCGGCGCTTTGAAATTGTACTTCTGCGGCACGCCAAACTGGCGAATCAGCGGAAAATGGGCGGCGGCCAGATCGGCCGGATACGCCTCCGCCAGCCGGGCCATCGGCATCTCCATATTGGACTGACCGGACGCCACCCAGACATCACCAAAATACAGGTCCTTGACCTGTACTTCATTTTGGCCTTTCACACTGATTTGATGCGGCCCGCCGGCACCTTGTGCTGGGAGCTGTACTTGCCAGCGGCCATTGCGGGTCACCGCCTGGCCAATCAGGCGGTTGTCCAGCCGAAGCTCAACCGCTTCACCTTCGGCGCCATACCCCCACAGTGGAATGGTTTTATCACGTTGCAGCACGGCGCCGTCACTGATCAGGCGCGGCAATGAGACCTCGGCCAGCAGCGGGCCAGACACAAAAGCAAGAGCAAACAAGAGGATACGCATCACGAAGTTCCCTGTTGTGGTTTTTTGTCCAGCCTACTGTGCCTTAGGGCTATGGCAAAGCCGGGTGCCAGTAAAGGTGAGGCTGATACGAAAAAACATAAGGTCAGCCGCACGGCCGGGCACTGCAGAGCACAAAGCATAACGGCCTTACCAGCTTTCAGAATTGTGGCGAAAGACGAGTTGGGTATGCTGTAAAACATTGTGTTTAAAGGAGTATCCACCGATGAAAATTACCTCTGCCCGCGTGATTGTCTGCAGCCCGGGCCGCAATTTTGTCACCTTAAAGATTGAGACGGACCAAGGCCTGACCGGCATTGGCGATGCGACGCTCAATGGTCGCGAACTGGCCGTGGCCAGTTACCTGACCGAGCATATGATCCCTTGCCTGATTGGCAAAGACGCCTCGCAAATTGAAGACATCTGGCAGTTTTTCTACCGGGGCGCTTACTGGCGGCGTGGGCCTGTCGGCATGACCGCGCTCGCGGCAGTGGATATGGCGCTGTGGGACATTAAAGCCAAGGCGGCCGGTATGCCGCTCTATCAGTTATTGGGTGGGCGCAGCCGCTCAAAAGTCATGGTCTATGGCCATGCCAACGGCAAGGACATTGACGACACGGTCGAGGCGGTGCTGCGCTACAAAGAGCAGGGTTATGTCGCCATTCGGGCGCAGTCTGGGGTGCCGGGTCTGGCCTCAACCTATGGCGTGTCGAAAGACAAACTGTTTTATGAACCTGCCGATGCCGACCTGCCAACGGAAAACCTCTGGTCCACCACCAAGTACCTGAACCATGTGCCGAAGTTATTTGCCAAGGTGCGTGACGCAGTGGGGGACGATATTCACCTGCTGCACGACGTGCACCACAGGCTGACACCCATTGAAGCGGCCCGGCTTGGCAAAGAGCTGGAGCCCTTTAAACTGTTTTGGCTGGAAGATGCAGTCACGGCCGAGTTGCAGGAAGGCTTTCGATTGATCCGCCAGCACACCACCACACCATTGGCTGTGGGCGAGGTGTTCTCGTCCATTTACGACTGTCAGCAGCTGATCAGCGAACAGTTGATTGATTACATCCGCACGACCCTGGTGCACGGCGGCGGTATTACCCATTTACGCCGTATTGCCGCACTGGCGGAGCTGTACCATGTGCGGACCGGCTTTCATGGTGCGACCGACTTATCGCCAGTGACTATGGGCGCGGCGCTGCATTTTGACAGCTGGGTGCCGAACTTCGGCATTCAGGAATACATGCGTCACACCGAAGCGACCGATGAAGTCTTCCCACACGACTACCACTTTAACGCGGGTTTCCTCTACTGCGGCGAAACTCCGGGCCATGGTGTGACTATTGACGAAAAGCTGGCGGCTAAATACCCCTACCAACGCGCCTACCTGCCGGTCAACCGGCTGGAAGATGGCACCTTGTTTAATTGGTAGTTTTGCTCGTTTCTGCAAACTTATGGGCGACGTCAAGTCGCCTTTTTCATAGCTCTATGGCTGCTGGAAAAACTTGAAACAGCAGCTCACGTTCTCCTGCAACTATACTTCTAACCTTTATTGCAGGATGCAATCTGTATCACTTGGTGGTATAGTTTTGAAAGGCGAGGACGCTATGCAGACCTATAAATCAAAATGGTTTAGTAAATGGGCTGAGCAAGAAGGGCTGACGGACTGCGATCTATACAATGCGGTGCAAGAAATTACAGCAGGACTGATGGATGCTGACCTCGGCGGCCATGTGATAAAAAAGCGGGTTGGGCTGCGAAGGCAAGGTAAAAGGGGCGGGGCCCGCACTTTGCTAGCCGTTAAGCATGGTGACAAAGCCTTTTTTATCTTTGGTTTTGCAAAGAGCCAGCAAGACAATATCAGCCGAAAAGAACTAAACGCTTTAAAGTTATTGGCAAAAAATTTATTGGCTTACACTGCCGTGGCGTTAAATCGAGCCATACAGGCTGGCGAGCTTATAGAGGTGAAAATCGATGAGTAACAGCATCTTAGATGCAGTACACCAAACAGCTCAAGGGTTAAACAAGGCTGGCGTGATGGACGTGCAAACCATGCGCAAGTTCGATGCGCTCTGTTTGCCAGAGGTTGAGCATTTCGATGCCGCCCGCATCAAAGCCATCCGAGAAAGTGCCCGCGTCAGTCAGGCCGTATTTGCAGCCTACTTAAATACCAGCCCATCCACAGTGCGCGCCTGGGAGCAAGGCGGCAAAAGCCCCAAAGGTGCTTCGTTAAAGCTGCTGAATTTAGTGGCGCATAAGGGGCTGGGGGTTTTGGTGTATTAGATGCATCTCAAAGTTACCGCGACTAGTGGATTTGGGAACGAATCAGCTGATTCAGTTCCCAAACTGACTTTGATATCTCTTTAATGCTGAAAGGTTCACCTCTGAAAACATAAATAAAAGAGTAAGGATCGAAGAATCGCATGATGCTCTTTTCCTCAATACCGCCAAATGTCTTCCCCTGCGGTCCTATGGTGGCATCAGCAAACATAGTTGCGTTACTACCTTCTCTCCAGTTGTCTAGCCGCTCATCAAAGTGTTCTAAGTGATCCCTTAATCTCCGATCGGCAACCACATGATGTTCGGTGAGCCCTAGATAGCTCCTTAAGTATTCAGCTCGATCTTTTGATTTCCCCTTTTTGTTTGGATGCCATAACAAGCGAGACACATTACTTGTATGTGTTAACAAGCTATGTAAGTTTCTGAAAACTTCATTTTGCAAAAATTGAGATGCATCGACTCTGTTTGCGTTGGGTAATTGTTTCAAAAAATGCATTACGCCATCGTTCGCTTGCAGTACTAGTTGGCATTGAAAAGATATTTCACTTAGATAAATTTTTAGATGAAATTCGTTCATTTGTGTATTCATGGAATTGAATCACCTTTTTTAACTGATGTTTACGATAAATCATCATTTTGCAAATGACGTTTGCGATGTTGAGTATACATAGGCATAAGGGGAGTGATTAGGCTGAAATTTCAGCAATCAGCTCCCGGTGACTGCGTAGTGAGCGATATAACAGTGAGCGCGGGAGGCGCGAACGGGCGAACGCAGTAGTCTCCGGGGGCTGGGTTGCCTACCACTGTTTTTGTTCTGGAATTCCGCCAGAGGTTTGCTTACCGGCGAATTGGCTGTTGTCGATTAACCTTCTATCCAAACCAATATGCAGATTAAAACAAAGGGCGCACCAAGGTGCGCCCCTTCCGTCATTTGGGGGAGCGGATTATGAACAAAATCGCCTCCCCCGGCTTTTCAACCCCTAATCCCGATAGGGCTGGATGGTGAGGATGCGGCCGTCGGCTTGGTGCACCAGTTCGGTCATTTTGACGGAACGCAGGTGGGTAACACCTTCGGATAAAATCGAGTCGTGGTAAAACAGATACCACTTGCCTTCGAACTGGCAAATGGAGTGGTGGGTGGTCCAGCCCACCACTGGCTCCAAAATGCGGCCCTGGTAGGTGAAAGGCCCGTATGGGTTGTCACCTGTGGCATAGCACAAAAAGTGGGTGTCGCCGGTGGAGTAGGAAAAGTAGTAGGTCCCGTCGTATTTATGCAGCCAGGACGCTTCAAAAAACCGCCTGTCATTGTCACCAGCCAGCAGCGGCTGACCATCGGAGTCCAGGATCTGCACTTCTCGCGGCGCTTCGGCAAATTGCAGCATATCGTCGGAAAGACGCGCAACCCGTGGACCCAGCGCCGGTTGTTCTGCGCTCGGTTCCTGGTGTGAAGAGCTATAGCTGTTGTCGCGGTAGCTTTGCAGCTGGCCACCCCAAATACCCCCAAAGTACATATAATAAGCGCCGTCGTCGTCGGCAAACACCGCCGGGTCTATTGAATAGCTGCCTGCGATGGCTTCTGCTTCTGGCTTGAACGGGCCGTAAGGGGTTTTGGCCGTGGCCACGCCAATGCGGAATAAACCGTCTGGCGCCTTGGCGGGAAAATAAAAGTAATAAGTGTCACCTTTTTTCGCTGCGTCCGGCGCCCACATTTGCCGCTCAGCCCAGGGCACATCCGCCACATGCAAGGCCACACCATGGTCTGTAGTAGCGCCGCCCGGCTGCTCCAGCGACAACACATGGTAGTCTTCCATGCCAAAGTGGTCGCCATTGTCATTAAAGGGGATGCCCGCTTCAATGTCGTGCGACGGGTAAATATAAATTTTGCCTTCAAACACATGGGCAGACGGGTCCGCCGTATAAATATGCTCCACCAAAGGCTGGGAAATCGCTTTGGCTTTTAATTCCTGGTAATTAGGCTCAGTCATCACTACTCCGTTTCACTGACACCAGCGGCAATGCGGCGGCTTTGCAATTCCCGCTCAATTTGCAGCTCTTTTTGTTTATTAATTTCAAACAGACAAATGACACCCACCGCCAGTAAAAATGGTAGCGAGGCATACAGACTGACGGCGGTTTTAATGCCTTCGGCTGTGGTTATGCTTTGTTCTGGCAAGGAGGCGTCATAACCCAGGCTGGCCAGAATGGCCGCAACCAAAGCGCCGCCAATACTCAGGCCCAGTTTCAGGCCAAAAATCATCGCGGAAAAAATAATGGCGGTAGCCCGGCGGTGGTTTTTCCACTCCGAAAAATCCGCCACGTCGGCAATCATGGCCCACAACAGCGGAATGGTGATACCGTAAAAAAAGCCGTGCAGAATTTGCGCCAAAAACACCAGACCAATAGCGTCCGCCGGAAAAACATAAAACGCCAGTACAAACAAGGTGGACACCAACAGGGCCACAGCAAACACATCCCGTTTGCCAAAGCGGTCGGCCAAGGGTTTGGAAAAACCAATACCAATAATCATGCAAATAATGCCACCGGCATTAAACAGGCTAAAGCCCGAAGTCGCGGCATCTTCCGGCCAGCTGAAGTTGGTGAGGCCCAGTGCATTTAAGCTCTGGTTTAACCCAGCAATAAAATGGTTAAAACCTATGTCCTGTAAAAACAGTGCAATTTGCTGCTGGTCCAGATAATTCTCAAAATAATAAATGTAAGTGCCGCCTTTCAGCGCCAGCGTAATAAACACCAGAATGGTCACGCTCAGCATAATGGCCCAGGGTTTGTTGTGCAGTAAGTCGGCCACGTCCTGCCGGATGCTGCCTTCTTTTTCGCAGCTTTTCACCCGCTCTTTGGTGGTGATAAAAGTGATCAGGAAAAACACAATGCCGACCCAGGCAAACAGCGTCATGGTTTTCTCAAAGCCAACGGCTTTGTCGCCATCGCCCATCAGCAACACCAGCGGCAGTAACAGCGCCTGAATAATAAACTGCGCCACCATCACGGCGACAAAACGGTAACTCGACAGGCTGTTGCGCTCAGCCATATTGCCGGTCAGCACGCCGCTCAGTGCTGAATACGGCAGATTATTGGCGGAATACACCAACACCAGCAGCACATAAGTCACAAAGGCGTATACCAGCTTGCCGTCCGGACCGAAATCCGGTGTGCTAAAGGCCAAAAGTGCAATGACCCCAAAAGGCACGGCGGTCCACAGCACCCAGGGGCGAAACTTGCCAAAGCGGGTGTGGGTGCGGTCGGCAATCATGCCCATCACCGGGTTAAAACAGGCGCCTATTAAACCGCCAGCAAAAATAATGCTGGCAGCAGCACCGGGTGGGATCTGATACACGTCGGTGTAAAAGAACGCCAGAAAGGTCATTAAGGTTTGGAAAATCAGGTTGGCCGCCAGGTCGCCCAGGCTATAGCCGATTTTTTCGGTCACGCTGAGTCGGGCACTGGTCTGTGGCATTACTTGGCTTCCATTGGCAGAAAGGCTGTTGTTGCGGGTGAGTGTCGTCATACCTGTTGATTCATCTTTATGTTTTTTATGGCCTTACCATACTAGGTCCGCGCTTGTTTTTGGCTAACGGAATGTACAGAGCCAATTATTTTTTTTCATTGCCGCTGCCAAATTCCGTAATAGCCGCAGGAACAAAAGCTATACAGTTGCGCCGTGCTGCAGGCTAGTGTTACCACAAAGCATTTAAGGAACAAAAAGATGCAGCAGTTTCAGCTGAAAAATGCCCGAGGCGATCTGCTTCAGGTATTGTCTTATGGCGCCACCTTGCAGCAGTGGTCTGCTCAAGTGGCTGGCCAGCAGCGTTCGCTGATTTTGGGCTACCCAGACCCGGCGCAGTACCTGCAGGACAGCTGCTACCTTGGCGCTGTGGCCGGGCCTTATGCCAACCGTATTGGCCTGGCGTCGTTTAAGCTGGAGCAGCAGCCATACCAGCTGGATGCCAACGAAGGCAAACACCACCTGCATGGCGGTCGGGACGGCTTGCATTGCCAGCAGTGGCAACTGGAAAAACAGTACAAAGATGCGGTACAACTGGTCTGCAGCCGGCCTGACGCTTTGGGCGGTTACCCCGGTCCGGTGCAGTTCACTCTGCTGTACCAGTTAACCGCCGATGGTGCCGTGGAAGCCTACTTTCAGGCCAGCACTGAGCAGCTCACTGTGGTCGGGCCGACATTGCATCCGTATTTTAATCTGGCGGCGGTTACAGCAACTGAGGTGCCACCGCGTATTGATCAGCATCAGCTACAGCTGAAATCCGCCCATTATGCGGTGGTCGATACCGACTGCATTCCAACCGGAGAGCTGGCTAAAGTGCAGGGCACAGGCTTTGATTTTCAGCAGGCCCGCACATTGGCGGGCGCTGTGCTGGACCATAACTTTGTGGTGGCGGGCGATTTGCGCCAGGCGTCAGCCGTGCTGACCAGCCCGGACGGCCAGCTGCAGCTTTTAGTCAGCTCCGACTACCCTGGTTTGCAGGTCTATACCGGCGAGCATTTGGCGGCGCCATTTCAAGCCCGGCAAGGCATCTGTCTGGAACCGCAGTTTTTCCCCGACTCCCCCAATCAACCCTGTTTTCCGTTTCACTACACCAGACCGGACCAGCCATTTCACGCCCATATTCGTTATCAGCTCAGGTGTTGAAATAATTGATTAATAATTGAAATGAATTACTAGGCTAGCGGCATCTGTGCCGCCTAGTTTCAATGGTCCCGAAGGTAGACGAGAAGGCAAGTACACGTTAATAATATGTCCACCGATATGAATAACCTACAATTATGTTCGAAAGTTTAGTTCTTTCTAATTTTGTTGAACATAACACACGTTTTGTAGAAGCCGACAATTAAGATTGATATAAGAGAGTATCTATGAATACCACGCCTGCTAATGCTTTGTGGGAAGACCGTGACCAGTTTGAAGATGAAAGTTCTATAGAAAACGAAGATGATATTACAGTTACTGATTCGGATTTTGAGCGGTTATTAATAGCTCCAAGTGATTGGACTGTCAGCACAATATACGAATTAATCGGCAAGCAGCTCCACCTCGACCCTGAATATCAACGCCGAAATGTCTGGCCGGCTAAAGCAAAATCACATTTTATTGAATCATTGATGCTTGGAATTCCAATACCTCAGATATTGCTAGCGTCAAAGGCTGGTCAGAAAAACTCATTTTTGGTTCTCGACGGAAAGCAGAGACTAACAACCATAAAAGAGTTCATTGACGGGAAATTTTCTGATGGGCGAGTCTTTAAACTTAAAGGTTTAAGGATTTTGACTTCGCTAGAAGGAAAAACATGGACGGACCTGCAACAAAATAGTGATTTGGCTGACCGTTTACGTCATGAACCTTTAAGGACTACCGTTCTTCGAGGCTGGGAAAATGAATCAGTGCTATACGAAATTTTCTACAGATTAAACTCAGGTAGTGTAAAGCTTTCTCCGATGGAGCTTCGAATGTCGTTATATCCTGGCGACTTTTTAAAGTTCATTATTTCGTGGACTGAGAACTTAGGAGAAATACATCACTTGCTCAAAAAGAGGCAGCCCGATCCGCGAATGGCAGATGTCGAACTTGCAATCAGGTATCTCGCGTTTAGAGATCAGCAGACCGCTTATGTTGGTGACTTAAAACTATTTCTTGATGAATTTTGTAGGAAAAAGAATATTGATTTTTCCTCTAACCCTTCAGAACATCAGCGTTATATGAGCCTACTGGCTGAAATGGACGAAGCTATTAATGTTGGCATTGTCGAGTTTGGAGAACGTGATTTTAGTAAAAAATATGTTAGTGGAGGCTATGAGAATAAGTTTAATCGGGCCGTGTTTGATGTCCTTGTTGGTGCACTTTCTTACCCGAGTATTCGAGCTTGGGTGAATAGCAATAATGGGGCCATGAAAGCGATGTATGAAGATATTTGTAGGCATAACCCTGACTTTGTTAAATCAGTTGAGTCTACGACTAAGTCTAAAGAGGCTACTCAACGTAGATTTAACGTTTGGTATAGTGCAATCAACCAGTTAACGGGTATAAATTTGCCCTTGCCGATAATTAAATGAAGTCGCCAACACAATACTATAGAACTTTGATAAGTTCATTGAGAAAAGCTAATAAAATAACTCGAGGAATAAACAAGCTTGGCTGTGAGACAGATCTTCAGCACTTAAAGTTGCAATCATACATATTGCTGTGTCATTCAGCATTAGAACAATATATTGAGGATCTTGGATTAGCTGCTGCACAGGAGGCTAGAGCAATTTACTCTCGGTCCGGCATAATTACGAAAACCTTAGTGGCTCTCATATCATCAAAACTCATTGATGATATCTCTGAAAAAAGTAAGTCAAGATTGAGTGCTGATTTATCCTCTGATATTGAAGAGTTTTCTAAAGAAGCATTTAATCGGTACCGCTCTGTAGTGACTTCAAATAATGGAATAGTAGATCGAGACCAAAAAAAGCTACTCATCCCTATTGGTGTGAATCCTGAGGCAATAGATGTCGTTCTAATGAATAACTTGCACTCGTTTGGCGCAAAACGCGGAGATGTTGCTCACAAATTTAAAGTTCAAAGGACAGATACTCTAACTGCAGTCGATACTGACCTGAATACAATTGTTAGTGGCCTTGCCTCATATGACCAAGCTGTTTGTGAGGCTTTAAAGTATCGAGTGAGATAAAACCTAAGTTCATTTATCAATTCATTTGATTTAAAAATCAAAAATTTATCTGAAAAAAGCCCGGCAATAGCCGGGCAATACTTACCTCTACGAACATTACAGGACAAGGGTTCGGTTTAGCTGAACAGCACCAGGTTCACCTGATTTTCCAACAACTCCTGACGGCCGCTGACGGGTTTCGGGTCCAGTTGCTGTTGCTGTGTCAGTGCAGCCAGGCTTTCCAGCGACTGTTTACCTGCCAGAATGCTTTGACCTAAATCGGCATTCCAACCGGCATAACGTTGCTGTTTGGCGTTGGCTAAAAAGTCTTTTTCAATCATGGCTGCGGCCTTTTTCAGTGACAGCGCCAGGTGGTCCATGCCACCAATATGGCCGTGGAATAAATCGTAACGGTCTACGCTTTGGCGACGCAGTTTGGCGTCAAAGTTAAAGCCACCTGTGCTAAAGCCGCCGGCTTTTAAAATTTCGTACATCACCAGGCTCAGCTCTTCCACGCTGTTCGGGAACTGGTCGGTGTCCCAGCCGTTTTGCGCGTCGCCGCGGTTGGCGTCAATGCTGCCAAAAATATCCAGCGAAATGGCGGTGGCCACTTCATGATGGAATGAATGACCGGCCAGGGTGGCGTGGTTGGCTTCAATATTCACCTTAAACTCTTTTTCCAGGCCGTATTGCTTTAAGAAGCCGTACACAGTCGCTGAGTCGTAATCGTACTGGTGTTTAGTCGGCTCTTGCGGCTTGGGTTCAATCAGCAGGGTGCCGGTAAAGCCAATCTTATGTTTATGCTCCACCACCATTTGCATAAAGCGGCCTAATTGCTCGCGCTCACGGCGCAGGTCGGTGTTGAGCAGGGTTTCGTAACCTTCACGGCCACCCCAGAGCACATAGTTTTCACCGCCCAAGCGTTTGGTAGCGTTCATCGCGTGGAACACTTGCGTCGCGCCATAGCTGAACACTTCCGGGTTCGGGTTGCTGGCACCACCAGCGGCATAGCGAGGGTTGCTGAACAGGTTGGCGGTGCCCCACAGCAGTTTCACGCCGGTTTCAGCTTGCTTCTGTTCCAGCACATCCACCATAGCGGCGAAGTTATTCACATATTCCTGGATGTTACGGCCTTCCGGCGACACATCCACATCGTGGAAGCAGTAATAAGGAATGGTCAGTTTACTAAAAAACTCAAAGGCCACATCGGCTTTGAATTTAGCCATTTCCATCGCGTCACCGGCTTCCAGCCATGGCCGGCCAAAGGTACCCTGGCCAAACACGTCCTGGCCATTCCAGCAGAAGTTGTGCCAGTAGCAGGCCGCCATGCGCAGGTGTTCTGCCATGGTTTTGCCCAGTATTTTTTCGCTGGCGTTGTAATGTTTAAAGGCCAGAGGGTTGCTGCTTTGCGCCCCTTCAAAGGCAATTTTCTGAAGTTGATCAAAATACTGAGCCACGCTGCTCTCCTGTTACTACCGCTGATAAAAATTTGCTATGGCGTTAGTTTGGGTAGGGTTGCGGCTCTGAACAATTATGTTTTTTCAGAGCCAGTTTGTGCTTTTGCTTAAGGGCGGCAAAAAGTGAATTTTTACAGCCGCTGCGGCTTAAAAAAGCGGCGACACCGCCTGATACAAAGCAATAAATCGTTGGTAACGCTGGCTGAGCACGGCATGACGCGTCGCATCCGGCTGGTGCTGACTGACGACTGGCGGCGGCGGACAGAGGGCCGATAGTGGCTTATCCGGGTTCATCGCCAGCTGGGCCAGTCGCGCTGCGCCCAGTGCCGGGCCCACTTCACCGCTTTCGCGGAAAGTCAGCGGTTTATTCAGCACATCCGCCAGCAATTGCCGCCAGTACGGGCTGCGGGCGCCACCACCAATCAGGTTAATTTCGTCCGGCACCAGACCGGAGTCATGCAGCGCATAAGCGCCTTGCGCTAATGCAAAGCTAACTCCTTCCAGCACGGCATAGGTCATGGCGCGTTGGTCTGTGTTATGCGTTAAACCAAACCAGGCGCCCTGGGCATTTGGATTGTTATGGGGGGTGCGTTCGCCAGACAGGTAAGGTAAAAACAGCGGCGCATCAGCCACAGGGTCTGGCCCTTGCTCCAGCTGCTGCAGCAAGTCGGCGACCGGGGCTTTTACAATCTGTTCGGCGTACCACTGCAGGCAACTGGCCGCGCTTAAGGTGACCGCCATTAAGTGCCAACTGCCTGGCAACGCATGGCAAAAGGCATGCACGGCCGACTCTGGGTTGGCTTTAAAGCCATCACAGACGGCAAAGTACACGCCCGATGTGCCAAGTGACAACATGGCTTGACCTGGTCGCACCAAACCGGCACCGACAGCGCCTGCGGCATTGTCACCACCGCCAGCGACCAGCGGCACAGGTTGCATGCCCCAGCGGCTGGCCAGCTCCGGCTTCAAGTGGCCGGTGATCTGATTGCCTTCGAATAAGGCTGGCATTTGTGAGCGGTTCAGGTCACAAGCGGTCAGCAGTGCATCGCTCCAGTCGCGTTGGCCAACGTCCAGCCATAAGGTGCCGGCGGAATCAGACATATCCGATGCATAATCGCCCGACAGACAATACCGTAGGTAGTCTTTTGGCAGTAGCACTTTGGCCACCCGTGCAAAGTGCTCTGGTTCATTCTGGTGCAACCACAGTAGTTTTGGCGCGGTAAAACCAGGCATTGCCAGATTGCCTGTCAGCGCATGCAATTGCGAAATTTCGTTTTCCATTTGCTGGCACTGCGCGAAGGAGCGGCCATCGTTCCACAGAATGGCGGGTCGTATCACTTCGCCTGCGGCATCCAACAAAGTGGCACCATGCATCTGGCCTGCTAAACCAATAGCTTTGACTTCAGCCAAATAGTTTTTAGCTGCCAGTTCGTCCAGACATTTTTGCAGTGCAAGCCACCAGTGGTGCGGGTTCTGCTCTGACCAAAGTGGCTGCGGCCGGCTGAGCTGCAGCTCAGCGCTGGCGCTGTCTGTGACTTTGCCTTGTTCGTCCAGCAGTATCACCTTAATGCCGGATGTGCCTAAATCTATGCCTAAGTAACTCATGGGGTGCCTTCTGTGTTGCGGCTGAACTTTGGATTCATCCTTGGTGACGGCAGGCCTAAGCGGCAATTATGAAAATTCACATTTCTTTGCTGAATTATGTTTTTTCGTTTCAGAAAAAAACTGAACCGATCTAAGATTGAACAGATTTGATACAAGTTGGTGCATCAGAGAGGTGGCTTTGGACGACAGGGGCGAAGCTATTTCTGGTAGTCGCTACACCAAAATTAAAAAAACAAAAATGGTGAAATCATGTTCAAAGCCAAACACAGCATCACACTGCTGTTTAACGCCAATAAAGTCTATGACCGTCAAGTCATTGAAGGCATAGGCCACTATCTGCAATCCTCCAAAGTCGACTGGGATATCTATCTGGAAGAAGATTTCTCCTGCCGGCTGGAACATATCCACGAATGGGGCGGCGACGGCATCATTGCTGATTTTGATGACATCAATATTCAGCAGGCGCTGGCGCTCTGGAATAAACCTGTGGTCGGTGTCGGCGGCTCTTACGCCAATGCGGAAGACTACCCGGCTGTTCCTTATGTCGCCACCAACAATGCAGCGTTGGTTGAAGCGGCTTATGAGCATTTAAAGCGCAAAGGCCTCGACAGTTTCGCCTTTTATTCAGTGCCGGTAGACGACAACCACCGCTGGGCCAGAGAGCGTGAAAATGCGGTGCGCAAACTAACAGCCCAGGATGGCTTTGACTGCCAGATTTATCAGGGGCACTGCACCCGGCCTGAAACCTGGCAATACGCGATGAACAGGTTGACCGATTGGGTGCAAAGCCTGCCCAAGCCGGTCGGTATTATTGCCGTCACTGACTCGCGCGCCCGCCATCTGCTGCAAGCCTGTGAGCATCTTGGCATTATTGTGCCGGATCAGGTGTCCATTATCGGCATCGACGATGACGACATTGCCCGCCTCTTAAGCCGCATCAGCTTAAGCTCAGTCACCCAAGGCTGCTTTGAAATGGGTTATCAGGCCGCCAAGCTGCTGCACACCCAACTGAACAATATTGATGTCGGCAAAAAACGCACGCTGGTGGCACCGGTGGGCGTGGCTTCGCGCCAATCGACAGATTACAAAGCACTACGTGACCCTTATGTGATTCAGGCGATGCACTACATTCGCCGCCATGCCAGCCGGGGTGTCAAGGTGGAGCAGGTGACGGACTATGTCGGCATTTCGCGCTCCAATCTGGAGCAACGGTTCCGGGCGGAGCGTGGCCATTCTATTCATACCGAACTGCATAATCAGAAACTGACCCGCGCCTGCAAAATGCTGCTGGAAACTCAGGTTAGCCCGACCGAAATTGCCAATATCTGTGGTTACCCGTCACTGCAATATATGTATGCTGTGTTTAAACGCCACTTCGGTCAGACACCGAAAGAGTTCCGCGAAGGTCAGGGCGCTGCAGTCAATGCGATGGCGGTGAACGAATAACCTCACTTTGATACCAGCACAACCCCGGCCAGCCAGCCGGGATTCATGCCAGTCAGTTAAGCTGACTGGCATTACTTTTTACGGTGCAGTATCAAAATTTCCCTGAACTAAAACAGTAAACTAACGGAGTCTATCCAAAGCGAGGGAAGGCAAAGAACTAAGCCGCCCCTGTGAGGGTGATTGCGGGATTTCGATAAGCCAATAATTTGGCTTATCGCCGCAAGAACGCCCTTTGCTCTGCAAAGAGCCGGATGCCGAACAACACGCTACGCTGCCCCCCAGGGATGGGTTTACGGCGTGGCTGCGTGGGCTTTGCCTTTTCCGCTGCAGCTGAACCAAGCCAGTCGGGGTTGTTTTTTGTCACCTGGGCGAGAAGGCGCTGCCAACAAAGCTGCAGCGTCAAGTACGCAGGGTAGATGCCAAAAAACGCACAGCGCCCCCCAGTTTTCATAAGCCTCAACCCATTGTCTTGCCGGGTGTTTTTCCTTTTAATCCGCTGAAAGCAAAAAAACACAACAGGGGATCCAATGCGACATCTATGGCCGTTATGCGCTTTGCTTTGCAGTTTTTGGCAGTCCAGCTGGGCGGCAGAAGCCGCCAGTGCCCGGTTTGGCTGGTTTCAGTATCAGGGTGAGGATGCGGTGTTTGCTGTGCCGCTCAAGGTCGGGCACTACCGCAACCCGGTGCTGGCTGGTTTTTTTCCCGACCCCAGTATTACCCGCAGAGGCGATGATTTTTATCTGGTGAACTCCTCATTCAGCTACCTGCCCGGTTTGCCCATTTTGCACAGCAAAGACCTGGTGAACTGGCAGCTGATTGGCCATGCACTCACCCGGCCATCGCAGTTTGAGTTTGCCGGTGCCGGTTTGTCGCGCGGTATTTACGCGCCAACGCTGCGCTATCACCAGGGCACCTTTTACCTGATTGGCACTGTGGTGGATCAGGGTGGCAACTTTATCCTGACGGCGACGGATCCAGCCGGGCCCTGGTCGGATCCAATCTGGTTACCCGAAGTGGGTGGCATAGACCCGGACTTATTTTTTGATGAGGATGGCAAGGTGTATATCAGCCACAATGACGCGCCACCGGGTGAACCTTTGTACGAAGGGCACCGGGCTATCTGGTTGTGGCAGTTTGACCCTGTGGCCAAAAAAGTAAAACCAGAGTCAAAACGCCTGCTGGTCAATGGTGGTGTGGATATCCGCCAACAACCGATTTGGATTGAAGGGCCGCATTTGTATAAACACAATGGCTGGTACTATCTGCTGTGCGCCGAAGGCGGTACGGCGGACCAGCATTCGGCGGTGATTTTCCGCTCGCGCAGCCTGAGTGAACCTTTTGTGCCGGCAGTGCAAAACCCAATTCTGACCCAACGGGATTTAGCACCGGACCGAGCGAGCCCGATCACCACCGCAGGCCATGCCGATTTTATCCAACTGGACGACGGCAGCTGGTGGGCGGTGTTTCTGGCCGCCCGAGCTTATCAGCAGCGGTATTCCAATGTCGGCCGAGAGACTTATCTGTTGCCGGTGCACTGGCAGGATGGCTGGCCGCAGATTTTAACCCAAGGCCTGGCTATTCCTTATCAACTGGCCAGCCCGGCTAGCCTGAAGCCACAGCCAGTGACTGTGCCGCAAACGGGCAACTTTGTCTGGCGGGATGAGTTTGCCTCAACTGTATTGGATCTGAACTGGAACTGGCTGCGTCAGTTTGACCAGTCCTGGCTGCAGTTAAAGGATGGGGCTTTGCACTTGCGGGCCAAAGCCGACCGGCTGGAGTCTTCGGGGCAACCGGCTTTTATCGGCCGTCGCTTGCAGCATTTAAATTTTACCGCCAGTACGGCGCTTCAGCTGCCTTCGGCTGGTCAATCGGCTGGCTTGGTACTGCTGCAAAACGAGTTGCATCACTACTATATCGGCGCGCGCCGCACCGCCAGCGGCGCGGAAGTTTTTTTAGAGCAGGCCAAAGGAGCCAAAGCGACGCAGCTGCTGGCTGAACAGCTGCCCGCAGGCCCGCAGGAGCTGCAGTTGAAAGTGACAGGCGCGGGCGCAGAGCTGAGCTTCTACTACCAGCTGCCAGGCCAGGGCTGGCAAGCATTCGGGCCTGTGCAGGATGGCACAGTGCTGAGCACTCAGGTGGCTGGCGGTTTTGTTGGCAGCACGCTTGGGCTCTACAGCCGTTTGGAGGACAAACCATGAAAGCGCTGATGTTTGGTTTTTATCTGCTGCTGGCCGGCAGCTTTAGCACCAAGGCGCTGGCGGCCACTTCGTATATTGGTGACGGCCAGGGTCCAGGTGATTTTGCCTTGGTCAGCCCGGCGCAACAGGCACAGATTGTGATAGACACCCAGGATCATCCGGGCCTGCTGCGTGCGGTGCAAAGCCTGCAGCAGGATATTGAAAAGGTCAGTGGGGTCAGGCTGGTGCAAAGCGCCAAACCAGACCAGCCGTTGGCGCTCATCATTGGCAGTCTCGATAAAAGCCGGTTGCTCACCACGCTGGAACAACGCGGCAAACTGGATTTCAGCCAATTGCGTGGCCGCTGGGATGGCTACCAGATAGAGCTGGTGCAACAGCCGCTGCCCGGTGTGGAGCAAGCGCTGGTGCTGGCCGGTAACGATAAACGCGGCGCTATTTATGCGGTGTATGACCTGGCCGAGCAGATTGGTGTGTCGCCCTGGGTCTGGTGGGCGGATGTGCCGGTGACGAAAAAGTCCGCGCTCTGGGTAAAGGCGGGCACCCGAGTGCTGGACGCTCCCAAAGTGAAATACCGCGGCATTTTCCTGAATGACGAAGCGCCGGCGCTGAGCAGCTGGGTGCAGGAAAAATTTGGCGGCTACAACCATAAATTTTACCTGCATGTGTTTGAGTTGCTGCAACGGCTGAAAGCCAACTTCTTGTGGCCAGCCATGTGGAATAATGCCTTTGCCGACGATGACCCGCAAAACCCGCTGCTGGCAGACGAAATGGGCATTGTGATGAGCAACAGCCACCACGAGCCGATGCTGCGGGCTGACAAAGAATGGAACCGCTACGGCAAAGGCCCCTGGGAATACTCCAGCAATAAAGCAGAACTGTATAAGTTCTGGCAGCAGGGCGCACAAAGGCACAAAAATCTGGAGAGCATCTTTACCCTCGGCATGCGCGGTCAGCAGGATGAGCCGATGAAGGAAGGCGAGAACATCGCACTGCTGGAGCAAATAGTGGCCGATCAGCGGCAGATCCTCAGCGACACCTTTGGCGCAGCAAAGCTGACACAGGTGCCGCAAGTCTGGGCTTTGTATAAAGAAGTGCAGGGTTTTTATGAGCGCGGCATGCGGGTGCCGGACGATGTCACCTTGCTGTGGGCTGACGATAACTTTGGCAATATCCGCCGCCTGCCCACAGCTGCAGAGCGCAACCGTGCCGGCGGCGCTGGCGTCTATTACCATTTTGATTACGTTGGTGAGCCACGTTCGTACCGCTGGATTAACACAGTGCCACTGAGCAAAATCTGGCAGCAAATGGAGCTGGCCTGGCGTTATGGCGCTGATCGTATCTGGATAGTCAATGTCGGCGATTTAAAGCCAATGGAACTGCCGACCGACTTCTTCCTGCGCATGGCCTGGGACCCGGAACGCTTTAGCGCTGATAACCTGCAGCAATGGACCACAGACTGGGCGGCTCAGCAATTTGGCCCGGCCCATGCCAGCACCATCGCCGCTTTATTACAGGGCTATACCAAACACAATGGCCGGCGCAAACCGGAAGCGATTGAACCCGGCACTTACAGCCTGTTGCATTATAACGAAGCCGAACGGGTCAGCCGTGAGCTGGCTGACTTAGTGCAGCGCTCTGACAAGGTGCAGCAACAACTGGGCAGCGCGTATCAGGATGCCTTTGTGCAATTGGTTGCACATCCGCTCAAAGCCAGTCAGGCGGTGTTTGAAATTAACCGCGCTGTGGCGATGAATCAGTTGCATGGCCAACAAGGCCGGGCCAGCACCAATGATTGGGCAGCGCAGGCGCAGTTCTGGTTTGCCCGTGATGCCGAGCTGACCGCTGCCTATCACGCACTTGGCAACGGCCGCTGGAACCATCTGATGTCGCAGCCGCACCTGGGGTATAACTACTGGAACGACCCGGCGCAAAACCAGCTCCCTGCGTTATTGCAGCGTACAACTCCACCTGGCGCGGATATGGGCGTGATGGCCGAAGGGGCGGCCTTTTATTGGCCCGAAAGCGAATACCGTCAGCAGCCGCTGGCGCTCGACACCTTCTATCCGGATGGTCAGGCAGAGCGACGCATTGAAGTCTTTAACCGCGGCCAGACGCCGTTTGACTTTAGTGCCAACGCCTCTGCCGACTGGATAGAACTCAGCCACAGCGCTGGTACCGTGAAGCAGCAGCAGGTGATCCAGGTACGGGTCAACTGGGCGAAAGCCGCGGACGGATTAAATCAGGGCGAAGTGCAGATTAAAGGCATTGGCTGGGGCGGCGCCCGGGTAACGGTGCTGGCGAACAAAGCGGCCTCTGGCGGCAGCGGTTATCTCGATACCGATGGCTATATAGCGCTGGATGGCAGCAGTGGCAGTGCCGAACGCCCGCAAGCGGATGCGCGCTGGCAGCTGTTGCCTGGCCATGGCCGGGGCGGTGGCGCTATGGTGGCGACCACTAAAGCCGACTATCAGCCACAAAGCGTCAGTCAGGCGCCTTATCTGCAGTACCCTGTCTATTTTCAGCGTGCCGGTGAGTTTGAATTGCAGTTGATGCTGGCACCCAGCCTGGATTTTGTGCCTGGCAGCACGCTGCGCCTGGCGCTGGCCCTGGATGACCAGGAGCCGGTTCTGCTCAGTACCCTGACGGATCGCAGCAATGCCGCCTGGCAACAGGGGGTGCTGGACGGGATCCGACTGGTGAAAAGCCGCCTGAAGGTACCGTCAGCAGGCAGTCATCAATTGAAGATTTATCTGGTTGACCCCGGAGTGGTGATTGAGCGTATTCTGATCAACACAGGCGCGCTTAAACCCAGTTATCTCGGGCCACCGGTCAGCCCATACCGGGCCCAAAGCAGTACAACAACTAAAAACTAACAATACCCCCACAGGGAGACGCGACGATGAAATTGCTTATTAGTCTGCTAAGTGCCTTAGTGCTCAGCCAGTCGGTACTGGCCGAACCACAGGCCAAGCCAGCACAACCTGGCTTAAAACAAGCCTATGCCAGTCATTTTTTAATTGGCACTGCGCTTAGTCAGGGCCAGATTGAAGGCCAAGACCAGGCAGCTCTGGCGGCTCGTGAGGTAGTGCAGCAACACTTTAATGCGCTGACCGCTGAAAATGTGATGAAGTGGGAAGAGTTGCAGCCTGCAGAAGGCCAATTTAACTTCGGTCCGGCCGATGCGCTGCTCAGGCTGGCTAAACAGAATAATGCCAGTTTGATTGGCCATACCCTGATGTGGCATCAGCAGACACCGGCCTGGGTTTTTACCGGCCCTGACGGCAAACCGGCGTCCAAAGCCCTGGTGTTGCAGCGGCTGACCAGCCATATCAATCAGGTCATGGGGCGCTACAAAGGTCAGGTGAAAGGCTGGGATGTACTGAATGAGGCGCTGAATGAAGATGGCACTTTGCGCGACAGCCCATGGCGGCAAATTTTAGGGGACGATTACATTGCCACTGTCTATCAGCTGGCGCATGCCGCCGATCCGGCAGCTGAGCTGTACTACAACGACTACAACCTGTATAACCCAGAAAAGCGGCAGGGCGCTATCCGTATCGTGCAGCAGCTGCAAAAAGCTGGTATTCCGATCAGCGGTATTGGCATGCAGGGTCATTATGGGCTGGATTATCCCGACTTACAGCAAGTGGAAGACTCCATTGTGGCTTTTGCCGCCACAGGTGTTCAGGTGATGATTACCGAGCTGGATATTACGGTGTTGCCACGGGTGGATGACAAGGCGATAGGCGCAGATATTTCGCTAAACCAACAACTGCAGCAGCAATTTAATCCCTATAGCCAGGGCTTACCTGCGGAGGTGGCTGCGTTGCAACAAGAGCGTTTTAGCGGGCTGTTCCGCATCTTTTTACGTCACAGCGACAAAATCAGCCGGGTGACCCTCTGGGGCGTGAACGATCAACAAAGCTGGCGTAATGGCTGGCCAATGCAAGGCCGTACCGACTACGCCTTGTTATTTGACCGGCAGAATCAACCGAAAGCCGTCGTTAACGCCTTGCTGCAGCTGGCGGCGGAGGCCACCCGATGAAGCCCTGGCGTTATGCACGTGGCCTGCTGGCGCTGGCATCGGCAGCCTGGCTTTGTGGCTGTGCGACAACAAGCCCAAGTTGCCCGGCAGTGCGGATGAATCAGTTGGGGTTTGCGCCGGAGCAGCCCAAGTTACTGGTGTTGGAAGCGTCGTCCGCTGTGCGTTATCAGGCGTTGGACAGCCAGGGCAAACTGCTGTTGTCCGGCCGCACTGCAACGCCAGAATTCTGGGCTGAGGCAGGCCGTAAAGCCGCAGTGCTCGATCTGTCGGCGCTGCAAACGGCAGGAGATTACTCTTTACTGCTGGAGGGCTGCCAAGCCGCGCAGCTGGTGCAAGTCCGCCCGGCACCATGGGCGGCAGCGCATGATGCCGTCGCCAAAGCCTATTACTTTAACCGCGCCTCCACCGCATTAACCGCAGAGCTGGCAGGGCCCTGGGCCCGGGCCGCAGGGCATCCGGACGACCAGGTACGCATTCATGCGTCGGCCGCTTCGGCCAGTCGGCCAGCAGGGACTGTGCTGTCGTCGCCACAAGGTTGGTACGACGCCGGTGATTACAACAAGTATGTGGTGAATTCAGGTGTCACCCTGTTAACGATGCTGCAGGCCTGGACTGACTTCGCCGGGTTTTATCAGCAGCGGCGCTGGGCTATTCCTGAATCCGGCAATACGTTACCGGACCTGCTGGACGAAACCCTGTGGAATCTGCGCTGGCTGCGCACCATGCAGGATCCGGCCGACGGTGGGGTGTACCACAAGCTGACCAACCTGAAATTTGACGGCACTGTGATGCCTGCACAGGCAAACTCGCCACGTTATCTGGTGCAAAAAACCACCGCGGCCGCGCTGAACTACGCTGCGGTGATGGCCAAAGCCAGCCAGGTGCTGCAGCAGTTTGACCGCCAGTTGCCGGGGCTGGCCGCCGATTATGCCCAAAGCGCAGTTCAGGCCTGGCACTGGGCCAAGGCCAACCCGGCTGTGGTTTATCAGCAGCCGAGTGATGTCAGTACCGGTGCCTATGGTGACGACAAGCTGACCGATGAGTTTGCGACCGCCGCCGCCCAGCTGTTTTTGTTGACCGGGGACCCGGCGTATTGGCTGGAATTCAGCGCCTTCAATGTGCCGATGCAGGTCGCGTCCTGGAACAACCCGGTGGCGCTGGTCTATTGGCAATTGTTGCGCTCGGAGACGCTGACCGAATCACAGAAGCAGCCGCTAAAAACCGCTTTTTTGGCGGAGGCTGAACTGTTTTTGCATCAGCAACAGCAGTCGCCTTATCGGGTGGCCCTGATCAAATCAGACTTTATCTGGGGCAGTAATTCGGTGGCAGCTGGCAAAGCGGTGTTGTTGTATCAGAGTTATCTGCTCAGCGGTCAAGCACAGTACCGACAGGCAGCGCTGAACTTGCTGGATTATCTGTTTGGTCGTAACCCAACCGGTTATTCCTTTGTGACAGGTGTTGGCAGCCAAACGCCTCAGCACATCCACCACAGACCCTCGGAAGCGGACGGTGTGAAGGCGCCAGTACCCGGCTGGCTGGCTGGTGGTCCCAACCCGGGCCAGCAGGATAAATGCAATTACACCAGCAGGCAGCCTGCTTTGTCTTACCTGGATGACTATTGCAGTTATGCCAGTAACGAAATTGCCATTAACTGGAACGCGCCCCTGCTGTACCTGCTGGCGGCCTTTGCTGCCGAGAAACACTCGTCAGAGCACTGAGTGTTGCCGCACCCGGAGTAACCTGCTTGCCGGAAGGTAAGCAGGTTTTTCTTTATTAAACAGAAAGATAATGCCACTGTGCCGGACAGGTGAATTTTTTTTCGTGTGAATTCTGTTTTCGCTATTCCGTTTTTTTTCAGAGGGCTGGACCTAAAGAACACTTCACTCCAGTATCTATACCGACAGCTTCTGCCTTTCAGGGATCTGAGGTCCTGGCAAAGGCTCAGCTGCAAAAAAACAGACCCGGTTGCCATAACAACAGCAGGCTACAGGCCGCAACTTAACCGGGGTACAAACACACAACGGGGAGATTACTATGGTTGCACAAGCTGCGAACCGTACCAGTGTTCGTTTGCCTGCGTTCAGGCCGTCCTTGCTGCTAATGGCCATGCTGGGTTGTTCTGCTCAGGCCTATGCCCAACAGCAAGCTGAAGCTGAAAAAGCGGCAGCGAAAACCGACGATAAAACCGAAGTTATTGAAGTCCGGGGCACCAGAGCCAACCTGCAAAGCGCGCAAAATATTAAGCGTTTAGCCGACACTGTGGTCGATGGCATCTCAGCTGAAGACATCGGCGTATTGCCGGATCGCAGCGTGCTGGAAGCTATTCAGCGGGTGCCTGGCGTATCTGTAGAACGTTTTGCCGGCCCGGATGACCCGGACCACTTTAGCGTCGAGGGCAGTGGCGCCATTATCCGTGGTATGACGCAGACCCGCAGTGAATTCAACGGTCGCGATTCTTTCACCGCCAACTCAGGCCGCGGCTTGTCGTTTCAGGATGTGTCGCCTGAACTGATGGGCGGCGTCGATATTTATAAAAACCAGACCGCCGATATGATTGAAGGCGGTATTGGTGGCACCGTCAGTTTACGCACCCGTAAGCCGTTTGACTCGGCAGGCCGGGTGGTCGCCATCAGCGGTGACTGGTCCTATGGCGATATCGCTGAAAAAGGCAGCCCGACGATTTCTGGTTTATTCAGCGACCGCTACACGCTGGACAGCGGCGCTGAATTTGGCATGTTATTTAACCTGGCGCATTCGCAGTTGTACGGTGAATCGCATGGGATCCAGTCCGACGCTTATGTGCCGTATTACGCCAATACCCTGGCCGGTGCGGAAGATTTCGTTGGTGATGATGGCAAAGGCGTGGTCTGGATGCCGAATGCCGCCAACGCGCTGAAAAAATTTGACGACCGCGAACGCAATGGCGCTTCTGCCGCCTTCCAGTTCCAGAATGCGGACGATACTTTCCTCGGCACCTTCCAGTACATTCGGTCCGATGCGCGCTTGTCCTGGCATGAACAGGCCATCAAATACCAGGGCGGTTATTACAATATTGACGGTCGTCGTTCCCGTCCGCTGGAAGGCACCGAGTTTGAGTTTGACGACAACGGTCTGTTCGAGTCCGGCATTATCACCCAAGGTGTGGATGGCTGGCGCGCCGCGGATGGCAACGTCGACCGGGTCGCCCGTGGCTGGGGCACCAATGCCCGTAACCAGTTTGGTTATGTCACCCAGTTTGACAGCCGGGTGAAAGACACCAACACCGAAGTGGAAGATTTTTCGTTAAACCTGGAATGGAAAGCCACAGACCAACTGAAGCTGGTTGGCGATATTCAGGTGGTGAAAGCCAATACTCAGGATGATGACGTGGTGGTGATGACCGGCGCTTTCGCTGGCCAGCAGTATGATGTGACCGGCAGTACGCCAAGCATGACCTTACTGGAGCCCTGGTTTGGTTATCGTGATGCTAACCCGGCCAATTTTGCCACCGGTTACCCAGGTTTTAGCGGTGATCCGGCGGGGGACAGCAATTACTTCCAGGATCCAAGCTCTTATTTCCTGCGCAGCGCTATGGACCACTATGAGCGCTCCGAAGGCGACTCTGTTGCAGTGCGGCTGGACGGTACCTATGAGTTTGAAGGTCAGGGGGTGCTGACCTCATTGCAAGCCGGTGTGCGATACGCCAAACGTGAACAGACAGTGCGGGCCACCAGTTGGAACTGGGGGGCTTTAGCGCCTGAATACAGCGGTGCAGCGCCGGCCGGTTGGTTGGATACGCTGTCTGAGTTAGAGGGTGATTATGAGCTGGTGGACTGGTCCGATTTTCATAATGGTGGTGTAGTTAATATCCAGGGCGGCAAAACCATTGCGATGACGGAAGCCTATGTCCGTTCCATTATGGGCGCCAACCCGGCCCGGCAGGCCTATAAATCAGCTGGTGGCACCTGGACGCCCTATCCACAGCGGGATGGCGTGGATGATGAGTTCGGTATTTTCCAGCCGGGTGAAATTAATGACACCACAGAAACCAACAAAGCGGTGTACCTGAAGCTGAATTTCGAAGGCCAGGGGGATTTGCGTTACAGCGGTAATATTGGTCTGCGTTATGTCGAGCTGACCCGCGAAGCCAATGGTTATGTCAATTTCCCGGATCTGCTGCCCGATTTCCTGCCGCCGGCTGAACTGCAAAACCGCCAGCTGACGCCGGAATTAGTGCTGAACTATGTTAACCAGCAAGTGGCAGCTGGTACCTATGCCACGGTGGAAGATGCGCTGCGCGCCTCTGAAAACCGCTGGATCAGCGATGCAGTGAACTACCTGCCAGACCATGACCGGGCTTTTGGTAACGACACCGACAGCCGGCTGGAAGCAGAAACTAAATTCACTATGACCTTGCCGAGCTTTAACATCAAAGTGGAGCTGACCGACGAGCTGATTGGTCGTTTTGCTGCGTCCAAAGCTGTGGCTCTGCCGGATATGGGCGACGTGATCAACAAAGTGTCTTTAGGCACTGAGCCTATTATGACAGTGCGGCCTATTATGGAAATTGATGAGGACAACCCGCCACTTCCGCAGGACAACCTGATCCAACGGGCTTATGTACCGATCTGGACCGGCAGTGGTGGCAACCCTTATCTGAAGCCGATGGAGTCGGTGCAGTATGACTTTGCACTGGAATGGTATTTTGCCGACGTCGGTCAATTAAGTGCCACCTTGTTCCACAAAGACTTGAAAAACTACTTTGTGCAGGGCGCGTTCCCGCAGAGCTTTACCAACCCGGTGACCGGCGCCAGTCAGACGGCGTTAGTCACGACGACCACCAACGCCGGTGACGGCAAAATGGACGGTCTGGAACTGGCCTATCAGCAGTTTTTCGACATGCTGCCAGAGCCGTGGAATGGGTTAGGCATGCAGGCGAGCTTTACCTACATTGACGCCAGCGGTGTGCCAAACAACCAGATTGATGCCGATGACGAAACCTGGGTGGGGGATGATTTCACCGACACCGGTATTCGGGTCAACCTGGACAACATTCCGTTGCAGGGCCAGTCCGACCGTACTTTTAACATTGTGGGTATGTACGAGAAAAATGGCTGGAGTGCCCGGGTGGCGTACAACTGGCGCTCGAAGTACCTGCTGACCACCCGCGACGTGATCAGTAAAGCGCCGCTGTGGTATGACGATCATGGCCAGGTCGACGCCTCAGTGTTCTACAACATCAGCGACAATTTCAGTGTCGGTTTGCAGGCGACCAACCTGACCAACTCGCAGTCGGAAACCCTGATGATGCTGAACGATGAAGGGATGGAGGCAGGACGTTCCTGGTTCGTGTCTGACCGCCGCCTGGCGCTGGTGATGCGGGCGAATTTCTGACATTGTGGTGTGGCCACTAAGCCAAATGCGCTTTTGTGAAAACAGAAGCGCATTTTTCTATTGAAGACGCTGTTGGAACATAGATGAATAAACTAAAAAAAATCATCGTATTAGGCGGAGGTTCAGCCGGCTGGATGACGGCGGCGGCCCTTGGCAAGGTGCTTAAAAACCAGTTTTGTCACATTCAACTGATTGAGTCCGACCAGATAGGCACTGTTGGGGTCGGCGAAGCCACCATTCCGCAAATTATGTTGTATAACCAGCTGATTGGTCTGGATGAAGACGAGTTTATGCGCCGCACCCAGGCCACCTTTAAACTGGGTATTCAATTTAAAGACTGGTTAAAACCGGGCCACAGTTATTACCACGCCTTTGGTGAAGTTGGCAAAAATATGGAAGGCATCCAGTTTTATCACTACTGGCTGCGCCAGCATCTGCAAGGTAAAGCAGCTCCGCTGGATGAGTACACCTTAACCTCGCTGGCCTGCGATGAGCGACGTTTTATGCGTTCGATTGACGCCGGCAATTCGCCGTTATCCAACATTGCTTACGCCTTTCATTTTGACGCCGGTTTGTTTGCGCTGTATTTGCGTGAATTGGCGCAAGGCTGGGGAGTGGAGCGCACCGAAGGCAAGGTGCAGTCGGTGCAGCAATGGGACAATGGCTTTATCCGCTCGTTGCAGCTGGACGATGGCAGCGTGCATGAAGCCGACTTTTTTATTGATTGCTCTGGCTTTCAGGGGCTGTTGATAGAAAAAACACTGCAGGCCGGGTATGAGGATTGGAGTCACTGGCTGCCGTGCGACAGCGCGGTGGCGGTGCCTTGCGCCAAAGTTGGCGACCCCTGGCCTTTTACCCGGGCGGCGGCGCAAAAAGCCGGTTGGATCTGGCGTATTCCGCTGCAGCACCGTACCGGCAATGGTCATGTGTTTAGCAGCAAATTTATGTCGGACGATGAAGCCACCTCATTGCTGATGCAGCAGCTGGACGGCGAAGCCCTGGCCGAACCGCGTCTACTGAAATTCACCACCGGCAAACGAAAAAAGTTCTGGTCGAAAAACTGCCTGGCCATTGGCCTCGCCAGCGGCTTTATGGAGCCGCTGGAGTCCACCAGTCTGCATCTGGTGCAGGCGGCTATTTCCAAGCTGTTTAGTTTCTTTCCGGACCGGCGTTTTGAGCCGGCCGATATCGACGAATTTAACCGCCAGATGGATTTTGATTACCAGCGCATCCGCGATTTTCTGATTTTGCATTACCACGCCACTGAGCGCGACGATTCGGCTTTCTGGCGCCATTGCCGCACTATGGACGTCCCTGCGGAGCTGACGCAGAAAATAGAGCAGTTCCGTGCCTCTGGCCGCATCTTCCGTTTTAACCAGGAAATGTTCAGCGACTTAAGCTGGTTCGAAGTGATGTTGGGGCAGGGCATTACTCCAACGGCTTATCACCCGCTGGCGGATATGTTCAGCGACGACGAGCTGGCCAAACGGATGGACAGTATCCGCGCAGTGGTGCGCAAGTCGGTGGATTACATGCCCTCGCATCAGGACTTTATTAATCAGCACTGCAAAGCAGCGATGAAATAAGGAGTGGGCCGTGAAATGTCAGGCGATGCGTTTTGGTCAGGAGCAACAACCGCTGCTGCTGGTGGACGACTTTGTGCCCGAACCGGACTCGCTGATTGACTATGCACTGACTCAGCAGGACGTGCAACAGGCTGGCGGCTTGTACCCAGGCCTGCGTTCTGCAGCGCCTCCGGGTTTTGCGCAGTGGATGCAGCAACGACTGGCCGCAGTGCTGCAACCGGTATTTGGCTTGCCGGCGACCGGGCTGAGTCAGCTGAACTGCTTTTATTCGCTGGTGACTACAGCCGCTGACCAACTGAGCCTGCCCCAGCGGTTGCCGCACTTTGACCGGCCGCAGCAGCAGGAATTGGCCGCTGTATTGTATTTATGTGGTGCCGAGCATGGCGGCACCAGTTTTTACCGGCACCGCAGCAGTGGTTTTGAGTATGTCGACCAGCCCCGCCTTGGGCAGTATCAGCAGCAATTAAGCGCTGAATTGCAGCAAAGCCCTGAGCCCAAAGGCTATATCAATGGTGATACCGCGCTGTACCAGCGCGTACTGCAAATTCCGGCGCGAAAAAACCGTCTGCTGCTGTACCGCTGTTCGTCCTTGCATTCAGGCGATATCCCGGCGGATTATGCCTATGACGAAAACCCCTGGACGGGCCGCTTTACCATTACCGCCTTCTGGCACAACCAAAGGACATAACATGAACAGGATCAAAGGATTTGCTCAGGGACTTGGCCTGAGCCTGAGTGTTGCCCTTTGTGGCAGTCAGGCACTGGCTCAGGCTGAGCCTGATTGGCAGGTTTTACTGGACGGTCAGAGCGGCATTAACCTGCTGCAGCCCTCAGGCGTGGCCAACTGGCAGTTAAAGGACGGTGCGGTTCAGGCCAGTGCAGGCGACAGCGACGGTGCCTTTTTACTGAGCCCGGCCAGCTACGCCGATTTTGAACTGGTGGTGGAATTCTGGGCCAGTGAGGATGCCAACAGCGGCGTGTTTTTGCGTTGCCTGGACAGCACTCTCATCAATGACAAGCGCTGCTACGAAGTGAATATTTTTGACCAGCGGCCAGACCCCAGTTACGGCACAGGTGCCATAGTGCGGGTGGCCAAAGCACTGCAGCCGATGCCCAAAGCGGGCGGCCACTGGAACCGCTTTGAGATCAGCGCCAAAGGCACACGTTTAAAGGTGGTGCTGAATGGTCAGGTCACAGCGGACCTGGACGACAGTGAATTCAAGCAGGGCCCGTTGGCGCTGCAGTGGGGCAAAGGGGTGATTAAATTCCGTAAAGTCGCGATACGGCCTCTGTAAGCCAGCTGCCAACCATGTTACGAAAATTGGTATTCAGCGCTTTTGACCTGTTCTCCCTGTGGCTTTGAAGGCAAAGTAAAGCCAGTACTTGCAATCAAGGAGCAACAGCATGAACCGAATGATCCCGAGTTTCACCCTGCTAACGGCGTTAGCCGCCGGTACAGCTGCCGCTGCGGACCTGGCCGCGGCGAAGCCTGCCGCCGCTGTGCCGTCGGCTATTGTCAGCGCAGAGCAAGCCAAAGCAGAACATGGCAAAGGCTATGTATTCAGCACCTATTTTTCCGGTCAGACCTTTGGTACCCAAGACGCGCTGACTGGCGTGGCGGTGATTGAGCCAGGTCAGGAAATCCATCCACCGCATGTGCATGCTGAAGAAGAATACCTGATGGTGATTGAAGGCTCCGGCGTCTGGTCGTTGCACGACAAAGAAATTCCAGCCAAAGCCGGTGACATTTTGTATGCAGCGCCCTGGGATTCGCACGGCATCCGCAATACTGGCAAGGTGCCGCTGAAATTTGTCGTGATGAAATGGCAAAGCAAAGGCGTGCCTGTTCCACCACAACCAGAGGCGGCTCATCAGCACTGACCCTCAGCACCTTCGATCAGAGTTTTAGAGCTGCAGCCGGTTGGGGTCGGGCAAATAAATAGCCCTGGCCTAAATCGCAACCGGCCTGCAGCAGAAACTCCAACTGCTGCGGGGTTTCTATCCCCTCGGCCACCACTTGCAAACCCAAGGCTTTGGCCATGGCCAGGATCGCGCTGGTGATCTGGCAATCACTGACATCTGCGGGAAGGGCGCGGATAAAGCTGCGATCGATTTTGATGCTGTCGATAGGCAAATGACGCAAATAAGACAGCGACGAATAGCCGGTGCCAAAGTCATCAATGGCAATTCGAATACCCATCTGCCGCAAGGCGCTGAGCAAACGTAAGGTCTGCTCTGCCTGCTCCGGCACCAGACAGCTTTCAGTAATTTCCAGCTCCAGCTGGCCGGGTGCAATGCCATAACGCTGCAGCAACTGCCGCACCATGGGCAGAAAGCTGCTGGCACTCAGCTCTTTGGCAGAAATATTGACGGCAACCCTGGTCTGTGCTGGCCACTGCGCCAGCTGGGCGCAGACGTGCTGCAGCACATAAGCCCCCAGTTGTTGGATCAGGCCAAGGTTTTCTGCCACCGGAATAAATAAATCAGGTGGTACCTGGCCACGCTGTGGGTCGTGCCAGCGGACCAGGGCTTCCAGGCTGTCAACCCGGCCGTCGGCCAGGCAGATTTTCGGTTGGTAATGCACCTCCAGCCGTTGTTCGGCCATAGCGCGGCGCAGCGCCTGTTCCAGTTCCAGTGCGTCGCGGTGGCGTTTGCCCAGACTGTGGTGGTAGAAGGCGTAGTGATTACGGCCGGACGATTTGGCCTGGTACATGGCGACATCGGCGCAGCGCAGCAATTCGTCGGCGCTGTCGGCATCTTCCGGGTAAAAGGCGATGCCAATGCTGGTGGTCAGTACCAGCTCCTGATCGCCAATTAAAAACGGCAGGCTGAATTGCTGCACTATGCGGCGGGCCAGCTGTTCGGCATCCTGCACCGAGCTGCACTCCGGCATGAGCAGGGTAAACTCATCGCCACCCAGCCGGGCGACAGATTCGCCGGTCCGCACCACCTGGCTTAAGCGTTTGCCTACCTGGATCAGCACCTGGTCGCCGGCCTGATGCCCCAGGGTGTCGTTAATACGTTTAAATAAATCCAGATCGAGAAAAAGCACGGCCAGTAAATGGCGGTGCCGCTTGGCATTGGCCAGGCTAAGTGCCAGCCGGTCATGGAACAAGCGCCGGTTGGCCAGGCCGGTCATTTCGTCAAAAAACGCCAGTTGGTGAATTTTCTCTTCGCGTTTTTTCCGCTCTGTCATGTCAGAAAAAATGGCGGCGTATTGGCTGACCATGCCATCTTCACTGCGAATTGCACTGATGGACAGCCACTCCGGGTACACTTCGCCGTTTTTACGTTTATTGTAAATTTCGCCTTGCCAGTGGCCCTGTTGCTGCAACTGCAACCACAGTTGCTGGTAGAAGTGGCCATTGTGCAGCCCAGAGCTGAGTAAGCGTGGGGTTTGGCCCAAGGCGTCACTGACGCTGTAGCCGGTCAGCTGGCAAAACGCCGGATTGACCGATTGGATCACCCCGTGCCGGTCGGTGATCATAATAGCGTCCTGCGACGCTTCAATCACCTGATAGGCCAGCTTCAGGTGTTCGGCCGAACTGCGCAGCGCCAGATTATGCGCCTCCAGTGCGGCCCGTAGTTCGCGGATATACAGGTGCTCCATATTCAGTAACAAGTGGCTGTACGACAGCAAACCACAGAGCTGGCCGCTGGGCGAAGTCACCCCCAGATGGCGGTAGCCATTGTGTTCCAGCGTTTGCACCGCCTGCATCAGGCTGGCATGGGCCGGTAAGGTTAACAGCGGAAAACTGGCCACTTGCTGCAGGTTGAGCCGGGTGCGTTTGGCGGCGATTAACCGGACCAGATCGCGTTCTGTCACTATGCCGTATTCACCGCTTTCCAGCTGGACCAGCACGGCGTCGGTGCGGCTTTCGGCCATGGCATAGGCGGCCGTCGACAGGCTTTGATGCCCTTGCAGCACTAAAGGCGCATCGTTCAGCAAAGAAGCGATATCGCGCAGCACCAGATAATGCTCCAGCTGTTGCTGCCGGATCAGATCCGTTTGGGTCAGAATACCAATGGCCTGTTGCTGTTCATCGACCACCAGCAAACGGCGAATGTCAGTACGTTTCATCAGTTCTGTGGCGTCAGCTGCGCTGGCCTGATGGTTAATGGTCAGCACCGGGCTGCTCATCACCTGGCTGATCGGCAGGTCCAGGCAATCGGGGTCACGGCACAGCAGTTTTTTGCTGTCGGATTCAGTCCAGATCCCGATGATCCGCTGGCCCTGTTCCACCAGCACACAGCTGATATTGCGGCTGGCCATCAGGCAGGCGACCTGTTGCACTGATTGTTCTGGCGGGCAACAGATCAGAGGTTGCCGGCTCAGCAGTTCAGTTAAAGGCTGGCTGGAGCTGAGTTGGGTCAGATCCGGGGTTGGAGTGGCTGGCATAAGGGTCCTGTCGCATCCGGCACTGAACCAGCTGGTCTCTGTCAGTGCGGACCGACTGGCTTTTGTGCTTATAAAGTGCGCACAGACTACCGGAATTTATGCAACAGGCTTTGATCTGAAACAAGCTCAGAGCGGACCTGAACTGCCGCTGTGGTGCTGTGCCGCTTTGACACTGGTATTACGACCGGCACCTTTGGCCTGGTACATGGCTTTGTCCGCCAGAGACAGCAGCTGGTCGACGGTCAGATCCGGGTCGGCCCAGATATGTCCCAGACTGGCTGAAAGTTGCAGTTGCTGTTGTTGCCACTGTAAAGGGGATTGCTCTATGGCCAGGCAGACGCGCTCTGCGACGGCGCAGACATAAGCTTCGGCACAGTCTGGCAATACCAGCAGGAATTCTTCGCCACCATAACGGCTCAGAATATCGTTGGGCCGCACCGACGAGCGCAGCGTCGCTGCACATTGTTGCAGTGCCGCATCGCCAGCGTCATGGCCATAACTGTCATTGATTTGTTTAAAGTGGTCCAGATCCAGCAGGATCAGACCGTAAGGGATTTGCTGTTTCTGCAGGTTTTCATGGCATTGCTGCAAGCGTTTTAACACAGCGCCTCTGTTGTAAAGGCCTGTCAGTGGGTCATGTTCCGCCATGGTGCGGATTTTGGCGACTAAGCGGGCCAAAGCGCCACCAAATACAGTGGCATTGACCGCAAGGATCAGCACCACATAACACCATAGCATCGGCAGGCCTTGCTCCGAGGCATGGTTTAACATGTCCTGGTTATCTGCTGGTAACACCAGCAACAGCAAGGCCCGCACCACAAAGAGTAAGGCGGTTAACAACAGAGGAATGGCCATCAAACTGGCGGCCAGACTATTAAAGTGGTGACGAATGGCAATAAACTTATTGCGGCCAGCCTGACCGAGCAGGTAGCTGGCGGTGACACAAAACGACACGCCGAGCTCCGTACCTATATTTGCAGTTAAATGCAACATCAGCATCAGAGCGGCACAGACTGACAGCAGCAGGCTGTCACGCAAAGCAGAGGTTGGCTGTTTAAACAAGTGCTGGATACCCCAGCCTAAGGTGGCGAAGCTGGATAAAATAAACAGATCAGAAGCCAGCCAGAATCCCCAGTAACTGTGATTCTGACCAAGCAATAGTAAATAGACGCCGATCGCCAGCAAGACGTTAGTGATGAAAAAGCGCACGCTTGCTTTAGGGGCAACACGCAAAGGCCTGGTCATCAGCGCCCAGGCAATACCGGCAATAATCGCCAGCAGAAAGACGAACCAAATCAATAATTGTGCTTGCGGGTTTGGGGTCATAACAAAATATCAGTTTGCTTTCCCCCCAGGGTGCCTGCCAGGGTGCAAAGCGATTAATTCTGCAGTTTGAATCCCTGAATCCTGCAACAATCGGTCACTTTTCGTACGAAAAATGGCCGCGCATCATAGCAAAAGAGGGCCACTAGAGCAGCAGTTTTTTGCTAACAGGTCTGACTTCTTATTTAACTAACTGAAAGCTAAAAAATTATTTTTGCTGAACATAGTAACTGATCTGTGCTCTTGGGTTGAGATAGCCATAAACTTCCGGCGGCAAACTTTTCGCCCGTATTGCTTTTTCAATCTTCAGCCCGTCTGCAGCCAGCGTAATGACTGGTGCTTCCAGCCGTGGCACATCCGGGTCATAAATCAGGATATTGGGGTAGAGCATGGCTTCTTCGTTGACCGACAGTACGATGCCAATGCGTTGGTCACTTAATTGCACCACTGTGCCTGGCGGGTAGATGCCCATCATTTTGATCAGCAGCTTCATCTCCACATCGCCGAGCTTTCCCTTCATACTTTTGTACATCGCCGATAGTGCATGGTGCGGCGAGCGTGCTTTGCTGGGATCGACCGGGTGGCATAAATTGTCGAATTCATTGACCACCGCCACAGCCCGGGCCAGTTTGTCAATTTGCTCCGCTTTTAAGCCTGCAGGATAGCCACTGCCATCCAGGTATTCGTGGTGCTGCTCGACAATAGTTTTGGCGGCGTCAGGAAACTGGTCACTGAGTTTTAACAAATCCAGTCCGAGTTTGCCGTGTAACTTGAGAAAGTTTTCCTCTGGTGTCGTCAGTGCTGTGGTTTTACGCAGAATTTGCGCCGGTACTTTCAGTTTGCCTATGTCATGGAACAAAGCACCCAACCCGACCAGCTTGACCTGCTCGGCACTGAACTTCAGCTGCTTGGCCAGCATCATCGACAGGATAGATACGTTCAGTGCATGGTAGTACAAACCTTCCTGCTCTTTTCCTGCTTGCGAGATCAGGTGCAGCACCAAGGCATCTGCACCAAGAATAGTGTCGGCCAGCTGGCCCACCAGCATATCGGCATCCTGAATCGCATTCAGTGGGCGGCTGCCAATCTGGCTCATCAGTTGCCGAACTTGCACCACAGACTGAGCAAAGGCTTTTTCAGTTTTCTGTAATTCACGACGCTGCGCTTTGGCTTGCTCAATCCGGCGCATTTTCTCGTGTTGCATTTCGGTTTTGGCCTGAATATCGGCTATATCCAGACTGGCTTGTTCTTGCGGCTCAGACGGGTTGTCCAGCGCCACGCTGCTGCGCTCCGGGTAGAAATAGACAAACTCCAGATCCAGCGACTGGATAATCCGGACTTGCTGCTGATTTTCTACCACCAGCTTATTGGTCAGGAAAGGGTGTTTCATCCAGCCAACAGGTAATTTAATGGCATAACCGACTTTCACGTCGGCCGGGCTGATTTTGACCGGCAATTCAATAAACTCCAAAACAGAACGGATCAAAGCGCAAAAAATGCATTCTACCCTCTACAGCAATAAATTGCAGTTTTTATCAAATAAACTCAGCAGCTTATGCATGGCGACCAAGCTGTATTGCTATTTAATAGACCAATGCCTATGATTTTGCTGTTTTTTACAAAAAGCTAATAAAATCTGGTCTTTATTCCACTTTGGCATTGAAAATAAGATATTATAACTATTATTGTAGTAGTAATTACGCTCAGGCTGAGTGAGACGCGCAGGGGAACTCAATGGCCAATCAGTTAAAAAGCCGGCCTCAAAGTATTCATGGCTGGGTGGCTGAAGAATTAGGCACCCGCATTGTCAGTGGTGTGTATCAGCCTGGCGAATACATTCCAAATGAAACCAGCATAGGCGAAGAACTTGGCGTGTCCCGGACTGCGCTGCGTGAAGCCTTTAAAATTCTGACGTCCAAAGGTTTACTTGAATCCAGACCTAAACTGGGCACCCGCATCCGGCCACGCAAGCACTGGAATATGTTTGACAGTGAAATTCTGAGCTGGTGCTTTGAATCTAAACCATCACCGCAGTTTTTTATCTCGTTGTTTGAAATCCGCGAAATTTTCGAACCTGCTGCAGCAGAACTGGCGGCACGCAACCGCACCGAAGAACAGGTGTTGGTGCTGGCCAAAGCCTATGAAGCCATGGAACAGGCAGAGCTGGGCACTGATGCGGTGTTCTCCAGTGATCTGGAGTTTCATATGGCGGTGCTGGATGCGACCAATAACGAATTTATGATTTCTTTGGGCATGACCATCCAGACGGCATTAATGGGCCTGTTCCGCTTAAGTAGTTCGATTAGCGAAGAGTACACCGACTCATTGCCAGGCCATAAGGGTGTGTATCAGGCGATTGCCAGCGGTGACGCCACTAAAGCCAAACTTGAAATGTTCCAGTTACTGGCCAAGTCAAAAGAGAATCTGGAATACGCGCTGAAGAACCTGGCGCGGCAGGACTAATAGATTGGGGTCAGGTCTTGTATTTTGCATCTCAATGCAAAATACAAGACCTGACCCCTTTGCTTTTTACAGGGTTTTAACGCTGCGAAGCGGTTGTTGCTCCTGGCCCAGACTGTTTTGCAGCGGTGCGCCAAAGGCTACAGCTTCAATTTCAAACACATCACCAAGCTGAGTTTCAATGCCGTCACCAAAACTTAAGGTGGCGGTGCCGAAGTAATGCAGATGGCCATCGCCAGGGCGGCAGAATAACGGATATTTAAAGTGGTGATGCTCTAAGTTGGCCACGCTGTGCGACATATTGTCTTCACCACTGACAAAGGCTTTCTGCCACAGCAACTCGCCATTGCGGTAAATCCGCGATACCCCTTCAATATGGGCCGGCAGCTCACCCAGCAATAATTCCGGGCCAAAGGAGCAGGGACGCAGTTTGGAATGCGCCAGGTACAAATAATTCAGCCGCTCGGTTTTATGGTCGGAAAACTCATTACCCAACGCAAAACCAATACGCCAGGGCTGACCTTCGGCGTCGTTGATATAAACTCCGACAATTTCCGGCTCTTCGCCGCCATCTAAGGCAAAAACAGGGGACGGCAACGCAGTACCGGGGGGGACCACTATGCTGCCATCCCCTTTATAAAACCACTCAGGTTGCACACCTGTCTGGCCTGCGTCCGGCTTGCCGCCTTCCACACCCAGTTTGAACATTTTCATGGTGTCGGTCAGTTCAGCCTGAGTTTTGCCACTGGTTTGGGCATGCATATTGGCGCGGGTATCGGCACTGCCCAAGTGGGTTAAGCCTGTGCCTGTCACCAGCAAATGCGCCGGATCCGGATGATCAAAGGGGGCTAATAAGCGGCCCTGGCTACGAATCGCGGCATAGTCGGCCATTTCACCGCCAGCCAGTTGGCTAACCAGCGCCTGGATAGGGGTGTTGGTGCTAAGCGCCTGCTGTGCCAGTTGGTAGACAGTGCTGACACCTTGTAGCAGTTGGACTTGTTCGTTCGATATGACCAACGCGACAGCCCGGCTGCCGGCGGTGGTCAGAAATTGGATCAGTCGCATCTCTTGTCCTCGTATCGATCTTATTTGTATTACAATAAGATCAATATGAGGGCAATTAGCTGCACTGTCAAGAGGCGGCAGCCCCACTGCTGTGCAAAAGAGGCGCAGTGGCGTCAGCGCAAAAGCGGGTGTTACTGCACAGCATCCAGCCCTTCGCTGGTCATGATAATGCGCTTGATACTGCCATCCGGATTGTAATACAGCGGCTCAACAGCCACACTGCGGCGGAATTCGCCACCATCCGGCTGCGCTGCGCCCGTGTGGTAAAAGAAGTAATCTTTACCTTTGAACTCAATAATGGCCTGATGGTTGGTTGGTGAGTTACCGGCCACTTCGTTCAGAATGCCACGGTATTGCCAGGGTCCTGAGATGGATTTGCTGGTGGCATAGACAATTTTTTCCGGGAAACCAGACGCATAGGACAGGTAGTACATGTCGGCTTTTTTATGCACCCAGATGGCTTCGGTAAAATTCGGTAAATCCAGTTTCTGAATGGGGCCATCCAGTTCGGTCATACTGGCTTTGAGCTTGGCGTAACGCGGTTTGGTGTTGCCCCAGAACAAATAGGCCTGGCCGTCATCGTCAATAAAAACCGACGGGTCTATATCGTCCCAGTCAATTTCCGTGTCGGTGGTCATGTCGTTGGTGATCAGTGCGCTGCCCCGAGCATCTTTAAAAGGCCCTAGCGGTGAATCGCCGACCGCGACCCCTATAGCAAAACCATTGATACTGGCGTGGCGCACTGTAACGTACCAGTAGAACTTGCCCTCTTTTTCAATGACCTGAGAGGCCCAGGCGTCGCCTTTGGCCCAGCTGAAATCTTTGGCCTTTAACAATGGGCCATGGCGTTGCCAGGTTTTGAGATCTTTACTGGAAAAACCCAGCCACTGGTTCATCACGAAAAATGTCTTGTTGTCTTTGGCCTCATCCTGACCAGCGTAGAGATACACAGTATCGCCAACCACTAAAGCCGCCGGGTCGGCGGTGCGAACTTCAGGAAACAACGGGTTGGCAGCCAGCAAGCTGGTGCTGGTCAGCAGAAATGCCGTAATAGCGAGATGTTTTTTCATCATTTTCCCCTGTCGAGATTTTGTTTAAATTATCTTATAGTATGACTAATTTAACCAAAACAGGTCAGCAGTGCAAAAGGTGCACAATGGCAGGGCAAAGAAAAATCTGAGTTAAATCAATCATCAAGTGCAGTATACGCACTGCTTTGGTGAAAATTTTTCTCAACAGGCCTTGCTGAGCTACGCTGTCTTGATGTATTAGTAATACAATATTATTTTATTAGTTGCTAGTGGATTCAGCTATGGCCAATGACGATAAGAAAAAAGTGCAGCTCCGTTCTGCCAGCTGGTTTGGAACCAACGACAAAAACGGTTTTATGTATCGCAGCTGGATGAAAAACCAGGGCATTCCGGATCACCATTTTCAGAACAAACCTGTGATAGGTATTTGCAACACCTGGTCTGAACTGACGCCTTGTAATGCGCATTTCCGTCAAATCGCTGAGCGGGTGAAAAACGGTATTCGCGAAGCCGGTGGTATTCCGGTCGAGTTTCCGGTGTTCTCCAATGGCGAATCCAACTTACGTCCAACGGCCATGCTGACCCGCAACCTGGCGGCGATGGATACCGAAGAAGCCATTCGCGGTAACCCTATTGATGGCGTGGTGCTGCTGGTCGGTTGTGACAAAACCACGCCGGCACTGCTAATGGGCGCCGCCAGTTGTGACTTGCCGACTATTGTGGTCACAGGTGGTCCTATGCTGAACGGCAAACACCATGGTCAGGATGTCGGCTCAGGCACCCTGGTCTGGCAGGCGCACGAAGAATACAAAGCCGGCCGCATTTCGCTGGACGAATTTATGGCGATGGAAGGCAGTATGTCGCGCTCAGCCGGCACCTGTAACACCATGGGTACGGCTTCTACCATGGCCTGTATGGCTGAATCCTTGGGCACCAGCCTGCCGCACAATGCCGCTATTCCGGCTGTGGATGCGCGTCGTTATGTGCTGGCGCACCTGTCCGGTATGCGTATTGTCGATATGGTGCATGAAGACTTAAAACTGTCGAAAGTGCTGACTCGCGATGCCTTTATTAACGCCATTCGTACCAACGCAGCCATTGGTGGCTCCACCAATGCGGTGATTCACCTAAAAGCCATTGCTGGCCGTATCGGCGTGGATTTGTCGCTGGACGACTGGAACCACGGCAAAGTGGTGCCGACTCTGGTGAATCTGCAGCCGTCAGGTAAATACCTGATGGAAGAATTCTACTACTCAGGCGGTTTACCGGCGGTGCTGCGTCGACTGGGTGAAAACGACTGGCTGAATAAAGATGCACTGACAGTGAACGGGCGCAGCATCTGGGACAATGTCAAAGAGGCGGCCTGCTACAACGATGATGTGATTCGCCCGGTCGACAATCCGCTGGTCGCCAGCGGTGGTATTTGTGTGCTGCGTGGCAATCTGGCGCCACGCGGCGCTGTGCTGAAGCCGTCTGCCGCCACTCCAGCCTTACTGAAACACCGTGGCCGTGCTGTGGTGTTTGAAAACTTTGACCATTACAAACAGCGGGTGAATGACCCGGAGCTGGATATCGATGCCAGCTGTGTGATGGTACTGAAAAACTGTGGTCCGAAAGGCTACCCAGGCATGGCTGAAGTCGGCAATATGGGCTTACCGCCTAAGTTATTGAAACAAGGCGTCAAAGACATGGTGCGTATCTCGGACGCCCGCATGAGCGGCACCGCCTTCGGCACTGTGGTGTTGCACGTCACCCCGGAAGCCATGGAGTTAGGTCCTCTGGCGGCGGTGCAGGACGGCGACATGATTCAGCTGGATGCCCACAACGGCATTTTGCAGCTGGAAGTGTCGGACGAAGAACTGGCGGCCCGGCTGGAAAAACTGAAAGCCAGCCAGGTGATTTTCCGCACTGGTGGTTATCTGGAAATGTACCGTGAACGCGTATTGCAGGCCGATGAGGGCTGCGATTTTGATTTCCTGGTCGGCTGTCGCGGTGCGGCCGTACCGGCTCACTCGCACTAGGTCTGGCGAATATTTGTAAGGTTTAGGCAAAGCTCTTCAACATCAATGACATTGATGCAGAAGAGGCCGGACCGGTCAGGTGGGTGGTGCCAGCCTGACCGGTTATTTTGTACGAGGCAAGACCATGAATTTAACCAACAATTACCCCAGCCTGGTTGGCAAAACCGTGTTTATTACCGGTGGTGGTTCGGGGATAGGGGAAACTTTGGTGCAGGCCTTTGTGGCGCAGCAGGCCAAAGTGGCCTTTGTCGATATTCTGACTCAGGAATCCGAGGCCTTGGTCAACCGTCTGCAGGCTGCCTACCCAGAGGCGCAGCTGAAGTTTTACCACTGCGATTTGCTCGACATTGCTGCGCTGAAAGCGGTGATTGCGCAGGTCCGTCAGGATTTAGGCCCTATAGGCGTGCTGGTCAATAACGCTGCCAGCGACACCCGCCATGATTTTCGTGACGTCACTCCGGAGTACTGGGACCAGCGTATCAATGTGAACCTGCGGCATAAATTCTTTGCCATTCAGGCGGTGTACCCGCAGATGCTGGAACTGGGGGGGGGCTCAGTGATTAACTTTGGTTCGATGAGCTGGCATGAAAGTCAGGGCGGTATGCCGGGTTATACCAGTTCAAAGGCCGCAGTGCTTGGGTTAACCCGTGGCCTGGCCCGTGATTTGGGGGGCGACAATATTCGCGTCAATGCGTTAACTCCGGGCTGGGTGATGACGCCACGTCAGTTGACCCATTGGGTCAATGAAGAAACGGCCAAAGATATTGAGAAAAACCAATGCCTGAAGCAGCGGCTGATGCCGGAGCATATTGCCGCTATGGCGCTGTTTCTGGCGTCGGACGACAGCGCTATGTGTTCGGCGCAGGATTTTATCGTGGATGGTGGCTGGATTTAGTTCAGCGTCAGGGGCCGTGCTGGCCCCCACCTTTTTTATTAAATGTAGTCAGTGAGTTGCAGGGGAAATAACATGGCCATCAGCGGCAAACAATTAATCAACGGGCTCTGGGTGCAGGGCGAAGCCGGCCAGTATCAGGCCATCAATCCGGCGACAGCTGCCGCCATTGAGCCGGTGATGAGTTATGCCAGCAAGGTGCAGGTGGCTGCTGCAGTGGCCGCTGCTGAAGCTGCAGCGCCAATCTTTGCAGCTACCTCCTTAGCCCAACGTGCTGCCTTTTTAAACAGCTGCGCTGACGAGATTATGGCGCTGGGTGATGAGCTGCTGGACCGTTTGTCGCAAGAAACCGGTTATCCCAAGGCGCGCGCAGAAGGCGAACGCGCCCGGACCTGCAACCAGTTGCGCTTATTCGCCAGCACTATCCTCAAAGGCGAGTACCTGAATATCCGTATCGATACCGCCTTGCCAGATCGTCAGCCGCTGCCGCGGCCAGATATCCGTTTTACCAATCAACCCATTGGCCCTGTGGTGGTGTTTGGCGCCAGTAACTTTCCGTTGGCCTTTTCGGTGGCCGGTGGTGACACCGCCGCTGCATTGGCAGCAGGTTGTCCGGTGCTGGTTAAAGGCCATAACAGCCACCCAGGAACTTGTGAGCTGGTGGCGCAGGCGCTGGCCAAAGCGGTGCAAAAAGCTGCCTTACCTGGTGGGGTGTTTTCTCTGATTATGGGCTCTGGCCGTGAAGTGGGTTCTGAGCTGGTGTTGGCTCCAGCGGTTAAAGCAGTTGGCTTTACCGGCTCGCAAGCCGGCGGCATGGCGCTGTTTCATCTGGCCAATAACAGACCAGAACCTATCCCGGTATTTGCCGAAATGGGCAGTGTGAACCCTGTGGTGTTATTGCCGCAGGCATTGGCGCAGAACGCAGAAGCGGTAGCCACAGGTTTTGTGGGCTCCTTGACCTTGGGTGTTGGCCAGTTCTGTGTCAACCCTGGGGTGGTGATTGCACTGCAAGGCCCTGAGCTGGATCAGTTCTGCCGCGCTGCAGCGACAGCTTTAGCCAAAGTGCCAGCCGGTGTGATGCTGAACGAAGGTATAGCCGCGGCTTACCATAAAGGCACAGCGCATCTGGCCGGGCAAGCGGGCGTCGAATTGGTGGCTGCTGGCGAAGCGATCGGCGGTAAAGCCGGTTTCTGCTCACAAGCGCAGCTGTTTAAGGTGCAGGCCCAGGCCTTTTTAGCAAACCCGCATCTGCAGGAAGAAGTCTTTGGTCATGCCTCGGTGTTGGTGGTCTGTCAGGACAAGGCCGAACTGCTGCAAGTGGTGAGCAGTTTGAGAGGGCAGCTGACCGGCACTATTCAGGCGGCGCCTGACGAGCTGGCGGCTTATCCGGAGCTGGTGCAACAGCTGCGGCAAAAAGTCGGCCGACTGGTGGTCAACAACTACCCGACCGGTGTGGAAGTCTGTGACGCCATGATGCATGGTGGGCCTTTCCCGGCCGCGACTGACGCCCGTTTTACCTCGGTAGGCACTGCATCCATTGCACGTTTCGTCCGGCCTATCTGTTTCCAGAATTACCCGGCAGCGCTGCTGCCTGCAGAGCTGCAAAACAGCAACCCATGGCAGTTGCCTCGTTTGATCAATGGCGTCAAAACCACTGCGGCGGTTGAGGCCTGACCATGAGCTTTGTACTGCAGACTGAAACTTTGCAGGTGGCTGCGCTGAAGCAGCCACTGGAGCTGGTTTGGGTGGACACGCCGGCCGGTTACCGTTTTGGTTTTTCTAACCTGGGCGCTGGTTTCTGGTCGGCGCAAATGCCGTCATTTGATGGCAACAGCAAAGTCGAGCTGTTGCAGAATTACCAAAACCCGGCGGAGTTTGCCCGCAACCCGTATTTTTTTGCTGTCTGTATTGGCCGGGTCGCCAACAGGATCCGCCAGGCGCGTTATCCGGCAGAAACAGGCTGGGTCGAATTGCAGGCCAATGAAGGCGAAAAACAATTGCATGGCGGGCCCGATGGCTTTGGCTCGCGCTTTTGGTCATGCCAGACCACAGAGCTTCCGGATGCGGTGCTGGTGGACTACCACCTGCATAGCCCGGACGGCGACCAAGGCTATCCTGGTGCTGTGGATGTTGTGGTGCAGTACAAAGTGCTGGCGAGTGAAGTGCAGCTGAGTTTCAGCGCTGTCAGTTCGGCCGACACACCTCTGAGCCTGACCAATCATGCCTACTGGAATTTGTCCGGCGCTTTGCAAAGCACAGTGCTGACCCAGCAGCTCTGGCTCTCGGCGTCGCATTATCTGGCGCTCGACAGCGACCAGTTGCCGACAGGTGAGGTTCGTGCCGTTAGCGACGTGATGGATTTTCGTATCAGCAAAACCATAGGGCAGGACATTGGTTTAGTGCCTGGTGGTTATGATCATTATTTTGTGCTGAACCAAGGGCGCAGTGCCGAATTACCTGCCGCTATTTTGCGAGACCCGCAATCGGGGCGAACCTTGCAGTTGTTTACCGACCAGCCGGGGATTCAGTTTTACAGCGGAAACTTTCTTGACAGCAGGTTGCCAGGCCAGAATGGCCAGCTGATCCGGCAATACGCTGCCTTATGCCTGGAACCGCATGGCTACCCGGACGCGCCAAACCAGCCGGACTTTCCGTCTGTGCTGCTGCGCAAAGGCGAGACCTACCGGCATCTGACGAGGTTCCGTTTGGGTTACAGCTAAACAATTTAACATCGCACCGGCGCCGCCATAATCAGACTTACAGACGCCGGTTTTAACAGGGGAGACTGTGATGAATTTTAAACTCGTACTGAGCGCTCTGGCGCTGTCTGTCTGTTCCGCCACGGCATGGGCTACCACTGTGGGTTTTGCTCAGGTGGGCTCTGAAAGTGGCTGGCGTACCCAGTTTTCTGAATCGGTCAAAGCCGAAGCCGCCAAGCGGGGCATTGAGCTGAAGTTTGCCGACGCCCAGCAAAAACAAGAAAACCAGATTAAAGCGGTCAGAAGCTTTATCGCACAGCGGGTGGACGCTATTTTGCTCGCTCCTGTGGTGGAGACCGGCTGGATGCCAGTGCTGCGTGAAGCCAAGCGGGCGCGTATTCCGGTGATTATTCTTGACCGCAATGTGGCGCTGAACGACGACTCCTTGTACGTCACCCGTATTGCCTCCGATTTTACCGAAGAGGGCCGCATCGCGGCGCGCTGGCTGATGCAGCAAAGCAAAGGCCAGTGCAGCATTATCGAACTGCAGGGCACTGTTGGGGCCACGGCGGCTATTGACCGCGCCAAAGGCTTTAACGAAGTGCTGGCGCAGTACCCTGACGCCAAAATTGTGCGTAGCCAGACCGCCGAATTTACCCGCGCCAAAGGCAAAGAAGTGATGGAGTCTTTGCTCAAAGCTGAAAACGGCGGCAAAGGCATTTGTGCCTTGTGGGCCCATAACGATGAAATGGCGCTCGGCGCTATTCAGGCCATTAAAGAAGCGGGCCTGGCGCCAGGCAAAGATATGTGGGTGGTGTCGGTGGACGGCGTGCCGGATTATTTTAAAGCCATGGCCGATGGTGATGCCAATGCCACAGTCGAGCTGAACCCGCATCTGGGAGGCCCGGCTTTTGATGTGGTAGGCAAAGTGCTGGACGGCGACAAAGCCATTCCTAAGCTTATCCGCACCACTGGTGGCCTGTTTACCCAGGACACTGCGGCTGCGGAATACGAAAAACGCCGCTTAAACTAAGGAGGCTGCAATGAGTCAGCCTCTGCTGGAACTCAAGGCTATCTGCAAAAGTTTTCCTGGTGTCAAAGCACTGCAAGGCGCCGGCCTGCGGCTCTTTGCCGGTGAAGCCCATGCGCTGCTGGGCGAAAACGGTGCCGGTAAATCCACTTTGGTGAAAGTGATGACTGGGGTGTATCAGCCCGATAGCGGCGCGTTGCAACTGGGCGGCCACAGCTGCCATTTTTCTACCCCTTTGCATGCGCAGCAGGCTGGTATTGCCACTGTGTACCAGGAGGTAAATTTATTACCGAACCTGTCGGTGGCCCATAACCTGTATTTAGGCGCCGAGCCTAAACACTGGGGCCTGATAGACCACAAGCAAATGGCTTTGCAAGCGCGCGAATTGCTGCAAAGTTTTGCGCTGGATATTGATGTCAACATGCCACTGGCCTGCTATTCGATGGCGGTGCAGCAGTTGGTGGCAATAGCCCGTGGTGTGGCGCAACAGGCCAGGGTGTTGGTGCTGGACGAACCCACCGCCAGCCTGGATGCCGGTGAGGTGCAGCAGCTGTTTCGCCTGTTGAATCAGCTCAAGCAGCAGGGCGTGGCCATTGTGTTTATTACCCATTTTCTCGATCAGGTCTATCAGCTGTGTGAACGTATTACTGTGCTGCGTAATGGTGCTTTGGTCGGCGAGTACATGACAAATACGCTGCCAAGGGCGCAGCTGATTGCCGCTATGCTGGGGCGTGAACTGGTGCCGCATCAGGCCTGTGCCGCCAAAGAAAAAGCCAGTTTAGGCATGCCGTTGCTACAAACCCAACAAGCCTGTGCTGCCGCTTCAGTGCAGCAGCTGGATCTGGATTTACCTAAAGGTCAGGCGGTAGGGCTGGCGGGGCTGCTTGGCTCGGGCCGCACCGAAGTCTGCCGTTTATTGTTTGGGCTAGACCCACTGCAGCAAGGCCAAATTCGCTGGAAAGGCCAGCCTCTCAGTCTGAAGCAACCTGCCGATGCGATCGCCGCAGGCATTGCGTTGTGCCCGGAAGACCGCAAAACCGAAGGCATTATTGCGCCTTTATCCATTCGGGAAAATATTCAGCTGGCGCTGCAGGCTAAACAAGGCTGGTGGCGCCCTATCAGTAAACACAAAGCGCAACAGCTCGCACAGCTGTATATCGACAAACTGCAGATTGCCACGCCGGACGCCGACAAGCCGATAGGCCAGCTCAGTGGCGGTAATCAGCAAAAAGTCATTCTGGCGCGTTGGTTGGCGGTTCAACCTGAGCTGTTGTTATTGGATGAACCCACCCGCGGTATTGATATTGGTGCCCATGCCGAAATTTTGCAGCTAATTCATGAGTTGTGCGAGCAGGGTATGTCCTTGCTGGTGACGTCCTCAGAACTGGAGGAGCTGGTGGCTTTTGCCCATAAGGTGGTGGTGCTGCGTGACCGTCAAAAAGTGGCGGAGCTGACGGCTGAGCAAATCCGGCCCGACGCCATTATGGCGGCTATTGCCGGTATAGCACCGTCGGCGCGGACGTCGCCAGTTGGGCAGGGAGCGCAGGCATGAGCAGTGGAGAATGCCCCATGAATGAAACAAAAACGCCGCCGCTGGATGCTGCCAAAGCGGCCCGTTACAGCAAAGGCCACTCGACCCGAAGCTGGCAACAGTGGTTGTGGCCAGTCGCAGCCCTGGGCTTGCTGTTGTTGGTGAACTTAGTGATAGACCCGGCGTTTTTTAGCCTGCAGTGGCAGGATGGCCGGCTCTATGGGCCTTTGATTGATATTGTGAACCGGGCCGCTCCTGTGGCGCTGCTGGCGCTTGGGATGAGCCTGGTGATTGCCACAGGCGGCATTGATTTATCGGTCGGTGCTGTGATGGCGATTTGTGGTGCTGTCTGTGCCAACTTGTTGCTGGCCAGCGGTTGGTCTTTGCCGCTGGTGTTGCTGGCTGCGCTGGCGACGGGTCTGCTGTGTGGTGCACTGAATGGCGTGCTGGTGGCGTATCTGGGCATTCAGCCGATAGTGGCTACCTTGCTGCTGATGGTGGCCGGGCGCGGTGTGGCGCAGCTGTTGAACCAGGGCCAGATTGTCACCTTTCAGAACCCGGATTTTGCTGCGTTGGGCACAGGCGACTGGTTGGGTCTGCCCCTGCCTGTCTGGTTAGTGTTGCTGATGTTAGTGGTGCTGCAGGGGCTGACCCGCAAAACCGCCTTGGGGCTTTTTATTGAAGCCGTGGGCTGCAACAGCAAAGCCAGCCGTTATATGGGCCTGCCGGATCGGCAAATCAAACTGATGGTCTACCTGCTGGCCGGGGCCTGCGCTGCTGTGGCTGGCGTGGTGGCCACCGCCGATATTCAGGGCTCAGACGCCAATAACGCCGGTTTATGGCTGGAGCTGGATGCCATTCTGGCCGTCGTGATCGGTGGCGCGGCGCTGACCGGCGGCCGCTTTAGTTTGCCGCTTTCGGTACTCGGCGCTGTGATTATTCAATGCCTGAGCACCACCATTATTGTCAGTGGCTTGCCGGCCAAATTTAACTTGTTGATCAAAGCCCTGGTGATTTTGGTGGTGCTGTTGCTGCAATCGCCTTTATTCCGCGTTCAGCTCCGTGCCCTGACTGGCCGCTTCAAAGCCAAAGGAGCCTTGTGATGACCTCCCGTTATTTGCCTTTGTATGTCAGCTCTGTACTGTTGCTGCTGTTATTTGCGGTAGGAGCCGCGCAGTTTGATGGCTTTGCCAGCCTGGCCGTGCTGACCAACCTGGTCAGCGACAATGCCTTTTTGCTGGTGACAGCCCTTGGCATGACGCTGGTGATTTTATCCGGTGGTATCGATTTGTCGGTTGGTTCTGTGATTGCGCTGTCTGGCGTCGCTGCGGCTTTGTTGATTGGTCCTTTGGGTTGGCACCCGCTGCTGGCTTTTGCGCTGATTTTGCCCTGTGCTGCGCTCTTTGGTGCAGGCATGGGCGCGCTTATTCACTATTACCAGCTGCAGCCTTTTATTGTTACGCTGGCGGGCATGTTTCTGGCCCGTGGTATCGCGACTTTATTGAGTGAAGAGTCGGTGGCGATTGAGCATCCTTTTTATGATCAGCTGTCTGAATTTGGCCTGAGCCTGCCCGATGGCGGCTGGTTAGGGGCTAGTTCCTTGCTGGCGTTACTGCTGGTGTTGCTGGTGGCGCTGCTGGCGCATAAAAGCCGCTTTGGTGGCCGCATTTATGCACTGGGTGGCAATGCGCAATCGGCCGCGTTAATGGGGGTGCCGGTGGCCCGTACCACTATCCAGTTGTATGCCTTGTCCAGTTTATTGGCGGCAACAGCAGGTTTGCTGTTAAGCCTGTACACCTATTCGGGGTATGCGCTGGCGGCAGTGGGCACTGAGCTGGACGCCATTGCCGCTGTGGTGATTGGCGGTACTTTATTAAGTGGCGGCGTCGGTTTTGTGCTGGGCACCGTGCTTGGCGTGCTGCTGATGGGGCTGATCCAAACCTACATCACCTTTGATGGCAGCTTAAGCAGCTGGTGGAGCAAAATTGTCATTGGCCTGCTGCTGTTTGGTTTTATTGCATTACAAAAAGTATTACAGCGGGGCAAAACACATGGCTGAGCTGAAGTTAGTTGCCAGCTTTCGTCTGGACAATCTGCTGGGTGAAGGCGTGGTCTGGCATCCGCTCAGCCAGAGCCTGTGGTGGACAGATATTCATGGCAAAGCCTTGTATCAGCTGGGCTGGCCGTCACAGCAACTGCAGAAATTTGAGCTGGACGAGCGCATCAGCTGTTTCGCTCACCTGTCAGAAAACGACAGCCTGGCTGCGGAGTTTCCGCTGCTGGTGGCTTTTGCCAGTGGTTTTGCCTTGTATCACCCTGTGACCAAAGCGCGGCGTTGGCTGGCGAGGCCAGAGCTTACGCTGCCAGACAACAGAATGAATGATGGCCGCGTCGACAGGCAGGGGCGGTTTTGGGCTGGCACTATGGTGGAACAGGACCAGGGCCAGCGCGGTACTTTGTATTGTTTAACCCAAACTGGCGCTAAGGCAGTTCTGGCCGGTTTAGCTATTCCCAACGCCTTATGCTGGAGCCCGGACAGCCGTGTGATGTACCACGGCGATTCTCCGACAGGCACCATTCGCCGCTACGCCTTTGATGCAGCAAGCGCGGCTGTCACGGATGGCGAACTCTTTGCTCAAGTGCCACAAGGCGAGCCGGATGGCGCAGTGATAGACGCACAAGGCAACCTCTGGGTCGCACTTTGGGGTGGCAGTGCGCTTGCGCAGTACCAGCAAAATGGTGAGCTGCTGCAGCTGCACCCATTGCCGGTGTCGCAGCCAACCTGCCTCGCTTTTGGTGGGCCTGAGCTGGACCTTATTTTTGTCACTACAGCCCATGTTGGCCTCAGTGCTGAGCAGCGTGCCGCCGAGCCTTTGGCCGGCGCGTTGCTGGTGTACCAGAGCCAGAGCAACGGTTTGCCTGAATCGGCATTGCAGTCACTGCATTGGCAGAAGCTAATGGCCCAGGTTGAGGAGGCTGCCAATGCCTAAGTTGTTTGCAGGACTGATTGCCGTGTTGATGTTTGGCAGTGTTTTAGCCCAAGCTGCCGATGCACCAGTGCTGATCCTAAACCGGGCCGACCCCTGGGTGTACCGTGAGTCTGGCGATTCTTATTATTTCACCGCCTCAGTGCCAGAATTTGACCGTATTGAGCTGCGCCATGCCAGCTCGGTGCAAGGTTTGGCTCAGGCCACACCTAAAGTGGTCTGGCGCAAAAAAGCCAAAGGGCCGATGAGCCTGAATATCTGGGCGCCTGAACTGCACCGGATAAACGGCGCCTGGTACATCTATTTTGCCGCAGGGCAGGTGGAGGAAAGCTTTCATATCCGCACTTACGTGCTGAAAAACACTGCAGCAAACCCACTGCAAGGCGAGTGGCGGGAGCTGGGGCCACTGCAATTGCCCTGGGATAGTTTTAATCTGGACGCCACCCATTTTCAGCACAATGGCCAACACTATCTGGTGTGGGCGCAGCAGGATAAATTAAAAAGCTACAACAGCGCGCTGTGGATAGCGCGGCTAAAAAGCCCGACTGAACTGGCCACAGTCCCTGTGCTGCTGACCGAACCCGTGCTGGACTGGGAGCGCATTGGCTACAAAGTGAATGAAGGCCCGGCTGTGCTGCAAAGCCACGGCAAGGTGTATATCAGCTATTCCGCCAGCGCCACCGACCACAACTATGCCATGGGCCTGTTAACGGCGTCAGCTGATGCCGACCTGCTCGACCCGAGCCACTGGCACAAAGCGGCGCAACCGGTGTTTTACAGCAATGAGCAACTGCAACGTTTTGGCCCAGGTCATAACAGCTTTGTGTTGGATGAAAGTGGTCAGCACTGGCTGATGCTTTACCACGCCCGCAGTTACAAAGACATTCAAGGCAACCCACTGGCTGATGGCAATCGCCACACCCGGCTGCGCCAGTTACCCATTTCCGCAAACGGCGAATTGCAGTTTGGTCAACAGTTACCGGACCGTTGGTGAGCTTCGTTTTGGGGTCAGGTCTTGAATTTTGCATTGAAACGCAAAATACAAGACCTGACCCCTTTTGTTTATTTTTATTAAAATAGTATTGTAATACAAATAAGTTGATCTAATACTTACCCTGACTTTAATTGCAGGCTGCAGCATAGCAGCCGCGTCTTTGAAAACGACAGGGGATAAGTATGAAGACGAAGTTCCAACCTTTGGTGCTGGCGGTCAGCGCCTGCCTGTTTATCGGCTGTGGTGGCGGTGGAGGTGGCTCGACCACACCCACCACGGGCGGCGGCAGCGGAACCCCAACGACACCCACCACACCAACAACTCCGACAGCACCGACAGATGCACCCGGCTTTACTGAAGTATCGGTGCATGACCCGTCAGTGCTGAAAGTCGGCTCGGAGTTTTATATCTTTGGCTCACACCTCGCGGCGGCCAAATCCACCGACCTGATGAAGTGGACCAAAGTGGCGGACGGTGTCAACAATACGAACCCGCTGATCAGCAATGTGCTGACCGAATTAAAAGAAACCTTTGACTGGGCAGAAGCCACCACCTTGTGGGCGACCGATGTGATTCAACTGGCCGATGGCAAGTTCTATATGTACTACAACGCCTGCAAAGGCGATTCGCCGCGCTCAGCCTTGGGTGTGGCGGTAGCCGATTCAGTGGAAGGGCCGTACAAGAACAAACAGATTTTACTGAAGTCCGGCATGTGGGGTGAAGCCAGCCCGGATGGCACTGTGTATGACGCGCAGAAACATCCTAATGTGGTCGACCCGGACGTATTTTTCGATAAAAACGGCCGGCTCTGGATGCTGTATGGCTCTTATTCCGGCGGCCTGTTTATCATGGAGCTGGACAAAGCGACCGGCTTACCGCTGCCGGATCAAGGCTACGGCAAGCATTTAATGGGTGGTAATCACAGCCGGATTGAAGGCGGTTATGTGTTGTACAGCCCAGACACTGACTACTACTACCTGTTTGTCTCCTTCGGCGGCCTGGACGCGGCTGGTGGCTACAACGTGCGGTTGGCGCGCTCCAGTAACCCTGAAGGACCTTATTTTGATGCGCTGGGCAATGATATGGCGTCAGTGAAATCCGATCCGACCAAAGCCTTGTTCGATGACGCCAGCATCGCACCTTATGCCGAAAAGCTGATGGGGAACCACCAGTTTACTGCGCTGACTGGTGAAACAACGGCGCCAGGTTATGTGTCGCCAGGCCATAATTCGGCCTGGTACGACGAAGCGAAAAAGCAGTACTTCCTGATTTTCCACAGCCGCTTTCCTGGCCGTGGTGAGCAGCATGAGGTGCGGGTGCACCAGATGTTTATCAATAGTCAGGGCTGGCCTGTGGTAGCGCCACTGCGGTATGCCCCGCCAGCTGATGCCAGTGTGGCCAGCAGCGCAGTCGCCGGCACCTACCAGCTGATCGACCATGGCAAAGATATTTCTGCCACGGTCAAAACGGCCAGTACGCTTACCCTGAGTGCTGACGGCAAAGTCAGCGGCAGCCAGACCGGCAGCTGGCTGCTTGGCTCCAATCAGCAATTAAAACTGGTGCTGGATGGGACAGGGCAGTTTGATGGTGTGGTGTCGAAGCAATGGCATCAGGGCCGCACGAACTGGGCAGTCACCTTCACGGTATTGTCCGATCAGGGTCGCAGTTTATGGGCGGTGAAAAACCCATAATTTGTTAAAGCAATGCATTGGGGTCAGGTCTTGTATTTTGCATTGAAACGCAAAATACAAGACCTGACCCCTTTTCTTTTTTGGGGAAGCAGAAAAGAAAAAACCCAGCCAAAGGCTGGGTTCTTAATGATGGCAGGGGTGCAGGGATTCGAACCCCAGAATGGCGGGATCAAAACCCGCTGCCTTACCGCTTGGCTACACCCCTACAGTAACTAGGTGACTAATTTGTATGATTTGATGACCATACTGCCACTTAATTAAATGGCAGGGGTGCAGGGATTCGAACCCCAGAATGGCGGGATCAAAACCCGCTGCCTTACCGCTTGGCTACACCCCTGCAGCAAACTGCAGAAATCTTACTTGCTTGGTGCGGAAGAAGAGACTCGAACTCTTACGCCTCGCGGCGCTGGAACCTAAATCCAGTGCGTCTACCAATTTCGCCACTTCCGCATCGGCTTATTGGACGAGGATTAAGTGGTGGCTACAGCGGGAATCGAACCTGCGACCCCAGCATTATGAGTGCTGTGCTCTAACCAGCTGAGCTATGTAGCCACGTTGTCTTAGTCGTCCTAAGCAAGTGGCGCGTATTATGCTCATGCGGTTTTTTTGCGTCAACCGTTTTTTTGCCACAATCTGCTCTGATTCGATCGTTTGCTGATTTTCTGCCCATGTTGCTGCTGTTACAAGCAAAAATGACGGCTTTGAGCGCTTAACTTTTGGTGAATGCTGATTTTTCTTATAGCATCCGGTGCAGTAAAAAAAACCAAGACGCCCTACAGGCGCCAAAAAGAGAAAAGTCCATGAGTACCATCACAGCGCGCTGGCCGCGTTCTATTCCTTTTATTATTGCCAATGAGGCCTGTGAACGCTTCAGCTTCTATGGCATGCGCAATATTCTGACGCCATTCCTGATGACCGCCTTGCTGTTGTCAGTGCCAGAGCATCTGCGCTCAGGTGAAGCCAAAGACGTGTTTCACTCTTTTGTCATTGGCGTGTACTTCTTTCCTTTATTGGGCGGCTGGCTGGCAGACCGTGTGCTGGGCAAGTACCGCACTATTTTATATCTGAGCATTATTTATGTGGTAGGCCATTTGTTTCTGGCGTTGTTTGAGCATAGTAAAGAGGGGTTTTACACAGGGTTGTTTTTAATAGCCCTTGGCTCCGGTGGTATTAAGCCGCTGGTGTCGGCCTTTATGGGCGATCAGTTTGATAAGAGCAATAAGCAGCTGGCGCAAAAAGCCTTTGATATCTTTTATTTCACTATTAACTTCGGCTCCTTCTTTGCGTCCTTACTGATGCCGCTGACCCTGAAGTATTTGGGCGCGGCCTGGGCTTTTGGTATTCCGGGTATGCTGATGGCGCTGGCGGTATTTTGCTTCTGGCTCGGCCGTCACAAGTACGTGCATGTACCGCCAGAGCCAAAAGACCCACACAGTTTTTTAAAAGTGGTGAAAACTGCTTTAGTCAGCAAACAACAAGGCCAGGCTAATCCTGGTTTGTATCTGGCCTTAGTCGGCGGCGCGCTGGCGTTATTTAGTTTAAGTCAGGCACCGACGCTGGGTTTTGTGGCCGCTTTCTGTTTAGCTTTAGTGCTGGTGATGGGCTTTGGTGGTGCGGGAGCTGCACTGCAACTGGAACGTGCCCGTGGTCATCACCCTGATGCTGCCGTGGATGGCGTGCGTTCTGTTTTGCGTATTTTAATTTTATTTGCGCTGGTGACGCCGTTCTGGTCTTTGTTCGACCAAAAGGCCTCCACCTGGATTTTACAGGCCAATGAGATGAGCAAACCGCACTGGTTTGAACCAGCGATGATGCAGGCGCTGAATCCGTTGCTGGTGATGCTGCTGATCCCCTTTAACCATTTAGTGTTATTCCCGCTGTTAGAGCGTGGCGGTTTGCGTATTACGGCGCTGCGCCGGATGGGAGCAGGCATTGCTTTTGCTGGCCTGGCCTGGATAGTGATTGGCTCCGTGCAGCTGATGATGGATGGCGGTACTGTGATGTCCATTGTCTGGCAGGTGCTGCCTTATGCGCTGCTGACCTTTGGTGAAGTGCTGGTGTCGGCCACAGGCTTAGAGTTTGCTTACAGCCAGGCTCCGGCAGCGATGAAAGGCACCATCACCAGTTTCTGGCAGTTGTCGGTCACTGTCGGCAACCTGTGGGTGTTGCTGGCGAACAACAGCATTCGCAGTGAAAGCGTTTTATCTCATGTGGCGGCCACCGGTTTGTCGCAAACCGCCTTCCTGATGTTTTTCTTTGCGGGTTTTGCTTTGTTGGCTGCTGCGGTTTTTGCGCTGTACGCCCGCAGTTACACCATGCTGGATAACTACAGAGCGGCAGTTTAATACAGATGCAGGGCGGCGCTAGGGTGAAGCGCCGCCTTCTGTGTTGGACGCATTGGTCATCTTCTCCACCAGATAATCGACAAAGACCCGCACCCGGGCTGGCATACTCTGACCACCAATAAACACCGCATGAATGGCTTCCCTGTCTTGTGGGTTGTAGTCTTCCAATAGCTCAACCAATTGGCCGCTCGCAAGCAACTGATGCACATGAAAACGTCCGACACGAGTGATCCCCATGCCCAGCAGCGCCAGCTCGACCAAAGTTTCGCCATTGTTCGCCAGCACATTGCCTTTCACTGCCAGCAGGTAGTTCTGCTCCTGTTCCCGAAAAGGCCAGCCAGGTTCCAGCCGGCGGAAACTGAAATCCAGGCAATTGTGCTGCGCCAGATCCCCTGGCGTCTGCGGCACCCCAGCTTGGGCCAGGTACTCAGGTGAAGCCAGAACCACCCGGCCGGTATCCCCTAAACGGCGCGCATGCAGGCCACTATCAGGCAAAGGGCCAAAGCGGATAGCGACATCCACTTGCCCTGCATGCACGTCGCGGATTTGGTCGGATACGTCAATTTCTATCTGGATATCCGGGTAGCGCTGCAAAAACTCTTTGAGCAGCGGCACTATGGTCAGGCGGCTATGCGCCGTGGCGGTGGTGATTTTAATGGTGCCACTGGGACTGCCCCGGCTGGCAATGCTACTTTCGGTATCGTCTAAGTCTTTTAAAATGCGCCGGGCTGCCAGTGCATAGGCTTCACCTTCACTGGTCAGCCGTAGTTTACGGGTACTGCGCACAATCAAGCGCACTCCCAGACGTTTTTCCAGTCGGGTCATCATCCGGCTGACAGCCGAGGGCGTCAGGTCCAATTCACGGGCGGCCGCACTTAAACTGCCGGTACAGGCCACCGACAAAAACGCTTGCATTTCTGCGGTCCGATCCGTCTTTCCAAGGTTCATACCAGGCTCCATTTGTGATTTAAATGCAAAGGTGAATGTACTGGATCCGGCTTTTTCAAAGTTTCTGAATTGTTTATATTCCGCACCGTCACAAATTAGCGAGACTTTGTATGAAAATCAATGTTCCTTTACTGGCCCTGGCATTAGGGGCTTTTGGTATAGGTGTCACCGAATTCTCTCCAATGGGAATGTTAACGGTGATTGCCAATGACCTGGCGGTCTCTATTCCGACTGCGGGTATGCTGATCAGCGCTTACGCTTTTGGTGTGTTAGTCGGCGCGCCTCTGATGACTTTGCTGTTCGCCAATATGAGCCGTCGTAATTTATTGCTGTTGTCTATGGGTATTTTTACGGTCGGCAATTTAATTTCGGCCTTGGCTGACAGCTACAATCTGTTGCTGATTGGCCGGATAGTCACCTCGTTTAATCATGGTGCGTTTTTTGGTGTCGGTTCTGTGGTGGCGATGAGTATAGTGCCGCCAGAAAAACGCTCAGGGGCCGTTGCCGCAATGTTCTCAGGCCTGACCATTGCCACTATTGGTGGGGTGCCGCTGGCGACCTATATCGGCGAAGTGATTGGCTGGCGTCCGGCGTTTTTTGCGATGGCTGTGATTGGTGTGGTGACTATGCTGGCACTGCGGCTGTCATTACCGCCACTGGCCAATGAAGGCAAAGCCAATGTGCGGCAGGAGCTGAAAGTGCTGAGTAAAGGGCCTGTACTGGCCGCGCTGCTGCTGACAGTGGTCAGCTCCAGCTCGATGTTTACTGTGTTTACCTACATAGTGCCGATTTTGCAGGACCAAACTCAGGCTTCGACAGCTTTTGTCACCAGCATGCTGGTGCTGTACGGCGTGGGTCTGGCCGCGGGCAATGTGCTGGGTGGCCGTTTTGCTGACCGCTCACTGGCGGCCACGCTGATTGTGTCTTTAGTGGCAGTGACCATGTTATTAGCACTGTTCTCCATGATCAGTTCGTCGATGTGGCTGGTTGCGCCAGTGATTTTCTTCTGGGGTATCGCTAGCTTCGCTTTGGTGCCACCATTGCAGTCGTTAGTGGTGCAGGAAGCCAAAGAAGCACCAAACCTGGCGGCCTCGATGAATATCGGAGCCTTTAACCTCGGTAATGCGCTGGGTGCTGTGCTGGGCGCCGCTATTATCAAAGCGGGCCTGAGTCTGAACTATGTGCCACTGGCTGGCGCTGCCACGGCACTGACCGGCCTGGTGCTGTGGTTTATGCGCAGCCGCCAGCAGCGTCCTGCCGCAACAACGGTCTGCTGCTAATTAAAAGGGGTCAGGTCTTGTATTTTGCATCGCGATGCAAAATACAAGACCTGACCCCGTCCAAAAAAACCGGACTCGAGGTCCGGTTTTTTATCAAACGAAACGGCTTAGACGTTAAACAGGAAGTGCATCACGTCGCCGTCTTTACAGACGTAGCCTTTACCTTCCACCCGAAGTTTACCGGCATCTTTGGCACCGGCTTCGCCGTTACAGGCGATAAAGTCGTCGAATGACACCACTTGAGCGCGGATAAAACCTTTCTCGAAGTCGGTGTGGATCACGCCTGCCGCTTGTGGTGCAGTGGCGCCAACAGGAATAGTCCAGGCGCGCACTTCTTTCACACCGGCGGTGAAGTAGGTGTGCAGGTTCAGCAGAGAGTAACCACCACGAATGACGCGGTTTAAGCCTGGCTCTGTTAAGCCCATGGATTCTAAGAATTCGGCTTTTTCGTCGTCTTCCAGTTCAGAGATTTCTGATTCAATCGCCGCACAGACCGGCACCACAATAGCGCCTTCTTTAGCGGCGATTTCACGCACCACGTCTAAATGTGGGTTATTTTCAAAGCCGTCTTCCAGCACGTTGGCAATGTACATGGTTGGCTTGATGGTCAGGAAGTTCATGTAAGACACCAGCGCTTTCTGCTCTGGGCTTAATTCCAGCTGGCGTAAGGTCAGGCCTTGTTCCAGGTGGGCTTTGACTTTTTCCAGCACGTCGATTTCAGCTTTGGCGTCTTTGTCACCGGCTTTGGCTTTTTTGCTGACCCGGAAAATGGCTTTTTCTGCGCTGTCCATATCGGCCAATACCAGTTCCATATTGATGGTGTCGATGTCATCCGCCGGGTCCACTTTGTTGGCAACGTGAATGACGTTGTCATCTTCAAAGCAGCGTACCACGTGGCCGATAGCGTCGGTTTCACGGATATTGGCCAGGAATTTATTGCCTAAACCTTCACCTTTGGATGCGCCTTTCACCAGACCAGCGATATCGACGAATTCCATGGTGGTGGGCAGAATACGCTGCGGGTTGACAATAGCAGCCAGCTGGTTCAGACGTGGGTCCGGCACCGGTACTACGCCTGTGTTTGGTTCGATAGTACAAAACGGGAAGTTCGCTGCTTCAATACCTGCTTTGGTCAGTGCATTGAACAGAGTGGATTTACCGACGTTTGGTAAACCAACGATGCCACATTTAAAACCCATGGACGTATTCCTTAAGTGCTGAGCCACAACTGAGTTGGCGCCGTGTTGCAGCGCCCTGTATGCCTAGGGCCCTCAGGCCGTGGCGGTGAAACTGTGTAAACGGTGCTGGGCTTTGACGAGGCCGTCTTTTTGCCACAGCTCGAGGCAGCGCAGGGATTCGTCCAGCGCGTCCTCAATTAATCGTTGTTCGGTTTGTGGGGCTTTACCCAACACATAACCTGTCACTAAATCTTTATGGCCCGGATGGCCAATACCTAAGCGCAGCCGGTAGAAGTTGGCATTATTGTCTAATTTGCTGGTGATGTCTTTTAAACCATTATGACCAGCATGACCGCCACCCAGCTTGAATTTAGCTACGCCTGGCGCTATCGCCATCTCGTCATGCGCAACCAGGATCTGCTCCGGATTGATCTTAAAAAACTGCGCCATCGCGGCCACGGCTTTTCCACTGACATTCATATAGGTCGTGGGGATCAATAACTTCACTTCCTGACCGTTCAGCAAAAATTTGCCGGTCAGTCCGTGGTACTTGGGGTCGGCTTTTAACGGGACGTTATAGCGGCGGGCCAGTTGTTCAACAAACCATTGGCCGGCATTGTGGCGGGTCTTCTCATATTCGGGGCCTGGGTTACCCAGGCCCACGATCAGCTGAACAAAGTCAGACATTACTCAGCAGTTTCTTCCGCTTTACCAGCTGGTTTGTTTACAGAAACAACAGCTTGGTCATGGCCAGCGCCTTTAGCCAGTTCAGCGATAGTGACGCCGGCTGGAACTTTCAGGTCTGACAGGTGCAGAGTTTGACCTACTTCAACGTTTGCCAGGTCAACTTCGATGAACTCAGGCAGGTTCTGTGGCAGCACAGTGATAGCGATTTCGTTGATGTGGTGAGCAACGATACCACCTTTCTTCGCAGCAGCAGCTTCGTTGATGAAGTGTACTGGAACCACAGTGTGCAGTTCATGGCCAGCTTCAACGCGTTGGAAGTCAACGTGCATTACTTTTGGCTTGAACGGGTGACGCTGCATTGCTTTCACGATAGCTTTTACGTCTTCACCGCCAACTTTGATCGTCAGGATGTGAGTGTAGAAACCTTCGTGAGCTTGAGCCTGGATCAGTTTGTTGTGTTCCAGAGTGATAGACAGCGCTTCTTGGTGACCGCCATAGATGATGGCTGGTACTTTATCCGCGTGACGCAGGCGGCGGCTCGCACCTTTCCCCAGGTCTGTACGGACTTCGGCATTTAATACATAAATGTCAGACATTTTAATCTCCAAAATAAAGGTAATCCCAAAACCCGCGACCTGGTTTTGGGGAGGTTTTTTCTCTGCAAGCCGGAGGCTGGCGGAAAAAAGCGCGCTATGGTAGCACTGGTGCCTTGGTGTAGCAAGTTTTGCTTGGGGCGGCTTTAGGGCCGATCAAGAGAACGGGTGGGTCAAGACCCACCCCTACACTAAACTCTTCCAGCGGTAGAGCAAATCCAGTGCCTGGCGGGCGCTAAGCTGGTCTGGGTCAAGTTTCTCCAGTTGTTCCAGCAGAGGATGTGGCTCCGGTTCGCTGAATAATGCCTGTTGGACCGGCGCTGGCTGCGGGCTTGCTGCTGAGCTGGCCGATTGTTGCTCCAGCTGTTGCAGCTTCTGTTTAGCTTTTTGGATCACTACCCGTGGCACCCCGGCTAGCTGGGCGACTTGCAGGCCATAACTTTTGCTGGCTGCACCGTCCTGCACCTGATGCATAAACACAATGTGCTCGTCATGCTCAACCGCATCCAGATGAATATTGGCCAGGCCGGGCAGTTGGCCTGCCAGTTCAGTCAGTTCAAAGTAGTGGGTGGCAAATAAGGTCATGGCTTTGAGCTGTTGCGCCAGGTATTCGGCACAGGCCCAGGCCAGCGACAAGCCGTCATAGGTGCTGGTGCCGCGGCCAATTTCGTCCATCAGCACCAGGCTTTGCGCCGTGGCGTGATGCAAAATAGTGGCTGTTTCGGTCATTTCCACCATAAAAGTCGAGCGGCCAGAGGCCAAATCATCCGAGGCGCCAACCCGGGTAAAAATGCGGTCTACCGGGCCAAGCGAGGCGCTTTGCGCTGGCACAAAACAGCCAATATAGGCCATCAGCACAATAAGTGCGGTCTGACGCATATAGGTGGATTTACCGCCCATATTGGGGCCTGTGATCATCAGCATGCGGCGCTCTGGCGACAGCTGCAGCGGGTTGGCGATAAAGGGCTCTGTCATCACTTGTTCCACCACAGGGTGGCGGCCCGCCTCAATAGCAATACCCGGCTCTGTGCTGAGCGTCGGCTGACAGTAGTTTAGTTGCTGCGCCCGTTCAGCAAAGTTGGCCAGAACGTCCAGTTCAGCAATGGCCTGCGCCAGGTTTTGCAAGTCATCCAGATAGGCGGCGGTCTGATCAAATAACTGCTCGTACAGCTGTTTCTCCAGCGCAAGCGCTTTGCTTTGGCTGCCAAGTACCTTGTCTTCGTATTCCTTCAGTTCCGGAATAATGTAGCGTTCGTTGTTTTTTAAGGTCTGGCGGCGCTGGTAGTCGGCGGGTACCTGATCAGAGGCCGAACGGCCGGTTTCAATGTAGTAGCCATGGATTTTGTTGTAGCCGACTTTCAGTGAGGCAATGCCTGTGCGTTCGCGCTCACGCAGCTCCAGTTGTTCCAGATAGTCGGTGGCGCCTGTGGCCAATGCCCGCCACTGGTCCAGCTCAGCATGGTAGCCATCGGCAATGACGCCGCCGTCCCGAATCAGCACTGGCGGGTTGTCGACGATAGCCCGCTCCAGCAAAGCGCACAGTTCGGGTTGCGGTACTGTGGCCAGTTTAATCTGCCCAAGCAGCGCTGAGCTTAGTGGCTGCAGGCTTTGGCTAAATTCTGGCAACAGCTGCAGCGCCGAGCGCAAACGGGCAAAGTCGCGCGGGCGGGCTGAGCGCAGTGCCAGACGGGCCACAATACGTTCCAAATCGCCGATTTGTTTCAGCTGAGGCTGCAGCTCACCATAGTAGCTTTGCAGCTCGGCCACCGCTTGGTGGCGGGCCCGCACGCGGGCTTGGTCCCGCAGCGGTGCGTGGATCCAGCGCTTTAATAAACGACTGCCCATCGCGGTCTGGCAGCGGTCCAATACCGCAGCTAATGTGTGTTCAGTCTGACCGGACAAACTTAAGGTCAGCTCCAGGTTACGGCGGGTAGCCGCATCGAGAATGATACTGTCTTGATGTCGTTCCAGCGCAATACCACGAATATGCGGGAGCTGGCTGCGTTGGGTGTCTTTGACATAGGTCATCAGGCAACCGGCCGCCATCAGCGCAACCGGCGCTTCTTCGACGCCAAAGCTGGTTAAATCGCGGGTGCCAAATTGCTGAGTCAGCAGGCGCTGGGCGCTTTGTAAATCAAATTCCCATTCTGGGCGGCGACGGGTGCCTTTGCGCTGCAGCACTGTATCCGGCCACGGCTGATCTTCACTGTACAGCAGCTCGGCCGGGCTTAAGCGTTGCAGCAGCGCCAGCAAGTCGTCGATATGGCCGACCTGATTGGTCAGGAAGCGGCCGCTGCCAAGGTCAAGCCAGGCCACACCATACTGCTGTTTGTGCTGGTAGACCGTCGCAATCAGGTTGTCCTGTCGTTCTTGCAGCAAGGCTTCGTCGGTGACAGTGCCCGGCGTAACAATACGCACCACTTTGCGCTCAACCGGCCCTTTGCTGGTGGCCGGGTCGCCAATTTGTTCGCAAATAGCGGCGGACTCGCCCAACTGCACCAGTTTGGCCAGATAACCTTCTACCGCGTGATGCGGAACTCCGGCCATAGGAATGGGCTGGCCAGCCGACTGACCACGTTTGGTCAGAGAAATATCCAGTAAAGCCGCTGCTTTTTTTGCATCGTCATAAAACAGCTCGTAAAAGTCGCCCATCCGGTAAAATAACAGAATGTCGGGATGCTGGCTTTTCAGGCCCAGATACTGCTGCATCATCGGGGTGTGCGGACTGGCGGCTTGCCCGGCATAAATTTCTGACGGCATAATACGTTTCTTATTCCTATAGGGGTCCACAATGACTATTCCGGCTTCTACCTATCAACTGGCTGCGGATTTAGGAGCGCTATTATTACGGAAAAATCTGACTATCACCACCGCCGAATCCTGCACAGGCGGAGGCATTGCGTATAGCCTGACCGAAGTGCCCGGCAGTTCAGGCTACCTGGACCGCAGCTTCGTTACCTACAGCAATAAAGCCAAACAGCAACTGCTGAACGTCAAAGCAGAAACCTTACTGCAGCATGGCGCTGTAAGCGAGGCTTGCGTGCTGGAGATGGCCGAAGGCGCGGCGCAAGCGGCAGGTTGTCAGGTGTCGGTAGCCGTGTCGGGTATTGCCGGTCCCGGCGGTGGGACCGCCACTAAGCCTGTAGGTCTGGTCTGGTTTGCCTTTCATCTGCACGGTCATCAGGTCAGCATCCAACAACTCTTTGCCGGTGACAGGGCCGGCATTCGCCAGCAAGCGATCGATTTTGCCCTTGATCAGCTCATTCTGATGCTGGCTGATTAAATGCTGTTTAAATAACCAGGCCTGTTATTGACAGCCTAAATGAAAAAGACTACTGTATGAGCATACAGCACTTTGGTGCATTCACAGAATTCAGCGGAGACACAGATGGACGACAATAAACAAAAAGCATTGAGCGCAGCGTTAAGCCAGATCGAACGTCAATTTGGTAAAGGGTCTATCATGCGTCTCGGTGATACTCAGGCACTGGATATCGAAGCCATTTCTACCGGCTCTTTGGGCCTGGACATTGCACTGGGTATCGGCGGTCTGCCTTGCGGCCGTATTGTTGAAATTTATGGCCCTGAGTCGTCAGGCAAAACCACCTTAACGCTGCAAGTGGTGGCCGAAGCCCAAAAAATGGGCAAGACCTGTGCTTTTATCGATGCTGAACACGCGTTAGACCCTGTGTATGCTGCCAAGCTGGGCGTGAATGTCAGTGACTTACTGGTATCGCAACCGGATACAGGTGAGCAGGCGCTGGAGATCTGTGACATGCTGGTCCGCTCTGGTTCTGTTGACGTGATTATCGTCGACTCGGTGGCGGCGTTGACACCTCGTGCTGAAATTGAAGGCGATATGGGCGACAGCCATGTGGGTCTGCAAGCACGTTTAATGTCTCAGGCACTGCGTAAACTGACAGGTAATATCAAACGCTCTAACACTTTATGTATTTTCATCAACCAAATCCGGATGAAGATAGGTGTGATGTTTGGTAACCCGGAAACCACTACTGGTGGTAACGCGCTGAAGTTCTATGCCTCTGTGCGTCTGGATATTCGTCGCACCGGTTCAGTCAAAGAAGGCGACGAAGTAACAGGCAACGAAACCCGCGTCAAAGTGGTAAAAAATAAAGTGGCCCCACCGTTCAAACAAGCTGAATTTATCATTGTGTACGGTGCCGGTATCAGCAAAACCGGCGAATTAATTGACCTGGGTGTGCAACAGAAACTGATTGATAAATCAGGTGCCTGGTATGCTTATAAAGGCAACAAGATTGGCCAGGGTAAAGCCAATTCGATGAAGTACCTTGAAGAAAACCCAACGGTAGCTCAGGAGATTGAAGCTGAAATCCGTCGCCAGTTATTGCTGGAACCTGGCAAAGGCGCGCCAACAGGTGGTGAAGACTTCGGTATGATGCCGGAAGATGCTGAGGCCGATCTGTAATCTGACCATTGCTTTCGTAGCAAATACACAAAACATCACCCGGCTGGCCCGGGTGTTGTTGTTTTTACAGGGAACTGGCGCAAAACCGCGTGCTTTATGGCGGGTTTAAAATATGCACCTGCGTTTTATCAATCAGAAAGCCAGCTTGTAAGTACAAGCGGTTGACTGTGCCTTGGCGTTTCATTTGCTGCAAACCTTTGTTTAACGCGGCAAAGGCGGCTTCACCGTCCGGGTGTTTGCGGCTAATCACAAAGTGCCGGCTGTCGTTCAGCAGTACTGCAATGCCTGGCACCGCTTTTAATTCAATGCTTTTTAAGCTGTAGCTTTGATCGCTATTCGGGAAAAATGGCATCAGCATCAAGTCGGCCCATTGCAGATGCACCATTCTGGCCTGACTTAACCATTCATCCTCGCGGAACAGTTGCTTCAGCGGTAAGGCCGACAAGGTCGCCCAATCGGTGTGCCATTTGGGGGTGGAAACCGCGGTCAGTTGCCGCAGTTGCGCCAGGCAGAACAGCATTGCCCAGATAGCTCGCACTTCGTCCACTCCGCGGCCGTTTTGATGTTTACAGCATAGGCTGCCTGCTGCGGCTTGTCGTTATTTGGATTTCATTTGGCCGTCTAAACGTATAGAAGTTGACATATCTAAGTCTGCAAGCCAGACTAACGGAATTTAAGCATGGGCGTGGAGTAGGTATGCCGATTAAAGTCATCGATCAATTGCCAGCGGTAGAAGCTTTATCGGTGGAAAACGTCTTTGTGATGACCGAGAGCCGGGCGGCGTCGCAGGATATCCGTCCGCTGAAAATTGCGATTTTGAACCTGATGCCGAACAAAGTGGCGACAGAGATCCAATTATTACGTTTGCTGGCAAACAGCCCGTTGCAGGTCGACATTGAACTGATCCGGCTGGACAACCATGTCAGCAAACACACGCCGGAAAGTCATCTGAACTGTTTTTACCGCTATTTTTCTGACGTGCAGCAACATAAATACGATGGGTTGATTATTACCGGCGCACCGCTGGGTCTGGTGGACTACGAAGACGTCAGCTATTGGCCTCAGCTGTCGGAAATTCTGGCCTGGGCCGATAACAACGTCACCTCAACTTTGTTCTTATGCTGGGCGGCGCATGCGGCTTTGTATTATTACTATGGCCTGCAGCGGGAAATCCGAGGCGAGAAGCTGTCAGGGGTTTATTGGCAGCAAGTGGTGCAGCCCTTGTGTCCATTAGTCCGTGGTTTCGATGACGAGTTTCTGGTGCCGCATTCACGTTACGCTCAGGTGCCGAAACAAAAGTATCAGTCCCACCCCGATTTACACGTGCTGGCCGAAGCCGACCAGACCGGCGCTTATTTGCTGCAGAACAGTAAAGGCAGCCGGGTCTTTGTCACCGGCCACCCGGAGTATGATCTGACCACGCTGAATGACGAATACCAACGTGATGTGGCGGCAGGACTGAACCCTAAAGTGCCGGAGAATTATTTCCGGCAGAATGACCCGCAACAAGCGCCGCTGAAACTCTGGCAAAGCCATGCCTTTTTGTTATTCAGCAACTGGCTGAATTATTATGTCTACCAGGCGACGCCTTTTGATCTGCAACAGATAGGACAAGCACAGTAAATGACGTATTCCTCTGTTACGCCGGCTCAGCTGGCAGCTCTGCTATCTGAGCGCATTTTGGTGCTGGACGGCGGCATGGGCACCATGATCCAGCAATACAAACTGCAGGAAGCGGATTACCGCGGTGCCGAATTTGCCGACTGGCCGGTGGATGTGAAAGGCAACAACGACCTGTTGGTGCTGAGTAAACCTGAAGTGATCCTCGACATCCATCGCCAATACCTGGCGGCTGGCGCAGATATTCTGGAAACCAACAGTTTTAACGCCACGCCTATCGCGATGGCTGATTATGAGATGCAAGCGTTATCGGCCCGGATTAATTACGAATCGGCTCGGTTAGCGCGTCAGGCCTGTGACGAATACAGCAGCCCTGAGAAGCCACGTTTTGTCGCCGGGGTGTTAGGGCCGACCAACAGGACGGCGTCGATTTCACCCAATGTGAATGACCCCGGTTACCGCAATGTCGATTTTGATACGCTGGTCAGTGCCTACAAAGAATCCACCCATGCGCTGCTTAAAGGCGGGGCTGACATCATAATGCTGGAAACCATCTTCGACACCCTGAACGCCAAAGCCGCTGCTTTTGCCGTGCTGGCCGTGTTTGATGAGCTGGGCCAGGAATGGCCGGTGATGATTTCCGGCACTATTACTGATGCGTCTGGCCGTACTTTGTCGGGGCAGACCACCGAAGCCTTTTACCATTCGCTGTCTCATGTGAACCCTGTCAGCTTTGGTCTGAACTGTGCGCTGGGGCCTGATTTATTGCGCCCTTATGTTGAGACCTTATCGGACCTGGCGGAATGCCATGTCTCAGTGCACCCGAACGCGGGGTTACCGAACGAATTTGGTGAATACGATCTGACCGCCAATGAAATGGCGGCAGAAATTGCTGACTGGGCCAAGCAAGGCTTTTTAAATATTGTCGGTGGTTGCTGCGGCAGTACACCGGCGCATATTCAGGCCATCAGTAAGGTGGTAGCAGGCGTGAAGCCGCGCCAGCCGAAGCCGTCTTCGCATCGTTTTTGTTTGTCTGGCCTTGAAGCCTTTAGTCTGGAGTGGTAATGCAACAAGTTCAGGCCCGTTTTATCAACGTCGGTGAGCGCACCAACGTCACAGGTTCGGCCCGCTTTAAGAAGCTGATCCTCGAAGGTCAGTACGAAAAAGCGCTCGACGTCGCCCGTCAGCAAGTTGAAAACGGCGCGCAAATTATCGATATCAACATGGATGAGGCGATGCTTGACAGCAAAGCCGCTATGGTGCGTTACCTGAACCTGCTGGCCTCTGAGCCTGATATTTCTCGGGTGCCAATTATGGTCGACTCGTCGAAATGGGAAGTGATTGAAGCCGCTCTCAAATGCATTCAGGGCAAGCCGGTAGTGAACTCCATTTCGCTGAAAGAGGGCGAAGCGATTTTCCTGCACCAGGCCAAACTGCTGCGTCGTTATGGCGCGGCTGTGGTGGTGATGGCCTTTGATGAAAAAGGCCAGGCCGACACCAAAGCCCGCAAGGTGGAGATTTGCCAGCGCGCTTATAAGTTACTGGTGGAAACCGCGAAATTCCCGCCGCAAGATATTATTTTTGACCCGAATATTTTTGCCGTCGCCACAGGTATTGAAGAGCACAACAACTATGCGGTGGACTTTATTGAAGCCACCCGCGAAATCAAAGCCACATGCCCTTACGCCAAAATCTCTGGCGGTGTATCAAACGTGTCGTTCTCTTTCCGTGGTAATGACCCGGTGCGTGAAGCCATTCACTCGGTATTTCTCTACCACGCCATCGCCGCTGGTATGGATATGGGCATTGTTAACGCTGGTCAGTTGGCGGTGTATGACGATATTCCTGCGCTGCTGCGGGAGCGGGTGGAGGATGTGATCCTCAACCGCAGGCAAGACGCCACAGAGCGGTTGCTGGAGATTGCTGCTGAGTTTAAAGGCGATGGTGCTGTGGTGGTCAAAGAAGACCAGGCCTGGCGCAGCTGGCCGGTCAATAAACGGCTGGAACACGCCTTAGTCAAAGGCATTACCGACTTTATTGACCAGGATACCGAAGAAGCCCGTCAGCAGGCCGAACGGCCACTGCATGTGATTGAAGGCCCGTTGATGGACGGCATGAACGTGGTCGGGGACCTGTTTGGTGAAGGCAAAATGTTTTTGCCGCAAGTTGTCAAATCGGCAAGGGTGATGAAGAAAGCGGTCGCTTACTTACAGCCGTATATCGAAGCGGAAAAAGCCGGCACCGGCGCCAGCAGTCAGGGCAAAGTGTTACTCGCGACCGTTAAAGGCGACGTGCACGACATCGGCAAAAACATTGTTGGTGTGGTGCTGCAGTGCAACAACTTTGAAGTGATTGACCTTGGCGTGATGGTGCCGTGCGCCCAGTTACTGCAGGTGGCGAAAGAACAAAATGTCGATGTGATAGGGTTGTCAGGGTTGATCACGCCGTCGTTGGATGAAATGGTGCATGTGGCCAAAGAAATGACCCGCCTGGGCTTTGAGGTACCGCTGCTGATTGGTGGCGCCACCACCTCCAAAGCCCATACCGCAATTAAAATTGCCCAGCATTATCAGCATGGGGTGGTGTATGTGCCCAATGCGTCACGAAGTGTTTCTGTGGTACAGGCGCTGATTAGCCAGGCACAAAAGCCGGACTTCCTGGCGCGGGTCAATGACGAATACGAGCGGGCCCGGGCTCAGCACGCCCGCAGTCGCCCCGGTGAGCGCTTACTTACCTTTGATGAAGCGCGGCAGAATAAATTTCAGCTGGATTTAACCAAAGTGGCGCCAGCGCCTAAACAGCCTGGTGTGCATTTGTGGGCGGACGTGGATTTACAGACGCTGCGCGATTACATCGACTGGACGCCATTTTTCCTGACCTGGCAATTGTCCGGCAAATTCCCGGCCATTCTGAACCACCCGGAAGTTGGCCTTGAAGCGCGCAAAGTCTATGCCGACGCCAATGCAATGCTGGATCTGATGATTCAATCGGGCAAAGTGAAAGGCAAAGCCATTTTTGGCTTCTTCCCGGCGGCCAGCGACGGCGAAGACATAGTGGTGTACCGCGACGAGAGCCGCAGTGAAGAGCGGTGTCGCCTGTACAACCTGCGTCAACAATTGCAGCTGCGTAACGACGCGCCCAATTGCGCTTTGTCAGACTTTATCGCGCCTGCTGGCAGTGGCGTGGCCGATTATATTGGCGCTTTTGCGGTCAGCACCGGCTTTGGTGCCGACGAACTGGCGGCTGAGTTTGCCGCAGCCCATGACGACTACAACAGCATTATGGTGAAAGCACTGGCCGACCGTCTGGCCGAAGCGCTGGCAGAGTACCTGCATATGAAGGTGCGCCGAGAGTACTGGGGTTATGTGCCGGATGAAAACCTGGATAACGAGCAGTTAATCCGTGAGTTGTATCAGGGGATCCGACCTGCGCCTGGCTACCCGGCCTGTCCGGAACACACCGAAAAAGGCAGTTTATGGCAGTTATTGGATGTCGAAGCGCAAACCGGCATCCAACTGACCGAAAGTTATGCCATGTGGCCTGGGGCTGCCGTCAGCGGCTGGTACTTCGCTCACCCGGACAGCAAATACTTTGCCGTCAGCAAAATTGGCCAGGATCAGCTGGCCGACTATGCGGCGAAAAAAGGCTGGAGCCAGCAAACCGCTGAAAGCTGGCTGGCGCCTAATTTGTCTTAATCTTCAGATTGACCCTTAGTCCGGTCCTGCTGTCCGTTTAACGTTGCTGCTTTGGTATAAGTGGAAGCGTTTGCGGGGCGGCCGGGCCGGGCTCTTACTTAAATCCGCATTATACTTTTTGCATTAGCTACGCAATTGAGGTTGCTGTGATGAGAATGCGGTATTGCGGTTTATTGCTTGTCCTGAGTTACTCCCTGATCGGCTGCAGCAGTGTCACGACAGCCAATCACCAATTACCCGACCCAACGCCGTTGTTTATCGACAATGCCTTTAATTACCAAAGCCAGCCGGTGGAAACCGAAGAAGACATTTTTGCCTTGCCGGACGACGTGGTGCGGGATATGGAGCAGATGGTCAGGCCGCTGCCTGGTGCAAAAGAAAAAACCGATACGCTGCTGAATTACATTTTCTTTTTAAAAGGCAAACGGCTGAACTACGACAATGCCGCGACCTTAACGGCCCGGGAAACCTTGCGTATGCAACAGGCCAATTGCCTGTCACTGACGGTGTTGTCCTATAGTCTGGCGAAAGCGGCAGATTTAACTGTGGCCTTTCAGGATGTGCAAATCCCCGAATACTGGACGCAAATTCGCGGCGCTAGTTTGCTCAATGGTCATGTGAATTTAAAAGTGAAAGAGCTTCAATCCCCCAGCACCTACGGCTCCACCTGGTTTAAAAATCCTGGCTACGTTATTGATTTTGATTTAGAAACCAACAAGTCCCATTTTCCGGTGCGCACCATCAGCCAACAAGAAATCGTGTCGATGTTTTATGCCAACAAAAGTGCACAGGCAATGTTGGAGCAGAATTTTAACCTGGCCTACGCTTACCTGCGCCAGGCGCTGACGCTCTACAGCGTGGCGTCCGATGCGCTGAACAACCTGGCCATTTTGTACCGGCAAACCGGCTACCTGGAGGAGGCCGAAGCTGTCTATCTGCATGGGATATCGCTGCATCCTAAGTCTATAAATATGAAAGCGAATCTGGCAGTATTGTACCGGTTCAGGGGCATGGAAGAGAAAGCTCAGTGGTACGAGCGTCAGGTTGAGGATTTACGGTTGGCTAACCCTTATTATCATGTGATGTTAGGTCATGAAGCGATGCGTGACAGTCAAATCAGCAAGGCAGAACAGTCGTTTCAACATGCATTAGCGTTAGAACCGACACTGACTGAAGCCATGGCGGGGCTGGCGACTTTGTATTTTCAGCAAGGCCGGTTGGAGCAGTCTGAGAAATACCTGAAACTGGCAGGACGTCATGCACAAAGCCTGCGCGACAAGGAACGTTTTAACGCAAAGCTGGATGCACTGATGACACTGCAGGCCAAATTGTGAGGTGGTGGTTCGGCCTTTGTTGCGGTATGGCGAGTTTTTTGAGTGCAGCAGCCCCAGCCGATCAGTTGATGGCCGATTTGCAGTACCTGGCGTCAGATAAGTTAGAAGGCCGTAAAACTGGCTCAGCGGGTGCCGCGCTGGCGCGGGACTATATCCGCCAGCAATTTCTCGCTGCAAGGCTGCAGCCGCTGCAACAAAAATTCAGCCACCCCTTCGACTACAGTGCCGGATTCTCGACCAGGCAAGGTGAAAACCTGATTGGCGTGTTACCGGCCTGCAGCGAACAGGCGCCTGTGATACTGATTTCCGCTCATTATGATCACTTAGGGGTCGTCGGCGGAAAAATTCATAATGGTGCCGATGACAACGCCTCAGGAGTGGCGATGTTGCTGGCGTTAATGCGCTGGCTCAGTCCCGGCTGCCGGCCTTATCACTATTGGTTTGTCGCGACAGACGCAGAAGAAAATGGCCTGCATGGGGCCAAAGCCTTGCTGGCGTCTCAACTTTGGATGCCTGCCGAGCTGGCGTTGGTGATCAATCTGGACATGCTGGGGCGGCATCAGCAGCAGCCTCGGTTGTATTGGTTTGGTTCAACCCGGCTGAGCGGTTTTAAAGACTGGTTAGTTCAGCAACAACTGGCACTGCCGCTGCGGTGGCGTCGCAGCGAAGGATCCCGTTATATCCGCGGCAAAGTGGACTGGGCCTCTGCCAGTGACCATGCGCCTTTTTATCGTGCGGGTTACCCTGTATTGTATTTTGCCACCGCGATGCACAAGGACTACCACAGTCCCTCCGACGACTGGCAGGCCATTAAGCCTGAACTGATTGAGCGGGTATTTCAGACACTACAGCCGATTATTCTGCATTTGGAACAGCAGCCGCCAGCCTGGTTTCTGGCGGCGCGACGCGATGGCAGTTAAAGGCTCAGGGCGCTTCAATCCATTCTGGGTCGTCCTGCAGCCGGGGAAAGCGGCCTTCATTCCAGTCGGCTTTAGCTTGTTGCAAGCGTTCCTGGCTGCGGGCGACAAAGTTCCAGTTCAGTAACACCGGATCTGGCACCGCTTCACCGCCAAGCAGCATCAGTTGTGCGCCCTCATCACCTGCAGTGACCTGCAGATCCTCGTCCACCACCAGCATCTGACCGGCTTGAAGTTCTGGCTGTTTTAATGAACCGGACGCCAGATAAATTGCCTGTTGCTGTTCGGTAAAAGGCAAGGTGAGCTGGGCACAAGGCGCCAAGTTTAGTTCAACATAGAGGCAACGCAGCGGGAATTTCACCACAGATTTTTGTGAGAAGTATTCGCCGAGGATCACCCGGACCGAACAGCCGGGAACCTGCATGGTCGGAAACAAAGCGGCAGGGTAGTGCTGAAAATCCGGTGCTGATTCGGCTTCGGCTTCCGGCAAAACCAGCCAGACCTGCATGCCTTCCACCACCTGTTGTTGTTCGCGGATGTCGGCCGGGATCCGCTCGGAGTGGGCAATGCCTGAACCTGCGCGCATCAGGTTCACGGCACCGGGTTCAATACGTTGCAGACTGCCAAGCGTGTCTCTGTGCATCATCGCCCCCTGGAACAACCAGGTCAGGGTCGCCAGGCCTATATGGGGGTGTTGCCGTACATCGCCTTCAGTGGAGCCTGCGGCAAAGGTCGCCGGCCCCATATGGTCAACGAAAATAAAGGGCCCGACCCGCCGCTGCACTTTGGACGGCAGCAGGCGTTTAATATCAAAGCCGATGTTTCTGACTTGTGGCTCAATCAGCAACGGCGCATTAACGGTGGCGGGGGTCGGTTCCGCCTTCAGACTGGTACTGACCTGAACTTCTGCCTGCGTCATCAGTTTGTGCACCGGGCATTTGTCGGCAATTTCCAGCAGCTGTTGTTTTTGTTCTGCCGTTAACGGGCCTTTCAGCTCCAGCTCTATCTGCAGTTTGTAGATGCCTTTACGCTCTTCGCTGTCGTCGCGGCGCAGCAGCACATTGACCGCCTCCAGCGGTAGTTCTTTGCGTTTGGCGTAAAGCTGCAATGTCATGGCTTTACAGGTGGCGACGGAGGCGTCAAATAGATCATGCGGGTCAGGCCCCTGGCCTGTGCCGCCAGCCGCGGTCTCCAGGTCGGCAATGATTTGATGGTCGCGGATCTGGATCCGTTGGCGTAACAGGCCGGGTTGATCCTGAGTCAGTTCGAGTTTCATCTGTTGGCTCCCTGAAAGTGGTCTGACCCAGCATACCTTAGTTTGCCAGGCAAAAAGTGAATAAAATGAGGCCTGTTAAAGTGTAACCGCAACAGGATCAGGCTGGGCCAGCTGAGGTCGCCGGTTCAATGACTGTGTCAGCCAGTGGCGTGATTTCAGCAAGACCTGCGCCGTTTTCATAACTGTTCCAACTGGATCAGCAATTGTTGCGCTTTATTCCGGATACGTTGTTTATCCGCATCAGTTTTCATGTCCCAGTTTTTATAACTGAACTGCAAGCGCGCAGACGTCTGAAGTTGAGACTGATTACGGGCGAGAAAATCCCAGTACAAAGCATTAAAGGGGCATGCGTTATCGCCTGTCGTGTCATTGACATCATAGTGACAGTGTTTGCAGTAATTACTCATTCTGGCGATGTATTTTCCACTGGCAGCATAAGGTTTGGAGGCCAGGATCCCGTTGTCTGCAAACAAGGCCATGCCCAATGTGTTCGGTAATTCAACCCACTCATAGGCATCGGCATAGACAGCCAGGTACCAATTGCAGACTTGTTGCACGTCCAGCCCGGCCAGCAAGGCAAAATTACCTGTGATCATCAACCGTTGAATATGATGTGAGTAGGCATAGCGTTTGGTATGTTCAATGGCTTGCTGCATGCAGCGCATTTTCGTTTGGCCATGCCAATAAAACTCAGGTAATGCTGTAGCAGCGTTGAGGCTATTCAGCGTTTTATAGCCAGGCATCTGCAGCCAGTACAGGCCACGTACATATTCCCGCCAGCCTATAATTTGCCGGATAAACCCTTCGGCTGCGTTGAGTGGCACCAGGCCTTGTTGCCACGCCAGTACTACTTTGCTGCACATCCAGCGAGCGTCCAGCAGGCCACAGTTGAGGTAGATGGAGCAGACACTGTGAAACAAAAAAGGCTGGTCGATACGCATGGCGTCCTGATAATCACCAAAAAGGGGCAATTGCTGGGTGAGGAAATGCAGAAATGCCTGGCGTGCCTGTTTTCCGCTAACTGCCAGCCTGAACTGGCTGGCGTCTCCCATATTCGTTGGAAAATGGCGGGCCACCAGTGCCTGCACCTCTTGGGTTACCAGGTCGGGTTCAAAGCTCAGAGGCGCAGGGATAGTCAGTTCTGCCGGTAAGGCTTTGCGGTTACTGCTGTCAAAATTCCATTGCCCACCAGCAGGCTGGCCGTCTTGCATCAGCAAGCCAGTGTGTTTGCGCATTTCCCGGTAGAAGTATTCCATCCGTAGCTGCCGCTTCCCCGCAGCCCAGCCGCTGAACTGAGCACGGGAGATTAAAAAGCGACTGTCCTCTAAGCTGGTGACCGGCAGATTAAATCTGCCTGCCCAGCCAGCAATTTCCTGCCCGACCCGGTATTCGCCAGGTTCAGTCAGCAGAATGTGTTGTAAACCAGGGATTTCAGTCAGAGCGAGTGCGACAGCGTCAGTCAGGCTACGGACCTGTTCGTCAAAACGGATATACCTGAGCTGGTAACCAAGTCCGCGTAACGACTCGGCGAAATGACGCATGGCGCTGAAGATGACGATGATTTTGTGCTTGTGGTGCGGGCAGTAGTGAGCTTCTGTCTGCACTTCTGCCATCAGGATCCAATCGTCCTCAGCCACCTGACTGAGGGTTGGCAGCGCCGGACTGAGTTGGTCGCCTAAGATGACTCTTAATGTTGCCATGGGTAGCTTACTTCCAGCTCACTTTGCTTTTTGTTTGCTACGTAAAGCGCAGCAAAAGTGGATCAAGGCGTTAGCCTTGTCCTTGCACAAAAGTTAGGTTTAAATGCAGAAAATACGGGGCGAGTCTCACAGATTTTTATTTCAATCCGTTGATAGAATTGAGTTCATCTTAGGTGGGATCTTTAGAGCGGGAGTCTGGGTATGAAGTGGGTTACAGGGATACTGATGCTGTCTGGGGTGATGCTAAGTCAGGCTATGGCAGACCAACATCAACATGACGAAGGTTATGAAAGCCATGGCAGCCATCAGCACGGTGTGGCCACGCTGACCTTTGTGCTGGAAGGCAATGAAGCAGAGTTGGCGTTTGACAGCCCGGCGGTGAATGTATTTGGTTTTGAACACAAACCTGCAGATGAGGCCGAGCAGTTAAAGCTGCAGCAGGTGCTGGATGGCTTTAGGGCGGGCGCCTGGTTTAGTTTTGACAGTGCCGCAGGTTGTGCGGTCAGCACGGCTGAAATCAATTCTGAGCTGGAGCGGGGGGCGGAACAGGGCCACGCCGATCTGAATGCCAGTTATAGCCTGCTGTGTCAGGACCCGGAGCAACTGCAGCAACTGACCATCCAATTTGGTGAGTTGGGGCAGGGGGTTGAAAAGGTGTCGGTGCAGTGGATTGTTAACGGCACGCAGGGCGCCGCTGAATGGACAGCTGCCAGCGGGCCTGTGAAGCTGCAATAACCAAACACAGCATAAAAAAAACCGGCCTGCAGCCGGTTTTTTTTATGCGTTGAGCAAGGTCTTATTCGTAGACATACTCTTCGATTTTATCCGCTTTCATTGAATATGCAGAATTGGCTAAATCATGGCGCATTGCGTTGGTTGTCAGGGTGCCACTGATCCAGAATGGCGAGTAAATCATATCCGCCTTGATTGGCTGTTTGTTGGTGACGTAGATGATTTGGTTTGGTGGCGGTGGTGGTACGTGAATGCAGGCACCAAAATAAGGCACCAGGAAAAACGCCGTCACGTTTTGCTCCGCATCGTATTCCACCGGCACGATAAAACCCGGCACTTTCACTTTCTGATTATTCAGCTCGGCTTTTACATTGGCCGATTGCAGCACTTCGTTCCAGGCCGCTGCGGCTGGATCCTGGTTGGCGTAGCTCTGGTTCAGTGGGCTGCTGGCGGCCATTTCACCACCTTCATGGCTGATTTCAGGCAGTGCTTCCATTTTCTTCAGATCTTCTGCCGGTAATAAATCGGTCCATTCCAGCGCTTTGTAATCATCGGCAACGGCAGCTGGCGCTGCAAATGCGATTAATGTCGTAAATAACGCTATGTATAACGCTCGTACCATTGGAGACAGGCCCTTTGCTTGTGTTATAAGGTAACAAATTCTGCCAGTTATCATAACACGAGCCTTTTGCTGACAATGCACACCAACCCGAAATTTCCTGCGCTTGAACTCAAAAATCTGAGCTTCAGCTGGCCTGGCCAGGCCCCATTGCTGCAGATCCCACAACTGACCCTGCAGCAAGGACAACACCTCTTTGTGTATGGCCCTTCCGGTTCCGGTAAAACTACCTTGCTGAATCTGCTTTGTGGTATCTACCCGAATCAACAAGGGGAAATTTGGGTCAACGGCGTACAGGCCAGTGCGTTAACTGCCCGCAAAAGAGATGCGCTGCGGGCCAGCGCAATAGGTGTGGTATTCCAGCAATTAAACCTGATCCCCTATTTAACAGTGCTGCAAAATGTGCTGCTGATCAGTGCATTTGGCGGTCCTAAGGCTGACGTGGGCCAACGGGCCGGTGAGTTGCTGAACCGTCTCGGTTTGCCAGAAGCTTTCTGGCAGAAAAAAGCCACTGAGCTCAGTGTCGGCCAGCAACAACGGGTGGCGATAGCCAGGGCCTTATTGAACAAGCCGGCGTTGCTGATTGCCGACGAACCCACCTCTGCGCTTGACCACAAACACCGCGACGCCTTTATGCAGTTGATGCTGACCGAAGCCGGGCACGATGGCACCACGGTGATCTTTGTCAGCCATGACCCCACGCTGAAACGACATTTTCACTTGCAGCTGGATATGGAGCAGTTAGCCCAGGGAGTGCAGCCATGTTAATGCAGTTGGCCAAAGCCAGTTTGTTAAATCGTAAAGGCACAGTGCTGATGACGCTGCTGTCTTTGGTGATCAGTATTGGTTTGTTATTGGGCATTGACCATATCCGGCAGGAAGCGAAACAAAGCTTTACCAGCACAGTGTCCGGCACTGATTTGATCGTCGGTGCCCGTTCCAGCCAGTTGAATTTATTGCTCTATACCGTATTTCGCATAGGCAATGCCACCAACAATATTGGCTGGGTCAATTATCAGCAGTTAAAGCAAAACCCGCAGGTACAGTGGACCATTCCGTTATCGCTTGGCGATTCTCATCGCGGTTACCGGGTGATTGGCACCAATACCGATTACTTTAAGTTCTACCGCTTTGGCGAGCAGCAGCCGCTGACGCTGGCGCAAGGTAACGAATTTGCGTCTGTGTATGAAGCGGTTTTGGGCTCTGTGGTGGCTGCCAAGCTGGGCTACAAAGTCGGCGACCAAATCACCTTGTCGCATGGGGTGGGCAGCATCAGTTTTACTCAGCACAAAGACAAGCCTTTTACTGTGGTGGGAATTCTGGCGTCAACCGGCACGCCAGTAGACCAAAGTGTGCATATTCCACTCGAAGGGATTGAAGCTATTCATTTAGGCTGGGAAAGCGGAGCGCCGCGGCCGGGCAAAACGGTCAGCGCAGAGCAGAGCCTGCAAATGGACTTACAGCCCAAGGTCATTACCGCATTTTTGGTGGGGCTGAAAAGCAAAATTGCGACCTTTGTGCTGCAGCGTCAAATCAATGAATTTAAAGCAGAACCTCTATCAGCCATTTTACCCGGGGTCGCGCTGGCTGAGCTCTGGCAAATGCTCAGTATGGTGGAAAGCATGTTGCTGGTGATCACGGCGCTGGTGCTGCTGGCCAGCCTGGTCGGTATTGTGACCACACTGCTGGCAGGCTTAAAAGAGCGGCAACGTGAAATGGCCATACTAAGGGCGGTTGGCGCGCCACCTCTCACCATCTTCCTGCTGATTGAGCTGGAGTTGTTGTTGCTGGTGCTGTTGTCTGTAGCGCTGGCGCTGGCTGGTCTGAGTGCGGCTTTGTGGGGTTTTCGGGAATTATTGGCCAGTGATTATGGCCTCTTTATCAGTGTCTGGCCCTGGCACTCTCATACCGCCGCTTTACTGGGGGCTGTGGTCGGTTTGAGCCTGTTATTGGGGGCTATTCCGGCGTATCTGGCTTACCGGCGCACCTTGGCATCAGGGTTGACGGTCCGTTTGTAAGCGATGCAGAGCCAGCTGTAGTTATGTGGTTGGTTCTGTTATCAATCTTGAAGAAATTTCTAGGTTTTATGGCTGCCTTTGTTATAGTGAATTCAGTCCAGAAAATCACGTTTTAGGTCATGAGTACAGAGCAATCCACACTTGAGCAGCAACTCGCTTTGCTGCACCAACAGTATCTGACCCGACTGCAGTCGGAAATTCCCGAGCTTGCTCTTCAGGTGTCGGCCTTGGCGACTTTGTCACAGAAGCAAAACTGGCGCGATGAAGTCAAAGCCCTGAAATTTAAATTACACACTTTGGCCGGCTCTGCCGGTACTTTTGGTTTGCCCGCTCTTGGCCGTCTGGCCAAAAATCTTGAATTGGAACTGCGTAGTTGGATGGAATCTCCGGCGGCACCTGATGCGGATCAAATCCGCGACTTTATCGTGTTGTTCCAGCAGGTTCAGCAGACCCACCAGGCCAGTCATCAGGTTCTTAGTGTTACGTCATCCAGCCAACAAAAACACACCGAACGTCATGCAGCTATTTACGTGCTCGAATCGAATCAGGAAACCTCGGGTTATATCGAACTGACGCTGACGTCTTTTGGTTACAAGGTAAATGCAGCAACCACGATGGCTGAGTTAAAACAGCTGGTAGACGCCCAAAGTCCGGACGCATTGGTGCTGGATATTAGCTCGGACACAGAAGTAGGTGAGGGGCTCGATTTTGTTGCCAAACTACAAGCGTCTCTCAGCACGCCTATCCCTGTGCTGATCCTGGCAGACGAAGACAGTTTTGAACAGCACCTGGCTGCGGTTCGCATAGGCGCCCAGGGCTATTTTGTGAAACCGCTGAATACCACAGCGCTGGAAGCCCGGTTGCAACGCTTGTTGGCTGTTCGCAGCCGTGAAGCGTTCAGAGTATTGATTGTGGATGACGATCAGTTACTGGCTGAACACTACGCGCTGGTACTGCAAGGCGCAGGCTTAAGAGCAGAAATTCTGTCCGACCCCAGCAAAATTTACGACAGTCTGACCCGCTTTCATCCCGACGTGGTGCTGCTGGACGTGAATATGCCCTATTGTTCAGGCCCTGAACTGGCCCAGCTGATCCGTCTTCATGATCAATGGTTAAGCGTCCCTATTATTTATTTATCGTCAGAAACTGACAGTGACCGACAGTTGGCTGCGTTGGTGAAAGGTGGGGACGATTTTCTGACGAAGCCTATGTCCGATACCGCTTTGATTGTTGCTGTGTTTGCCCGGGCTCAACGGGCGCGTCAGGTTGTGGATATGATGACCAAAGACAGTCTTACCGGTTTATTGCAACATGCCAGGGTGAAAGAACGCCTGACCTATGAGTTGCAGCGGGCGGAACGGACCGGCGGGGTCGTCAGTACTATCATGATCGACATCGATCTGTTTAAAAAGGTGAATGACAACTATGGACACCCTGTGGGTGATCAAGTGATCAGCAGCTTAGCGAATCTGATGAAGCAGCAACTGCGTAAAATCGATATTGTCGGCCGCTACGGTGGGGAAGAGTATCTGGTTATTTTGTCCGATTGTGGAAAAGAGCATGCCTTTACCGTGGTTGAGCAGCTGCGTAAGGCCTTTGCCGCTATCCCATTCAGTTGTGGCGACAGCCATTTTTATTGTACCTTCAGTGCCGGCATCAGCGAATGGCAACATGGCATGGACACTGATCAGCTGATTGAGCAAGCTGACCAGGCCTTATATCAGGCGAAACGTTCGGGCCGCAATCAGACGCTGATATTCGATGCTAAGGCGCTTTAGCGTCGTTTCGGCCGTTTAGCAGCGTTTTAATTTGCGCCAGCACAGTTTCCATATCGACCCGGCTTTTGGCCAGCACTGCATTCACCTGTTTTCGCTGTTCATGGCTGAGTTCCTGCGCAGACCAAATGATCACCGGAACCTCTGAATGAGCGCTTGCCAGCTCGGGCAGCAGTTCCAATCCTGAACCATCAGGCAGACCGATATCCAGGATCACCAAGTCAAAGGGTTCACTGAGCAACAATCTTTTGGCCGATTTCAGGCTGACCGCCTGTTGGCACCAGGCTACGCTGGCCAACTGCACTTGCAGGATCTGACTTAAATGCGGGTCATCTTCCACATGCAGGATCTTGGGTTTGGGCGAGCGTCGTTTAAACAGCTGATGCTGCAGTTTATCCAGCAATACTTTGGTGGCCCCCGGTGTTTCCAGCCAATCCAAGGTGGCCAAACCGCCCGACAGCTCTACTTTTTCGCCCTGATGCTCTGAGTTGACGATGATGACCGGCGTGCTGAGTTCCAGTTTCCGCAATGCATCAAACAGGGCTGAACCATGGCCGTCTGGCAGGTTTAAATCCAGCGTGATGGCCTGGTAGTTGTGTTGCTCCAAGGCTTTCACCGCCTGGCTTAAAGTCCGGGCCCAGTCCAACAGGTAATCCTGGTCTTTGAGCAGCTGCATCATGTAGTCTGCCACCTGGCTGTCAGGTTCAACAACCAATAACCGGCTCTGTGGCAGACTGGACGCTTTTGGAAAGCTTAGGTAAAAACAGCAGCCGCCTTCAGGTCTGTTGCGGTAATTGACTTCGCCGTGCATATGTTCGGTCAGCTCTTTGACAATGGCCAGCCCTAAACCAGAGCCCTCATTTCGCCGGCTGTCGGCGCTATCGGCTTGGGAAAACTTCTGAAAAATACGCTGTTCGAACTGCGGGTCTATCCCAGGCCCCTGGTCCAGCAGTTCAATCAGACAATGCTGGTCTTGAGTGCTGCATTGCAATAGCACAGTGGAACCCGGGGGTGAGAATTTGGCTGCATTGGACATCAGATTCAACATGATCTGCTGAAAGCGCAGTGGGTCGACCAGAATAAAGCCTGCTTCGACCTGGGACGCGGTGAAATGCACCTGGTATTTGCTGGCATAGGGCTCGATGCTGAGCAGCGCTTCATTCAATAGCGAAGGCAGGTCACACAACTGCATGTCAAAATGCATCTTCCCGGCTATTAACTTATCGATATCCAGCAAGTCATTGATGAGTTTGCTTAACCTCAAACTGTTTTCTTTGGCAATATTCAGCATGGCAGTCATGCCTTGTGGTACTTCGCCCAAGGCGCCACCACTGATCAGTCCCAACGACCCCGAAATTGAGGTCAAAGGCGTCCGCAGTTCATGACTGACGGTCGAGACGAATTGATTTTTCAACTGTTCAATCCGCCTTTGTTCAGTCATGTCCTGCAGTAAAGTCCAGATTTGTTGTTTGCCTGTGGCTGTATCCATCAACACGCTGGACAAGGTGATTGGGATCGTTTGACCTGTTTTGGTCAGCAGCTCGGTTTCTACCGGGCCGAAGCGTCTGTCCTGCAGTAAGTCCTGTTGCCAATGCTCATAATGCGATTGGATCAACTCCTGGAAATCCAACATGGATTTTGCATCGGAGTCAGCCTGATAAAGCCGGAAAAAGGCCGGGTTCGCTTCAATAAAACTGCCATCAGACAGGCTATGCAGCACAATAGCCACCGGCGCAAGCTGGTATAAAGAGGACAGTTTTTGTTCACTGTCACTTAAGGCCTGCATGGCTTCATGCTGGCTGGTGACATCCCAGATAAAACCATCGATAAACAGCAGTTCGCCCTGGCGATCAAACACGCCCTGGCCAAGCTCTTGCACCCAGCGCCAACTGCCATCTTTGTGTTTTAGCCGGTATTCGACACTAAAGCGCTGCTGTTGCAGCAATGCCTGCTGCACCGCGCTATTCACTCTGACAACATCTTCCGGATGATACAAGGTGGCGAAGTTAAGCTCTTTATTCAATACAAACTGATGCGCCTGGAAGCCCGTTAACTGGGACACTTCATCACTGATAAATAACATGGTCCAGTAGTCGTCGTTTTTGCAGCGGTACATGGCGCCGGGCAGGTTGTCGACCATGGAACGGTAGCGCTGTTCGCTACTTAGCAATGCCTGGTTCAGCTGTTCCAGTTGGCTGATATCAATAGCGACGCCCAAATAGCCTTGAGGACTGCCGTCCGGATCGCAAATAGAGCTGACGCTGATACGTACCTGCTTTTCTTCGCCGGTTTTACAGAGATAGGTCCATTGCAGTGTCTCGCTGCCTTGTTGGCGGGCGGTAAACACAAAACTGTCAAAGTCGGAGACTTCCACCCCATACAACTGACGGATTTGCCGCTGACGGTACTGGATTTCACTGTTCTTGTGGAAACGTGCTGGTGTTTTGCCGAGAACTTCTGCGGCACTGTAACCCAGCATCCGCTCGGCTCCGGTATTGAATAGCCAGATTTCCCCTTCGAGGTTGGTCGCAATTAAAGCAGCTTCCGTTGACGAGTCGATGACCGCCTGTAACAAGGCTTTGGTTTGCGCCAGTTCTTTTTCGGCTTGAAAGCTGTCAGTGATGTCGGTATTGACCCCGTACATCAGCAGTGGGCTACCGTCTTCTTCCCACTGTTTTACCTGACCTTTGGCATGGACCCAGACCCAGTGACCTTTGCGGTGGCGCATCCGGTAAATGCTGTCGTAGTAAGGCTGTTCACCGCGAAAATGCGCCTGTAGCCGTTGCTCCGTGTCAGCAAGGTCGTCGGGATGCACCAAGCTTAACCAGGTCTGGTAGGTCATGGGTTCCAGCTCGGAGAGCGTATACCCAAGCATTTGCGCCCAACGTGGGTTCAATTGGCTGATGCCGGTTTGTAAGTTCCAGGCCCAGGTGCCCACACCTGTACTGTCGATAATGGATTCGAAGCGGTTGCGGTCGGCTTTAATTAATTCAGCTTGCTGTTGCTCGTTGGTAATATCGGTACCGACCACAAAAAAGCCAGCAATGGTCTGATGCTGGTCACGATGAGGCACATAGCTGACCTGTAATATCCGTTCGTCGTCCATTTGCACAATAAACTTTTGGATCTCGCCAGCCAGAGCCGCGTCCATCCGGCCTTTAATTTCTGCGAATTTTTCATGGCCAAATAATTCTGCCGGTGTTTTTCCTATCAGTGATTTCGGGTCGAGATCCCACCAGTCACGGTATTTGTCATTGCAGAACTGATAGCGGTAGTGCTGGTCGAGCTGGCTAATCAAAATAGGTACATTGTTGGTGATGGTTTCTAATGTCCGGCGTTGCAATTCAGCTTGGTGTGCCAGTAACCGGGCACTAAGCAGATGCACCACCTGATTGGCCAGCCGTTGCAATGCCGACAATTGAGCCGGGCTCAGCGGTTTGGCTTCGCTATCAAAAACACATAAAGTGCCCACGGCATAGTGCTGCTCCAGCAGCAGTGGCACACCGGCGTACAATCTCAGGCCTTGCTCTGACGTCACCGCTGGATTATCGGCAAAACGGCTGTCGGTGCGGGCGTCACTGACATAGGTTAAGGAGTTAGGTTGCAGCAGTGCATGGCTGCAGAAGCTGAGTTCCCGCGCGACTTCACTTGATTCCACTCCAACCTTGGCTTTGTACCACTGACGATGTTCGTCAATAAATCCAATCAGGGCTGAGCTGGTGCCACATATGGAGGCCGCCAGCTGCACCAGATCATCAAAAGACTGCTCGGGGTCGGAATCCAGAATGTTCAGTGCTTTCAGACGCAACAGGCGTTGTTCTTCATTGGGGGGGAGACTTGCCCGCATACCATAGCTCATAACTACAAGGTGTTTTCAGTGTAACGTCAAATTTTCGCTTAGGGGCAGCTGCTTAGGTCTTCGGCAGAAAAAGTTTTTGTTTTTGCTGGATAAAATCGGGACGCTGAAACCTGAAGTCATGCAATTGCGAATGTTTTGCATTGGTGTTGTTTGCTCTTCGTATCCTGCACATTTTGTCAGAGCTCTGGGTAGAGGGAGAGAGTAAAAGGAAGCTTGATTTTTAGCGGGCACCAGCGGCATGCCAGGTGCAATTATCGTTGCTGACACTGGCCAGTGGCGCTGCGGCTTATGCCACTTCCTTGTACGGCTCTGATGCCCGTTGACGCCGACGGTGCTCCCTGCCAATAACAGGCGTCAGTCACCTGGTGTTATTAACAAAGCGCCATTGCAGCGCTAGTTAAAAACAAAAACCCCTGTCATCTGACAGGGGTTTTGCATTGGGCTGGGGTCTATTGAACTTTGCGTTTAAGTGATTGTTTTATTGTGGTTTGTGTTGTTGTCTTTCTGTTGTGTACCCCCAAAAGTACCCCCATCTGTACGGTGTTACCATTAATTCAGGGCCAAAAATATTTTTTCTTGGAGTGAGATTTCAGCATAAAGCAGCACCAGCTTTTCGCTGTTCGTTAATACACCGCCCTTAATGTAACGCTTGTTGAGTACCCGACATTGTTCCTGGGAAAGCTGCTCTGTCATTTCGTCGATTAACTGAACCCATAGCGGGGTTTGTAACCTGGAGCTGAGGCTATGGCCGTTATATTGGTTTGTAGTGGCCCATATCCCGGTTTTAGCCTGCTCAATAACACTGGCAGTGGGTGACGTACTGCTAAAGCCTTTTGGTTGCTCCCGCTCTCTCCAGAACGTGCCCCAGGCTGTTAACTGTTTTCTCAGTTGCTTCACCGTTGCTTTCTCCTGTGTTGAGGGTAACGCCAATATACGCTGAGTGGTCAGGTGCTGGTGCTGGGGCAGGTTTTAATTTTATTTTTCGCGAAAATGAAAATCTGATGGAAGGGTCGGTGTCCGGGCCTATAGCTCCCAGAGAATCAGATCCCCCTTACCCCCAGGCTTCGGCGTGGCGCCTCCGACACTCACACCTGAGCGCCTAGGCCATACGAGCTTCTAAGCCCCTTTGATGCCCCTTCGATGCACTCACACCTGAGCGCCTAGGCCATACACCAATCAGGCCGAAAGGCGCTGGTGATTTCGTGTTACTGAACCTCTGCCCCCCTTGCTGGTGCTGCATTCTGCTGCGCAATACTTGGCGAAAACGAAAAGCCCCAAAACATTAAAATTCATTTACGTGTGAAACCGTGCGCGTTTTGCACCCGCGGTTTGAAGGGGGGTTGTCACAGTACCTTTTTACCTGGTGGCTACGTGCTGCATTTGCTCCGTACTGTCGGTGCATTTGCACCGGCTCCTGACTCGGTGCTCTCAGTGTGTTGCCTCTGGTGGTGGAGTGTGTGCGCCTTCTCATTGAGGTTCCGAATATTCCACAATGTAAAATTCCAATTAGCCTTATAAGCCACACGTAGCAGAGCTTGCAGCGATTCTGGGTTTTCGCCAATGCCTGCATACTGCCTGCGCTTTAAGTAGCCTTACGCTGTTGCGGTCGGGCCTGGGTTCTATGTCCTGTGCCATTACTGCTGCTGGGTTGCCTTGTGTTAGACCGGGTTTGTTATTGCAGAACGAAATATGACAAGCCGTGCTTGCTCTCAGATCAGGCTGGCGCGGCAGGTGTAGGGTGCCTGTAATGAAAAATGTTCCAGCTGTTAATCAGCAGATAGATAGGGTTCTTTGTTGTATAGGGCTGACGATGGTCGTTACCGAAAGGCTGAGCGTTTGTTTAATTTTTCTTGGACACAATCTTACTTATCTATCTTATTTATCTATCTTACTTATTTATCTTATGACACCGCAAAAATCGGCACTTCAACACCGCAAAAATCGGCACTTCAACACCGCAAAAATCGGCACTTCAACACCGCAAAAATCGGCATCGATAAAGGCTGAGCATTTGTGTGACAGGTGCCGGGAGTAACGGGGGGCGCTGCCTGTTTAAATTGTTCACCTAGTACAATTCACAAATCGCTGTAAGCCTTGCTGCGCGTGGGCTGGAAGCAATCAGTGATTTCGCCAATACCTGTATAGTACCTGTGGCGGCTGCTGTTGTTCGTGCGGGTTAACATGGCAACCTGACAGCTCTGGCGTGCTTATCGCGTCAATAACGCGTGGTCCACGCGTGCTATACGCGGTAGCTGCTTTTACCTCGTATTGGTTGCGCTGTTGACCTGGTGCGCTCGGCTGGTTTGAGCTGGTGTGCTCGGCTGGTTTGAGCTGGTGCCGGTGGTGGCATTTAACCGTGAACTAACCGTTAATGCCCTGAGCACTCTGGATTAATCCAGATAATTCTGGAGTGATGCTGAGCAGTCTGGACGGATTGCTAACAGCGTCCGTATGGCAAAGGGCTGAGCATTTGATCACTTTCCCCTGAGCATTTGTGTGATTGTCTTATGTTGTGGTGTTGGAAACTGTCACTTTGTGGAAGCTGGCGCTTTTGCTCCAGACAGTTGGTGCATTTGACCCTAACGGCTGGTGCATTTGACCCTGTTGCTGTGGTGCTTGGGGTTAATATTGCGGTAGTGGGGCAGGCGGACCTAGCCCCGTTTGAGTTGATCCAATTGGTCTTCTACATAGTCGTACTGCCAAAAGCAGTCCGGGTCTTCTAAAACTGCATTCAGCCCATTTTTGCGCTTTTCCTCCAAGCTGCGAAAGGGAGCCAGTAACAGCCTTTCCGGTGGCCCAGGTGGAATAACAATGGATTTTCGCTCCACATTCACCAGCACCAGCCCCGCGTTCTTTGCGATAGCGCTGAACTTACGCAATGAGTCAGAACCAACACCGCAATACCTGGCCAGCTCCGCTGCGCTTTGAAAATACCCCCAGCCACTTTCCCCGGTCTTACGTTCGTTAATATGAACTCTCCAGGCTAACCGGCATAGAAACCAAGCAAGCTCTGGAACTCTGACACCTGCATTAAGTTGCTTAGCCACGCCGATAAAGCTAATAGGGAACACCTGAGGATCGGGTGGGTCTAGGTTGTTCAGTTTTTTGCTGCTGCCGCCAGCCATGAAACTATCCCCCTTCGGATTGAGTGTGTATTTATTTGCACCAGCAACCAGCCTGCCATGTAAGCAGCGCCGGGTGCGCGCCTTGTTAATTATGGGCCTGAGTTTGCCTATGCTGCGGGCTACCGTGTCACAGGACACCGCAAACAGTTCTCCCCAGTATGCTTGCTCAACCCAGCGCTCCGGCTTTTCAAGACGCACCAGCCAGAAATACAGGTCTGCTGCGATTAAAGCCGGGAGTAAGCCAAACTGTGAAACGTGGGGTTCCTGAACAAACAGCACATCAGGCCGTTGTCGGGCTTTTATCATCAGGCACCATCGCTTAGCCATTGCTCGAAGTAAACAACGCCATTTGAAGCCATAGCCGCTGCTTTGGCTGCACTGGCTGTAGTGAATGGCCCGGCAATGGTCCGGTGTCCTTTGGTCATAGAGCGAACATAGAACGCCGCTTTTACGTTGAGTAGTGACGATATAGGTTCATGCTCAATGTCACTTAGTTGGAGCGGGGCCGCTTTTCGCTTTGTGCGCCAGTTATTCAGCAGGCGTAAGCCTGGTTCAAGCTCTGCCTGCGGCAAGCTGTAGCTGGTTAACTGGCAGCTCACCCCGCCGTAGCCTGTTGCGTCCGTCTTTTCCCGCACAACGTTCAGGTGGTGGCGGTTGGCCAGCTCACTGATCACACTGTTAAGGTGCCGGGCATTAATAGGTGGCTTCTCTGCCTGTTGGCAGGTTAACTGGCCAAGGCTGAGCAGGGCCAGCAACACCCGTTCATTTTGGGTGGGCAACAATGCCTTTGCTGTTTCTGGGCTGATGTGGGTAAACTGCTGGTGCTTTTCGTTTTGATTGATTGGGCTGCCGTTGGCGGCCTTATTTTTGTCTGTCATACCGCCCCCTTATGCCGCAACCCGGCCAGCTTCGGCCAGGCGTTCTGCTATCCACAGGTCAATATCACTTTCGAGCCATGCGACCCGACGCCCACCTACGGATACCGGGCGGGGAAAGGTGCCAGCGTTCATGTGGTTGTAGATGGTCGCTTTACAGAGGCTCACTCGTTGCAGCACTTCTGAGCGGCGGATCAGGCGTGGTTTGTCTTGCGTGTTGTTCATATTAAACCCCTTTAGGTTTGTTTAGCCTTCATGGGTATGGTGCTGTGATTGCTGACGCTAAGTCCCAAAGTTAGTGGGTAAAGATACGCTTAACTTGTGTAGTGGCTTAACTTGGGTTTTTGAGCCTGGTTTTTCTTGCCGACTTTGCTTTGCTTAAAATGTCAGCAAAGGCTTGTTGTGTGATTTCCGGCTCAATGATCTTTGCTTTTTGCAATTGCTGGTTAACCCATTCATATAACTTGTAAGGGTTATCAATTAGCGAGCTGTCTTCGCCCAGCACCAGCTCCAGCAGTGAAAGCACTAATTCAGCCCTCGGCGCGCTGTTTCGTTCTGCTGCTGCCTTGGCATTAGAAATGAGCTGCATTGCCGCTGGTGAGATTGTCGTTCCTTTGTTCTTAATTAATTGGCTACCTGTTGTTATTGACTGATAAATCTTGTCCAGTTCACTTTTTGTAATAAAAAGTTGGGAGGGTTCAATGGTGAAAGGAGCAAAAAATAAAAACTCTTCTTTTGTCTCTGGCTTAGTCAAAATCAAAAAAATTAGATCAACACTTCCTTGTCGGTATAGTTCATCTAAGCAGTTTTCAAGCACTTCAAACAAACCAAATAAGCTAACGAATTGCATTAATTCACTTTCGTAGCCAGGTTTTTGTTGTGAAGCGGCTAGTTTCGCTGGGTTAATATTTTTGTAAAAATCCTGGAAGCGGAAAGTATGCTTATCTGTAACCTTCCAATTGATTTCATTTCCTTGGTTGAAGCCGTCAATAGTCCTTATGTAATTCATTTGATCACTATTAAAGGTAGTGTAAGCCTTTAAGCCGGTTGCTTGATAATGCAGCTTTATTGCGTAGGTCGCCCCCCAGTGAAGCAAGTCCTCCACTTCACACTCAAGCATTCTGGCCGCACGATCAAGCCTGCAATATTCCACAGGTAACAGGGGTTGCAGCTTTCGCCTCTTGGCAGAACTACCGCGCATCAGATTATCGTCTCGCGAAAAACACCAGACTTACTGTGGTTTTGCTGGTGCTGCCTTGCTGTTTGTTCGTCATTAAATGGGCCTGCCAGCAAAGAGCCAGGCAAACACCCTTGCTCTATCTGGCGAACATAAAATAAGGCTTCTACCTGTTGAGCAATATGTGTGGTTTCGGCCAGCTCTGTAATCATTTGCAAAGCTACCTTTTCTTTTCGCTGGTTGATTGCCGGATTAAAGGACACAACCTCCATTCGACTGACATTGTTATCAATAGTCTGCATTGCTATAGCCTCTCTGAGTTAGTTGGATTTCTGGCCGAATCTAGCCGGAATTACGTTGGTACTGCTGGCGCTGATCCGCAATGTGTCCAGGTAGTCGGCCCATTGCTGCATCATTTCAAAACGCTGTGGTAAGTGTTTAGTCCGGTTGTAGGCTCGGCCATTGGCATCTTTAACGGCGTGAGCCAGCTGCTGCTCTATCCATTCAACGCGCATTCCCAGAACTTCATCTAGTAGCGTTCTGGCCATTGCTCTAAAACCGTGTGGGGTCATGGTGTCATTGTCATAGCCAAGCGCTCTGAGCGCGGTTCTGACTCCGTTTTCGGATAGTGGCCGGCTTGCCCCACGGGGGGATGGGAACACGTACTTGCCGTGCCCAGTTAATGGCCGTAATTCTTCCAGCACGGCCAGCGCTTGTTTACTCAGTGGGATGATGTGCGGCTGGCGCATTTTCATCTTTTCGGCAGGCAATTCAATTCGTGCTTGCTCAAAGTCTACCTCGGCCCATTCCAGCTGCCGCAGTTCGCCAGGGCGACAAAACAGCAAAGGTGATAGCTGTAATGCGGATTTCACAATGCTGGTGCCGCTGTACCCGTCTATTGCCGTTAGCAAGTGGCCAACGTCAGCGGGGGTTGTGATGGCAGCAAAATGAGTTTCGACCGGGTTCTTTAGTGCGCCTTTCAAGTCAGCGCTGATATCGCGTTCAGCCCGGCCTGTAGCAATGGCAAAGCGGATAACCTGGCCAGCTGTCTGTTTGGCTCTGTGTGCTGTCTCGATGGCACCCCGGCGCTCAATGCGTCGAAGGGTGGAAAGCAACTCAAGCGGGGTAATGTCGGCTATAGGCTTGCTGCCGATATACGGGAACAGGTCTTTTTCCAAAGCACTGCGCGTCCGATCTTGATGGGTCTTGCTCTTGTCTGTCATTTTGACCAGCAGCCATTCTCTGGCTACGGCTTCAAAGCTATTCGTGGCCGATTGGTGGCTGGCCAGTTTACGTGCCTGCTTTTCTGCGCTGGGGTCGATACCCTGGGCCAGCAGTTTGCGAGCTTCGTCTCTGGCAAGCCGAGCATCCTTTAGCGATACGTCAGGGTATACACCTAAAGCCAGTAGTCGCTCTTTGCCAACAAAACGGTATTTCATGCGCCAGTATCTGGAGCCGGACGGTTTGACCAGCAGGAACAGCCCCTTTTCATCGGAAAGCTTGTAGTCCTTGTCCTGGGGTTTGGCTTTGTCTACCTGTGTAGCTGAAAGCGGCATGTGCTGGCTCCGGTGTACTGGTTCTGGGCTAAAAACGTGAGGGGGTATCTGTTTGGGGGTACTGATTTACTGATACCCCAATGAACCCCCAGATATACCCCTAATTGTCGGGGGTATCTGCTAACCCAGAATAGACCTCTACAGAACACAAGGCAATAAAAAACCCCGCAGTGACGCGGGGTTCGTAGCCTGTTATAGACTTGCTTAGTCTTCGATGTGGTGGAGCTGGGGGGATTTGAACCCCCGTCCGAAAAACCTAGCCCATTGGTACTACATGCTTAGCCAGTTATTTGGTTAACCCTATGAGCGCCAGCTGGCAGGCTATCGTCGGGCGAGTCCGATTGGTTTTAGCATCTTGGCTCCGGACAAAGCCTCCATGCGATCCTGTTAGGGGTGATCTCCCAAAGTCCCGGCTTACAGGCATGCGCGGGGGGGAGAGCATCTACTGCTTATTAGGCAGCGATTGCGTAAGTTTCGTCGTTTGCGACTACTAGTTTGCGGCTTTTTTACGAGGCCTACCGCACCTCGGCATGCACCTCAGAGTTCGTGAATCCCGTCGAATCCAGAATCAGCCCCGAATTCAGGTGTTCATAAAACACTAAAGTTACAGCGGCATTTTACGCCGCCACTGCAGGGGCCACAACCAATAATTTGGTTTAGGCCTGCAGTTAAAGTCTATATGGTGATGAAATCACCAGTTTCAAGCACAGCAGCTTAACGGGCTGTGTGCTTCATCATACGTTCTTTTTCACGAGACCAGTCGCGGTCTTTGATGTCGTCGCGCTTATCAAAGGATTTTTTACCCTTGGCCAGGTAGAACTCCAGCTTGACCCAGCAGGCTTTCCAGTACATGGCTGTTGCCACCATGGTGTAACCATCACGTTCTTTGGCGCCAATCAGCCGGCTGATTTCCCTTTTATTCAGTAACAACTTACGTGAACGTTCCGGGTCACAAATGACGTGGCTGGACGCACTGTTTAATGGCTGAATTTGTGCACCAAACAGAAAGGCTTCGCCATCTTTTAAAATGACATAGCTGTCTGACAGGTTCACTTTGCCCTGGCGGATACTTTTAAGTTCCCAGCCTTGCAGGCTGATGCCGGCTTCGTACTTGTCTTCAAGGAAATACTCGTGCCGGGCTTTTCGGTTCAGGGCTATGGTGCCGCCCTGATTTTTAGAGTTCTGTTTTTTGCTCATGCTCAGAAATAAAAAGAAGCTGAAGAGTCCATCGCAATGGCTGTTGCCAGTCAGAGGCGTTGAGGCAAGGCGCAGATCTGTTACAATCGCCGCCTGCATTAAGGGGAGAGAGTATGCCACAAATTGAGCGCAGCGCACTGGTTTTTTACAGCGCCGAGCAAATGTACAATCTGGTAAACGATGTACCCAGCTATCCTGAGTTTTTACCAGGTTGCAGTAAAGCGGATGTATTGTCGCAAAGTGCGCAGCAGATGCGGGCTTGTCTGGAAGTAAAAAAGGCCGGGATCAGTCAGCAGTTCACCACCTGCAATACCTTGGTTCCCAACAGCGAAATTCGTATGCAGCTGGAGTCCGGCCCTTTTAAAGCGTTAAGTGGTGGCTGGAGTTTTGTGCCTTTAAACGAACAAGCCTGCAAGGTGGTGTTAAAGCTGGAGTTTGAGTTCTCCAACAGACTGGTCGAGTTTGCCTTTGGCAAGGTGTTTAACGAACTGACGGCCGCAATGGTGGGAGCTTTTACCCAAAGAGCAAAACAAGTGTACGGAGCCCCGAATGCGTGAGCAGATTGCCGTAGAAGTGGCCTACGCCACCCCGGAAAAACAAAGTTTATTAAGTGTCAGTGTGGCGGCGGACGCGTCAGTTCAGCAGGTGATTGAATCCTCAGGCATTTTGCGAATTCATCCTGAAATCGACCTGACGCAGAATAAAGTCGGGCTGTGGAGTCGCACCTGCAAGTTGACTGATACAGTCAAAGCAGGCGACCGGATTGAAATCTACCGGCCTTTGATCGCAGATCCGAAAGATATGCGCCGCCGTCGGGCCGAAAAAGCCAAAGAAGAAGGGCGGGCAGATAAAACTACAGGTGGGCGACCCCATGCTTCGGCCGAGGCTACGGAATAAGGACGGGTCACTCACAACGAAAAAGCCTGCCGAAGCAGGCTTTTTTAATGCGTCAGGTGTCAGATATCCAGCGGTGTATTGAATTGGGCTGGTTTATCAAAGTCACCAGAAATATCCAGTAACTTACCTTCCTGATCAAAACGGGCGACCAGCTGTTTCTCAAAGTTGCTGCCGCGGCCGCCTTTGAGTGAATAAAAATAGTGCCAGGTTTGGTCGTCGAAGGCGTTTTCTGCCACTGGGTTACCCAAAACAAAGCGCACCTGCTCTTTGGTCATATGCACGCGCAGTTTATCGATATCTTTCTGTTCCAGAAAATTACCTTGTGGAATGTCGATACGGTAAATCCAGCTGCTGCACGCAGTCAGGCTCAGGGCTGTTGCCAGCATCAGGGCGCGGGTTACTACAGAATTCATGGTCATCTTCATCTGAAAAAGTCTGGCGGCATCATACCGCAAGCTTGGGCTGAAATTAAAGTCCTTCTCTGACTGTGGCTTTTTACAGAAGTTCAGCGCTGATTATTTACATCAGGCTGCATGCGCTTAAGGCGCACACAGCAGCTCACGGGCATTGGCGATGGCACTGGCACTGACATTTTCGCCAGCCAGCAACCGGGCAATTTCCTGCACACGCTCTTCATCCGTTAAGGTGCGGATGCGGGTTTCTGTCGCAATACCATCAGTGTATTTTTCAACAAACAGCTGTTGATGCCCCTGGCTGGCCACTTGCGGTAAGTGCGTCACACAAATCACTTGTGTGTTATCACCCAGTTGCCGCAACAGACGGCCAACACCCGCGGCTACCGGGCCACTGATCCCCACGTCGACTTCATCAAAAATTAATGTCGGCGTGGTCACTTTATCAGCCAGGATCACCTGAATGGCCAGACTGATCCGCGACAGCTCACCGCCAGAGGCCACTTTGTGCAGAGCCTGCAGCGGCTGACCCGGGTTGGTCGACACCAGGAATTCCACCTGGTCCCAGCCTTCTTTGCCTGCCTTGTCGATGCCCATCGGCTCCACAGCAATATGGAAACGTGCATTGGCCATCGACAGTTCCGCCATACTGCTGGCGATGCGCTCTGATAAATCCAGTGCCGCACTCTGGCGTTGCTCCGTTAACTGCTGAGCCGCCAGCGCATACTGTTGTTGCGCCTGCAGTATGTCACTGTCAAGCTGATGCAGGCGTTCGTCATCGCCTGCCAGTTCAGCCAATTGTTGTTGCAGCAGTTGATGGTGCTCAACCAGCTGCTCTGCTGCGGTCTGATGCTTACGGCTTAATTGCAGCCACTGGCTCAGGCGCTGATCAACTTCCTGCAGACGCTCCGGGTCCACCTCGACTTTTTCACTGTAACGGCGCAATTCACGGCTGGCTTCCTCCACCTGAACCAAGGCGTCCTGCAGCATCTGATACATAGGTTGCAGTTCGGTATCCACGTCCAGGTAGTCTTCCAGCTGAGCGCTGGCTTGCCGCAGCAACTGATAACTGTTGCCATCGTCGTGGTCATACAGCAATTGCAGCGATTGCTGACTGGCCTGGATCAAACTATGGCTGTTGCTGAGTTTTTGTTGCTCCAGCTCCAGCTGCGGGAATTCGTCTTCGGCGGGGGCGAACTGGTCGAGTTCAGCCACCTGATACTCCAGTAACTGGCGCTGTGCTTCACGTTGTTGTTGGTTCTGTTGCAGTTCGCGGTAATCGGCTTTCAGTTGTTGCCACAGTTTATGCAGCTGACGGCACTGCGCCAGTGCCGTATGGCTATGGGCAAATGCGTCCAGCAACTGGCGCTGATAGTCGTTTTTCAGCAGCAATTGATGTGCGTGCTGACCGTGAATGCACAACAAGTGCTGACCCAGAGCTTTTAGTTGCTGGGCTGGAACCTGCACTCCGTTGATATAAGCCCGGGAGCGGCCTTCCGCGCTAATCACCCGGCGTACAATGCACTCTTGTCCCATGGCCAGGTCTTGTTCCTGCAACCAGTGTTTTGCGCTGTCCAGTGCAGACAAATCGAAGGTGGCAACAATGTCGGCTTTTTCGGCACCGGGGCGCACCACTTCACCATCTGCCCGTTCTCCCAGACACAAGGACAAGGCATCCAGCGCAATGGATTTACCTGCGCCGGTTTCGCCGGTAATGGTGGTCATGCCGGCGCGCCAGTCTAATTCCAGCGCGCGGACTATCGCAAAGTTACTGATGTGGAGATGGTTCAGCATTTTGGCCCCCCAAATTTAATTACTGTTAATTTATACAGTAATCTTGGTGGTCGCAAGCGGCTGTTGAAAATTTAATAAAGTTTGCTGCCCCAGCCCAGTTTACTGCGCAGTACTTTGTAGTAGCTGTAGCCTGGCGGATGCACCAGTGTAAGTGGTTTGGGGTGTTTACGGATGCGGATTTCATCACCTGGCATGACCGCCAGTATGACATGACTGTCGCAGCTTACCTGCAAGTGAGCATCATTGGCTGGCGAGACCTTTAGCAGAATTTCACTGGTGCCGGACACCACCAAAGGTCGGCTGCTTAAGGTGTGCGGAAACATAGGGACCAGGCTCATCGCATCCAGCTCTGGCGTCAGGATGGGGCCGCCACCTGACAGGGAATAAGCGGTTGAGCCTGTTGGCGTACTGATGATCAGGCCGTCGGAGCGCTGGCTGAACACAAACTCACCATTAATGTAGGCTTCAAACTCAATCATGTGAGCGACTTTGTCGGCGTGCAGTACGGCTTCGTTTACCGCCGTATTGCTGCTTTTCACGCTGTCATGCCGGTGCACTTCCACCTGCAGTAAATTGCGTTGTTCGGTGACGAAATTACCGGCCAGTACCTGAGTTAAAGGTTCAGCAAAGTTTTCCGGCGACAAGTCGGTCAGAAAGCCGAGATTCCCCCGGTTCACCCCAAGCACAGGCACACCAAAGCGGGCAAAGACCCGGGCTGCACCCAGCATATTGCCATCGCCACCCACCACTATGGCCAAGTCGCAGTCTTTGCCTAAGTCCACCAGGTCGCGGCTCAATGCCGGGTCAAGCTGCAGGGATTCAGCCACCCGCTGCTCTATCCGCACTTCAAGCTGGCGCTGCTGTAAGAACTGATACAGCGCCAATAAGGTGGCGTTGGCCCCTTCGTGGTTAGGTTTTCCAATCAGGCCTATTCGTCTGAAACTGCTGCTCATCTTCCTTTGTGATCCGCGCCTTTCAAGGTTCGGGCCAGTATAGCCGCAGTTGTCTGGCCCGGCAAAGGGGTTGATATTTTGGCCGTAGCCCCCACAATAGCCCGGTATTTCTAATGAAGTTGTGTGGTTACAGAGTGCAGCTAAGCAGGCCCGAGTTAATTTTAAAGCTGATTGTCGAGCAGTATCTGGCCGACGGTTTACCCGTTTCGTCCAAGCTGCTGGCTGATCATGATGAATTGGGAGTCAGCTCAGCCACGGTTCGTAACACCATGATGCAACTGGAGCAGCAAGGCTTTATCCGTTCGCCGCATACCTCGGCGGGTCGGGTACCAACCACCAGCGGCATCCGGTTATTTATCGATAAGATGCTGCAGTTTGAACCGGTTTCGAGCCGCTGGCAGGATGCGATCCAGACCCAATTGACACCGCAGCTACCGGTGTCGCTGTTATGTCAGCAAGCAGGTCAGTTACTGGCGGACTTAACGGGCCTGGTGAGTATTGTCAGCGCGCCCAAAGGTCAGGGCCGGGTGATCCGGCAGGTCGACCTGGTGCGGTTGGCCACCCAGCGTTTATTGCTGGTGGTCATAGACGAAGACGGCGATATCCTGCACCGGGTGTTGTACCACGATGACTTGATTGACCAGTCCGTGTTGGGGCGGGTGTTGTGTTTGCTCAATGCTGCATTGGCCGGTGAAGACTGGCTGGATGGCATCTCGCGGCTGGCGTTGCTGGCCCGCCAGGAATCCGGTGTGGTGCAAGTGCTGGTGCAAAATGCTCTGGCACAGTTGAGCCTGGATGAAGTGGCTCAGCATCAGCCGTTAATTTTTGGTCAACACCAACTGATGCAAGGGCGGGATTACCAGACCGATCCGGCGTTGCAGCAAGTGGCGGAAGTACTGTCTGACGCCTCTTGCCTGGTGCAATTACTGCGGCCAGTGACGCAGGATCAGCAAACCAAATTATTGCTGGGGCTGGAGTGTGGTATTGAACAGCTGGCCAAAGTCAGCCTAGTCTGCGCCCGCTACCGGGCCGAACCTCATGGTTTTATCGCGTTGTTGGGGCCAAGCCGGATGAACTATGGCCGCTTTGTGCCTCTGGTCGAAGCGGTCGCGCAGCGAATGTTTTTTAACTTGAATCATCTGAATCAATCCCCATAATAAGCGGACTTTGATTGGAGTAGTAACGAATGAGCGAGCAAGAGAAAGTGCAGACTGAACAACAACAGACGGCGGAGGCCGCAGCAGAGCAAGACAATGTGGAACTGACTCCTGAACAGGAGCTGGTGGCCAAACTGGACAGCGAACTGCAACAAAGCAAAGCCCAACTGGCGGAACAGCACGATTTAATGCTGCGTATTAAAGCCGAAGCGGACAACATTCGTCGCCGTGCGTCGATGGATATCGAAAAAGCGCATAAATTTGCGCTGGAAAAGTTTTCAGCCGATTTGTTGCCGGTTGTCGACAACCTGGAGCGGGCTCTGACCTTTATCAATCGTGAAGATGAAGCTCAAAAAGCGCTGGCCGAAGGGGTGGATTTAACGCTGAAAAGCCTGCTGGATACACTGGCCAAAAATGGCGTGCAGCAAATCGATCCGCAAGGTGAGCCTTTCAGTGCTGAGAAGCACCAGGCCATGTCGATGATCCCGAATCCGGATCTGCCAGCGAACACCGTAGTGTTTGTGATGCAAAAAGGCTTTGAGCTGAACGGCCGCCTGTTACGGCCAGCCATGGTTGGTGTTTCAAAAGCCGACTGATTTGGTGCAGTGGCGGGGCTTGCCCCGCCATCTGACGGCCGCACTTTTGCAGAAAGAGTTAACCTCCTGCCCATTTACAGCTGTAACCCAGTTTTTCCAGCTCTGCGACAATCAGCTCCCTGTTGTCACCCTGAATTTCAACCACACCATCTTTGACGGCGCCACCACAGCCACATTTTTTCTTCAGCAGTGCCGCAATTTCATTCAACCGCTGCGGGCCTTCTGTAATGCCGGCAATAGTGATCACGGCTTTGCCGTTGCGGCCTTTGGTTTCGCGTTTAAGCCGCAATTTGCCATCGGCAAAACCTTTTGCAGGCTCAGCCGGAGTTGCCGGCGTTTTGATCCGGCCTTGATCGGTGCTGTACACCAGACCATCGGCAGACGAGGTTTCTGCCTTGCTGTCGGCTCGGCCCAGTTGTTGTTGCCAGTCGGCTAAAGAGAGTTTGGTTCCGCTCATTGCCTGCTTCCTTCCAATTAAAAACGGCACGATAAACAAGCTGCCTTTGCGCTGCAAGCAGCTTATTGCACAACGACGGCAGAACCCTTGATTTCGGTCTAAAAAAGCCGTTGGCAAAAGCCGGGCATCTGGTAAACTAACGCCAATTTTTAGAAATCTGGATGGCTGAATTGTCAATCGAATTTTATCTGCAGCAGGCTGGCTTAACCAGCCTGTTGCACGACCAACACCAGGCGATCGCTGCCGAAGTCAGCCGCTTAACGCAATTGGCTCCGGTTGCAGCCTCTGAGCTGCAGTGGCAGTATCAGGTGCCTGAGCTGGGTGAAGGTGGCGCCTGTTCTTTATTCGGTCAGTTGGCTGACGAGCCTTATGATCTGGCCGCGACTATTGGTAGCTCGGCGGCAACCACGCAAAGCTTGCAACAATTGACGGCGCTGGTTGCTGATTATCAGGCAGCAAGCCATAGCGACTGGTTTGGTATTTATCAGGCTCGCAGCAACAGTGCAGGTGAGCCGGTGCTGGTGAAGCTGGCGTATTTTGGCGCCGCGTCACGGGCTGAGTTTCCGCTGACTGCTGAATTTGCGCAAATCAGCAACAACAGCACTGTTGGCTTGTCTGGCAAAGCCAAAATTATTAACGATGTGACCGCTTATTTGACGGCAGGTGGTGAGTACTACACCTGTGACCCGAAAGTATTGTCAGAAGCTTGCCTGCCGTTGCTGCGGGCAGATGGCTCAGTGGCAGGTATTATTGACGCTGAAGCGTTCCGGCGTCAGGCCTATCATACAGAGGCGCTGGTCAGGCTTGTGGCGCTTTGTCTTGTGTTGCCGGCCCTGCTGCCCGCATCATAAGCAACACTGAAATTCACTTACACTCAGGACTAACAGGTACATACTATGTTTTCGCACTTACAGCCGACACCAATTGATCCGATTCTGGGCTTAATGGCCGCCTACAAAGAAGACCCTAATCCACAAAAAGTGGACCTCGGCGTCGGTGTGTATAAAGACGAAAATGGTCATACCGCAGTACTGAAATGCGTCAAAGAAGCGGAAGCTTTACGCCTGAAACTGGAAGACAGCAAAACCTACATCGGTATGGCCGGTGATTTGTCCTTTAACAGCCATATCGAAAAGCTGGCCTTTGGCCCTGCCCATCAGGTGTTGTTAGCGGGCCGTGTCGTGACGGCCCATACGCCAGGTGGTACAGGTGCACTGCGGGTTGCTGCTGAATTTATTAAAAAAGCCAATCCCGACGCCACGGTGTGGGTGACCAACCCAACCTGGGCAAACCACGTGTCACTGTTTCAGGCGGCTGGCCTGAAAGTGAAAGAATATTCCTACTACGATTGGGAAACCAAAGGCCTGAAGTTTGACGCCATGATGGCAGAGCTGGCCACAGTGCCAGCTGGTGATGTGGTGCTGGTGCATGCCTGCTGCCACAACCCAAGTGGTATGGACCTGAACTTTGCCCAGTGGCAGCAGTTTGCTGAATTGGCCAAAGAAAAAGGTTTCACGCCGCTGGTCGATATGGCTTATCAGGGTTTTGGTTTAGGTCTGGATGAAGACACCCAAGGTTTGCGTTACCTGGCTGATTTAGTGCCGGAATTATTGCTGTGCAGCAGCTGTTCGAAAAACTTCGGTTTATACCGTGAACGTATCGGTGCCGTCAGTGTAATCACGGCCGACAGCAAAACGGCGGATATCGCCAGGTCCGTGCTGCTGGCTGTGGTGCGCAGCATTTATTCAATGCCACCTGCGCACGGTGCCATTCTGGTCAGCCATATTCTGAATAGCGCAGAGCTGACGGCTTTATGGCATCAGGAACTGGCTGAAATGCGTAACCGCATTAACAACTACCGTCAGCTGATTATCGATAAGTTCAAAGAGCAGGGTATTGCACAGGACTTCAGTTTTATTACCCGCCAACACGGCATGTTCTCGTTCCTGGGTATTAACAAAGAACAAATCGAACAGCTGCGTAAGGACTACAGCATCTATATGGTGGGTTCAAGCCGGGTCAGTATCGCGGGCCTGAACCATAGCAATATTGATTATTTTGCCAAAGCCATGGCCGAAGTGCTGAAGGGCTAAGCTGGGCTGAGCAGAGTGCAGGGCGACGTAATTGTCGCCCTTATTCTTTCTGTCGTTGGAGTTTTGTGTGGTGCTCAGCTAGGCTGGCAATGTAGTTGCAGTGAAAGGACAAACCTTAAGTATGTACAGGTATCTGATTGTATTGTCGATGGTTGTGCTCAGTGTGGCCTGTCAGGCCGAGAGCCAGCAGCCGGCGTTACGGATAGTCACTGAACTGTCGCCTCCTCACCAGACACTGGAGAATGGGGATGTGGCCGGTATCAGCACTTCTATCGTCAAAGCCGTGTTAAAGCAGGCAGGTCTGGATGCCCGCATTGAAGTTTACCCTTGGGCCCGCGCTTATTACATTGCCAGCCATACGCCGAATGTACTGATCTATAATATGGCCCGCACCCCGGAGCGGGAAACGGAATTTCACTGGATTGGCCCTGTGGCCAGCTATAGGTTGGGCTTAACCCGGCTGGCGGAACGGACAGATTTAAACCCAAGCCGGCCTGAGCAACTGCAGAATTATTCTGTTGCGGCACAACGTGATGATTTCGCCGTCGAAGTACTGGAGTCTTATGGCCTGAAAGCCGGGCGGGATATTCAGCTGGCGGCCGATATTCTGGAGAGCTGGCGTTTATTGCTCAACGGCAAAGTGGATTACGTGATCGACGACGCCATGGCCATTCCCGATACCGAACAACAGCTGAAACTGCCGGCAGGTACGGTTCGTTTTGTATTAGCCATCAAAGAGCTGGAGCAGCAGACCTATCTGGCCGCCAGCAAAAATACCGATCCGGCCTTATTGCAAAAGTTGCTGGGCGCCCATCAGCAAGTACAAAGGCAGCAGCTGTACCAGCAAGTGATGCTGGCACCGCATCAGGCGCAGCCTTAAGCCAGGTTGACCAGCTCGTCCATCAGTTGGTTCAGCCACTGCCCTAAGCGTTCATCGGTTTGGTCATACTGATTTTCTTCATCCAGGGCCAGGCCAACAAAGGCGTTGCCATCCTCAGTTAAGCCTTTGGACGCGGTAAAGTCATAGCCCTGGTTTGGCCAGAAGCCAAGCCGGATACAGGGCTGGCTGGCAATGGCACCGTGCAGCATGCCTAGCGCGTCGACAAACCACTCGCTGTAACCAATTTGGTCGCCCATGCCGTAAATAGCCACCAGCTTGCCGGACAAGTCCAGCGTACTGACCTGGTCCCAATGTGCTTCCCAGTCTTCCTGCAGTTCGCCGAAATCCCAGGTTGAGATGCCAAAAATCAACAGGTCATACTGGCTGACCAACGACAAAGGCTGCTGTTTAATATTGTGAAGTGTTACACTGCTGCCATCCGGCAGGCTCGGCTCTAATGCCAGCATGGCCTGAATTTTCTCTGCCACCATCTCGGTATAGCAGGTGGTAGAACCGTAAAAAATACCAATATTCATCAGAAACCCGACCCAAAGCGTTGCGGGCGGGCAGTGTAGCAGAAGCGATGAGCCGGACCAACCAAAGCCTGAAAAAGGATAAACGTCATACTAAAACTGAATTACCGGCAGCAGAGCAGCTGCTGATCCAGCAGTTTCTGGATCAGTTTTGGCTGGATAAAGGCGTCAGTTCAAACACCTTGAGTGCCTACGGTACCGACTTGCACAAGCTGGCTGAATTCTTACAGAGCCAGGCGTCTGATTTCAAGCAGCTGGACACTCAGTTGCTGAACCACTATCTGGCCTGGCGTGTTGACCAAGGCTTCAGCCCTCGCAGTACGTCCCGCGCCTTAAGCAGCTTGCGGCGCTTTTACCGGCATTTGCATAAAAGTGGCCAGTTGGCACAGAACCCGTTGGCGTCGGTACTGAACCCGAAAATTGGCCGGGCTTTACCAAAAACCTTGTCTGAACAGGATGTCGAAGCCTTGCTGGAGGCACCACAAATCGACGATTTAATTCAGTTTCGCGACAAAGTGATGTTAGAAATTCTGTATGCAGCTGGTCTAAGGGTATCCGAGTTGGTTGGATTAACTTTGCAGCAAATCAATTTGCGGCAAGGGCTGGTCCGGATCACCGGTAAAGGTCAGAAAGAGCGTCTGGTCCCCTTGGGAGAAAATGCGGTGGAGTGGCTGGATAAGTTTCTGCATCAGGGCCGGGGCTTGTTATTGACCAGCCAAAGCAGCATAGTATTCCCCAGTTTACGAGGGCAGCCAATGACCCGGCAAACCTTCTGGCATCGAATTAAACTCTATGCAAAACAAGCAGGTATTCAGGTTGACTTGTCGCCACATACCTTGCGCCATGCCTTCGCCACCCATTTGCTGAACCATGGGGCGGATTTGCGTGTGGTGCAGCTGTTGCTTGGGCACAATGATTTATCAACGACACAGATTTACACCCATGTGGCTCAGGCCAGGTTAAAAACGCTGCATCAGCAGCATCACCCCCGGGGTTAGTAGTAACAAGGATCACAGATATGAAAAAGTTAATTTCCGCCTTGGTTTTGCCTTTATTGGTGTCCGTTCAGGCAATGGCTCAGGTGGCGCCAGATGTCACAGACGCCTTTGCTGAGGTGGGCCTGACGCCCAAGTCGGTTGCCAACTCGGCGGTTCCTGGTTTGTTGCAGGTTCAAACGGACAAAGGGTTGTTTTTTATGTCGGAAAACAAACAGTTCCTGCTGGAAGGCAATATTTACGACCTGAAAAACAAAGAACTGGTGAATGAAACCGTGATGAAAAGCATTCGTCAGGCAGGCGTAAAAGAGTTTGATAATGCGGCAATTGAATTTAAAGCGCCGGACGAGAAATATGTGATCCATGTATTTACCGATACCAGTTGTGGCTACTGCCGTAAGTTGCACAGTGAAATTGGTGAGCTGAATAAAGCGGGCATTACGGTGCGTTATCTGGCGTTCCCGCGCGGTGGCTTGCAATCGCCCACTGCGGATGAACTGCAATCGATTTGGTGCGCTAAGGATCCAAAACAGGCGTTGACCGATGCCAAAGCTGGTAAAGCGATCCAGCAGGCCAGCTGCCGTAACTCTGTAGCGCAGCAGTACAATCTGGGGCAAAGCTTTGGTATTAACGGCACGCCAGCCATTATTCTGCCGGACGGTCGTTTAATTCCTGGTTACCAACCGGCACAGGCGTTGCTGAACACCCTGAGCCAACCTGACGCATAACGGAGGCGGTTTGAGCAGTAAAACCATTCAGCGCCGCGACGTTCCTTCGATTAGTCCGGAGTTGCAGCAGTTTCATCCAGTGCTGCAGCGTATTTATGCCAGCCGGGGTATTGCTCAGCAACTCCAGTTGGCCCGCAGTGCCGCCCAGCTGGTGCCTTTCTCCGAGCTCAAAGGCATTGATGCAGCGGTCCGCTTGTTGCAACAAGCGCTGGAAAACCAACTGCGGATCGTGATCGTTGGCGATTTTGATGCCGACGGCGCAACCAGCACTGCCACTTTGTTATCTGGTTTAAAGGCATTTGGCTTTCGCCATGTGGAATACCTGGTGCCAAACCGCTTTGAATATGGCTACGGTTTGTCGGTGGAAATGGCTGAACTGGCGGTTGGGCAAGGCGCTGAACTGATTATTACCGTGGACAATGGTATTTCCGCGTTGGAAGGTGTGGCTTTGGCCAAACGCATGGGCGTGAAAGTGCTGGTGACAGACCACCATTTACCTGGCGCCGAGTTGCCGGACGCTGACGCTATTGTCAATCCAAACCAACCTGATTGCCCGTTCCCGAGTAAACAACTGGCGGGAGTGGGGGTGGCGTTTTACTTGCTGATGGCTTTTCGCGCTTATTTGCGTGAGCTGGGTCATTTCAACAGCGAACAACCTGAACCTAATCTGGCGGAGCTGCTGGATTTGGTTGCACTCGGAACTGTGGCCGATGTGGTGCCGCTGGATACCAATAACAGAATTCTGGTGCATCAGGGCTTACAACGTATTCGCAGTGGGAAAGCCAGGCCAGGCGTGCAGGCACTGATTGATGTGGCCAACCGCAAAGCGGAAAAGCTCACCGCACAGGATTTTGGTTTCGCGCTGGCGCCTCGTTTAAATGCAGCAGGGCGGTTGGATGATATGAGTCTTGGCATCAGCTGTCTGCTGGCGCCTGATTTACCCAGAGCCCGCATGTATGCCGCAGAGTTGGATGGTCTCAACCAGGAGCGCCGTGAAATTGAAGCCGGTATGCAGCAAGAAGCTCTGGCCTCCCTGCAACGTTTAAGTTTTGCGCAGGAACAATTGCCCGATGTACTTTGTTTGTATCAGAGCGACTGGCATCAGGGCGTGATTGGCATTTTGGCTGGCCGGATTAAAGAGCAGTTTCATCGCCCTGTATTGGTGTTTGCCAAAGGGGATGAAGGCGAGCTGAAAGGCTCGGCACGTTCTATTCCGGGGTTACATATCCGCGATTTATTGGACGAAGTCTCCACTCAATACCCTGGACTGATTAAAAAGTTTGGCGGTCATGCCATGGCTGCTGGTCTGACTATTGCGGAAGACCGCTTCGACACCTTTAAACTGGCATTAGGCTTTGTCGCGAAAAAATACATTACGCCCGAGCTGTTAACGGCGGTGCTTTATACCGACGGCGATTTGCCTGGCGACTGTTTGTCGGTTGCTTTTGCGCAGTTATTGCAACAGGCTGGTCCGTGGGGCCAGGCTTTTCCTGAGCCGGTGTTTGAGGGCGATTTTCTGATCCGCCAGCAGCGGCTGATCGCCGACAAGCATTTAAAACTGATGCTGGAAACCGCAACTGGGCAGTTGGTGGATGCCATTTGGTTTAATGCTGATAACAAAGCCTGGCCGGATGCCAATGTGAAAATGATCCGGCTGGCCTATCAGCTGGATATCAACGACTACCGCGATCAGCAATCAGTGCAACTGCTGATCCGGCATATCGAAAAGCTGGGTTAAAACCACAGTCTTGGGGTCAGGTCTTGAATTTTGCATTGAAATGCAAAATTCAAGACCTGACCCCCGGCTGACGCAACCGACGTTACTGAACTTTCACCACCAACACAGATTTGGCTGGCAGCTGCAGGGTCAGCCGACCATTGTTACCTTTGGCGCTGAATGGTTTGGGTTCAATGGCATGCGGTTTCTCAAAGGTATTGTGCGCGTCCATTTGAGCTGCGGTCAGGAGTTGGCCTGAAACACTTGCAATGACAATGCCCGCCAGATTAATTTCCGTGGTTTCACTTTGGTTTGGGTTCAGGTTCACCAACCCCAGATAAAGCTCGCCGTTTTTAGTCCGGGCAGCCGTTGCACTGACTGCCGGTACCGAAATATCTCCTACTTGATACTGAGGTACCCCGGTTAACTTCAATGGGACTGAGGTCGCATCCTGAAAGGGTACGTACATCTTGTAGGCATGGTAAGTTGGCGTCAGCAGCATCTTTTCTTTGTCGGTCAGGATCATTGCCTGCAACACATTGACCATCTGGGCAATGTTGGTCATATGGACCCGATCGGCATGCTGGTGAAAGATATGGAAATTCAGTGCGGCTACCACCGCATCACGCAGGGAGTTCTGCTGGTACAGAAAACCCGGGTTTTCACCTTTTTCCACGTCATACCAGGTACCCCATTCATCGACGTAAAAGCCGACTTTCTTTTCCGGATCCTGTTTGTCCATCACCGCTTTGTTATTGCGGATAAAGCCATCCATTGCCAGAGTGCGTTGCATGGTGCTGGCCCATTCGGCTTCAGGAAATTGCAAAGCCGCACCTTTTTTCTCCCATTTCCCTGTTGGCAGGGTGTAGTAGTGAAAACTGACCGCATCCATCTTCTGTTTGACATGAGTGGTCAAATACGCGGCCCAGGAGGTGTCTTCACTGTGGCTGCCGCTGGCAATCCATTTGGGGGTGTTGTGCGCCGGCGTTTTTAAAAATGTGGTGTACTGCTTGTACAAGTGGGTATAGAAATCCGGCGTCATGTTGCCACCGCAGCCCCAGGATTCATTGCCTACAGCAAAATAATCCACTTTAAACGGCTGCTCACGGCCATTTTTACGCCGCAGTTCCGCTAAGGTCGACTTGCCTTCGGCGGTCATGTACTCCAGCCATTCCGCCATTTCCTGTGGCGAGCCGGTGCCGAGGTTGCCATTGACATAAGCTTCTGCGCCCAGCAGCTCAACCAGCTCGAAAAACTCATGGGTGCCGACGGCGTTGTCTTCTTCCACACCGCCCCAGTTGGTATTGACCTTCACTGGCCGATTAGCCCGGGGCCCTATGCCATCACGCCAATGGTATTCGTCAGCAAAACAACCGCCAGGCCAGCGGACCAGCGGCACATGCAAAGCTTTCAGCGCGGACAGCACGTCATTGCGCCAGCCTTTGGTATTGGCGATGGAGGATTCAGCTCCAACCCAAAGTCCTTCGTAAATACCGCGCCCCAGATGCTCCGCGAACTGGCCGTAGATATTTTTATTGATGAGAGCGCCCTGAGTGCTGGTGTCGAGCTGAATTTGACTGGCGGCGAACGTGGTTGTGCTGAGGCCTAAACCTAGAAGCACAGCCAGAGGTTTGAGTAGTGGCATCGTTTTCTCCTGTTGATTTGGCTGGAGTTTTCTTTGTTGTCACAGTCTTCTGCTGCTTGGTTTTTATACATCGTATTGTAATACAAAACAACCCGACAAAGAGTCTCCATCAAAAAGCCCAAAAGACATTTAAAAAAACATAAACTCAGCCGCAAATTGGGGTCAGGTCTTGTATTTTGCATCGCAATGCAAAATACAAGACCTGACCCCAGTGTTTAATTCACACAGATGGCTGCATGGCCAGTGAAAAATTGCTACAATCGCGCCCAATTTTTTTCTGAAGCCTGAAGAACCATGTTTGAAGTCAATCCGGTAAACAACGCAATCAAAGACCTGACTGAGCGCACCGCTGTGCTTAGGGGGTATCTTTGACTTCGACAGCAAAAAGGAAAAGCTGGAAGAAGTCAGTCGTGAATTAGAAGACTCCGCCGTTTGGAACCACCCTGAAAAAGCACAGGCACTGGGCAAAGAACGCTCGGCGCTGGAGCAGATTGTAGGCACCATTGAAAAGCTGGAACAGGGTCTGGAAGACGTGGCCGGCCTGGTTGAGCTGGCGGTGGAAGCGGAAGATGAAGACACCTTCATTGAAGCACAACAGGAACTGGCCGATTTACAAAGCCAGCTGGAGCTGCTGGAATTCCGCCGGATGTTCTCTGGCCAACACGACCCAAGCGATTGTTATCTGGATATTCAGGCCGGTTCTGGTGGTACCGAAGCGCAGGACTGGGCCAGCATGCTGATGCGGATGTATCTGCGTTGGGGCGAAGCCAAGGGCTTTAACCCGGAGCTGTATGAAGTGACCGACGGTGACGTGGCAGGTATTAAAGGCTGCACCATCAAGTTTACCGGTGAATATGCCTACGGTTGGCTGCGCACCGAAACTGGTGTGCACCGCTTGGTGCGTAAAAGCCCGTTTGACTCAGGCAACCGCCGTCATACCTCGTTTGCCTCGGTGTTTGTGTCGCCGGAAATCGACGATGACATCGAAATCGAAATCAACCCGGCTGATTTACGTATTGATACCTACCGTGCGTCTGGTGCCGGTGGTCAGCACGTTAACCGAACTGATTCTGCGGTGCGGATCACTCACATTCCAACCAATATCGTGGTGCAGTGCCAGAATGACCGTTCACAGCACAAAAACCGCGACAATGCTTTTAAGCAGTTACGCGCCAAGTTGTACGAGTTTGAGCTGCAAAAGCAGAATGCTGAGAAGCAGGCGTTGGAAGATACCAAATCGGATATCGGCTGGGGCAGCCAGATTCGCTCCTATGTGCTGGACGATTCGCGCATTAAAGATTTACGTACTGGTGTGGAAACCCGCAATACCCAACAGGTATTGGACGGCGATCTGGACCGTTTTATTGAAGCCAGCCTGAAGGCCGGTTTGTAATTTGAGCTTAACAGTCAGGAACTGAAAATGTCTGAACAAAATAATCCAATTGAAGAACATCAAGACGTTAACAAACTGATGGCTGAGCGAAAACACAAGCTGGCGGCCCTGCGTGAGCAGGGCAACCCGTTTCCGAATGATTTTCGCCGTGAACACGTCAGTGATGAAGTGATCGCCAAGTACGAGCACTTAAGCAAAGAAGAGCTGGAAGAACAAAAAATCCGCGTGGTGGTGGCTGGCCGTATGATGCTGCGCCGCATTATGGGTAAAGCCAGCTTCACGACGATTCAGGATGTGGGCGGCAAAATCCAGTTGTATGTGGCGCGCGATAGCCTGCAGGGTGATGTGTACAACGAAGGCTTTAAAAAGTGGGACTTAGGTGACATCGTTGGCGCCAGCGGCACCCTGTTTAAAACTCAGACTGGCGAGCTGACTGTGTGGGTGGATGACATCCGTCTGCTGACCAAAGCACTGCGCCCGTTGCCGGATAAATTCCACGGCCTGACCGACCATGAAGCCCGTTACCGTCAGCGTTACCTGGACCTGATTGTGAACGAGCAGTCTCGTCGTACCTTCCTTATTCGTTCAAAAACTGTGGCCTATATCCGCCAGTTTTTTAACAGCAAAGGCTTTCTGGAAGTGGAAACCCCAATGCTGCAGGTGATCCCAGGCGGTGCTTCGGCTCGTCCTTTCGTCACGCACCACAATGCGCTGGATATGGCGATGTACTTGCGTATCGCGCCAGAGCTGTATCTAAAACGTCTGGTGGTTGGTGGCTTTGAAAAAGTGTTCGAGTTGAACCGTAACTTCCGAAACGAAGGCGTGTCGACCCGCCACAACCCTGAATTCACCATGCTGGAATTCTACTGGGCTTATGCCGATTACCGTGACCTGATGGACTTAACTGAAGAGTTATTCCGTGGTCTGGCGCAGTCGGTGCTTGGCAGTACCGAAGTGCCTTATCAGGGCAAAACCTTTGATTTCGGTAAGCCATTTGCCCGGATGTCGGTGACAGAATCCATTCTGCACTACAACCCGGACGTTAAACTGGAGCAGCTCACCACGCGTGAAGCGGTGGCGGAACTGGCGAAATCGCTCGGTATTCAGGTGAAAGACAACTATGGTCATGGCCGTATTCTGATGGAAGTCTTTGATGAGTTGGTGGAAACCAAGCTGCAGCAACCGACTTTTATCACTGAATACCCGGCAGAAATTTCGCCTTTGGCGCGTCGGAATGACGACAACCCGGAAATTACTGACCGCTTTGAGTTCTTTATCGGTGGCCGTGAGCTGGGCAACGGTTTCAGTGAGTTGAACGATGCTGAAGATCAGGCCGAGCGTTTCCGTGAGCAGGTGGCACAGAAAGAAGCGGGTGATGATGAAGCCATGTTCTACGATGACGACTTTGTAACGGCGCTGGAACACGGTTTACCGCCAACGGCAGGTCAGGGTATTGGTATCGACCGTCTGGTGATGTTACTGGCCGACGCGCCAAGTATCCGTGACGTGATCCTGTTCCCGCATATGCGTCACAGCGACAAATAAGGCGCGACTTTTACCCTCAGTGTAAAAAAAGGCGGCTCTGGCCGCCTTTTTTATTGGTTTAATTCAGCCGGCTTTTGCAGGGCTGCGGTCGACCAAAGAAATAGCCCTGGCCTTTATGGCAGCCCAATTCCCTCAGTAACTCGGCTTGTTCGGGCAGTTCGATTCCTTCGGCTACAGTAGTCAGGCCCAGCGCGTTGGCCAGGCGGATCACTGCTCGCACAATTTCATTGCTGGTGCTGTCACTGAGCAAGGCGGTGACAAAAGATCGGTCGATTTTCAGGCAGTCAATTGGCAAATCTTTCAGTCGGCTTAACGATGAATACCCGGTACCAAAATCATCCACCGCAACATAAGCGCCAAAGGTGCGAAGTTTCTGCAAGCTGTTTAAAATATCTGCCGACTGACTGAGTGCCGTTTCGGTGATTTCAAACAGCAAGGAGTCAAAGGATACCTGGTAGAGCTGACAAAGCTGGTAAATGGATTCACACAGCTGCGGGTCTTCCAGCTGACGCACCGATAAATTAATCGACAACCAGCGACAGCCCGGGTGTTGAGCCATTAGCGAGGCTTGATCCGACAGCACTTGCTGCAGGATCCATTGGCCAAGTTCTCCCATCAATGAGCTTTGCTCTGCCACCCGTATAAACTGATCCGGGGCAATGGTGCCTAACTCAGGATGCTGCCAGCGCACTAAGGCTTCAAAGCCAAGCACCTGGCGGCTTTCCAGTTGGATCACCGGCTGATAGACCATAAAGAGCTGGCCTTGCTGCGACAGCGCCTGTTTCAGGTCTTGTTCTATTTGCATACGCATCGACGTACGCTGCGCCAGCACCGGGTTAAAAAAGCAGAAGCGGCTGCGGCCTTTGTCTTTGGCATCAAACATCGCGAGGTCTGCGCATTTCAGCAAATCTTCATAACAGTCCGCATCTTCTGGGTAGCAGGCGATGCCGATACTGGCGGACACATTGACGATATTGTCTTGCAGTTCAATGTCCTGGGTGATGGTCTGCAACAGCTTTTCGGCAATATTGATGCAGGTTTCCGGCCCTTTGATATCCGGAAACACCAGCACAAATTCATCGCCACCTACCCGGGTAGCCATGTCGCCTCCCCGGATCAGGGTATTTAGCCGTGCCGCCACTTGCTGCAGCAGTAAGTCACCCATATGGTGGCCCAAGGTGTCATTGACCAGCTTAAAGCCATCCAAATCCAGGTACAGTAAACCCAGCATCGAGTGATTCCGCTGCGCCCGCTCAAGTTCTGCCCGCAACACTTTCTCCAGTTTGGCTCTGTTGCCCAAATTGGTCAGATGATCGTGAAAGGCGAGGGTATGCAGATGTTCTTCGGCCCGGCGCAAGGCTGAAATGTCGGAAAACATCAGCACATAGTGGTTTACTTTGCCTCTGTGCATTGGCGCCCGCACTTTACAGAAATGCTGCCAGGCCGGGAACAGTTTTCCGTCTTTACGCCGGCACTGAATTTCACCGCTCCAGTGGTTGGCACTGATTTCATCCAGATGGGTCCAGAGTTCCTGGTCTGCATCCGAGTAGAGAAATTGATCGGGTTGTTTACCGGCGACTTCATGCAGCTGATAGCCAGTGACCAGGCTAAATGCCGGGTTACAGAGCACAATATTGCATTTGTCATCCAGGATCAGAATGGCTTCGGAGGTGGTACGGAAATAGGTGCTGGCCTGGCGCAGCTGCAATTCTTCTTTTTGTTTACGGCTGACATCTCTGAGCACGCCTAACATGATCTGCTCATCCGCGTGCATCATGGGTTGGGCGAATATCTCTACAAAGGATGCTGCGTCAGCATCCTGCGTCTGAAACACCGCATTAAACGCTGAGTTTCGATTGATCAGGCGGGCGAGTCTGCTGCGTTCAAAGGGGGCCACCAGTTGGAGAAAGTCTTCTTTGCCTCCGCGTTGACTGACTCTGTACTCTGTCCTTAATCCAGTGTCGGCGTGAAGTTCCAGGCTGTCTTTACTGATATTCAGTTCCCAGGGCATCATCCTGGCAGCGGCCAGAGCCAGTGTCAGCCGTTGTTCAGAGCGCTTAACATTCATCTCAGCCTGATGGCGCAGCATGGCCATCCGAATGGTGGCATCCAGCTCTTTACGATCGAATGGTTTTATCAGATAGCCGTGTGGATAAGCTTCTGAAGCTTGTTTCAGTACTTGTTCATCACAAAATGCGGTTAAAAAAATAACCGGAATATCCAGCACCTGTTTCAAGTTCACCGCGGCTTCGGTGCCGCGCATCTTGTCGGCCAGTTTAATGTCCATCAGCACTAAATCCGGCTTTGTGTTCAGCGCTGTTGCCAGCACATCTTCGCCGCGCGCCAGCGTACCAACTACGGTATGACCAAGCTGTTCCAAGGTGTGCTTGATGTCCAGTGACACGACGTATTCATCTTCCACCACAAGAATGTTGTTATTCATTCTGAGTTACTCCCAGGATCTGGAACAAACTGAATGCGGTAATGGGTGCCTTCTGACTTGACGAGCTCAAACCGGGCACCGAGCTGTGCCAAAAAGGCTGGGATTAGCTGCATACCCAAAGAACGCCCTTTGCCGGGCTCAAAATCTTGTTTGATACGGCCATTGTCACCAATCTCCAGCAGATAGTGTTCCTGCTCTTGCTGTAGTCGGATGTAAATTTGACCGGGTTGGTCCACAGTGAAGGCGTGTTTAATGCTGTTGGTTAGGATTTCGGTCGCCAGCAAGCCGCAGGGAATGGCCTGACTTAGTGGCAGTTGCAATGAATTGTCTATAGCGCCGGTATCAAAGCTGACAGAATCCATTCCCGCAATGCTTTGACGGATCAGTTGACAAAGCTGGCAAAGGTAAGCGCCCAACGGGATCAGGCTGAAGTTTTTTTGCTCGTACAACAGCTGGTGAGTGAGGGCCATAGTACGGATCCGCAGTTGACTGTCGAGCAATAAATCCTTCAGCTCCGGGCTCGCGTTGTTCGAGCGCAGATTCAGCAAGCTGGAGACGATTTGCAGGTTGTTTTTCACCCTGTGGTGAATTTCTTTTAGCAGCAATTCCCGCTCATGCAGCAAGGACGTCTTTTCATCGATGATATTTTGCAGATGCTGTTTCGATTGCACGGCAAGAGTCACGTCGGTCACTGTGGCCAGTACGGCTGCTTTCGGGTCCTGTTCAAGGTAAGTCAGACCAATTTCGACAGGAACCAGCGAACCATCTTTGCGCTGGGCAAACAGTTCCTGCCGCTGGGCCATAGGTCGACTGGTCGGGTGCTGCATAAAACCAGAACGGTGCTTATGATGATTGGGGCTGGCTTGGGAGGGCACTAATAAATCCACCGGTTTACCGAGCAACTCTTCCGGTGCGTAGCCAAACATTTGCACGGCACGCTTATTGGCCAGGGTGATTTCCCCTTCAGCATTCACCGCAATCAGGGCGTCGGCCGCACTGTCAAACACTTTGCGAAAGCGGCTTTCGCTTTCTTGCAGTGCCTGTTCACTGCGTTTTCGGCGGGTAATATCGATGCCAGAAGGCACTAAAAACTGCACAACCCCAAACTCGTCAAAAACAGGCGCCATCATAAAGTCGATAATAATAACGCCATCCTTCATTTGAACCTGAACGTCAAACCTGCTGGTATGGCCTTGAGCTGCGCGGCGACAGGCTGCTTCTATCAATTCTGTATCAGCATTGCTGTGGGACCACCAAAAACAGTCCCAAAACTTTTTTCCTTGCACATCCTCAAGTGAGAGCCCTGCCTGAACCAACGGGGGGGCATTAGCGTCCAGCAGGGTACCGTCCGGCTGTAGTATGCCAACAAAGGCAAACATATTGTCCAGCACCTGTTTTAGCCGCTTCAGGTCTTGCTGGCGATGTTGCTGAATTTCCATCTCGCGGGTCTGGTTGCTGGCAATAACGGCTATAGCCACCACCTGTTGCTGCTCATCTTTAACCGGCAGGTAGGACCCGAACCAATGATTGGCGGAGGTGCTGGCGCCTGGTGTCAGTTCGAAATTCACCAGCGCGATACCACTGTCTCTGACTTTACGAAGCATCGGCAAGATAGTGCCCGCCATCTGAGGCAACACGTCAGCGACATGCTGATGCAGGTGGTCGCTCACCGGACAACCGTTAAAGTCGGCCAGGGTTGGGTTGATAAACAGATACTTGAATTCGGTATCCAGAATAGCTAATCCGGACGGAAGATGGTTAGCCAGGGCGGTCAGCCCAAGATGGGTTAATACGTCAGACTGCTGCACATTAAAGTCCTTCTTAAGTGTCTGGAAAATGTAGACAGCAGTAGTTTGAAAATCAAACAACTATTTTGGGGTTTTGCTGATAAATCACTGAGCGGCAAGCATATCTTGTGGTGATCTGTTGTTTTATACGGTTTACATTGAGCGAATGCAGTGGCTTTGTTATACTTTGCGCCCGTCCTAAGTACGTAATTCTTAATGCCATTGGCGTCTCAGAGGTCTCATGACTACTAGATACATCTTCGTGACGGGTGGGGTTGTCTCATCCTTGGGTAAAGGTATTGCAGCAGCCTCGTTAGCCGCTATTTTAGAAGCTCGTGGTCTGAAAGTGACCATTCTCAAGCTGGATCCTTACATCAACCTGGATCCGGGCACTATGAGCCCCATTCAACACGGTGAAGTTTTTGTGACCGAAGATGGCGCAGAGACTGATTTGGATTTGGGCCACTACGAGCGCTTTATCCGCACCAAAATGACCAAACTGAATAACTTCACTCAAGGCCGGATTTATTCCGACGTATTACGTCGTGAGCGCCGTGGTGATTATTTAGGTGCGACTATTCAGGTTATTCCTCATATCACCAATGAAATTAAAAGCCGTGTTGTGGCCGGTGGTGAAGGCCATGACATTGCCATTGTTGAGATTGGCGGCACTGTCGGAGATATCGAGTCCTTGCCATTCCTGGAAGCAATTCGCCAGTTGGGTACTGAAATTGGCCGCGAGCGCGCGATGTTTATGCATCTGACGCTGGTGCCTTACCTGGGCACGGCAGGTGAGATTAAAACCAAACCAACTCAGCATTCGGTGAAAGAATTACGTTCTATCGGTATTCAGCCAGATATTTTGGTCTGTCGTTCAGACCGTGCTATTCCGTCCAATGAAAAAGCCAAAATTGCGCTGTTCACTAACGTGGAAGAGCGGGCTGTGATTTCGTTAAAAGACGTGTCGAGCATTTACCAAATTCCGGCCTTGCTGAAATCGCAGGGGCTGGACGATTTGATTGTGCGCCGTTTCCACTTAAGTGCCAAAGAGGCCGATTTGTCTGAGTGGGAACAGGTGTTGTACCAGGAGTCCAACCCGACTGGTGAAGTGACTATTGGTATGGTGGGTAAATATGTTGAGTTACCGGATGCCTACAAATCGGTGAACGAAGCGTTGAACCATGCGGGCCTGAAGAATCGTTTGACTGTGCATATCAAATACATCGACTCACAAGATGTGGAAGCCAAAGGCACAGACATATTAGCTGGCCTGGATGCCATTTTGGTACCTGGTGGTTTCGGTGAGCGTGGTGTGGAAGGCAAGATTATGGCTGCCCGTTATGCCCGTGAAAACAAAGTGCCTTATCTGGGCATTTGTTTAGGTATGCAGGTTGCATTGATTGAATATGCCCGTAATGTGTTAGGTTTAACCGGCGCACATTCGACCGAATTTAATAGAAATACCTCTTACCCAGTGGTTGGTTTAATCACTGAATGGCTGGATTCAGAAGGCAAAGTGGAACAACGTACCGAGAAATCGGATATGGGTGGCACTATGCGTCTGGGCAGCCAGAACTGTAACCTCAAGCCCAATACCAAAGCCCGCGAAATTTACGGTCAGGACGTGATTACTGAGCGCCACCGTCATCGCTACGAAGTGAATAATCACTTTGTGGCACGCTTAGAAGAGGCAGGATTGGTGTTCTCCGGATTGTCAGCCGACAACCAGTTAGTCGAGATGGTGGAAATTCCAAAACATCCATGGTTTGTTGCCGGTCAGTTCCATCCGGAATTTAACTCGACGCCGAGGGACGGCCATCCGCTGTTCCGCAGTTTTGTCGCGGCCGCGTATAAACATCAAAAACAACAGTTAGTTTAATTTTTAACAAAAGCCGGGCCTCAATCCGGCTTTTTGCGCAGCATCTAAGGGGATTATTTATGTCTGAGATCGTCAACATCATTGCCCGTGAAATTATGGACTCACGTGGCAATCCAACAGTCGAAGCTGACGTTATTTTAGCGAGCGGTGCTATGGGCCGTGGTTGTGCACCATCCGGTGCTTCGACCGGTACCCGCGAAGCATTGGAGCTGCGCGATGGCGATAAAAGCCGTTATTTAGGTAAAGGTGTCCGTACTGCTGTGGCCAACATTGATGGCCCCATTAAAGCCGCGCTGTTAGGCAAATCAGCCTACGACCAGGCGGCAATCGACCAGATCATGATTGACCTGGACGGCACCGAATCTAAATCTAAGCTGGGTGCGAACGCTATTCTGGCGGTGTCACTGGCCGTAGCCCGCGCTGCTGCAGCCGATAAGAAAATCCCGTTGTATCAGCACATTGCCGAACTGAATGGCACGCCAGGTGTGTACTCTATGCCGGTGCCGATGATGAATATCATCAATGGTGGTGAGCACGCCGATAACAACGTCGACATTCAGGAATTCATGGTGCAGCCGGTTGGCGCGAAAAATTTCGCGGAAGCGCTGCGTATGGGTGCTGAAATTTTCCATCAGCTGAAAAAAGAATTACACAGCCAGGGTTTAAACACAGCTGTGGGTGATGAAGGTGGTTTTGCACCGGACCTGAAGTCCAACGAAGAAGCCTTAACTGTGATTTCCAAGGCTGTGGCTGCCGCTGGTTACGAGCTGAACAAAGACGTGACGCTGGCGCTGGACTGCGCAGCCTCTGAGTTCTATGTTGACGGTAAATACAAACTGTCAGGTGAAGGTAAAGAATTCACTTCGTATGAATTCAATGACTTCCTGGCTGGTTTAGCCACCCGTTTCCCTATCGTTTCTATTGAAGACGGTCTGGATGAATCCGATTGGGACGGCTGGAAAGATTTAACCAATAAAATTGGTAGCAAAGTGCAGTTGGTGGGAGACGATTTATTCGTCACCAACACCAAAATTCTGACCCGCGGTATTGAACAAGGTATTGGTAACTCGATTCTGATCAAGTTCAACCAGATCGGTTCTCTGACTGAAACACTGGCGGCTATCAAGATGGCGAAAGATGCCGGCTTTACTGCGGTGATTTCACACCGTTCAGGCGAAACTGAAGATGCCTTTATTGCTGATTTAGCTGTAGGTACTGCGGCTGGTCAAATCAAAACCGGTTCACTGTGCCGTTCCGACCGCGTGTCTAAGTACAACCAGTTGCTGCGTATTGAGCAGGAACTGGGGGCCAAAGCGCCGTACCGTGGCCGGGTGGAAATCAAAGGTCAAGCCTAAGTGGTTGACTTATAGGGGCGGGCCTTGTGCCCGCCCTTGTTTTTGACGTACAGTCGGTATCCAGATTGGAGTCTCGCTGTACGATAAAACCTGGCAATGAAAAAACACGATGCTGATCAACATCAGCTCTGGCAGGACGAAGCCCAAAGTCAGGCCTACACCGAATTGTGCAACGCGCTGTATGAGCGCGAAATCTCCCGTTTGTCTAAACTTCCGGTTGAGCTTTTACCAACGCTGGCGAAACGTCTGGCCAGTCTGCCTTTTTATATTCGCCGCGCCGCTGAACGTATTGTGCAGCACCCGTCACCTTTGCAGTTTGATGGTCAGAATGCCAGTTGGCTGGCCCGACAATCTGTGCAATGCCCTGCCAAAGAGCAAGGTATTGAACAAATCGAGCAGTTTTATCGCAAATATGCCAAAAAAGCGCTGATCGTACCGGTGTACCAGCAGCAACAAGGGCTGGAAACCGTCTGGCTGGATTCTGTGGATGAAATTGATCTGGACGGCAGCCGCTTGCACTGCAACGAACATGGTTGGTTTGGTCTGAATGGCACGCCATTGGCACAGGAAAACGCCGATAAATTTTTATTGAAGCCGAGTAAAAGCCTGATGACTGCCGCTTGCAGTGGTCACTTGTGGTTGAATGCGGAACGAAAAACACCACGTTTACTGAGTTTACGCGAGCTTTTATTGGCCAGTCGTCTGAACTGGCAGAACTTTGCCAAACCTTTTCAGCCCTGAATGCGGCTCTGGGGCTTTCCTGCACGGATTTCAGCCTTCATAATATGGCTAGGGATCCGGAGCGAACTGACGAATGCGATTACTGGTTTTATTACTGCTGATACTGTTGATTGCACTTCAACACCGCTTGTGGCTGGGACAGCACAGCGTGATGGAGTATTGGGCGCATCAAACCCAGCTTGGCAACGTGGAGCAGCAAAACGCCCAATTGGTGAAACGCAACCAGTTGCTCAGAGCCGACGTGACGGATTTGCAGATAGGGATGGATGCCATCGAAGAACGTGCCCGCAATGAACTTGGGCTGATTAAACAAAACGAAGTATTTTTCCGCATTGTGACTCCAATGGAAATCAAATGATCCCCAACATAGCGACTGTGATCCCAGCCGCTGGTGTCGGGAAACGTATGCAGGCCGATCGGCCAAAACAGTACCTTGACCTTTGCGGTGCCACAGTGCTGGAGCAGACTGTGCGGCGTTTGCAGCAGGTCTCGGTTTTACAACAGTTTTATATCGCGGTGTCACCAGACGACCCTTATTACCCAGCTCTGTCGTTTCTGCAGCAAGGGTGTTTTCAGCGCGTGCAGGGCGGCACTGAGCGTGCCAATTCTGTGCTCAATGCGCTCCAGCAGATCAATGCAGAGCAGTATCCCTGGGTGCTGGTGCATGATGCGGCCCGTCCTGTGGTGCGGCTGGCCGATGTGCAGATGTTGATAGAACATTGTTTGGCTCAAAACGTTGGTGGCATTTTGGCCACTCCGGTGCGTGACACCATGAAGCGGGGAACCAGCCAGATTGAACAGACGGTCGAGCGCAGTGGCTTGTGGCATGCCTATACGCCACAGCTGTTTCCGACCGCATTGCTGCGAACCGCACTGACGGATGCACTTTGTGCCGGCGTTGCAGTCACAGATGAAGCCAGTGCGATGGAATGGGCCGGACATCCGGTGCTGTTGGTGCCTGGCCATGCCGACAATATTAAAATTACCCAGGCTGAAGATTTAGCTTTAGCCCGTTTTTATCTGGAGCGTAACTGATGGTGCCTTTTCGTATTGGTCATGGTTTTGATGTTCATGCCTTTGGTGGCGAAGGTCCTGTCACGCTGGGTGGTGTAAAAATTCCTTATGAGCAAGGCCTGCTTGCCCATTCCGATGGCGATGTGGTGCTGCACGCCGTGGCAGACGCCTTATTGGGTGCTGTGGCTCTTGGCGATATCGGCCATCATTTCCCGGATACGGACACCGCCTTTAAAGGCATCGACAGCCGGATTCTATTGCGTAAAGTCTTTGCCGACGTGCAGGCGCTGGGGTATCAGCTTGGCAACCTGGACGTGACGATTCTGGCCCAAGCGCCTAAAATGGCACCGCATATCGACGCCATGCGTCAGTGCCTGATGCAGGATTTAGACTGTGCTATCGGTGCGGTGAATGTCAAAGCCACCACCACAGAAAAGCTTGGTTTTGTCGGGCGTAAAGAAGGCATCGCAGTGGAAGCTGTGGTGCTGCTGGTGAAAGTCTGATGCAATTGCTGGCTTTACCTTATCTTTATCAGAAACCGCAAGGCACGGCGCTGCTGCGTGTCCAGCCGGACGACTTTATTGTGGAAGAAACCTTAAGTTTCACGCCCACCGGCGCTGGTGAACACCTGTTGCTGTTTATTGAAAAAATTGGCCAGAACACCCAGTTTGTCGCCAAACTGCTGGCCGAAATTGTCGGCTGTAAAGCCCGTCAGGTCAGTTACGCTGGCTTAAAAGACCGTCATGCGGTCACCCGTCAGTGGTTTTGTGTGCCTTATCCAATTAAACAACAACCTGACTGGCAACACTGGCAGATTGACGGCTGTCGCATTTTGCAGGTGACCCGGCATCAGCGCCGTTTGCGCCTGGGCGCTATTGCACACAATACCTTTCATTTGCGTCTGCGCGACGTATCCGACCCTGCTGAGCTGGAGCAACGGTTGCAGCAGGTAAAACTTGGGGTGCCGAATTATTACGGCGAACAACGTTTTGGCCGTGACGGTGGCAACCTGGTTCTGGCCGACAAGCTGTTCCAGGGCGGCAGTATTTCCGACCGTCAAATTCGTGGCCTGGCGTTGTCGGCTGCCCGATCCTTTTTGTTTAATACCCAACTGGCACGGCGTTTGGAGCAGGGGCTATTTAACCGCCTGATGCAAGGCGAAGTGGTTCAGCTGGACGGCTCAGGGTCCATTTTCAAAGTGGATGAGCCCGATGACGTGCTGCGTCAGCGTCTGGCCGAATTTGATATTCATCCGACGGCGGCTTTGGCTGGCTGCGGAGAGCCGTTGGTGCAAGGGGATGCGCTGGAGTTTGAACAGCAAAGCCTGCACAATTGGCAGCACTGGGTGGACGCTCTGATCGCTCTGAATATGCGTGCTGAGCGACGCAGTATTCGTCTGGTGCCGCGACAGCTGAGCTGGTACTTCGACGGTTCAGACGTCTGCCTGAGTTTTCAATTGTACTCAGGCTGTTTTGCCACGTCCGTGCTCAGAGAGTTGGTGAATTATCAGGATGTGCAGCGCCATCAGGCGCCATTGGATTAACGGTTTCGGAGGCCATAATGCGAATTCTGTTAAGTAATGATGATGGAGTGTACGCCAAAGGCATTCAGGTGCTGCAGCAGGCTTTAGCACAGATTGCAGAGGTGACTACAGTGGGGCCGGATCGCAACTGCAGTGGTGCCAGTAATTCGTTGACCTTGCTTAACCCGCTTCGTACTCAATTGCTGGACAATGGGTTTGTGGCTGTCAATGGCACGCCAACAGATTGTGTGCATCTGGCGATTAATCAGTTACTGGACAAGGCGCCAGATCTGGTCGTATCCGGCATTAACCATGGTGCCAATCTGGGCGATGATGTGCTGTATTCCGGCACAGTAGCCGCAGCCACTGAAGGCCGTCATTTAGGCTTGCCTGCCATAGCGGTTTCTTTGGCTGGCCGCGATGAACAACATTTCGCGACCGCTGCCCATGTCACAGTTCAGGTGATCAAAAAGTTGAAATCCCAGCCATTGCCTGCCGATCAGATCCTGAACATCAATGTACCAGCTATTTCGCTGGAACAATTGAAGGGCATTCAGGTTACGCGGCTGGGGCGGCGGCATAAAGCAGAAACCATGCAGCAGGCCACAGACCCTTGGGGCAGGCCTATTTATTGGTATGGGTCTTTAGGGCCTGAACTGGATGCAGGGCCAGGCACAGACTTTTATGCAGTGGCACAGGGCTATGCTTCGGTGACGCCCTTGCATGTGGATATGACGGCCTATCGCAGTATGGAGCAGCTGGGCCAATGGTTAGAAGGGATCAAGTGGTAAGTTATGGCTGTAGTGACACACCGCAGTGCCGCTGTTTTGGCACAAAAGCTTCAGCAAGAAGGCATTCAGGACAACAGGGTACTGACAGCGATTAGTCAGACACCCCGCCATCTATTTGTTGAAGCCGTTCTGGCACATAAAGCCTATGAAAATACCGCCTTGCCAATAGGCCAGGGCCAGACCATTTCACAGCCTTATATTGTGGCCCGGATGACTGAATTGCTGTTGCAATCGCCACAGTGCAAAAAAGTACTGGAGATTGGCACTGGCTCAGGTTATCAGACCGCCATACTGGCCCGCTTATTTGAACAGGTCTGCAGTGTAGAGCGAATTAAAGCCTTGCAGTTTCAGGCGAAACGCAGACTGCAACAATTAGACCTGCATAATGTGTCGATGAAACACGGCGATGGCTGGTTAGGTTGGCAAAGCAAAGCCCCATTCGATTGTATTATCGTAACCGCAGCGCCCCACGAAGTGCCGCAGGCGCTATTGCAGCAACTGACTGAAGGAGGGCGTCTGGTGATCCCGGTCGGTGCTCAGGAGCAAGTGTTGCGGGTATTTACCCGTTGCGGTGATGATTTTGAACAACAAGACGTGGAAGCGGTGCGGTTTGTGCCTTTGGTGCCAGGTGAGCTGGCCTAGAGCTTTGGTCTGCAGATGAACAACTAACTCAAGGATCTCAAGTTGCGTATTTTCCAATGGATGTATGACAAAGCTTTGCTCTGGTCACGGCACCGGCATGCAGAGCGCTATCTGGCAGGCTTAAGTTTTACCGAGTCGGTTATTTTTCCTATCCCGCCTGATGTGATGCTGGCCCCTATGGCGCTAGCCCGGCCTGAAAAAGCCTGGCGGTTTGCCTGGGTTACCACGTTATTTTCTGTGCTGGGTGGCGTCTGCGGCTACTTCCTCGGTTTATGGTTGTATGAACCCGTGGTATTGCCGGCGATGGAGTACTTAGGTAAACATGATGCTTTTGCCAAAGTGCAGCAATGGTTTACTGAATACGGTGTCTGGGTGGTGTTTATTGCCGGGTTTTCACCTATTCCCTACAAGTTGTTCACTGTGGGAGCTGGGCTGATGAGTATGGCATTTTGGCCTTTTTTACTCGCATCCTTTATTGCCCGCGCCAGCCGGTTTTTCCTGGTCGCTGGTTTGATGTATTGGGGCGGTGAAAAAATGCAGCAGAAACTGAGGGACATAGTCGATACCTTAGGCTGGGGCACCGTAGGTTTGGCTGTGTTGCTTTATTTGGTGTACCGCTAACGTGAAGCACTTTTGTTTCATTATGGCTGCCTGCAGTCTGGTGGCGTGTAGCTCGCGCGACGCGCCGGCGCCGGTCAGCAGCCTGAATGACATTCGGAACTACTACAAGAAACACCCTCAAGGGGAAGCCAACGCCCGCTACACAGTGCAGGCCGGTGATACCTTGTATTCTATCGCGTTTCGTTCCGGTTTGGACTACAGGGAGCTGGCGGCGCAAAACAATATTCCGGTGCCTTATCGCATCTACCCAGGCCAAACTTTACATCTTGTTAACGCAAAGACTGCGCTTCTGCGCGGTGAATCGCAGAAAAACCCAGTTAGTCCGCATAAATCGGGCTTGAATGGTTCAAATTTATCAAATATTTCATCTGTGAAACCGCTTCCAGACAACAAAGCGGTTGCACCTCAGAATCAAACGGGTTATGTTCGATCTCAGACGGTGAAACAAAACACATCAACCGCACCCAGTCCGGTATCCAGTTCAAAAATAGTCTGGAGCTGGCCGGTCAGGGGACCAATATTGGCTACTTTTTCCAATGCAGAACATGGAAACAAAGGCTTGGATATTGGTGGCGCTGCAGGAACTCAGGTTCGTGCTGCAGCGTCTGGAGAGGTTGTTTACGCGGGTAATGCCTTACGTGGTTATGGAAACCTGATCATTATCAGGCATAACGATGACTACCTGAGTGCCTATGCTCATAACCGCAAGCTTTTGGTTAAGGAACGCGACACCGTCGTCAGCGGGCAACAAATCGCTGAAATGGGTAGTACAGATGCAACCTCCACCCGGCTGCACTTTGAAATCCGTTTCCGTGGCAAGTCCGTCGACCCCAGAAAATACCTAAAATAAGATCACCCCGAAGGGTGACCAGGTAAGGATGCCTGATTTTACAGGTGATACCCAAAGCTTGTTGATGTGGGAGAAGGATATGGGTCATAAAGATGATGAAGACGTAATTGATTTCAAAGAAACTGAGTTAGGTGATGATGTCACGCTTTCCGACGATGACAGTGCCGAGCCTGATTTAACCACTTTAACTACCGAAGAAGACAACACACCAGACGATGTGTTTGTTGCCAATGACAACCAACGCGTGATGGACGCGACCCAGATTTACCTGGGCGAAATTGGTTTTTCACCTTTACTCTCTGCCGAAGAAGAAGTTTATTTTTCCCGCCTGGCTCTCAGGGGGGACAAAGCAGCCCGCAAACGCATGATCGAAAGTAACCTGCGCCTTGTGGTCAAAATTGCCCGTCGTTACATCAACCGTGGCCTGGCGCTGCTGGACCTGATTGAAGAAGGGAACTTAGGCTTGATCCGGGCAGTGGAAAAGTTTGACCCTGAGCGAGGATTCCGGTTTTCGACTTATGCGACCTGGTGGATCCGTCAGACCATTGAACGGGCCATCATGAACCAGACCCGCACCATTCGGTTGCCCATCCATGTGGTGAAAGAGCTGAATGTGTATTTACGGGCTGCCCGCGAATTGTCACAGCGGCTGGACCATGAACCGACGCCGGAGGAAATTTCAGCGGCGTTGGACCGGCCTGTCGACGAAGTGCGTAAGATGCTGAAACTGAATGAAAAGATTACTTCAGTTGACACTCCTGTCGCCGGTTCGTCGGAAAAGCAGTTACTGGATGTGCTGGCTGATGAAAAAGAGCTGGGACCGGAAACAGAACTCACCGATGCCGATATCCGCCAGCATCTGGTGGTCTGGCTGGATGAGCTGAATGCCAAACAACGGGAAGTATTGGCACGACGTTTTGGTCTGCTCGGTTTTGAGCCTTCCACGCTGGAAGATGTTGGCAAAGAAATTGGCTTAACCCGTGAGCGGGTACGGCAAATTCAGGTTGAAGCGCTGCGTCGCCTGCGTGAAATTGTCAGCCATCAAGGCTTGGATATTGAAACCTTGTTTCAGGAATAAGCCGCAGTGCGCTGACAATAAAAAACCCCGGCAGGCCGGGGTTTTTTATTGGACGTCAATTAATCAAACATTGACGAAATAGACTCTTCGTTGCTGATGCGGCGGATACATTCAGCCAGCATATCGCTTAAGGTCAATTGCTTCACTTTGCTGATTGCACGCATTTCTGCACTCAGTGGCACAGTGTCAGTGATCATCAGTTCATCAATCACTGAGTTACGGATATTGTCCGGCGCACTGCCAGAGAATACTGCGTGAGTGGCGTAAGCAAAAACACGTTTGGCGCCTTGTTCTTTTAAGGCTTCTGCGGCTTTACATAAAGTACCGCCGGTATCAATCATGTCATCGACAATAATACAGTCGCGGTCTTTCACGTCACCGATGATATGCATCACCTGAGACACGTTGGCCTTAGGACGACGTTTGTCGATGATGGCCAGATCGGCGTCATTCAGCAATTTGGCAATAGCTCGGGCGCGCACGACACCGCCGATATCCGGCGACACCACCACTGGTGCGGTGAATTCACGCTTACGCATATCTTCCAGCAGTACCGGGCTGCCAAATACGTTGTCCACTGGCACGTCGAAGAAGCCCTGAATTTGTTCGGCATGCAGGTCAACAGTGAGTACGCGGTCCACACCCACGCTGGACAGGAAATCGGCCACCACTTTGGCGGTGATAGGTACCCGGGCTGAACGGACACGGCGGTCCTGACGGGCGTAACCGAAGTAAGGCATCACCGCAGTGATACGGCCTGCCGAGGCACGACGCAGAGCGTCGACCATTACAATCAGTTCCATCAGATTATCGTTGGTTGGTGCGCAGGTAGACTGGATAATAAAAACGTCAGATCCCCTGACGTTTTCATTGATTTGCACACAGACTTCACCGTCGCTAAAACGGCCGACTTCGGCATCGCCCAGCTTGATATATAAACGGCTGGCTATCTTCTTGGCGAGTTCTGGTACGGCGTTACCAGCGAAAATCTTCATGTCGGGCACGGTAGGATCCTCAGGGCAGTTGTGGTCCGGTTGAATTAAAACAGCTTGTTTTGTCAAACAAACTGTACGCTAAACAGCATCCTTCAACTCAGTCCACAGCGGGGACTGAGCAACCCCTTTTGCGACAAAAGCGCGCCACTGAGACGGTAATTTGTGCAGGGTTTGACGAGCACTGAATTCATCCGGGAATTCAGCAAATACGCTGGCGCCAGTACCCGTCATTCGAGACGGCGCGTATTCTATCAACCAGTCCAACACCAATGCAACCTCGGGGTAGAGCTGTTTGACCAGTGCTTCGCAGTCATTTTTCCAGTCTGAGTTTAGCAGTTGTGCCAGAGTCAGCGGGGCTGTATCGCGCGTTAAATCGGGGTGTTGGAACACCAGAGCCGTGCTGACATGCACCTCTGGCGTCACAATCAGGTAATATTTTTCTGGCAGACTAACAGGTTGCAAATGTTCGCCAACCCCTTCGGCATAGGCCGTTTGGCCTTCGACAAAAACCGGCACGTCAGCGCCAAGGGTTAAGCCAAGCTCTGCCAGTTCCTTAATCGACAAGCCAAGACCCCACAGCTGATTCAGCGCTGCCAGGGTGGTGGCGGCATCGGATGAACCACCGCCCAAGCCACCGCCCATCGGCACTTGTTTTTCCAGATAAATATCCACACCAGCGCTGGCAGCTGCTTTGTGTTTCAGTAAGGCGGCAGCACGCAGCACCAGATTGTCGGGGGTTTCCAGTTCCGGCAGATTGCAGCGCAGCTGGATTTGCCCGTCATCACGTGGTGTGAACTGCAGTTGGTCGCCCTGGTCCAGCAACTGAAATAAGGTTTGTAAGTTGTGGTAGCCGTCGGCACGCCGCCCCGTGATATGCAAAAACAAATTGAGCTTGGCCGGGGCCGGCAGAATTAAAGTTGCCATTGACGCACCACCAGTTTGATTTTTGTGCGATCAGTTTTTGATTCCAGCACCACCCGTTTTGGCAAGGCTAGCGCGTCCGGAAAAAACTCCGGGTAGCTGACGAGCCAGTCGCGGCCCTGATTGTCTTTGAGTTCAAAAGCGACCAAGCGGCCGAGCTGATCCCATTGATGGGCACTGCCTGTGCTGCTGGCCATGCCTTTGAGCCACAGCGGCATTTCTTCAATGGGCAGACTCCAGCCGGATAAATAATCCAGCAGTGCGCTGGCGGACTGCGCCTGATGCACTTCGCCATCGGCTTTGATGGTGGCACCGCGACTATCGGTCTCCAGCTCGAAAATACTGATACCGACAAAGTTAGTCATACTGGCCTGGTAATAGGGGCCTTGCTGTTGCCAGCTTAGGCTACCACTCACGCTGTCGTTCGGAGCTGTAACACCCAAAGCGCCAGTCAGCTTAAATTCCTGCAACTGCTCCAGTTGCTGCTGGCGTTGTTGGGCCGAGAGCGGCACATAAGACCCGGACTTGGGGCTGGACGCACAAGCTGAAAGCAACACCGCCATAGCGACAACACAGGCCATTTTTGCACTCGACAACACTTTAATTCCTTCTCTATGCTTTTTTTAAACCGGGCTTTTTCGTACAATTCGCCCTCATTATAAGGCCTGAGTGGCTGAACCCACTCTGTACAGACAGGTGAATCGCTATTTTTGCTTTAGGTATCAATCACAAAACTGCCCCGGTCGCGCTACGCGAACAGGTGGCATTTGCACCTGAGCAAATTCTGGATGCCTTACGCGAGCTGACCCAGCAGACGCAGGTCAGTGACGCCGTGATCTTATCGACCTGCAACAGAACTGAGCTGTATTTTAACGGCAGCCCGGAACAATCGAAACAGGTAATTCGCTGGTTAAGTGAATTCCATCAGCTTGACAGTCTGGAACTGAATCAGCACCTGTATTTGTATCAGGGCGACCAGGCCAGCAGTCATCTGATGCGGGTTGCCTGTGGTCTGGATTCGTTGGTTTTAGGTGAGCCGCAGATTTTAGGTCAGGTGAAGCAGGCATACAGCCACTCCCGCCAGGCCGGCACTATTAACCCGCAATTTGAACGGCTGTTTCAGAAAACCTTTTCTGTGGCCAAGCAGGTGCGTACCGAGACCGATATAGGCGCCAGTGCGGTGTCTGTTGCTTTTGCGGCGGTGAGTCTGGCCCGGCAGATTTTTGGTCAGCTTGGCAAAGTCAAAGTGCTGCTGATCGGTGCTGGAGAAACCATCGAACTGGTGGCCAAACATTTGCTGGAGCAGGGCGCTGAAAAAATGACGGTCGCCAACCGCTCTTACGACAGAGCCGCCGCTTTGGCTGCTCAATTTGGCGGCGAAGTCGTCAGTTTAAGCCAGGTGCCGCAGGCGCTGGCCAATGCCGATGTGGTGATCAGCTCCACCGCCAGTACCTTGCCTATTGTGGGTAAAGGCATGGTGGAACAGGCGCTGAAAAAACGCCGGCACAAGCCGATGTTTTTTGTCGACCTGGCGGTGCCTCGCGATATTGAAGAACAGGTGGCGGAACTGGAAGACGCTTACCTCTATACTGTGGATGACCTGCAAAGCATAGTCGCGCAGAATCTGCAGAACCGGCAAGAGGCCGCCGCCCAAGCGGAACAGATGATTCAGACCGGTGTGGTCGAATTCAGCCAATGGCTGGCGTTGCATGGTCAGCTGGACTGGGTGAAAAACTACCGGGATAAAGGCGAGGCGGTGCGCGATGAATTGACTGCCAAAGCGCTGAAGCAACTGGCATCAGGCCAGGATCCGGAAAAAGTGGTGGCGGAACTTGCGATGAAACTCAGCAACCGGCTGATGCATGCGCCGACCAAAGCCTTGCGGCAATTGCTGCAGGACGAACAACCTCAACAACAAACTTTGATCCACAGCTTGCTGGATCTGTAACAGGTATAAAGACCGAATGAAAGACTCTGTGTATCGTAAACTCGAAGGCCTGGTAGAGCGTTATGAAGAAGTGCAGGCCTTGCTCAGCGACGCCAGTGTTATCAGTGATCAGAACAGGTTTCGTGAACTGTCGAAAGAATACAGTCAACTGGAAGATATCAGTAAAGCCTTTAATGACTACCGGCAGGCGCAAGACGATTTGGTCAGTGCTGAAGAGATGATGAAGGATTCAGACCCGGACATGCGCGAGATGGCGCAGGACGAGTTTAAAGCGGCGAAAGAACGGATTGAACAGCTCGACGGCGAATTGCAGATCTTATTGATCCCGAAAGACCCGAACGACGGTAACAGCTGTTTCCTGGAAATCCGGGCCGGGGCTGGCGGCGACGAAGCGGCCATCTTTGCCGGTGACGTCTTCCGTATGTACAGCCGTTTTTGTGAGCGCCAGCGCTGGAAAGTCGAAGTGGTCAGCTGCAATGACGGCGAACACGGCGGCTACAAAGAAATTATTGCCAGCGTGCAAGGTGAAGGGGCCTACGGCACATTGAAATTCGAATCGGGCGGTCACCGGGTACAACGGGTTCCGGCTACTGAATCTCAAGGCAGGGTGCACACCTCAGCCTGTACTGTGGCCATTATGCCGGAAGTTCCGGAAAACGAAGCCATTGAAATCAACCCAGCCGATTTGAAAGTGGACACCTACCGTGCTTCAGGTGCCGGTGGTCAGCACGTCAACAGAACGGACTCGGCCATCCGTATTACCCACTTACCCACAGGTATTGTGGTGGAATGTCAGGATGAGCGTTCACAGCACAAAAACCGGGCTCGCGCTATGGCGGTATTGCAATCCCGTATTCAGGCCGCTGAAGATGAAAAACGCCGGGTGGCTGAAGAAACCACCCGCCGGAATTTAGTCGGCAGTGGTGACCGCTCTGAGCGGATCCGGACTTATAACTTCCCACAAGGGCGTTTAACGGATCACCGTATTAACCTGACCATCTACCGTCTGAACGAAGTGATGGAAGGTGAGCTTGAACAGGTGATTGACCCGTTGAAACATGAATATCAGGCCGATCAGCTGGCCGCATTGTCGGAAGAAAACAGCTGATGCTGACTGTTCAGCAGTGGCTGCTGCAGGCGGCCACTTCACTGCACCCCTTGTTATCGACCGGCCCTGTGCCGGTCGATGCACGTCAGGAAGCCCGCCGCATGTTGCAGGAGTTGTCTGGCTGGTCTGCCACTCAGCTGGTGCTGCGGGCTAGTGACGAGTTACCAGCAGAGCTGGAAGCGACCTTAACGGCAGCGCTGACCCGGCGGCTTGCCGGTGAGCCGCTGGCTTATATTCTCGGCTACTGGTACTTCTGGGATTTTCAGCTGAAGGTTGCTCCCTGCACCCTGATCCCACGACCTGATACCGAAACTCTGGTCCGCCAGGCGCTGGAGTTGGCGTTGCCCACACAGGCCCGAGTGCTGGATTTAGGCACCGGCACCGGTGCTATTGCACTGGCGCTGGCCAAAGAAAAGCCCGATTGGCAGCTGACTGGGTTGGACCTGCAGCCTGAAGCTGTGGCTTTAGCCCGCCACAATGGGCAACAGCTGCAGCTTGCCAATTGTCGCTTTAGCCAAAGTGACTGGTTCACTGCGGTTGCAGGCCAGCAGTTTGAGCTGATTGTCAGCAATCCCCCTTATATCGATGAAACCGATCCGCATCTGAACCAGGGCGACGTCAGCTTTGAACCCCGCTCAGCCCTGGTTGCAGCGCAGACAGGCCTGGCCGATATTCAGCAGATTATCCAGGGCAGCTGCAGCCATCTGACTTCAGGTGGCTGGCTCTGGCTGGAACATGGTTATCAACAAGCCGACTCCGTGCAGCAGTTGCTGAAACAAGCAGGTTTTAGCCAGGTAGCCTCGGTACGTGATTATGGTGACCAATGGCGTATCAGCGGCGGTCAGTTGGCCTGATGGCGAAAATTTTTTCCATTTCAACGACTTTGCTTTGACCCTTCCCTGATAACCGCATATAAATAAACAACGCGGGACTTGGATGTTGCGGGGAAGGAGTAATAGATGGCCAATGATTTTCTGTTCGCTGAAGAGCCGGAGGAACTAAGCAGTCCGAACCGGGGCAGCTGGAAAGTATTGATTGTTGATGATGAGCCTGAAGTGCATGCGGTGACTAAGCTGGCGCTCAGTGATTTTTCATTCCAGAGCAAAAACCTGGAGTTTGTCAGTGCCTACTCAGGCCGTGAAGCCAAAACCCTGATTGCGCAGCACCCGGACGCTGCCATTATTTTACTCGACGTGGTAATGGAAAGTGACGATGCAGGTTTGTTACTGGCGCGTTATATCCGCGAAGAACTGCATAACCATTATGTGCGTATTATCCTGCGGACTGGTCAGCCGGGCCAGGCGCCTGAGCGGCAGGTGATCGTCAATTACGACATCAACGATTACAAATCCAAAACCGAACTGACTGCGCAGAAACTCTTTACTGTGGTGATGAGTAGTTTGCGTTCTTACCGAGATATCTTGTCGATTGACCACAGCCGCCAGGGCCTCGAAAAAATTATCTCTGCTTCTGCCAACCTGTTTTCTTCCCATTCGATGGAACAGTTTATTGATGGGGTATTGCAGCAGCTGACGTCCATTCTTGGCTGCAATGACAATGCACTGTTAGCCAATTCTTCATTGGTGGCTGGTACTTTAAATGATGACGCCGATCCAGACCGGCTGGTGGTTTTTGCCGGCCTGGGCGAATTTGAACGCAAAGAAGGCAAAGCCATTCAGGACGTGCTGGACGCCACCTTATTGGATGCATTTAAACAGGCGCTGGACAGCCGCAGCATTGTCTACCGCGACAATTATCTGGTGGCCTATTGCACCAGCAAATTCACCTCGGGCTCACTGCTTTATGTGTCTGGTCTGCCCAGCCAAATTACCGACACTCAGAAGCGACTGATAGAGCTGTTTTCACAGAACGTGCAAATTGCCTATGAAAACGTGCAACTGCAAAATGAAATTGAAGACACTCAGCGTGAAATTGTTTATCGCCTCAGCGAAGCGGTTGAGCAGCGCTCCATAGAAACCGGCAACCATGTGAAGCGTGTCGCCTTTATCTGTTATGACCTAGCCAAAGCTTATGGCCTGGAAGAGGAAGAAGCAGAAAAACTGATGTTCGCTTCCCCACTGCATGATGTCGGTAAAGTGGGCATTCCGGATGGCATTCTGAATAAACCGATGCGGCTGCAGGACCAGGAATGGGAAGTGATGAAAACCCATTCCAGTATTGGTTATGAAATTCTGAAAAATTCCAAACGCACCATTATTCAGGCCGGCGCCGTGATTGCCCGTGATCACCATGAAAAATGGGATGGTTCCGGTTACCCTGAAGGAAAAAAAGGCGAAGACATCCACTTATATGCCCGTATTGCCGCCTTAGCCGATGTGTACGATGCGCTGCGCCACCGTCGCTGTTATAAATCGGCCTGGACGCTGGAGCAGGTGTTGACCTACTTCGACAGTGAAGCGGGTAAGCATTTCGACCCTAAACTGGTGCAAATTTTTAAAAGCCGGGTCGACAAACTGGAAGCAATACTGCAAAAATACCCGGACGAAGACGACGATATGCGAAATCTTTAAAGGCTTGGACGAAAAACCACCTTGGGGTGGTTTTTTCTTTCTGCGTCCTGATAATAGTTGATAGGCCTGACAGGCCTAGTTTAAGGAGTTTTCCTGATGTATATGGCATTAAAGCATTCCCATATGCTGTTTGTTGCCCTGAGTGTGGCTTTTCTGGCGATACGTTTTTTATTAAGCCTGAAAGCTCCGGCCTTATTGCAGAACAAGTTTTTTAAAATTACCCCTCATATAATTGATAGCTTATTGCTGCTGACCGCTGCAGGTCTGATGTGGACTATTCAGCAATATCCGTTTCAAACGCCATGGCTGACCGATAAATTGATTGGTGTGCTGGCTTACATTGCTTTGGCATTTATGGCGCTCAAAGGCCGCACCTTGTTGCTGCGCTGGCTGGGTTTTATCGGTGCATTAAGCTGGTTGGTGATTGTTGCCAAGGTTGCTGTGACCAAAACCCCAGTGATTTTTGGTTAAAGCCAATTCACAGATGTCTTTCTTACAATCTGAAGATGGTTCTGAGATCAGTCAGCTTGAGCTATGGCTGTTGACTGAGGCCCAGTGGTCTGACGTTGCCCTGATTGAACAGGCTCGCCAGCAATGGCAGCAGCTGCGTGCACTGTTGCCGGTGCAGGGCAGCCTGATGAACCGCTTTGATGCGGTCATGCAGTTGTTCTATCAGCAGGCGTTATTTACCGCGCCGTTGCAACAGCTCAGGCTCAGTCATCTGCCTGAACCCGCGTTAATCCATCACGCCTTGCTCAAACGTGAGGCTGAGCCTTTGGTGCTCAGCTTGATCCTGATCGATATGTTACTGCTATCGGGGTTAGAAGTGCAGCCTGTCTGGTATCAACAGCAGTTGGTGCTGCAAGTGCGGTTATCGGCCGCGGAGAAGATTTGGCTGGATCCGGTTAGTGGGCAGTGGCAGTGCTTGCTTAAACCAGAAAATGGCCTGGTTGGTACTCTGGCGGATGAAATGAAGCAAGTCCCAGGTTCGTTCAGTCAGCTCGAACAGCGGCTATGGCAACAGCAAAAGAAGCTATTTTTGCTCTGTGGCCAAAAAGAAAAATCGCTGGCGATAGTGCAGCATCTGCTCAGTCAAAAACCGGACGATCCGTTTTTGCGGCGCGAACGCGCCCTGATCCTGGAATTGCTGGACCATTGGTCACTGGCAATTGCCGATTACCAATATTTTGTCGAACAACGGCCAGATGATCCGTTGAATGAACAAATCCAGCAACAAATCCGGCAATTGTCCTGTTATTCTCAATCGTTACATTAAAGCGTTGCAGTGGCAGCGAAAGGAAAACTTGTGAGTCAAATTCAATCCGTTTCTGTTGGCAGCATTGAAGTCGCCAACGACAAGCCGTTTGTACTCTTTGGTGGCATGAATGTGCTCGAGTCACGTGACCTGGCGATGCAAGTGGCAGAGCATTATGTGAAGGTCACTGAAAAGCTGGGTATTCCTTACGTCTTTAAAGCGTCGTTTGACAAAGCGAACCGCTCTTCAGTGCACTCCTACCGTGGTCCGGGGCTGGAAGAAGGCCTGAAAATTTTTGAAGAGATTAAGCGGACTTTTAACGTGCCACTCATCACTGATGTGCATGAGCCCTACCAGGCAGCTATTGTGGCAGAAGTGGTGGATGTACTGCAGCTGCCGGCTTTTTTAGCCCGCCAGACCGATCTGGTGATTGCGATGGCTGCCACTGGGGCTGTGATTAATGTGAAAAAACCACAGTTCCTGGCGCCGCATGAAATGCGTCATATCCTGACCAAATTCAAAGAAGCGGGCAATGAGAATGTCATTTTGTGTGAACGAGGCTCCAGCTTTGGGTATAACAACCTGGTGGTCGACATGCTGGGTATGGACGATATGAAGCACTTTGCGCCAGTGATTTTTGATGCCACTCATGCGTTGCAGCGGCCAGGTGGTCGCAGTGATTCAGCAGACGGCCGTCGTGCTCAGGCGGCGCAATTAGCCCGCTCTGGCATGGCGCTGGGGCTGGCAGGTTTGTTTATTGAAGCGCATCCTGATCCAAACCAGGCAAAATGTGATGGCCCTTGTGCGTTACCGCTGGCCAAACTGGAAGCTTATCTGGCTCAGATGCAGCAATTAGATCAGCTGGTAAAATCATTTCCTGCGCTGGATACTTCGGCTAATTAATGCAGCTTTGGCGGGCAAAACTATGATTTTTTGCCCGCTTTGCTCAGGATTTAAGCGAACTCGTCAGCCCAGACAAAAATAAGTTGACTTGATTCCGCGAAATCCGTTTAATACCCCCCGTTGCCCAGATAGCTCAGTCGGTAGAGCAGCGGATTGAAAATCCGCGTGTCCCTGGTTCGATTCCGGGTCTGGGCACCATGAATTTTTGTGATTGGTGCTTATCCTGTCACGACCTTGTTCAAGGCGCCGCTTTAGCTCAGTTGGTAGAGCAACTGACTTGTAATCAGTAGGTCATCCGTTCGACTCGGATAAGCGGCACCATTAACCTCTTTGCCCAGATAGCTCAGTCGGTAGAGCAGCGGATTGAAAATCCGCGTGTCCCTGGTTCGATTCCGGGTCTGGGCACCATCCTTCGGATGATGTGCTAAAAAGCCAGCTTATTGCTGGCTTTTTGCTTTCTACAGGTCAGGCCCTACATCTTCGATGACTGCCTGCGTCCATGCAGGCAGCCCTGCGGGCCAGCTAACGCTGTTCTGGTTTGCTCCTGGCAAACCTTGGTCCGGGTCTGGGCACCATCCTTCGGATGATGTGCTAAAAAGCCAGCTTAACCGCTGTGCGAAGAAAGACATGCAACCGCTGGTCATGCCCCGCCATTTCCTGAGCCGTGATAACGAACGACAGTTCTCAACAGGCCAGTATCAGTACAACAGCCAGAGCACAGGTGACTGCTTCTATCAGCCGCTGTACAGGCGCGGATCAGTCAACAGCACTGAGCTGCAACCACTGTGCGGGCTCGGCAGGTAACTCATGGTAATTGCGGATTTTGCTTAACGCCTGTTGATACTCGGCTTTGTGCCAGTGGTGGTCAGCGGGCAGTGCAATGACCTGCATACCGGCCGCCAGTGCCGCTGTCATGCCGGTCACTGAGTCTTCAAACACCAGGCAATGGCGGCTTGGAACGCCCAGTCGCTGTGCCGCCAGATGGTAGATATCAGGCTGAGGCTTGCCTTGGCTGACATCTTCGATAGAGCACAAGGCCTGAAAATAATGACGGATTTGCAGGTGATCCAGCACTGTATGCATCAGAGATGCAGGCGAATTGGTCGCCACAGCTAAGGGGATTTTCTGCTCAGACAGCTGTTGCAGCAATGGCAGCAGTCCAGATTTGGCCTGGCCTCGTTCGACCACAGCCCGGGCTACGTAATCAATCACCGCTTGTTCGGCTTCTGCCAGCGTCATGCCTGTCCAGGGGCTATGGGCATACCAAAGTGCCGTAACGGCTTTGGTGCTCATGCCAGCCGTTTGGGCTGTGATTTCTGGCGGCAGCCGGACACCCAGCTGGTTAAAGATATATTGCTCTGCTTCTGTCCAGTAAGGCTCAGAGTCAATCAGCACTCCATCCATATCAAAAATGACCGCGTGCGGCATTTTGTTCTCCTGCTGTCTGCTCTGTGGAGCTCCATTCTAAAGGGGGCCGCTGGCGCTGGCAAAACTTAGTAACAATTTTGAGCAGAAGCTGATGCAACTAACGACGAGGGATAGGGCCCAAGTTGAAGTTATTACAGGAGAATTTTTATGCAAAAGGTAAAACAGTTCTGGCGTGAACATTGGGCTTTTGTATTTTGTATGGCGCTGATGTTTGTGTTTCGCAGTGCAGTGGCCGATTGGAACCATGTGCCGTCCGGGTCCATGCAGCCCACCATTAAAGAGGGCGACCGTATTCTGATCAATAAACTGGCGTATGACGTGCAACTGCCATTTACCGGCCATTCACTGGTGAAGCTGGCGGACCCACAACGGGGCGATGTGGTAATTTTTGAATCGGCCGCCGCCAATAACAGACTGGTGAAGCGGGTGATCGGCATGCCGGGAGACTGGGTTGAGATGCAGGACAATCAGCTGCGGATCAATGGCCAGGCTTTACTGTATCAGGCGGAGCAAGGTACAGATTGGCAAGAAAATTTACTGGGCGTGAAGCATGAGATCCGGCTGACTCAGCAGGACTCCGGTCTTTCCAGCTTCGAACCTTTGCGTATTCCGGCTGGGTTTTATCTGGTGTTAGGCGATAACCGCAATAACAGTGCAGATTCGCGTGTTATTGGCCTGGTGCCACGCCAGGAGATCATCGGCAAAGGCGAAATGGTGGTGATGTCCTTTAACCCGGATAACTATTATTTGCCGCGCGGCGACAGGTTTTTTGTTGCACTGTAAGCCAAACCAGCAAGGCACAGCTGGCTGTGCCTTGCCTGAACGGCGAAGTTAACCTTTTAATGCCTGCGCCAGTTTGACCACCGCCTGTATTTGCGGCCCTTGTTTGGTGGCATAGTCGGCTGTGGTGTAGCCCCACCAGTCCCAACAGCCTTGGGGGTTCAGGGGCATCAGCTTGGACGCTCTGGCCTGCGGGTACAGCACCACTAAGTGGTTACTGTCCGCCAGCCGGTTAAAGCCCGCTTGCTCGACATAGGCCATTCCCACTGCTTCGGCCGACTGATTACAGCCGTGAAAGCTGATATGCAGCCGGCAACTTTCTCCTTCAGCGCACGCTTTGGGTACATACACATAAGCCTGCTCCGCCATAGTTGCTGCACTGTCTCCGGCAATCTGCTGTTGCGCCAGCGGATAAATCTGGCCTGAGGCGGGAGCCACGGCCGCTTTAAAGTTGGGCAGTATAAAGCTCAGCGCTGCAGCTGCTGCATCATAGTTGCAGTTGCCGAGATAAGGCACTTCTGAAACCGCGCAGTCCGAACCAGTATTCAGGGTAGGCATATGGTGAGCAAAAGGCTGATCCGACACATAATTCAACTGTGCGGTTGGCAACCATTGCTGATATTGCTGATACAGTGCTGCCGCTACGTCCGGGTGAATTTTTTCATCTTTGCTGCCATGCAATAACCAGACTTTTGACTGCGCCAGTGCAGTTTTGCTGGCGAGCTTGCCTTCATTCATCCAGTTGTTCAGTTGCTGATTGATGGCATCGAGCGGGATTGGCGAATCCACTTTGTTGATGCAGTGATCCAGTGCGGTCAGTAAGTTGTTTTGCGCACAATAGACCGGGCCAGCAGCCACAATAGCGGCACCTTTGACCCAATCGGCCTGCGCCAGATGAAACTGCGCAGCCATATAACCACCGCTGGATAAACCCGAGACCGTGGTTTGGCTGAGATCCAGCTGCAGTTTAGGTAAGGTGGCGGCTTGTGCAGTGCCTAATGCCAGGCCAAGCGCCCATAGGAGTTTGTTCATCGTCTGTCCTTGTTGGTTTTTCTGCTTCAGTGATACTCGTTAGCGGCGGAAAAATCCATAGCACTTAGGTACAGCATCATTTTCGGTTTTTTTGTCCTTGTGTGTTGGTGGTACACTGGCTGCCATTGTGCAAACGTCTGATGACGGACTCATTAGTGACAGCTCTTAACGAATTACTGATCCTCGGCTGCGGCCATTCCGAAGCGGATACGCTGTTTAATAACAACGCGCTGGTGCGCACTGAACAGGGCAATTTGCTGCTGGACTGCGGTTACACCATCAAACCTGCTTTGTTCGCGCAGGGACTGAAGCTACAGGACATTGATGCGGTGGTGATCACTCATGTGCATGCCGACCATGTGTTTGGACTGGAGCGGCTCGCCAACGAAGGTCGCTACAAATTCAAACGTAAAGTCAGGCTTTACCTGCAACCAGAGTTGTACGATGAGTTATGGCACCAGACCCTGAAAGGATCGCTGGGGCGCAATGGCGAAGGCCAATGCGAACTGGAGGATTATTTCGAGGTGTGCTGGATTGAACAGAACCAGTTTGACTATGCCGGCAATCACTACCAATTGCACCGGGTCACTCATACCCCGGGTAAACCTTGTTTTGGTATCGAAATAAATGGCGCTGTGTTCTACAGTGGCGACACCCTGGTGTTGCCTGAGCTGTTAGCGACACTGCAGGTGCAGTGGATATTTCACGATTGCACGCTGACCGACTGGAATCCGGTGCATGCGCCTGTTTCCAGCCTGTTACACAGCTACCCCGAAGCGCTGCGTAAACGCATTTTTTTGATGAGTTATGAAGATCATTGGGCCGACTTTTCTGGTTTGGCTGAGCGGGAGTTTGCCGGTTTTGCTAGACAGGGTCAGCGGCTTGATCTGAACCGCCTTGGCGGAGTACAGAGCTGATGCTGTATTTGTTGTCGCTTGGTTCGAACATTGCGCCTGAACAGCATACGCCGCTGGCGGTGGCGCAACTGCTGCAGCGCTATCACAGCCTGTTTTGGTACCCCGGGGTTTATACCGAAGCTTGTTTAGTGGAATCTGACCGGCGTTTTATTAATGCTCTGTGCTGGTTATGCGCCGATGAATCTCCAGAGCACCTAAAACAGCAGTTATGCCTGATTGAAAGCCAGCTTGGGCGGGACAGAACGGACCCCTATCGCAGTATCAAGGATCGCAGTTGTGATATTGACATTCTTTGGTCCGGCACAGAGTTACAGCCAGACTGGGCTGAGCTTCTGACCGAGCCTTACCTGGTACAGGTACTGACGCCAGACAGCGTTAAAGCGCAGCTCTGGTATGGCGCTGAGTTACTTCCCCAAAGCCCGGCCGCCATCTATTTTCAGGCTGAGACCGGTGACAAATGGGTTATCGACCAAAAAACGGACGCCTTTGAGAATTGGCTCAAAGCCCGCCTCAGTGGCAATTAGTGTCTGTTGCATCACCTGTTGCTTTTCTTCGCTGCTGTGCTCGGGCAAAAACTGAATAGGCCCTGGCTGAATACTGTTCACCCGCACCAGTGGTGCATAAGCCTTGGCGGCCGATTTCATCAGGTTTTCCAACCCGGCTTTGGTGCTGCAATAAAGCGCAAAAGCCGGGTTGGGGTTGTCCGCATAGATATCCGTAATATGCACTATGTTGCCTGCGCCACTGGCTTGCAGCAGTGGTAACAGCTGTTGGTTTAACAGCGCAGGTAATTGCATATGAACGGCAAACAGCGCTTGATAAAACGCGGCAGGGTCCTGCTGATGTTGCTGATCTTTTTCAAACAGTGAGGCGTTGTGAACCAGCAAATCCAGCTGACCGAGTTGCTGTTTGAGCTGCGCTGCCGCCTCTAGCACCGAGTCTGACCGCTGGTAATCCAGTTCAATCTGAGAAAAAGGCTGTGCCGGATTTTGTTGCCGGGTCAGACCAATAACCCGGTAACCGGCCTGGGTTAACTGCTCGGCTAAATAAGCGCCTAAGCGCCGGCTGGTTCCTGTGATCACTGCTGTTTTCATGCAGACCTCTGAGGTTCAAAGGACGGGCAGCGGACTGGCCGTGCCTGTGCATCTTAAAAGTCCTGCGCCAATTATTCTACAAAAGATTTTAAGACCGGATCTTTTGCGAAAACTCATTCTGTTATCAATACTTAGCTGTACTAAGTATAACCGCCAACCAGTGAGTTCCGAGATGAATATTCATAGTATCCGAGTGAAAAGTAGTTTGCCGATGCTGATCCTGGCCCTGACCTTAATTGTTGTGGTGTCCTTGTTCAGCTATTTGTCGTCAATGCAAAGCCGTGCTCTGGATTTGCAAGCGGAAAATTTTCTGAAAGCAATATCTGTGGTGCTCAATGCCGACCGCGATTTGTACCAGGCCAAACTGGCCAGCACTCAGCATATTGCCAAACTGGGAGACCCTGCGGCGCATGAGCAGGATTTTGCCGATAACGCGGCCCAGGTGAAGCAACGCTTTGGTGAATACCTGAATTACCTCAAGATGTACCCGGATATCGCCGCCCGCTTCAATGATTTTGAGCGGCAGTATCAGCGCTGGAATGAAGCAGGGCAGGCCGTGCTGCAAGCCAGCCGTGACGGCAGCCTGACCGCTGAAATGCAGCAGCAGGAACAGCAGTTGTTTGCCGACTTACGGGATGTGCTGGACAAAGCCGGTGAAGCGGCTTTGGATACCTCGATTGCCGAGCAGACACAACTGACCTCCGACATCAGTCTGTTTCAGAACAGCAGTTATGGCATCAGTGCACTTATTTTGCTGGTGGCGGGCTGGTTTAGCTATGCGGTGCCAAAATCGCTGACCGATCAGATTAACCATTTAACTTCCCGGCTGGCCGAAATTGCGTCGGGTGACGGGGATCTGACAGCCCGGTTAGATACCAGCTCGAAAGATGAATTTGCTGATTTAGCCGGCCAGTTTAATGGCTTTGTGGCTAATCTCTGCCAGCTGATAGCCTCCGTGTTGCAACAGGCCGCTCAGCTCAGTCAACTGACCTCTGTGCTGTCTGAATCGGCGCTCAAAACCAATGAAATTACCAAATCGCTCAATGTGGCATCGGATTCCATTGTCAGTGCTGTGCATGAAATGACGCTGGCCAATAAAGAAATGGCGCAGGTGGCGACCGATTCAGCTCACGAAGCGGACGAAGCCAGACGCAGTGCCGAAGCGGGCATTGTGGTAGTCAATAGTGTGACGGAGCGGATGGGCAAACTGACACAGGATGTCGACCAGGCGCTGGCCTGTTCTTCTGAGCTGGAGCAAAGCTCCGGTAATATTGCCTCTGTGCTGGATGTGATCCGTGGCATTGCCGAGCAAACCAATCTGTTGGCACTGAATGCGGCTATTGAGGCGGCCCGGGCAGGTGAGCAGGGGCGCGGTTTTGCTGTGGTGGCCGATGAAGTAAGGACGCTGGCATCGCGCACTCAACAAAGCACCAACCATATTCAGGAGATGATCCAGACCTTGCAAAGCCGGGTCAGTGAAGCGTCCAGTGCTATTAACAGTGGTAAGGCGAATGCCGACCGCACCGTCAGCAGTTTTGCCGAAGCCGAACAGGTGTTTGTTCAACTGCAGCAGTCGTCATTGCGGGTCAATGACATGGCCACCCAAACCGCGTCTGCTACCGAGGAGCAGGCGCTGGTGTCAGAAGAAATCACCAAAAACCTCTACGCGCTGCATGATCAGGCCAGCGCAGCCGGTGATATCGCCCGCAATAACGACAGGTTGTCTTCAGAGATTAAGCAGTTGTCTGATACCTTGTTCGGCCTGGTGGGTAAATTTAAAATCAGTTAGCTAACCGGATGACAAATTGATTGCGAACAGGGCACTTTTTGCATAAGCTGCGTGCCCTTTTTAATTTTTACTCCTTGTTGCGGCTGGGGTTCAGCCCCATTGAAGCAGAGTAAAAAGCAACCGAGGTTAGATGTCATGAAAAAGGCCGTGATCCTGGTTCTGGACAGTTTTGGTGTCGGCAGTGCGCCGGACGCAGCGTCCTTTGGTGACGCAGGCGCCAATACCTTTGCCAGTATCAGCAAAGCGTTCTTCAGCCACAAAGGTCGTCAGCTGCAGTTGCCGAACCTGGCCAGATTGGGTTTAGTCAAAGCCGGCCATGCCGCCAGTGGTGAACTGGCGCTGGTTGAAGACAGCAGCGACACGCTGGGCAGCTATGGCTATGCCCGCGAGTTGTCCAGTGGTAAAGACACACCAAGTGGTCACTGGGAAATTGCCGGTGTGCCTGTGTTGTTTGACTGGGGTTACTTTCATGACAAAACCAACAGTTTTCCTGCTGAACTGATTGAAGAGCTGGTGCGCCGCACTGGTGTGCCCGGCATTTTAGGCAACTGCCATGCGTCAGGCACCGACATTCTGGTCAAGCTGGGGGATGAACATATCCGCAGTGGCATGCCAATTTGTTACACCTCCGCCGACAGTGTGTTTCAGGTGGCGGCGCATGAAGAGCATTTTGGTCTGGAGCGGTTGTACCAGTTTTGTGAAGTGGCGCGTGAACTGCTCGACAGCTACAACATAGGCCGGGTGATTGCCCGTCCATTTTTAGGTACTGAGGCAACTAACTATGCCCGTACCGGCAATCGCAAAGATTATTCGGTATTACCGCCGGCACCGACAGTTCTCGATATGCTGACCCAGGCCGGTGGCACTGTGGTCAGTATCGGCAAAATTGCCGATATCTATGCCCACCAGGGCATCAGTAAAGAAGTCAAAGCCACGGGGCTGGCCGCTCTGGTGGATAAGACATTGCACGAAATGGCGCAGGCACCGGATCACAGCATTGTATTTACCAACCTGGTTGATTTTGACCAGAACTACGGCCACCGCCGCGACCCTATAGGTTATGGCGAAGCGCTGGAGTATTTTGACAGCCGTTTGCCTGAGTTGATGGCGGCTCTGGATCAGGACGGCGTGATGCTGCTGACTGCCGACCATGGCTGCGACCCAACCTGGCCAGGCACCGAGCATACCCGCGAATATGTGCCTGTGCTTTGGTTTAACAAATTCCAACCCGCCCGTGATTTGGGCGAACGTCAGAGTTTTGCCGATATGGGGCAGACGCTGGCGGCTTACTTTGGGCTGCAGCCATTGAGCTACGGTCAGTCATTTTTAAATTAATTCAGGACTTTTATGGCTACTCCACATATCAATGCGCCAGAAGGCGCTTTTGCTGAAACCGTGTTAATGCCAGGCGACCCACTGCGCGCCCAACACATTGCCGATACCTTTTTAACCGACGTGCAGCTGATCAGCACAGTGCGCAATATGTATGGCTACACCGGCACCTACAAAGGCAAAAAGGTCAGCGTGCAGGGCTCAGGCATGGGCGTTCCGTCCATGTCGATTTATGCTACTGAACTGGTGAAGTTTTATGGTGTGAAAAACATCATTCGTATCGGCTCCTGTGGTGCCTTGCCACTGGATGTCAAAGTGCGTGATGTGGTGATTGCGATGGGCGCCAGTACCGACTCCATGGTGAACCGCAACCGCTTGGGTGGCAACCTGGATTTTGCTGCGCTGGCTGACTATGGTCTGCTGGAAAAAGCCGTCAGCGCTGCCCGTGCCAAACAAATTCCGACCCACGTTGGTAATGTGTTTACCTCGGATCTGTTCTACAACCCGGATCCAACCTTGTTCGACCGTCTGGAAAAATACGGTGTGCTGGGTGTGGAAATGGAAGGGGCCGGCTTGTACGGTGTCGCTGCCGAATTTGGCATTAAGTCGCTGGCCATTATGACGGTCAGCGACCATATCCGTACCGGCGAAGCCTTAAGTGCTGAGCTGCGCCAGACCTCGTTCAACGATATGGTCGAAATTGCGCTGGAACTGATTTAAGGAGCACCGAGATGTCGCTGACAAGCAACAAAATGTTTTATGTGTCCTGGGAAGCCTTTCACCGTGCTACCAAAGTGCTGGCGAAAAACCTGCTGGGCCGTGAGTTTGACAGCATAGTGGCGGTTAGCCGCGGTGGCCTGGTGCCAGCTGCTATCCTGGCCCGTGAGCTGAATATCCGGGTGGTGGACAGCATTTGTGTGTCCAGCTACGACCATGATCAGCAGCGCGAGCTGACCATCCTGAAAAACGCAGCGCTGCGCGACAGCCCGCGTTTGTTGGTGGTGGACGACCTGGTAGATACAGGTGAGACCGCCAAAGCACTGCGCGAGTTATTCCCAACCGCCTGTTTTGTCACTGTATATGCCAAACCTCAGGGGAAGCCGCTGGTGGATCTGTATGTCACCGACATTGAGCAGGACACCTGGATCCAGCTGCCATGGGATATGGAGTTGGCGTACAGCACGCCTCTTGTCGATCAGCACAAATAAACAGAACTCTGGGGTCAGGTCTTGTATTTTGCATTGACACACAAAATACAAGACCTGACCCCAATGAAGATGCAGTGAAAAAGGCCGCTAAGCGGCTTTTTTTACAACTGGTAGCAGCCACAGATGGCTTGCCAGGCTTGCTCCGGGCTATCGACAAACTGGATCAGTTGCAGGTCTTCCGCTTTAATCAGGCCTTCCTCCACCAACAAATCAAAGTTGATTAGCCGGGTCCAGAACGCCCTGTCGTATAAAATCACCGGCACTTGTCTGGCTTTACCGGTCTGTAGCAAGGTTAAGGTTTCGAACAATTCATCCAGGGTGCCAAAACCACCGGGAAAGGCGACCAGCGCGCGGGCCCGTTGCAGGAAATGCATCTTGCGAATGGCAAAATAGTGAAACTGAAAACAGAACTCCGGCGTAATAAAAGGGTTCGGCCGCTGCTCATGCGGCAGCACTATATTCAGCCCTATGCTCTGACCGCCGGCTTCATAAGCACCGCGGTTGGCCGCTTCCATCACACCTGGTCCGCCACCACTGATAATCATCACCGCATTTTCTGGCTGTTGCCGGCTGTGCTCTGTGACCAGCTGGGCAAAACGACGGGCGGCCTCGTAGTAGCCGCTGTTTTTCATATCCCGCTCGGCCAGGCGCAATTGGCGAAGTCGTTCGCTATTGGTGGGATCAGCTGCTTGACTGGCCTGCGCCAGTTTAAGCTTTTCTGCTGCTTGCTCTGGCGATAAAAACCGGGCACTGCCAAACACCACCAGAGTGGCTTGCACCTGATGCTGTTCCAGCACCAGCTGGGGTTTGAGGTATTCCAGTTGCAACCGCACATGGCGCAATTCGTCCTGCATCAAAAAATCTTTGTCGCTGAACGCCAGCCGGTAAGACGGATGGGCTTGCAGGCCCTGGCTGTGCTGGTCGGCTTCGCTGGCAGAAATTAAATGGCGTTGATGCAGTAAGTTACTGTCGGACATTCGGGGCTCCGTCAAAAATTCAGAAATGATTCAATCCTTTGATATAGGCTAATTTCAACCATTCAAGATTGAGTTATAACACTCTAATACCACAACAGGGAGAGAAGAATGCCATTAGATGCCAGTTTGACCTTTTATGGCGCCGCGGAACAGGTGACAGGCTCCTGCTATTTGCTGCGCATTGGAACCCTGCGGGTGCTGCTCGATTGCGGCATGAGTCAGGGCGCCGACCAAATCCGCGAGTGGCACAAATTCAGGTTTCCGTTCCGGCCAAAAGACATTGATGCGGTGATCCTGTCGCATGCCCATATTGATCACAGCGGCTTATTGCCCTTGCTGGTGGCTCGTGGTTTTAGTGGCAATATCTATTGCACCGAAGGGACCTCCTTACTGCTCGGGGTGTTATTAAAAGATTCAGTGCAGCTGTACCTGAAAGATTTGGAATGGCAAAACCGCCAGCGCGCCCGTCAGGGCAAAAGCCTGCTGGATCCGGTGATGGCTGTGCGGGATGTAGTGCAGGTGCTGGAACAAACGCAGCCGCTTGGTTACCGGCAAAAGTTCAGGGTGGCAGAGGAGATTGAACTGGAGTTCCTTGATGCTGGCCATATTCTGGGATCTGCCATAGTGCAGCTGCAGCTGAAAAACGGCAAAGCCAGCCGCCGTTTGGTGTTTTCCGGCGATTTGGGGAACCCCGCCACTGTACTGATGCCGGACCCAAGCCAGGTGGTGATGGCGGATATAGTCCTGATGGAAAGTACCTATGGTGATCGCAACCACCAGCCGCTGAACCGCACTCTGGATGAGTTTGCTGAGGCGTTGGATAACGCCTATGCCGCAGGCGGCAATGTGTTTATTCCCGCCTTTGCATTGGGGCGCAGCCAGGAAATCCTGTATTACCTCGGTCTGCTATATCAGCAAAAGCGGCTGAAACAAAAAATGGTGGTGCTGGACAGCCCGATGGCGATTGAGATCACCAAAATTTATTCTCGCCTGATGGACGAATTTGACCCGAAAGACACTCAGCTGCTGGAGCGATACGGCGCTAAAGATTTACAGAGTTTTTTGCCTATTCTGCGATTAACTGCCACTGCAGAGGAGTCGGCAGCGTTGAACCGGGTCAGTTCTGGCGCCATTATCATTGCCGGTTCCGGCATGTGTAACGGCGGGCGCATTGTGCACCACCTGAAACACAATTTATGGAAAGCCGCCAACCACCTTATTTTTGTGGGCTTTCAGGCGCAGGGTACCTTGGGCCGCCAACTGGTGGACGGAGAGAAGCGGGTACGGGTGTTTGGTCAGCAGATGGTGGTTAAAGCGCAAATTCACACCATTGGTGGTTTCTCTGCTCATGCCGGTCAGAGTGAATTGCTGGATTGGGCCTCTGCCATCGGCGGGCAACCGCAGTTTTATCTGGTGCATGGTGAGCCGAAAGCACAACAGGCCCTGCAACAGCGAATGCTGGAACAAGGCCTGCAGTGTCAGATTGCCCAGAAGGGGAAAAGCATCACACTGTGACGCCGCCTGACGGTAATTAACTCTGTGGTGGCAGGGTTGGGCTGATATCTTCGCTTGGGTAACAGCCCAACACTTTGACAAAGCGGGTAATGCGGTTCAGTTCGTCCAGCGCTCTGGTCATGGCGTAGTCATTCAGGTTGGCGTACACATCCACATAAAACATTTCTTCCCAGGGGTTACCCGGAATAGGGCGGGATTCCAGTTTGCCCATGCTGATGCCATGTTGTTTCAGTACGCTCAATGCATCGACCAGGGCGCCTGGTTGCTGGCCTGTGTACATGATAAAAGTGGTTTTGGCCGGAATGGCTTTGTCCACCTGAATGGCTTTGCGGGCCACCACGATAAAACGGCTGACATTATCTTTCTGATTGGCCAGGCTGCGGCCCAGCACCTCAAGCCCATACAGTTTGCCGCCTTCTTCACCACCAATAGCCACTACGGTTGGGTCCTGCGCCTGACGCACCCGGTTAAAAGCATCTGATGATGCATCACAGTACTCAATTTTGACACTGGACAAGCCTTGCAGGTATTGGCTGCACTGGGCAATGACCTGAGGGTGAGCGCAAATAGTCTTGATTTTGCTCAGCTCGGTGCCGGTGATACCAAGCAGGCAGTGTTCAATCGGGTGCGTCAGCTCACCAACAATAGACAAGCGGGTATGCTGCAGCAGGTCATAGACTTCGTTGATACTGCCGGACGAGGTGTTTTCAATTGGCAGTACAGCGTAGTCGGCATGACCGGTTTCAACGGACTGCACAATTTCATTAAAACTGTCACAACCAATTTCAATCAGGGTTTCAGCGCGGCGGGTGAAGTATTTCTGGGTGGCCCAGTAACTGTAGGAACCCTGGCGGCCGAGGAACGCAACCCGGGCCACCGGACCATTGGCACCATTGAGCTGGCCCTGAACTTTGGCCTGCTGCTGCAGCACTGAGTCTTCAATAATCACATGGTAAATTTTGGTGATGTACTGAGCGTCCAGATCCAGGCTTTTGCCTTTTTCTATCAGGGAGACCAACAGTTCCTGCTCACGCTTCTGATCGCGAATAGGTTTGTTTTGCGCCAGTTTGGCGTCGGCAACAGCGAGCGCCAGCTGGCGCCTGTTGGACAATAACTGCAGCAGCTGTTGGTCGGTGCTGCTGATGTCCTTACGGATTTGGTCTAAATCGTGCGTCATTTCAGTGTCCTTAGGCAAAAAAAAACCTCCCACTGGGGGAGGTTTTCGGGTCTATCACGCGCGCGCGACTTACCGCCTCCCCGTTGGGGTGGTAAAGAGGCGAAAAAAGCGAGCGATTAAATTCAGTTTCATACTGTGCAAAATAATCAGTCTAGACGTCTAAAGTCAAGCTTTAGGTTCAATCTTTAATAAATACTCTGTTTTGCCAGGTAAAAAGCCCAGCCATTTCTCGTGCAACCAGAAGCTGTGATCGGCCTGATAAAAGGGCGACAGCGGGTGACCAGACTGACCAGCTGGGATCACTAACAAGCCATCTGCTTCATGACCTGGTGACACCACCATCCGCTCCGACTGGCCATGCACTTTGTTTTGCACCCGCGGCATATGGCTGTCGCCGTTCATCGGCATGGCTGGCATATTCAGCCAGTCACCCAGCGCCGGAATAGCCGCGCCAAGCGGATGCTGGATTTGACTGGTGTTTAGTGCGCCCCAGTTGGCTTGAGCCAGGCTGCCTTGCTGTTGTTCCAGCGCTTGTTTGCTGTCAAGCACAGCTTGTTGTAGCAGAGACTTCCAGCTGGTAAAACTGGCAGGCACCGTGTCTGGCCGTGGCTGTTGGATCAAAGCCCAGGTAGCGGTTTCCAAGGAGAACTTCAGGTCTCGTCCACTCAGGCGATGTGTTTCCAACAGCGCCGTCAACGGGGCAAAGGCCAGTTCGATGGTCTTAGCGCGAAAGGCACGAACCAGGCTGTAACCTACTGAACTGATGCTGGCCTGGCTGGCGTCTTTCATCACGTAATCACGGTAAGAGGTCAGCTGGTGCTCTGCGACAAAATCCGCAGTGAGAACCTGATCGAGCAGCAGTTTTTGCCAACGCGCCAGCATCAGAGCGCGATGATCCAGCTGAATTTGCTGCAGGCTTTGTTCGGTATGCTGCGGCAGCGCTGTCAGGCCGTCACGGATCTGCTGGGCACGGGCACCCAGATCATAACCGCCGTTGCCAATCAGGGCTAAATCGTCGCCCCCGATCATCCGGCTGTTGGCGGTCCAAAGCTGGCCAGATTTGGGGTTCAGAATGGCCGGATAAGCCTTGGCCGCATGGTAACCTGTCCAGCGGTTTTTCGCTGTACTCCAGTCTTGTGGCGTATCCATATCGGTCAACTGGCGCTCAGGTAGCGCGCCAATCAGGGTCCAGCCAATCACTCCCTGGCGGTCTGCCACCAACAGGTTTTGCGTGGGCACTCCGACCCGGCTGGCGATTTGCAGTGCCGCTTTGGCACTGTCAGCCTGTTCCAGCTGTAACAGATTAAAGTTGGCGCCTTGTGGGTCATGAGCCACCCAGCGCAGTGCATAGCCGGAAAATGGTTCAGGTAATAACGGGCCCCAGATGGTTTCTTTGTACTGGCGCACCAAATCAGGCTGGCCTTTGACTTTGATCACTTCATTCTGGTAACTGAACTCCTGCCAGCCATCATCGGTCTGGTAGCGTTCGGCTTTGTCGTCCAGCTTCAGTGCAATGACGTCACTCCAATCCGCCGTGCTGTTAGTAAAGCCCCAGGCGATGTTGCCATTACTGCCGGCAACCACTGCAGGGGTGCCGGGCAAGGTCACGCCAGCAACCCATTTGGTTTCGCCTTCTTGTTGCCATTGCAGCCGGGCTTTAAACCAGGTGCCTGGCACCCGAATGCCTAAATGCATATCGTCGGCCAGAATGGCGCGGCCATCGGCGGTGCGGCTACCGGCCACTGCGAAATTGTTCGAGCCAATATCGCGGCTATCGAACAGGCCACAATCCGTGCAGGCACTTTGTTGTTGCTTTAACACTGCGGGATAAGCCGAGGATGGAACCGGCACTGCGCTGACTTCAGAGCCGTCCATCGCAGCCTGCCAGTCAGCGCTGTGCTGCATCAGAAACTGATACCAGTCTGCTGGTAATTGCTGCTTCAATAAGCCCATGGCCAGCTCATCTTTGCCTTGGCTGCCCTGCAAGTCCAGAAACATACTGTACAGGGCTAAAAACGAATCTGCCGCTGTCCAGGTTCGTGGGCTGGCCTGCAATAACCAGTATTCGAACGGTGGTAAACCCAGCTGTTGCAGGCCATCGTTGACACCGGCCGTATAACGGTCGAGCAGCAGTTTTTGTTCTGCTGGTAACACCTTGTAGCCAAGCTCGGCTCTGTGGCGGAACCGGTGTAAACGGCGTTTTTGGTCTAAATCGAGCGCCATTTCGCCAAACAGCTCCGACAATTCACCCGCTGAGTTGCGACGCAGCAAATCCATCTGGAAGAAACGCTCCTGCGCATGGCTGAAACCCAAGGCGTAGGCGGCGTCGCTGCGACTTTGGGCTTTGATACTCAGGTAGCCCTGAGCATCGCGGTCCAATTCAACTGGCTGTTCAACGGCTCCGTCAATCTGACCGTCGTACTGAGGTTGATTTGACTTCAGCGCCAGGTAAAGTGACAGCAAGCTGAGCACAATCAGCGCAAGTAGTGATAACAGGATCCATTTCAGCCAACGCATAGGTTTTTGCATCCAATCAGTTAAAATCAATGCTTTATCATAAAGAGGGTGATCAAAAGATGAAAGAGGTGAGGGTCTGGGATCTTGCCGTGCGTTGTTTTCACTGGAGTCAGGTACTGCTGCTCGGAGGGCTCTGGTGGACCGCTGAAGAAGGCATGATGGAATGGCACCAGGTGTTGGCTTACAGCCTGGTTTCCTTGTTACTGGCGCGGTTGGTGTGGGCCTTTGCCGGTAGTGAAACGGCTCGCTTCAGTCATTTTGTGCAAAGCCCGTTACAGGCGCTGAAACACTGGGATCAACCTAAAAAAGGGATGGGTCATAAAGGCTTATCGTCCTATATGGTGCTGGCACTGATGGCACTGGTGCTGTTGCAATTTCTCAGTGGCCTGATGACCACCGACGATGTGTTTGTCGAAGGGCCGCTGTACACTCAGGTGCCGTCTGGGCTAAGCGCATTGGCGGGCTGGTGGCACCACAATGGCTTTAATCTGTTACTGGCTCTGGTGGTAGTGCACGTGCTGGCCGCCTTGTGGCATCTGATGAAACGGGATGGCACTGTGGGCGCTATGTTCAGTGGTAAACAGCTGGCGGCAGCTGAGCAACCGAAAGAAAAGCCGTTTTGGCTCTATGTGGTGCTGGTGTTGCTGTTTCTGGCCGCTTTTGTTGGCTGGCAGGGTCCGTTATTCCAACAGACCCTGTTTTAAACGTTGGTGCAGAAACTTAATCTGCTTTGTACTTGTCGTGACACGCCTTGCAGTTTTTGGCAAATGCCATCACCGCAGGTTTAATCTGCTCCATAGTACCGCTGGCAGCTGCAGTATTTAATGCAGCTGCATCGGCCTGAAATTTTTCCGCTTTTTGTTTAAAGTCCTGCAGGTTTTGCCAGATATCTGCTTTGGCGCTGCTTTCTGCTTTGTCCGCTCCCGGCACCTCGAAGGCTTCCCAAGGTAAGGTGGTCAGGCTGACCAATGCCGCAGCGCGGCGTTTCGCCCGTTCAGCATCAAAAGGGACCTGGCCTTTGACCATGTCACCTAAATCCGCAAAGTTGTGGCGGATCAGCTGAAAACTATGTTGGCGGTAACTGACTGCATCCTCTGCGTCCGAAAAAGCGCTGGCGGCTATAGCGCCGGTTGAAGCAGTCGAAAGTGCGATTAGAATAAACAGATTTTTCATTAGCTTGATTCTCATTTGTTGAAATTTGATGCAATAATGAGTGCAGTCACCTGACCCAGCCTCAGCCCTAGCTTTACAGTTGGCATCCGCCGCTGTCAATTCAGGAAATGAAGTGAAAGAAGTCAATTTTCACAAACCCGGCGGTATCCACTCCCTTAGCATCCGCTTTGCTTTGCTGGTGTTTTTACTGACCTTTACTGCCAGTGCCGCTATCGCGTATGCCGTGATGCAGATGCAGCACCATGTGTTGTTGCGGCAGGAAAAACAAGAGCTTAAGCTACAGGCTGCCAAATATGCGCGGCAGTTAGACCAGGAGTTCCTGGCGCGAGAAAAACGTGCTTTAAGCGCCAATGCCGTGGTGAGCCGTTTTCCGCAACTCAAAGCACCGGAACAGCAACTGAGTGTTGCCGCTGATGGTAGCATCCGCATTCAGGACGATATCTCCGCCGCTTTTATCCCGGCGGCGGCACTGGATGAACAACACAAAGCCTGGTTGCAGCAAACAGGGCCCTTGTGGCAGCAGCTGGCGCCTTTAATGCTGGAAGACTTTTTCAGCTTCTATTTTATTTCCAGCAAAGGCATGGTTCGGATAGCGCCAGCAGACTGGGCGCTGGAAGTGCCGGTGGCTCATCCGGTGACCAATGAAGTTTTTTATCGGATTGGTACCCCAGAACTCAACCCGAACCGCTTACCGCGCTGGACCGAGATTTATTACGATCCGATTTGGCAAAAATGGATGACCAGTCTGGTGGTGCCTGTGTACAGGCAAGACGAGTTTCTTGGCATCACAGGGTCAGATTTTGTGCTCGACGAGCTCTTTGTCAGCCTGACGGCGATGGACCAGACCGCAACCGGCGTCCGGGCTTTGTTGTACGACCAGAAAGGCAATTTGCTGGTGGACGGCACTAAACCAACAGTCAATCTGGCCAAACCTCACTTCCCAACCGACTATTCTGCTGCGAAGCCACGTCAACCTGAAATGGCCGGTTATATCGAACAATTGGTCGCTCAGCCGGACCAATGGCAACAGCAAGCCGATTTGCCTGGTTATCTGGTGGCCAATGCAAAAATTGAGCGATTAGGCTGGTACTTAACTCTGTACCAGGACAAAAAAGTGGTCTTGGCTGGGTTGGATGAATTTCGTGACAACCTGATGCTGACCTTTCTGGCGGTGGCCGTGGTGGTGGCGTTGTCGCTGCAATTCTTTATTTATCAGTTTATTTTAAAGCGGTTGACCCGCTTGTCTGGCGCCGTGCAGCAGCTAAGCCGTGGTGACAATCAATTGCCTGAGCTTGACCAGAATCCTGATGAAATAGGATTGCTGAATCAGGCGTTTAACTCGATGTCGGATGAAATTCATCAACTGATTTCTGGCTTAAACCGCCGTATTGTCGAAAAAGAAGATGCTGAACGGGCCGCACGTAAACTGACGAAAGCGGTGGCATTTTCCAGTTCGGGCATAGTAATCACCGACAAAGCACTGCTGATTGAATACGCCAACCCTTTTATGCTGGAGCTGATTGGCTCGAGCGCCGAGCAGTTACAGCAGCAACCCTTGTCTACCTTGTTTGCGGTTGAAATGTTTTTTGTTGGTGAAGAAATTTCCCATACGTTGCAGGAGCGTCACCATTGGCGTGGCGATATGCTGCTGCAGCATGCGGAGCGTAAACTCTGGGTGTCGCTGGCGATAGCACCAATTCGTGATGAAAAAGGTGAACTGAGCAACTATGTCTGTGCCATGCAGGACATTTCGTTTATTAAAGAAAGCCAGCGAAAAATGGAACAGCTGGCTTACTACGATGTACTGACCGGCATTGCCAACCGCAGTTATTTCCGCGACCAGTTGCGTAAAGCCATCGCGATGGCGGCGCGGGGTTATTACCACTTTGCGTTGTTGTATTTTGATCTGGACGAATTTAAACGGATTAACGACACCCTGGGCCATGATGCCGGTGATGAGCTGCTCAAAGAGGTGGCCAGGCGGCTGATTTCACGTTTGCGTGAAGAAGACACCATAGCCCGTTTAGGTGGCGATGAGTTTGCCGTGATCCTCAGTGGGGTTAAAGATCGCGAGCAGGCAGCGATGACCGCTGAAAATCTGCAGCAAACCTTTGCCGCACCGGTCAAACTGGCTGGCGAAGAAGTCGCCATCAGCGCCAGTATCGGTATCACCATAGCGCCTGAAGATGCGGCGGATGAAGAGTTGCTGCTTAAACATGCTGACCTCGCGATGTATGAAGCCAAGGCCCGTGGCAAAAACACCTACCATTTCTTCAGCCAGGATCTGAACGACGCAGCTAAAGAAAAGTTGCTGATTGAAACCCAGCTGCGTGAAGCAATACGAGAGCATCAGTTTGTGCTGTTTTATCAGCCAAAAATTGATATCCGCGATCAACGGATTGTTGGCTATGAGGCGCTGCTGCGCTGGATCCGGCCAGACGGCAGTATGATCCCACCGCTGCGGTTTATTCCGGTGGCAGAGAGCACCGGGCTGATTGTGGAAATTGGCGAATGGGTGATCTGGGAAGCCTGCCGCTTTATCAGTCGTCAGCAAAGCAAAGGCCATGATGTCACTATTGCCGTGAATTTATCTGCCCGGCAATTCACCGATCAGAATCTTGCCGCTATGGTTGAACGTATTCTGATCCGCACTTGTGCCAAGCCACAGTCGCTGACCTTTGAGATCACTGAATCTATGTTAATGGGCGATACTGATGCGGCTATTGCCCAACTAAACGAGTTAAAAAATCTCGGTGTGGCTTTATCTATCGACGACTTTGGTACAGGCTATTCTTCGCTGAGTTACTTAAAACGTTTTCCGGTAGATGAGCTGAAAATCGACCGCTCTTTTGTGAAAGACATTCCTGAAGACACCAATGACATGGATATTGTCGCCGCCATTATTGCGATGGCGCAAAAAATGAATCTGCGCGTGGTGGCCGAAGGGGTGGAAACACCAGAGCAAATCGACTTCCTGAATAACAATGCTTGCTACCTGGTTCAGGGCTATTTCTTCAGTATGCCGCGCGCAGAACAAGAGTTGTTTCACCTGAACTATCAGCCTCTGGTTCATCCGACTCATGTCTGATGGCCTTTTTTTATAATAATTAAACCAGGAACATTTCATGACCAGATTACGACTGTCGTTGTGCAGTGCGGCCTTGCTTTGCGCTCTTGTGCCTGCTGCCCATGCCGACCAGACGACCCCTGTGCAGGGGATCCGTGATAAATCGCTGCAATGGTATGCGTTAACCAACGCCACTGTTGTCACAGAACCGGGTAAACGGCTGAATAACGCCACGGTACTGATCCAGGACGGCAAAATCATCCGGGTAGGTAACGATACGAAGATCCCGGCCGGTTACCAGCAAATTGATGCCTCAGGCTATTACATTTATCCGGGTTTTATTGACCTGTACAGCCAGTACGGTTTGCCAAAAGCAGGCAAAGGCGAAGCGTTCAGCTTTGGCCGTAAGCCGAACTACACCAATGATCGCAAAGGCGGTAATGCCAGCAATGCCGCCATCCATGCCCGCATCAACTGGGTGGATGAATTCAAACCTGATGCTGAGCAGGCCAAAAGCTACCAGCAGCAGGGCTTTACCACAGTACAGTCGGCCCGGCTGGACGGTATTTTCCGTGGCCAGGCCTTTGTAACTTCGTTATTACCAGGCTTACCGAATGAAGCCGTGATCCAGGGCACTGGTAACCAATTTATGGCCTTTAGCAAAGGCACCTCGGAACAAAGTTACCCCTCTTCCCTGATGGGCAGCATTGCGCTTATTCGTCAGACCTTGTCGGACGCCAGCTGGTATGCCCAGGCCCATGGCAAAACCGACTGGCGCTTCTACAACCAGCCGATTGAATTTAATGCTGATCTGGCCGCATTAGGCCAGCTGTCGCAACAAGGCGTGGTGTTTGAAGTGGCGGACGACCAGGCGCTGCTGCGTGCTGACAAGTTACTGAAAGAATTCAATATCGGTAAAGTCAGCCTGGTGGGTACTGGTTATGAATACAACCGGCTGAGTGAATTAAAAGCCTCTGGCCGCTCGCTGATTCTGCCTCTGGCTTTCCCGGCGGCACCGAATGTGCAGCAACTGAATGATCAGCTGGATGTTGAGCTGGCACAACTGCGTCATTGGGAACGGGCTCCGGCCAACCTGGCCGCCGTGGCCAAAGCGCAAATTCCATTTGCATTGACCTTAAGCAAGCTGGAAAAGCCAGAGCAGTTCTGGCCAAATTTACGTAAAGCCGTGCATTACGGTCTGAGTGAGCAGCAGGCGCTGGAAGCTCTGACCACAGTGCCGGCCAAATGGCTGGGTCTGGAGTCTCAGCTGGGCAAAGTGGCGCCGGGGTATCTGGCTGACCTGGTGGTCAGTAAAGGCGATTTATTTGCTGACGGTGAAATTGTGGCGACCTGGGTACGGGGTCAGCAACAACAGTTTAAAGCGATGGACTTGCCACAGTTTGCCGGTACTTATGCGCTGTCAGCTGCAGGCATGACCTTGCCAGTGGAACTGAGCGAAAAAGGCGACAAGGTGGAAGGTAAAGTGTCGTTGTCTGGCAAAGAAGCCAAACTGAGCCATCTGCAAAACAACCGCAACCAGCTGCAGTTCAGCCTAGATTTAAAAGCGCTGGAGCAAGGCTCAGGTGTGGCTCAGTTCAGTGGTGTGCTGAACGGCAATCTGCTGACCGGTACCTTGGTGACGGCCGATGGGCAGCGTCACCCCGTGACGGCGACCCGCCAGGCCATGGCTAAAGCGGATACACAGAAAGCGGTCAAGGCTGCTGCGGCGTTGATTTCTAACCAGACGCTGCCTAACCGTGCTTATGGGGTAACCGCCAAAGCTAAACAACAGAACGTGCTGATTAAAAATGCAACGGTCTGGACTTCGGCCGACGCAGGTAAACTGGAAAACACCGACGTGCTGGTGCAGGACGGCAAGTTTGTCAAAATTGGCCAGAATCTGAAAACTCCATCCGGTGTGACAGTGATTGATGCGACAGGCTTACACCTGACTGCCGGTATCATTGATGAACACTCGCACATCGCTATCGACCAAGGTGTGAACGAAGGGTCTGATGCTGTTACTTCTGAAGTGCGCATTGGCGACGTACTGGATGCCGATGACATCAATATTTATCGCGGCTTAGCTGGTGGTACCACCACAGCACAGCTGTTACACGGCAGTGCGAACCCAATTGGTGGTCAGGCCCAGGTGATTCAATTACGTTGGGGTGACAGCGCTGAGCAGTTGAAATTCAAAGGCGCACCACCAAGCATCAAATTTGCCTTGGGTGAAAACGTCAAACAGGCCAACTGGGGCGAAGCCTTCCGCATTCGTTACCCACAAACCCGTATCGGTGTAGACACTATTATCCGTGACGCTTTCCAGGCGGCCAAAGAGTACAAAGCTCAACTGGCGGCTTACGAAGATTTGTCTCGCTCAGATAAAGCCAAAACTGCGGCGCCACGGCCGGATTACCGCTTAAATGCGCTGGTGGAAATTCTGGATAAACAGCGTTTTATCCATGTGCATTCCTACGTGGCTTCTGAAATTCTGATGATTATCAAACTGGCCGAAGAAATGGGCTTCAGCATCACCACCTTCACCCATATTCTGGAAGGTTACAAAGTGGCTGATGCGATGAAGAAACATGGTGCCAGTGCATCCAGCTTCGCCGACTGGTGGGCGTATAAAATGGAAGTTCAGGACGCTATTCCGTACAACGTTTGTCTGATGCAGCAACAGGGTCTGATCACCAGTATTAACTCTGACAGCCCGGATCTGCAGCGCCGCCTGAACCAGGAAGCCGCTAAAGCTGTGGTGTACTGTGGCATGGACGAGCAGGAAGCGTTAAAAATGGCCACCATCAACCCAGCCAAACAGCTGAAAATTGACAACAAAGTAGGCTCAGTGGAAGAAGGCAAACAAGCGGACTTCGTCTTGTGGTCTGCCAATCCGTTGTCTGTGTACGCTCAGGCGAAATCCACCTGGATTGAAGGCGCTATGTACTACTCACAGCAGCAGGATGAGCTGATGCAACAACAGGTTGCCGCCGAGAAACAACAGCTGATCCAAAAAGTGCTGACTGCATCTGACGCCGATAAAGCCGGTTCAGGTGCCAGCTACAAGGCCAACAACCCGGTCTGGCATTGTGAAGACAACGTAGACGTGATGACCGTTGGTGGTTATCAGTTGACTGGCCATAAGCACTAAGGAGCCTGCGATGAAATTATCTGTATTCAAACTGGCCCTGCTGGCTGCATTTAGCAGCACAGTGCTGGCCAATGACATTGTTCCGGCAGCAGCCCAGTCTGCGCCAATTTTGCTGACCGACGCCACAGTGCACACTGTGACTCATGGCACGCTGCAAAGCACAGACGTGCTGCTGGTGGACGGTAAAATCAGTGCTATCGGCGCCGATTTAACAGCCCCGGCTGGCGCTAAAGTGGTGGATTTATCCGGCAAGCATCTGTACCCGGGCTTAATTGCGCTGGCAAACCAACTGGGTCTGACCGAAATTGAAGCGGTGCGCTCCACGGACGACACCACGGAAGTGACCCAAACTAACCCTGATCTGAAAGCGCAAATCGCCTATAACGCCGATTCTGAAGTGATCCCAACCATCCGTTCCAACGGTTTCGCCTACAGCATGGTGTACCCGAATGGCTCCATGCTGATGGGCCAGTCGGCACTGATGCAACTGGATGCCTGGAACTGGCAGGATGCCACAGTATCGGACTCGGTGGCACTGCACCTGAAATGGCCAAAAGCCGATTTGCAGACCAGCCCATGGCGGCCACAAAAGCCGGACGATATCCGTAAGCAAAGTGCAAAAGACTTAGCTCAGCTGTACAGCTACTTCAAAACGGCCAAAGCCTATGCGGATGCAGTGAAAGCAGGCACTCAAGTGGCGGTTGATTCACGCTGGCAGGCGATGATCCCGGTGTTCGCCGGTCAGAAGCCAGTCTTTGTGCATGCCGATGACCAACGTCAGATTGAACAGGCCCTGCAGCTGCAACAGCAGTATGGTTTTGCCATGACGGTGGTGGGTGGCCGTGATGCCTGGCGTGTAGCGCCACAGTTAGCGGCCGCCAAGGTGTCGGTCATCTACACCACGCCTTACGGTATTCCAGAGCGTGCTGATGAAGCCAGCAGCCAGTCTTTCCGCACGCCGGCACAGCTGGCCAAAGCCGGGGTGAAGTTTGCCCTGTCGCTGGATGGTTACTGGGACACCCGTAACGTGGTATTTGCTGCCGGTCAGGCCATCAGTTATGGCCTGGATAAAGATGTAGCGTTACGTTCTGTTACACTTGACGCTGCGGCTATTGCCGGGGTGGCTGATAAGATAGGCAGTATTGAAGTTGGCAAAGCGGCCACTTTAGTGGTGTCAGATGGCGATATTTTCGATTACCTGGGGCATAAGGTCCGTTATTTATGGATCGATGGTCGTCAGGTGGATTTATCCAGCCGTCACACCCAGCTGCGGGATAAATACCAGCAGCGTTATCAGCACGCCAACTAAGATTTTGATCTGACCTGTTCAGGGGCTGCGGCCCCTGAACTTTTTAAGGAACTCCAATGAAGTTATCTATTCTTGCTGCGGCCACCGCCGCCATGTTACTGGCTGGTTGCCAGACTGCCAGTCAGAGCCCGGCGCCACTGGCCAAAGCCAGTGCCACCGCCATTGAGGCCCATATGACCTTTTTAGCGGATGACAGCCTGGAAGGGCGCGACACTGGTAGCCGGGGTCACCAGATTGCTTCCCTTTATATCGCTCACCAGCTGCAAGCGTTAGGCCTGGCTCCGGCGGGTGAACAAGGGTATTTCCAGACAGTACCAATGCGTAAAGCCCTGCTGAAACAGGGCAGTGCCAAAATGAGCCTGAGCCTGAATGGCAAAACCACGGATTTTGGCTATCCCAACCAGTTTTTCACAGGCCCAAGCCTGAGTGAGGCAGTGTCTGACGTCAAAGCAGGTCTGGTGTTTGTCGGTTACGGCATGGAATCGAAAGAATTTGGCATTGACGATTACCAGGGCCTGGATGTTAAAGGCAAGATTGTGGTGATGCTCAGTGGCCGGCCAAAGGCACTGCCAAGCGAAGAAGCGGCTCACCTGCAAAGCCTGAAAGGCAAACTGGCGGCGGAGCATGGTGCTGTCGGTATTCTGACCATTCACACGCCTGAGCGGGAAAAAGTTCGTCCTTATGCCAGCAGCATTCTGTATTTAAACAGCCCAAGCATGGGGTGGGTGCATAAAGACGGTTCAGTAGAAGGCGAGCATAAAGAGCTGAAAGGCAGTGCGTACCTGCATACAGACACCGCCAAAACCCTGTTTGAAGGCGCTGCTGAATCCTTAGACGCCATCTTTGCCCAAATGGCCGAAGGCAAGAACCCGAAAGGCTTTGCGTTAAAAGGCGAAGTTAGCCTGCATCGAGAGTCGACACTGGAAGATATTCAAAGCCCGAACGTAGCGGCTGTTTTGCCTGGCTCAGATCCGGCTTTAAAAGACGAATATGTGGTGGTGACGGCTCACTCGGACCATATTGGTTTCAGTAATGATGTGCGCAGCAAAGACAAAATCAACAATGGTCTGATGGACAACGCCGCAGGCGTTGGCATTATGCTGGAAACTGCCCGTTTATTTGCGCAGGCGCCAGCCAAACCTAAACGTTCTATTTTGTTTGTTGCGGTGACCGGGGAAGAAAAAGGCCTGTTGGGGGCGGATTATTTTGCCCACAACCCAACCCGTCCTGTTGAGAAGCTGGTTGCCAATGTCAACCTGGACATGCCGGTGCTGTTATACCCATTCGCTGATATCGTCGCTTTTGGTGCCAATCACTCCAGCTTAGGCGCAGTGGTGGACAAAGCCGCTGCCTCGGTTGGCGTGAAGCAAAGTGCTGACCCTATGCCGGAGCAGGCCATTTTCACCCGCTCAGATCACTACACACTGGTGCAGCAAGGCGTGCCTTCGGTCTTCCTGATGACGGGCTTTACCTCGCAGGATCCAAAGCAAAATGGTGGCGAGATTTGGCACCGTTTCTTTGCGAAAAACTACCACAAGCCAAGCGATGATGTGGCTGGCCTGACGGCTGAGTATGGCCCAATCCGTTATGACGCCGGTGCTGTGTTTGCCGACATCAACTACGCGATTGCCACTGAAGTTGCCAACGCACCACAGCGGCCGGTCTGGTTGAAAGACAGTTTCTTTGGCAAAACCTTTGGTCAAAGTTACAACGTGCAGAAGTAGTTTTGTGAAAAAGCTATAAAGCCACCTACGGGTGGCTTTGTTTTATCTGGCCAAACTTTTACAATGGCTGCCTGAAGACTCGCGATTCAAGGTGTAGTTTTGACGGATAGCCTGGCATTGACCAGTTTGCACAAGGACACTTCACATCAGCCTGCCGATGAGCTGGTGCTCTGCCGTCATTGCGATTTATTGCAGCAATTGCCCCAACTTCAGGTCGGGCAGGAAGCGGCCTGCAGCCGCTGTGGTTATTTGCTGGATATGCGGCAAAAAGACCCGGTGTTACGACCAATCCTCTACGCCTTCAGCGCCTTGCTGATGCTGGTGTTATCCAACTTGTTTCCTTTTATTGGCATGAATGTGGCGGGCAATAGCCACTACATGGACTTTATTGATACCTCCTCTGTGTTGTTTGAAGAGCACCATCAATGGCTGGCGGTGCTGGTCTGGTTGTTTATTCAGGCGGTGCCTGCGCTCTGTATGCTGGCGGTGATTTATCTGAAGCTGGGCATGATCTGGCCATTACGGGGCTTGGTCTGGACTGCCAGAGTGCTCTATGTGTTAAAGCCCTGGAGCATGGTGGATATTTTCCTGATTGGCGTGCTGGTCGCTTTTGTCAAACTGGTGGTGTACGCCGATATTGCGCTCGGCATGAGTTTCTGGGCCTTTTGTTTGTTTTGTTTATTGCACCTGCGCACCTTTCAGGTGATCGACAGGCATGCGCTATGGCAGTCCATTGCGCCTGCGCCGCAACCGGCAGCAATGGCGATGGCAGGGCGTAATGGTATCAGTCTGAACCTGGCCAGCTGCAGTTGTTGCACGGCCATTGTGGCTGTGGAACAAAAATTCTGTGGCCGCTGTGGCACTAAAGTGGTGCTGCGTGAACCCTACAGCTTGCAGAAAACTCTGGCCTGGCTGATTACCGCCACTGTGCTGTATATCCCGGCTAATTTTTTGCCTATTATGGAAACTGTGTCGCTCGGCAGCAGTATTCAGTCGACTATTGTCAGTGGCATTATTTTGATGTGGCGGGATGGCGCTTACCCGGTAGCCATTATTATTTTGCTGGCCAGTGTGGTGATCCCGGTACTGAAAATTGCCATCATGTTCTGGCTCTGTTATCTGGCAGCGCTGCCAGGCCACAAAAGGCAGCTGCTGTCGACCAGGGTGTACCTGGTGGTGGACTGGATTGGCCGCTGGTCTATGGTCGATGTGCTGGTGGTGGCCATTCTGGCGGCCTTAGTCCGATTTGATTTATTAATGGGTGTGTATCCTGGCATGGGTGCATTGGTGTTTGCCTCTGTGGTGATCACCACTATGCTGGCGGCTATGAGTTTTGACCCACGTTTATTGTGGGATCAACGGCAACAAAAATCTGCGGAGGGAGAGGGTGGCTAAAACACAGAACAGGGTGGCAGCGGTTAAAAAAATCCGCCAGTTGTCACCAATCTGGATAGTGCCTTTTATTGCAATCGCTATTGGCATCTGGATGCTGTATTACACCCAGAAAAACCAGGGGCCTGTGATTACGCTGGTCACGCTGAATGCCGAAGGTATTGTGGCGGGTAAAACTCAAATCAAAAGCCGCAGTGTGGATATTGGCCGGGTAGAGTCGGTACAGTTGTCCGAAGATCTGAGCAAAGTACTGGTTAAAGCTCAGCTGGACCCTGGGGTAGAGGGCCTGCTGAATGAAGACTCTCAGTTGTGGGTGGTCAAACCCACCATTGGCCGCGGTGGTGTCAGTGGCCTCAATACCTTGTTATCCGGCGCTTATATCGAACTGCAGCCGGGCCGCAAAACCGATGTACAGAAATACTATTTTGAACTGCTGGACAGCCCGCCCATAGCGCCGGCAGACGCCGCCGGGGTGCGGGTAAAACTGATCAGCGATGACGCCACCGCACTGGCAGTGGGTGACCCTGTGTTGTACCACGGTTACGCGGTGGGGACAGTCGAGAGCAGCGAGTTTGATGCCAAAGCCGGTCATATGCAGTATCAGCTGTTTGTGCGGGCACCCTATGACAGCCTGGTCACCGACAACGTTCGATTCTGGCAGGCCAGTGGTATGGCGCTGGATATGTCGGCGCAGGGCATTCGGGTCGAGCTGGCGTCCATTGCCACCTTACTCAGTGGCGGCGTACATTTTGATGTGCTGGAAGGCTGGCCTGCCGGCGACAAAGTAGCCAGCAACACTGAATTCCAGCTGTTTAAAAGTCAGAAGAGCATTCAGGAGGGGCTGTACACCGAATACCTTGAGTATGTGCTGCTGTTTGATGAATCCATCCGTGGCTTAAGCCCGGGCGCGCCTATTGAATACAAAGGCATTCGTATTGGTACTGTGGCGGCAGCGCCATATTTCTTTCAATTGAAAAACCCGCTCGATGTGGCTTTTAACCAGGGTATTCCTGTGCTGATCCGGCTGGAGTCGGGCCGGCTGGCTGGCGACTTGACATTAAAGCTGCTGGAAAAAGAGCTTGAACAGGCGGTGCAGCAAGGGCTACGAGCTGTGCTGAAAACCGGCAGTTTGCTGACTGGCGCTTTGTATGTTGAACTGGTGCGCACTGAAGCCAAACTGCCGGAGATGCAGAGTGCAGCAACTGAACTGCCCGCCGATGCGGATAATTCACAAGTGGAGATAGCCACAGCAGACAAAGCTGAATTCAGCGAAGCGTCGGCACCTGCCTTTGCGTTACCTAAACTGGCTGGCCACAAACTGCTGCCGACCTCACCCAGTGGCCTGGCCAACATTGAACAGAAGGTTCTGCAGGTGCTGGATAAAGTGAACCAGCTTCCGGTCGAATCTGTGCTCAAGCAAAGTGAGCAGACGCTGGTTCAGAGTGAGCAAATGCTGAAAAATGCTGACGCGCTGATCCGTTCACTGGACCAACTGGTGGGCGATCAGCAGGTCAAAGCCTTGCCTGTCGAAATGCAAAAAACCTTGCTTGAACTGCGCCGCACTATGGCTGGTTTTGCACCAGGCGCGCCGGCGTATGAGAAGCTGAACAGCAATTTACAGGCGATGGATCAATTGTTACGTGATTTGCAGCCAGTAATAAAAACCATGAACAGTCAAAGTAATGCGCTGATTTTTTCGGCCGACCACGCAGATGACCCAGAGCCGGAGGCGTCAAAATGAGCAGAACCATTCTTTTTGCCAGTCTGTTGCTGTTAACTGCTTGCAGCAGCTCAGCACCGCAAATTCAGTATTATTTGTTGCCTGAAGTGCAGCCGGCTTTTTCAAGCTCAGCGCAAAAGCGCCTGGTGCTGGAGCCGGTGCAGGTGGCCAGTTTCCTCAATACCAATGCACTGATTTACCAGCAGTCGGAGGTGGAACTGAACCCAACCCGCTTGCATCAGTGGGCGGAGCCGCTGGACCAACAATTGACCCGCAGTCTGCTGGCAGAGTTGTCCAAACTGAAACCGGATTACCAGCTGGCGACTGAAGCGGTTTCGGCTGCGGACCTGCGCCTGACTGTGCAGGTCAGTCAGTTTCAAATCAGTAGCACCGGCCAGGTACTGCTGAGCGCCCGTATGCATTTACTCAACGGCTCTGAGTTAAGTCAGCACAGTTTTAGCCTGAGTCTGCCACTGGCGGAGGATGGGTATGCGGTGGCTGTGCAAACGCTGGGGCTGGGCTGGCAGGAGATGGCTCGGCAAATCAGCGATAAGTTGTAATTAGTGGTCCGAATAAAAAAGCCGCAATAGCGGCTTTTTTTCTACCTGGAATTGTTCAGCTGAGTGTGCAACTCAATAACTGAATTCGACGCCCAGCACAGTGGCCGCACTGGCGCCTGTGACTTCCGGCAGATTACCAGGCAGCTTCTGATCATAAGCAAAGGCCAGCCAGGCGAATGCCATGGCTTCCACCCAATTGGGGTCAATGCCAAGCGCTTTAGTGCTGTGGATAGTGGCCTGCGGTAGCAGTTGCTTTAAGTCCCGTTTCAGCTGGCTGTTGTAAGCGCCACCACCACAGAGGTAAAGCTGCGCTATGCCCTGTGGCAGACTGGCTGCTATGGTCTCTGCGCTAAAGCGGGTCAGGGTGCGCTGTACATCGGCTGCAGGCAATGTAAACCCCTGCAAGGCGGCCGTAAGCCATGACTGGTTAAAGTGTTCGCGGCCAGTGCTTTTCGGCCCGGTGCGGCTGAAATAGGGGTCTTGCCATAAGGTTTGCAGTAAGCCCTGCTGCAACTGACCTGACGCGGCAAAAGCGCCGTCCTGATCATAAGAGCCAAGGCCTTGCTGTTGATACCACAAGTCCATCAGGCAATTGCCAGGCCCGGTATCGAAACCTGTTACCGGCTGACCTGGTCTTAACAGGGTTGCGTTTGCGATACCGCCAATGTTGATGACGGCCCGCTGTTCTGTCGGGCTGGCAAACACCGCCTGATGAAAGGCAGGCACCAGGGGGGCGCCCTGCCCACCCAGCGCCATGTCTTTTTGTCTGAACTGCGAAATCACCCGGATTTGGCTTTCTACAGCGAGACGGAACATATCGCCTATCTGGTAGGTAAAACTAAAACGTCCGTCTGGCCGGTGCCGGATGGTCTGGCCATGGCAACCTATAGCCTTCACTGCGGCCGGCGTGATTTGTGCTTTGACTAACAACCGGGCTGTGGCTTTGGCATAAGCCGTGGCTAATTCAGCTTCCACCAGACCCAGAGTTTCAATTTCATTTTGGCCAGGCTGACTTAAAGTAAATAGCTGCTGACGTAAGCTGTCTGCAAAGGTGCAGTGCAGCGATTCGATTAGTTGTGGGGCAGGGGACGAGAAGTCAACCAGCACCAGATCGATCCCATCGAGGCTGGTGCCGGACATGATGCCGACGTAGAGCTGCGACATTATTCTGCCGCAGCAGTCACGCTACGTTCGTAGGTATCCAGCTGAGCAATCAGCTGTTGTGCCTGAGCAACGAACGCCAGACGGTCAGAGTTGGACAGTGGTTCCGCCTGAGGCAGTTTCACAGTCCGTGGATTACGGTGCACACCACCAACCACAAACTCATAGTGTAAGTGGGCGCCTGTCACCCGGCCTGTGCCACCAAGACGACCAATCACCTGGCCCTGACGCACGGTTTCGCCTTGTTTGACATCGCGTTTTGATAAGTGCAGGTACTTGGTCACAATGTTGTTTTTGTGCTGCACAAACACATAGTTACCATTCACACCATTGTAGGTGGACGCAATCACTTTACCGTCACCTGCCGCCATAATTGGGGTGCCTACAGCGGCGACATAGTCAACGCCATTGTGCGGGCGAACCTTCTTTAACACCGGGTGGAAACGTTTTGGATTGAAATTGGAGCTGACGTACTGGAAGCTGACTGGCGCACGCAGGAAGGCCTGGCGCATTGCTTTACCGTCCGGCTTATAGTAGCCGCCGTCTTTATGCTTAATGGCCTGATACAAAGTGCCTTCGTTACGGAACTGTGCCGCCAGAATATCGCCATTGCCGACAAACTGACCATCAGCGTATTTGGTTTCAAATAACACGCTGAAGCTGTCACCGGCTTTAATGTCCAGACCAAAGTCGATGTCGTAGCTGAAGATGCTGTTAGCTAAGGTGAGCATTTGCGATTCAGATAAGCCTGCTTCTAAACCGGCATTCCAGAAAGAGCCATTGATCACGCCACTGACAATCTCAGTGCGAACTTCCACTTCTTTCAGCAATTCCTCGGCAAAAAACTTATCTTTGGCGTTGCGCTGCACCCGCAGGGTTTTCAGGTTGCTGACCGGGTAACGGATTTCCTGCAATAAACCCTGGTTATTCAAGCCAAATTCGATTTGTTCGCCAGGGAAAATCCGGGTCAGGGTTTTCACCTCTTTGCCCAGACTCAACACATCCCGCATTACGGTCTGGTCTAAATTGGCTTTTTTGAATACAGACGACAGGTTGTCGCCTTTTTTAACTTCAACGGTTACCCATTCTAAAGAGTTATCTTCCTGCGGCAGAGTACCCAATTGCTGTGCAGCAATTTTCTCTTCCACCATAGGGACTTCAAGACTGTATCTTTTCCCAACTTCCAGCTCAGATGTTTCTGTATTTCTGGAGGCTGAGGCTTGTTCTGACGGGATCAGCAGTAAAACAGCAATAATGCTGCTCACAGCGCCGATTAATAACCGATGTTTGATAGGCAAAGAAGAAAACATGAATAGCGCATCTCTTATTGTTATCAGACAAACCACTAAAAAAATGAAGATACAATGATTTTTTAGCCGATGCTACTGTTTTGTTGGTTTGATCCGAAGAAATGTTCCGTTAGAATGCGGCGTTAGATTTAACAGAACCAAAACTTGAAGTAGGGGTGGACCATGGCTCACTGGGAGCAGGCGCTGGCTGAGATAAAACGCGGCTGCGAAGAGATTTTGCTGGAAGAAGATTTAATTGAGAAGTTAAAGGAAGGAAAGCCTTTAAAAATCAAGGCGGGCTTCGATCCAACAGCACCAGATTTGCATTTGGGCCATACGGTTCTGATTAACAAGTTACGTACCTTTCAGCAGTTAGGCCATGAAGTTATTTTCCTGATTGGCGACTTCACCGGCATGATTGGTGACCCGACCGGCAAAAACGTCACCCGCAAGCCATTGACCCGGGAAGACGTGCTGGCTAATGCGCAGACCTATAAAGATCAGGTATTTAAAATTCTCGATCCGGCCAAGACACGGGTTGCCTTTAACTCCGAGTGGATGGAGCAACTGGGTGCCGCCGGCATGATTAAACTGGCGTCCCGTCAGACGGTTGCCCGGATGCTGGAACGTGACGACTTTAAAAAACGTTACGCCAACAACCAGTCGATTGCGATCCATGAGTTTTTGTACCCACTGGTGCAAGGCTGGGATTCGGTCGCACTGCAGGCCGATGTGGAAATGGGTGGTACTGACCAGCGTTTCAACTTGCTGATGGGCCGCGAGCTGCAGAAAGATGAAGGTCAGCGCCCTCAGACCATTATTATGGTGCCGTTACTGGAAGGTTTGGACGGTGTGCAGAAGATGTCCAAATCACTGGGCAATTACATCGGCATTACCGACACGCCAACCCAAATGTTCGGCAAGGTGATGTCCATCAGCGATGACCTGATGTGGCGTTACTACGATTTACTGAGCTTCCGTCCTTTGGCTGATATTGCGGAATTGAAACAACAAGCCGCTTCTGGTCGTAACCCACGCGATATCAAAATCGAGCTGGCTAAAGAGCTGATTGCCCGTTTCCATGACCAGTCGGCTGCCGATGCGGCAGAGCAGGATTTTATCCAGCGTTTCTCTAAAAATGCCCTGCCGGATGATATTCCAGAGCTGAGCCTGACTTTAGAGAGTAGCAGCATAGTGATTACTAACTTGCTGAAAGAAGCCGGTCTGGTGGAAAGCACCTCGGAAGCGATGCGAATGATCAAACAGGGGGCTGTGAAGCTGGATGGCGAACATAAAGTGGAAGACAGCAAACTGGAGTTCCGCAAAGGGGCCTGTCATATCTTCCAGGTCGGCAAACGCAAATTTGCCAAAGTCACCTTGAACTGAGTTCAACCAATAAAAAAGGGCCTCAGAGGCCCTTTTTTATTGGATTTTCTGCCGGACTTTTTGCAGCAAGGTTTGCTGCAGCCAGCTTCGCAGCACCTTAGGCTCGAACGGGTAAGCCTGAAAAGGTAATTGATAAAGCTTTGCCTGGTCCGGGTCTGAACACAAAACCAGCTGACAGTTGTGCTTCTGCAGCTCCTGGATCAACAAGCCTATATGCATATCCTCAGGCAGTTGGTGCAACAGCATTAATTCGGCTTTGCTATTGCCTGCCATTAACAGTGCTTGCACGGCATTTTCTGGTGCACTGACCTCAACCGGCATTTGCCATTGACTGAGTAACTGTCTGAGATGAACCGCAAAGTCAGGTTCCTGAGACAGGGCAACCAGGTTCAGTAGCGGGATCTCCTGTTGCTTTTGTTGCAGCAGGGACAACAAGGATTGCTGGTCAATACGCCGGTGACCACCTGGGGTTTTCCAGGCATGCAGCAGTCCCTGTTCAACCCAAAGTTGAATGGTTCGGACGGACACACCTAGCACCTGAGCGGCCTGACGGGTGGATAGAAATTGATGATGATCTGACATAATACAACTTCTGACTTGTATGTTTTTATCATATTTATCATTTGCCTCGTTGTCAATCGAAATCTTTATCATATTTATCAAAAAAATAATCGATCAACGCTCTTGCGGTTGGTTGAATTGTGAGCAATATTGATATCAAATTGATGTCACATCGAGGTGAATATGAAAGAAGCTCAAGTGAACAGCCGCAGTGGTTTTGTCATGCTCAGTGCGTTGCTGCTGTTGCAGCTCTTGCTGATCGCGGCAGTTATTTTTGTGATGGGCCCGTTGAAGCTGGTGGCAATACTGCTGGCTGTCGTGGTGTTTATCTGCTGGTTCGGCTTTTATATGGTGCAGCCTAATCAGGCTGCGGTGTTGCAACTGTTTGGTCGTTATGTTGGCTCCGATCATCAGACAGGCTTGCGCTGGGCCAACCCGTTTTACAGCAAACAACGGGTATCGTTGCGGGTACGTAATTTTGAAAGTGGCAAATTAAAAGTGAATGATCATGCCGGTAATCCGGTGGAGATCGCCGCCGTAGTGGTCTGGAAAGTGGTGGATAGTGCTGAAGCTGTGTTTGAAGTGGAAGACTACGAAAACTTCGTCAGCATTCAAAGTGAGGCGGCTCTGCGCTTTCTGGCGTCCAGCTACCCCTATGAAGCACCCGACGAGCACGCCCTTAGCCTGCGCAGCAATGGTCAGGAAATTGTTGAACTGCTGAAGCAGGAAATCCAGGCCCGGCTGGAAAAAGCCGGGGTTGAAGTGTTGGAAGCCCGTATCAGTCATCTGGCTTATGCACCGGAAATTGCCAGCGCTATGTTGCAGCGCCAACAGGCGCGTGCTGTGGTGATGGCCAGACAGCAACTGGTGGAAGGCGCGGTCGGCATGGTGGAACTGGCACTGGCCCGCTTGTCTGAAAAAGAGTTGGTGCAGCTCGACGAAGAGCGTAAGGCGGCGATGGTTAGCAATCTGTTGGTGGTGCTCTGTGGTGATCATCAGGTGCAGCCTGTGGTCAATGCCGGTTCGTTGTATTAAGGGGAACTGGCGTGGCAAAAAAACCTTTTGCGCTGCGAATTGACGAACAGAGCCTGGCTGCGCTGCAGCAATGGGCCGACCAGGAGTTTCGCAGCCTGAATGGTCAGATTGAATACCTGTTGCATGACGCGCTGCGTAAAGCAGGGCGTCTGCCCAAAGTCTCGCCAGCACCAGATCAGGAAACATCAGAAAACTGATCCATCGTTTTCATCTTGCTGAACGTTGCCGCAACTTTTATCATGCCGCCCAAAGTTGGAGCTCAGCCTGTCGGGAAGGTCAATGCAGCATTATAGTCTGGGGTTAAAAGCCATTATCGCAGGTGTCGGAGCTACCGCAGCTATAGCTGCTTTATCGATGTTACAACAATGGCAACATATTTTGTTAATGGCCCCTTTTGGGGCTACAGCCGTGATTCTGTTCGCCTTACCTGACAGTCCTCTGGCTCGGCCCCTGAATGTGATTGGCGGCCATTTTTTGGCCACTCTGGTCGCATTGGTGCTGCTGCATCAGTTTGGTCAAAGTACCTTGGTGACTGCATTGGCGGTAGGGATCTCTATTGGCTTGATGGTGTTGCTGCACATCACTCATCCTCCGGCCGGAGCAACAGCATTGCTGGTGATGCTGACGACTCCCGACTGGTGGTTTTTATTGAACCCTGTACTAACCGGCTCAACCGTGATGGTTGTCACGGCCTGGTGTTACCATCACAGCCATCAATTAAGCCACGGCTGGTTTAAACGCCGCCGAGCAGCGCAGACCACAAAGGCAGAGTAATAAAACTCAGCACCAATCCCAGTCCAACCAGTGCCGACACAAAACGCGGTGCCAAGCCTGCAGCAATAGCAATGGCACCCGCAGACACCATGGGTGGCATAGCTGCTTCGAAGACGGTGACTTGCAGGATTTGCTGCTCCACATGAAATGCCAGCAGAATTAGCCAGGCACACAATGGCATGCCCAATAGCTTGACTGCCACCGCAAAGGCCAGCGGACCTTTTTCTCCCGGCTCCAGTTGCAACCTGAACTGAAAACCTACCGCAATCATAATCACAGGAACCAGCGTGGCGGACAGGCTGCTTAACAAGGTGTCGATAAAAGCCGGGTAAGGGTAAGCCCAGTTTTTCAGCAAAAGTGCTGTGGCCAACGCAATAAAAGACGGGAACAGCAGAATGCGTTTACTGATGCTGCCAACAGTGGGTTTGTCCGCATTCGGATTGTATAGAGCGGCAATAATGGTTGACCAGGTCGCGAGGGCGACAAAAGAACCGGCCTGATCGTAAATCATCGCGACCGGCAGAGCTGAAGAGCCAAAAAAGGCTTCGACCATCGGGAAGCCCAAAAATGAGGTATTGCCCAGCGGCAACACCACCAGCAGGGCCGCTGTGGTCTGGCGTTGCCAACCCCAGACGCGACCGGCCAACACCACCGCCACCGCCACCAGCAGCAATAGTGCCCAAGGGATGAAAGCCGGCAGCAGCAACTGACTGGAAAATTGCAGCTGAGGGATTTTCTGCAACACCAGAGCCGGCAGCGCGATATAAAGCACAAACTGGTTCAGGACTAAACCTGTATTGGCTGGAAACTGCGGCAGGCGACGCAGGAAATACCCCAGCAACAGATAGACCAGGACTAACGCAAAATTTTCCATAACGGCTCCGGGGCTGGTGCTAAAGGCGGCACCAGAACAGGCTTAGTTTAACCTGCTGGTTGTGATGCTTCGATACGACTTTCGCCGCACAACTGATTGAGCTGGTCCAGCGGCAATGGCTGATGCAGGCACAGCTGCAGTTTTCGTTCTTTGCTCCAGCTTTTCACCAAAGCTTCGGCTTTACTGGCGCTGCTTTTGTCAGCAAAGGCCAGGCTGAAAGCCAGTTCAAATGGACCTTTGCCGCGCAGTGCTTTGGCACCCCCAGCCAATTCACCATTGTGCTGGCGCAAACGGCGAGCGGGTTCGGTGCTGATGCCGGTATACAGCATCCCTGTCGGACTTTTCACCAGATATAAGTACCAGACGACGGACTTGCTTTTGCTAAGCTGCATGGAAGGAATTAGACTAGCGGCCTTTTTTGCCGCCTACTTTAAAGGATCTCCGATGTCATTTGCCAGCTTTGCTTTGGACCCACGCCTGCAAGACAGGTTGCTGCAACTGGGTTATCAGCAGCCAACAGCAGTGCAGCAGCAGTGTATTCCGCTGGTGTTGCAGGGCAAAGACGTCTTGGCGGCAGCGCAGACAGGCACCGGCAAAACCGCGGCCTTTGTACTGCCTTTGTTGCAGCTGTTGCTCAATCAGGCGAATGCGGTGAGCTTTCTGCAGGCCAGAGCCTTAATCCTGACCCCCACCCGGGAGCTGGCGCAGCAGGTGTTTGAGTCGGTGCAAAGCTATGGTCAGAGCCTGATGCTGAAAACCGCAGTGTTTTATGGCGGCGTCTCGATTCGTCCTCAATACGATGCAGCGGCCCGCGGCCTGGATATTCTGGTGGCGACTCCTGGCCGCTTGTTGGATCACCTGCACCAGGGCACTGTCAGTCTGGATGAATTGCAGTACCTGGTGTTGGATGAGGCTGACCGGATGTTGGATATGGGGTTTTTGCCGGATATCCAGCGCATTCTCCAGCGCCTGCCAGCCAACCGGCAAACCTTGTTTTTTTCTGCCACTTTCTCCAAACCGGTTAAGGCATTGGCCACGACTTTATTAAACCAGCCTGAGCATATAGAAGTGGCCAGAGCCAACAGTACTGCCGACAAAGTTGACCAGCTGGTGTACCAGGTGGACTCACAGCGTAAGCGGGAGTTGTTGTCGTACCTGATTGGCTCCAGGCAATGGACTCAGGTGCTGGTGTTCTGTCGCACCCGGGATGGTGCAGAGAAGCTGTGTAAGCAACTGAGGCTGGATGGCATAGAAGCCGGCGCTATTCACGGCGACAAAAGCCAGGGCGCCCGTCTGAAAGCCTTAACAGATTTTAAAGCGAACAAACTGAATGTACTGGTGGCGACCGACGTAGCGGCCCGGGGCCTGGATATTGAACAGTTACCTGTAGTGGTCAATTACGATTTGCCCCAGGATGCCGAAGATTATGTGCACCGTATTGGTCGTACCGGCAGGGCGGGGCTGTGCGGTCTTGCATTGACACTGCTGACTAAAGACGATCTGCCGATGCTGCGCAGTATCGAAAAGCTGACCCGACAGGTATTGCAGCCTGAAGTATTGCCGGGTTATGAACACGACCCCAGTCTGAATCATCGCAGCAGTCAGGCAGAATCTGCCGTTTCCACCAAAAAAGCGCCAAGCCGTAACCGCCAACTGTCGAAAGAAAAAGCTAAATTGCGGGCTCAGGCGCTTGGTAAGAAGTAGCTCAGCCGTCTACAGGTTCCGCTGGTGTGGCCAGTTTTAGCTGGTAGAAAGCCAAATCCAGCCAGCGGCCGAATTTAAAGCCAGCTTCAGCAATGGTGCCACTGTGCACAAAACCAAGTTTCTTATGCAGCGCAATGCTGCCTTCATTCGCCGCGTCAATACCCCCGATCAGCAGATGATAATTTTCTGCTGTCGCCTGCTCTATCAGCCGTTGCAGCACCAGTCGGCCATAACCTTTGCCTTGCTGATCAGGCGCCACATACACCGAATGCTCGACGGAGTATTTAAACGCGGGAAAGGCCCTGAAGGTGCCATAACTACCAAAGGCAACCAGTTTATTATGTTCGTCCATTAAACCGAGCACAGGGAAATTGCCCGCCTGCTTAGCCACAAACCAGTTTTGCATTGTTTCGATGCTTCTGGGTTTGTATTCGTACAAAGCTGTGGTATGCAAAATGGCATGATTAAAAATGGCCAGTATGGCTTCAGCATGCTGGTCAAAGGTGCAGTGGACAAATTGCATGCTCAGGACCTGTACAGGGTTTTGATCAGATGGTAACCAAACTGGGTTTTCACCGGGCCATGCACTTCCAGAATGGCTTTTTTAAACACCACATCATCAAAGGCTTTTACCATTTGACCTGGTTTAAATTCGCCTAAATCCCCGCCTTTTTTTCCAGACGGACACAACGAATGCTTTTTTGCCAGCTCATGAAAACTGGCGCCTTTGGCGAGTAGTTGCTTTAATTTTTCTGCTTCTGCTGCAGTTTTCACCAAAATATGGCAAGCACAGGCTTTTGGCATCGCGATCATCCAATTCATAAGAGTTGCGGCATTCTACCCGTTTATCTGTACTGAGGTGAAACAGATAAGCAAGGGGCTATTTTTGTGTTTGTTAACGCAGTTATCACAAGAATATGGAGCGAATATGCAAAATCTATAGGTGAATTAATTTTATCTATGTGATTTTCATGTGGTTTTCTAATGGCTTGTTTAAAGCTTTTTGTTTGCTTGCGACGAAGTTGGTTAACAACTACTTGTAATTTGTAATTAAAAAGTAATATAAGTTTAAGGCGCAACAGCGTTGCTGCTGGCAATGCAAATAATAAAAACTTGAAATCTAGGAAGGTTCATTATGCAAAATAAAGGGTATTCACTTGTCGCAGTCGCCATTTCAGCGGCGCTGGCAGGTCAGGCGTTCGCGTCCACTCCACAAAAATCCATTTTTTCACCAGAGTTTGAAGGCATTGTTACTTACGACACTGCGGTGAAAAACAAAATAAATTTAGAGGAACGTCCACACTATTTTATCGTTCAGCTGGAAAATGCTCCATTAGCGGAAGCCGCAGTCTCTGCTGCGCCAGCATCCTCATCCGCCAAAGGCAACCGACTGGATATGTCGTCTGCTGCAGTGACTAAACATTCTGCTGTGCTGGCTGCCGAGCGCAACAGCTTTGCGCAAAGCCTGAAAAAGTCTCTGCCAGATGCCCAGATTGAACGTCACTATGACACCGTGTTTAACGGCGTGGTGGTAACTTCTCAGGACGACATCTTTGAACAACTGGCTGCAGTACCAGGCGTCAGCAAAGTGTTCCGCGAAGAAATGTATTATGAACAAATGGACGCCTCGCTGAGTTTGATCAAGGCCAAACAAGTTTGGGAGCAATTAGGCGGCAGTGCTGAAGCGGGTAAGGGCGTCAAAGTTGCGGTGATTGATGGCGGTATCCGCCCTGAAAACCCAATGTTCCGTGACGACGGTATGGCGGCTCCAGGCTTCCGTCCAGCTGACGACTACTGTGCAACTATTCAGCCTGATTTCTGTAACAACAAGTTGATCGTTGCCCGTTACAGCGCGCCAACTTTTGCCACTATTGAACAAGAATACATGAGCCCATTGGGTCAGGGCGGTCATGGTACCCACGTGGCCGGTACAGTACTGGGTATGCCTACCACCATTTATTTCAATGGCTCAGGCAATACAGACGCTGAAGGCAATGTGGTCAATGAACCAACGCCGGGTTACACCAAAGTCGATATTTCAGGTGTGGCGCCAGGCGCATACCTGATGGCGTATAAAGCCCTGTTCCAGGTCTACCGTACGACCAATGGTGTTACCACTGTGACTGGTAGTGGTTCCAACGTGATGTTATTAGAAGCGCTGGACTGGGCGGTGAAAGACGGCGCTGATGTCATTAACAACTCCTGGGGTGGTGGTGCTGGCGGCGATCCAGCAGCCAGCCCATACCTGTCGTCGTTCCATGCAGCTGAAGCTGCAGGTGTGGTTGTGGTGACTGCAGCGGGTAACGATGGTCCTACTGCTAAAACCATTGGTTGTCCTTCTTGTATTGAAAGTGGCATTTCTGTAGCAAGTACCACTCACGGTCGTTACTTTGCCAACAAAGTCAGCGTTGCTGGTTCTGACTATTTGGCGATTGCTGGCTCTTTGTTTGCTGACACAGTAAAAGACCTGACGGCTGATGTGGTTGCTCCTGTTGTTTTTGCAACTGATGTAGCACCTGATAATGCATTAGGTTGTGCTGCTTTCCCGGCGGATGTGTTTAAAGACAAAATTGCGGTGATTTCGCGTGGTACCTGCGCTTTTAGTGATAAGGCCAATAATGCTGCTGCGGCTGGTGCCATAGGTCTGATCGTTATTCAGAACAGTGATGGTGCACCATCCATTATGTCGACACCCGGGATCAGTATTCCTGCGGTCATGATCAGTAAAGCCGATGGCGCCAAGTTGGCTGCTGCAGGCGATGCAGCAGTTACAATCAGCATCAGCGCTGACCGTGTATTGTCTGCTCAATTCACTGACATCATGAGCGACTTCTCTTCACGTGGGCCTAATGGTGACAGCGGCTTCCTGAAGCCAGACATTGGTGCTCCGGGTAGCAGCATTCTGTCTGCCACTTCGCCAGATGGTTTTGCTGATTCACGCACCTTCCAGCTGAACAGTGGTACCTCAATGGCGTCACCGCACGTTGCTGGTGCTGCGGCTGTGATGAAACAACTGTATCCGGACTGGACTCCGGTTGAAATCAAGACCGCCTTAACTTCCACTGCAGTGAATGGTCTGAAAAAAGAAGATTCAGTCACGCCGACCACTCCATTTGATATTGGTGCCGGTCGTCTGGATTTACAACGCGCCAGCAAAGCAGGTGTGACTTTTGATAAGCCATCATTTGCTCAGGACCCTTGTGTGGGTGAATGTACCTTCACTCGTACTATCCGCAACATGACAGATAAAGAAGTGACCTGGACGCCTTCGTTGAATCTGACTGACTCTGCGATGACAGGTGAGTTTAATGTGGCATCTGTCACGCTGAAGCCATATGGCACTGCAGGTGATTCTGCCGAGTTCAGCCTGAAGTTAAACGGCAATTTTGCAGCGCTGGATAGCTGGAGCTTTGGTAACGTGCTGTGGACTGCCAATGATTCTGCAATTCCTACAGCGACCATGCCAATTGCTGTGCGGGTAGCAACATCGTCTGACAGCACCGCGGTTTCGACAGTGGCGTCTGGCGAATTAACTTCAACCACCCCTGCTGCAGTGGTGTCAACCTTCAATAACAAGGCCTTCACTGGCCAGATTTCGGTGATCTCTAAGCTGCCAGCCGGTACCAAACTGGTGGATTCCAGTGCTGCTGTGTCGGTCGAAAACGGTACTCAATACCTGTTTGATGCCAATGCAGATGCTGGCACTGTGTCTTGGTCAGGTGCAATGAGCACACCGTCTATGCAACTGAGCTCCAGCTCGTTTGTGAACGGCTTTACTGTTGCAGCAACTGGCGGTACCCGAGTGGCTTGTACCGGTGACTGTGACGAGTTCTATACCGGCCTGAACTTAGGTGGTGCAGGTTTACCTGTGACCTTTAACGGTCAGACCTACAACCGTGTGTACCTGTCAGACAACGGTATTATTAACTTTACCAATGGCACGACAGCACCATCACCTTCATACGCGAACCAGCAATTACCGAGTGGTACTGCACCAAATAACCTGATTGCGCCATTCTGGACCGACTTGGACCTTGCCGGTGGCAGCACTGGTGGTGGTAACCTGTACTACGGTATCTACACGCTGGGCACTGTTCGTTACCTGGTCGTTGAATGGAACAAGGTGCAGGTGTATGCAGATACGACAGGTAAGGAATACACCTTCCAGGCCTGGATGGCGTTAAATGCACCACAAGACATCTTCTTTAACTACGTCAATATGGCGGCAATGCCAGCCAATGTGACTGTAGGCGCGGAAGATTTAGCTGGTACTCTGGGTGTAACCCGTTACTACAATGGCACTGGTACTGCACCAGCCTCGTCAACAGGACTGGACTTAGTCAGCGTTGGTGGCGGTAAGCTGACGATGAACTATCAACTGGAAAATACCGGTGAGCTGGCGTTAGGCAAAGCCGACACCATTGCTGTGGATGAAGATAGTGTCAGTGAAGCTGTTGATGTGATGGCTAATGACGCCAGTTCATTCCAGAAAGTGGTTCAGGTAAAAGTGACCAACAATGGCCAGACGCAAAGCGCCTTTAACAAACTGACCGTGAAGCCTGCAGGCGCGTTAAGCGTACCAATGGTTGTGACTGCTCCGGCACATGGTGCGGTGGCTGTGACCGAAGGCAAGTTTGTTTACACACCTGCGGCTAACTTCAACGGTACTGACAGCTTCACCTATCAGTCTGAAGACGAAGCTGGCGTGAAGACTGTACCTACAACAGTTACTGTGAATGTGGCCGCAGTGAATGATGCGCCTACACTGACTGCGGGCGCTGCTGTGACCGTGAATGAGGGGGCAACTGCGACCTTGTCTGTAACCGGTGCAGATGTGGACGGCGATCCACTGACCTACACCTGGACACAGGTATCAGGCCCGACTATTGCTATCAGTGCGAAAACAGCCACAGTGACAGTGACTGGTCCTGCTGTTACCGCCAATTCAACGGCTGTATTCAGTGTTGTGGCTTCTGACGGTACTCTGAGTTCAGCACCTGTCCAGGTGACACTGAACATCAATGATGTACCTGAACCTCAGAAGAGCTCTTCTGGTGGTAGCACTGGTTGGTTAACCCTGTTGTTATTACCTCTGGCGCTGTTACGTCGTCGTAAATAAGCCTCAGATGTTCTGCTAAAAACCGCCGGCTGGTCCGGCGGTTTTTTTATGGCAGGCTACCAGTGTTTTTTTCAGCTACTAAAAAAGCCGGTCAATTGACCGGCTTTGTTTTTGGCATTTAGCTCAAGTGGTTACAACCTCTACTGCGGCTTATTGCGTTTTTCAAGCACGTCCAGCCGCGCTTCGCTCACCAGACCAGACTGGCGGACTGACTGCAGCAAATCGGTCAGGTCGGCACCGGCCGGCGCCTGCAGCAACGCAATACGCGGCCCGGCACTCTTGACCTGTTTTAAGCCGAATTGCTGTTCAAGCGCGCTCAGCGCATTTTTGTCTTTTGCCAACACCGACAAGCGACCTGTCACCACACCATAATCGCCAGTCAGCAAATTGCGAACTACGGTGTTGGCTTTTAAAGTGTTGTCTGTACTTGCCTGAGGGGCCTGAACTATGGCTTGACCCGACACTTCCGCGACTTTGCTGGTTGCCAGGTTTGCAGGCGCCACCGTTAAGCTGTTTTGGATTTGATAAACACCAAAATCGGCTTTTTCGGCTTTCAGCGATTCCGCCTTGGCGACTGCTTTAGGTTGCAGTACCGGATTGGTTGGCAGCGTTTGTGCACCTGCAGCCATGCTTGCACAGGTCAGTGCAACGAAGGTTAATGTAAATCTCATATGCAATTCCTTTATTAATGACCTAATACACGCAAGGCGACACCTTCCACCACAGAGGCTTCAGTGTTGTTCTGGTACCCGTCTACATCCAGGTAGCCGCCTGAGGCTGCATAATTGCCGCCATTGACGTCCAGTACTTTGATGGTCCAGCTTCCTTTGGCGTTTTCACCATAAAAGGCATTTGACAGGAACACTGCGTCATTGAGGATATAACCAGGCTGGAAGAAAAAATCCTCTGTCAGCGCTGGCAGGATCAATGCTTGTTTGGAGGACAGCAGCACGCTTTTGGTTCCGGCCGGTGAGGTGACTTCAATCGCTAAGTCGATACCTGCCGTGGTTTGTACATAACCGGAGGCTGCGTCAAAGCCAAATTGCATCTCTGGGTTGGCCACTGAAAATTTAAACTGGGCAGCTTCTACCGTGATGTCTTCAGTGACATCAATAGTCAGGCTGGCACCTGTAGCGCTGTTGTCAGGTACTGGTAGTGCTAAGGCTGTTGGGGTTTCTGCGGCATAACTACCCACGCCATTCCAGCCGGTGACTTGCTGCTCGGCTAAGTTTTGTTTGTAGGCTTTGGCTGCAGCTACTGCTGCACCGGCATTAACCCGGCCATAACCATACAGGTTATTGAACGAGTAACCGGCGGCGTTTTTCACCCAGCCCTGGTGGGCTGTAAAGTCGCCGTTGGCGGTTTCCAGGATGACAGGTGCATTTTCCGCATCCACTTTGGTGCTGGTGGTGACCAGAATATGACGGATATCACGGTAGCTTAAATTGGGGTTGGCAGAGGCTATCAGTGCCACTACCCCTGCTGCATTTGGCGCCGCAGACGAAGTGCCGTTGAAGGTCGAGGTGTAGTTACAGCTGGTATTGTCCGGATGACCAGGGGCGTTGAACGGATAGAAACCGGCAAAGAAACCCGGGAAGTAGGCATTGTCGTAAATATCGGCGTAATCAAAGCTGCTGTAACCACGCAGACAAGACATCTGATCCGTGGTGACCATCGCAGGGGCAAAATCACCGTATTCGCCTGATGGTGCAGCGACCAGCAAGTTAGCACCAGCTGTGGAGTAGCTAGTGTGACGGCCGTCACTGTTCACTGCAGCCACGCTGAAGTAATAAGAAGTGGCCTGCGACGGTTCCATATTGGCGTTGTAGCAGGTCAGCCCCAAATCGTTGGCGCCATTGGCGGCACAGAGGTCATTGTCAAAGTCAGCGCTGCCATCTTCAAAGCTGTTACCGCTGGACTTGGTATTCACCGCACCGAGGCCAGAGCGCAGTTCGCTGGCGCTGAACAATTGCACTGCTTCATCAAATTCAGAATAAGCTACAGAAGCCGGAATTGTGGCGCCATAGCTGCGGTTAAATACAGCAACGGCTTCATCCGCTGCAATACCGCTGCCCGGGATACCATGACTTAACAGGAACGCCAGCGTACTTTGCTCTTCCAGATAGTTCATACCAATCAGCTTGGCGTCTGGTGCGACACCACGGCCACCCAGGCCGTTCCAACCTTCAGCGGCAATCAGGCCTGCCACGCTGGTACCATGGTCGCCCGTGGTGCTCAGGTTGGTTGGGTCCATCGGGTTTAGCACGCCGGGGACAAAGTTCAGTGAACGATTTGGCAGCACATTGTTGACCAAGTCTTCGTGAGCAATTTCCAGGCCTGAATCGACCACCACAGCGACCACACCCTGGCCTGTCACACCGGCTTCGTACGCTTTGCGAACGTTCATGTCTTCTCCCGCGACACGAATTTCCGGGTCTTTACGCGATTCCACAATAGCATTGGCGCGCTCAGCACTCAGACCAAATAAATCAGTCAGTAATGTGAAATAGGTTTCATACAATGAATCACTTTGCGAATAGGCAGCCTGACCTGTGTTATGTAAATGCCACTGTTGTGCGGCTAACGGGTCTGTGCCTGCAGAGGCGATGGTGACTGTGGCTGACGCGGTTTTGTCGCCGTCCGTGACGGTATAACCAAACACTTGCTGGCCGGTTGCGGTTGGGGTAAAGGTAAAATTCAGACCGCTGACTGTTAACTTACCTTTGCTCAGGCTATAGACACCTGAAGAGGCGGTGACAGCGGCGCCATTCTCAGTGATCGCACTGACTGCCAGTGTGTCATCTTTGTTAGAGTCAGCCGCAGCGAAGCTGCCGGTCAGGGGCACCCAGTCGCGAGCCTGAATACCAGACAAATCCACGTTCAGGGCTTGAGGCGCGATATTTTTATCGCCATCACTACCGCCACAGGCGGTTAATGCGACCAGCACAGCGGCCGCCAGTGCAGAGTGTTTTAACTTAAACATTCGTATTGCTCTCTGTGTTCCTAAAATTAAATCCATTTGTTCAATGCTCCCGATGCGCGTTGAGAGCACTGAACCGAAAAATCCTACCACGAGCACCAGGTGGTTGAAATTAATTTGTTAATTTTGTTTATTAATTGTTTTGTTATGTTGAAATGAAAAAGCCAGCTAAGGTAGCTGGCTTTGCAACGTAAAAAAGAGCGCTTAACGTGGCTGCTGCTGGGTAATGCAGTGCACGTTACCGCCACCGAGCAAAATTTCCCGGCCTGGTACTGTGACGATTTGATGCTGTGGGAATACTTTGGACAGGATCTCCACCGCTACCTGGTCGTTGGCATCATCAAATACCGGTAACACTAAACCACCGTTACACAGATAGAAGTTGATGTAGGAACCGGCCAGACGCGCTTCGGCTTCACGGGCAGTCGCCACACCGGTTAAATCCACTGTGGCGTACTCTTCGGCTTTGGCCAGTAATGGGCCTGGTACCGGTAGCTTATGCACAGTGAATTTACGGCCTTTGGCGTCCGTGCTGTTTTCCAGCACGTCAAGGGCGGCACGTGAGCGCTCATACTGCGGGTCGCTCACATCGTCTGTCCAGGCCAGCAGCACTTCTGCCGGGCCGACAAAGCAGCACATGTTGTCAACGTGACCGTCAGTTTCGTCGTTGAAAATGCCGTCTTTGAGCCAAATCACTTTGTCGATGCCCAAATAATCCGACAGCATCTGTTCAATTTGCTCACGGTTTAAATCCGGGTTGCGGTTTGGGTTCAGCAGGCATTCTTCGGTGGTCAGCAGGGTGCCTTCACCGTCGGTATGAATAGCGCCGCCTTCCAGCACAAAACCTTCGGTGCGGTAGCGTTTTAAGCCTTCCACATTAAGAATTTTATGTGCGACCTGGTCGTCACGTTGCCAGGGGAAATACAAACCGCCGTTCAGGCCACCCCAGGCATTGAAGGTCCAGTCTACCCCACGCACTTCAGTGCCGTTAGTGACGAAGGTTGGGCCTGTGTCGCGGCACCAGGCATCGTCTGTGCTCACTTCCAGTACGCGGATTGGGTGGGCTGAGGCTGTGGCCAATAACTGCGCTTCGGCATTGGCAAACTGAGCGGCAGAGGCCAGTACTGTGACAGGTTCAAAGCGGGCAATGGCATGGATCACCGTACAAAACGCCTGCTGCGCTGGTTTGGCACCTAAACGCCAGTTGTCACTGCGTTCAGGCCAGACCATCCAGGTTTGCTTGTGTTGTGCCCACTCGGCTGGCATAAAAAAGCCATCGGCACGAGGAGTGCTGGTCAGAGGAAGTGCCACTTAGTTGTTTCCTTCTGTTGGCACTGTGCGGCCGTCTTTGGTTTGCAGTGCGCCATAGATATCAATGCGGCGGTCACGGTACACGCCCCAGTTGCGACGGTGTGCAGCCACTTCGTCCATATCAAAGGTATGCACCAGCACGGCTTCGCTGACTTCGTCGGCTTCCTGCACTTTGGCACCAAATTCGTTGGCAATAAAGGAGCTGCCGTAGAAGGTGATGCTGTAATCTTCTTCGGTTTCTACACCAATGCGGTTCGACGCGATCAGTGGGATCAGGTTGGCAGCGGCGTGGCCCTGTTGGGTACGTTGCCAGTGCTCACGTGAATTCACGTTGCCATCATGTGGCTCTGAACCAATGGCGGTTGGGTAGAACAGCAGTTCGGCCCCCATTAATGCCATGCAACGGGCAGTTTCAGGGAACCACTGATCCCAGCAAATACCGATACCGATTTTGGCATAGGCGGTGTCCCAGACTTTAAAACCGGTGTCGCCTGGCGTGAAATAGAACTTTTCTGAATAACCCGGGCCATCCGGAATATGGCTCTTACGGTAAATACCTAAGTGGCTGCCGTCGGCGTCAATCACCAGCACGCTGTTGTACAGGCAGTTGCCGGCTTTTTCATAAAAGCTGATCGGCAGAACCACCTTCAGCTCTTTGGCAATCTTCGTGAAATGCGCAATGGCCTGGTTTTGCTCTACAGTGGTGGCAAAGCTCAGGTAGTCATATTTTTGCTTCTGACAGAAGTAATTGCGTTCGAACAACTCCTGCAACAGGATGATCTGCGCGCCCTGGGCGGCCGCGTCACGCACCAGGCGCTCACCACGGGCGATATTTTCTTCCACATTCCAGCCACCGATCATTTGGGTGGCGGCCACAGTTACCTTACGCATGCAAAGTCTCCTTAAGCCAGAGCAGTCTACCCGTCGCACTTGTAGCTGCAGCATTGTTAACTGCGCCATCTCGCCCCAGTCACATAGGTTAACTATGCTCCTGGGCCTCAATGCCTTGTCGTCGCCCTGCAACTCCAAGTAACTTGGGTATACACACTGAAGTTGTAATTAAAAACCCTGCCTACTCTAGTCAGTTTTGTGGTGAAGGGCAAAACCAAAAGCCACAAAAGGGGAGCTGTACAGGGTGAAATGGCCGCGCAAAATGCCGTATTTTTCAGCGTGCGTCAATGACTTTTAGACCCGACAAAAATGCTGCATAAAAGCAGGGTTTTTATGCAGCATTCACGGGCAAAGATGCGGGTTTTATTCGGTTTTTTCCAAAGCCAGCCGGGCGGCATGCAGCAGCAATTCGTTTTGCAGTCGTACTTTGTAATTGATATGGACAAAGCTGTACTGCAACAGGCCATCTGCCCCGACTAAGTACACAGCCGGAACCGGCAGTACCACCTTGCCAGTTCGCTCTTCTTTATTCAGGTTTAGTTTGTACTGGTTCAGATAAGCGTCGCTGGTTTTGGCGTCCAGATAATAGGCAATGCCGAAGGCTTTGGCGGCGACAAACTGGCTGTCGGACAATAAGGTGTAAGGCAAGGCGCCACCTTTGGTGTCTTTACGGCTTTGGGCAATGGCATCCGGGCTATCTGGTGTCACCGCCAGAATTTGATATCCCAGCGTGGTCAGTTTAGGTTCAATCTCGCGCAGGCCAGCCAGTTGGGTATTGCAGTAAGGACACCAGCCACCGCGGTAAAACACCAGCACTGTGGGTTTGTTGATCAGGCTTTTTAACTGAACTGGGCGACCGGACTCGGTCTGCAGTGTCACATCAGGAGCCTGCAGCCCGGCCGGTACAGGCCGGACGTCCATCGATGTTGGCGCTATCTCGCTGGCCTGTGCAGCGCCAGTCAGGCTCAACAGGGCAAATAAAGTGGTATAGAGTCTTTTCATTGCGGTTCTCCTTGATGGTATGGCTGATAAAACCGGTCGTCACGGAGTTTTCTTTCAGCCTTTTTTAAAAAACTGCTGCGCCAGCGCAAAAGACAGGGGGAATTTTTCCGGTAGAATGGTGTCATCAATCAAGACGCAGGGCCAAGCGGAGCAGCCAGCCCAACAGCAGGACAGCAGCATGCAACAATTTGATGTGATCGTGGTTGGAGGCGGCATGGTCGGTGCTTCCGTGGCACTGAAACTGGCGCATAGTGGCCTGCAAGTGGCCTTGGTGGAACGTCAGACCCCCGCGGTTTATCAGGCTCAGCAGCCGCTGGATTTGCGGGTTTCCGCCATTAACCAGCGCAGCGAACGCTGGCTGACGGAGCTCGGCGCCTGGAGTTTATTGCAGCAATGGCGGCTTTGCCCTTACCGCCGCCTGCAGGCTTTTGAAGGCGATACGCCGGGCCTGACCTTTACTGCCGACGAACTTAATCTGAGCCATCTCGGGCATATCGTTGAAAACAGCCTGATCCAGCAAGCCTTATGGCAACAATTCCCGGAACAATTGACGGTGTTCAGCCCGGCCACAGTGACCGGCTTTTCACAACAACAAGCTCTCGCGCAGTTAACCACCAAAGAGTTTGGCTGTTTAAGCGCCCAGCTGGTGATTGCCGCAGACGGTGGCCAGTCGCAGCTGCGTCAGCTTGCGGGCATTGGCAGCACGGGTTGGATGTACCAGCAGGCCTGTCTGGTGCTGGAAGTGGATACCGAATTGCCGCAGCAGGATATCACCTGGCAGCAGTTTCACCCAACAGGGCCGCGCGCTATGTTGCCTTTATCTGGCCATAAAGCCTCCCTGGTCTGGTATGACGCTCATCAGAAAGTGCAGCAACTGGCGGCCTTGAGCCTGCCAGAGCTGAGCCGTCAGGTGCAGGCGGCGTTTCCGGCTAAATTGGGCGCAGTGCAGGTAACGCGCTGTGCCTGGTTCCCACTGGCGCGCAACCATGCGAACAGTTATGCCAAAGGTCGGCTGGTGCTGGTTGGCGATGCCGCCCATAGCATTAACCCTTTGGCGGGGCAGGGGGTGAACCTGGGTTTTGCCGACGCCAGAGTGCTTTGTGAAGTGCTGCTTAGCGCCAACACAGGCGCGCTTGCCAGTGCTGAGCTGCTTGCCCGCTATGAAAAGGAACGGCGTCGCGCCAATGCGCTGATGATGAGTGCGATGGATGGCTTTTATCAGCTGTTCAGTAATGAGTTGCCGCCACTGAAACTGGCGCGTCAATTGGGCCTGACCCTGGCTGAACGTGCAGGGCCGCTAAAGCGACTGGTCAGTCGCTACGCGGTGCTCTGAGTAGTCTCACGCCATAAATACCACCGGCAATACTGCCTGGCTTGGCAACAAATTTCAGCCGGATGGTGCGGTGTCCCCGCAGCCAGTCAGCCGGAATGGGGTAGTCAACACTGTACCAGTTGGCCTGGCCTGTGCCACTCAGGCTGACATCGGCCAGCTTATGGTCGTCAATCCACAGCTCAAACTGGCGGTTCTGGTCCAGGCCATAATAATCCAGCTGCAGCACGGCCGCTGTTTCGCCCTGCGTCGCCAACTGGTAACTAAACCAGCTGTGGCTATGGCGCCAATGCCTGTTGCTGTTCACTCCGGCTTCGCTCTGTTCGCCTTGATAGTAGTGGTCTGATTCAGGTTGCTGCTCGCCAGGGTACACTTTATCCAGGGTTGCGGCCGCCAGTTGTTGTGCTTTCGCGTCGGCTTCACGCTGTGCCTGTTGCTGCGCTTTGGCCTGCTCCGGGCTCAGCTGCTGGAAATACAGCTGGTAGCGGCTGTCATGCAGGCGGAAAAACGGTATTAACCTGGCAGGGCCACCTGTTAATGCCTGGGTATCAAAGGTTAATGTTTGCCCTTTGACGGGTTGAATACTCTGTAAAAAGCCTTGAGGGTCACCAATATGCAGTGGCGCGGCTGAGAGCGGGCAGCTTTGGCCACTGGCGATATGGCCCATCCTGCTGTCATCACCAATCAGCTGTAATCGCTCGCCTGCAAATGGCTGGCTCTTTTTCGCCAGCGCCATCGGGCCGTACAGTACGGCGTAATAATCCGGCTGCTTAGGCATCACTTCCAGGCTGAGCTGCATTGGCCAGTCGATTTCGATACGATCGCCTTTTTGCCAGGGGCCGGACAAGGTCAGGTACTGACGGGGCTGGCTTTGCACAACAAGAGGTTGGCCATTGCGGCTAATTTTCAGCTGACCAGCCGCTACCCAGCCGGGGTGACGGATTTTTAAGGCGACAGTGGTGTCGGCGTCGATACGAATGTGGCTGTGGCTGCTCTGCGGAAACTCAGTAAATTGGGTCAGCTGCAGTTGCGGGCTGTTCAGGCTGGATGGCGCCAGCAGGTTCACTGCGACATAAGCCGGGTCCAGGCTGTAAATGGCTTCGGCGTGTTTACTGTGGCTTTCAATACCGGAGCCAACGCAGCACCACATGCTTTGGTCCACTTTGGAGTAGACGCGGTAATGCTGCGGCCGCATCGGTGTAAAGTACACCAGGCCGCCATGTTCAGGATGCTGGCTGGCCAGAATATGGTTCAGTAAGGTGCGCTCGTAATAATCCAGGTAGCGCAGCTCCTGCGTTTGCAGATACAGCAACAACGCCAGCTTCATCATGTTGTAGCTGTTGCAGGTCTCTGGCCCTTCCACTTCGTTCAGCATAGGGCTGAAATCGTTTTTATCGTGAAAATGCTCACGCACACTGTTGCCACCTATCACCACAGTGCGCTCGTGTACCACTAAATCAAAAAAGTACTGTGCGGCGCTGAGGTAGTCGGTGCGGCCCGTCAGTTGGGCAATGCGGGCAATACCAACAATTTTCGGAATTTGGGTATTGGCATGCAGGCCGGTGAGTTGGTCTTGCTGCTGTAGCAGAGGTTGCACTATACGCTGTTCGGTAAAGCGCTCAGCCAGCGTTAAATAGGCTGGGTCCTGCAGCAACACCGACATATCGGCCAGCACTTCATTCATGCCGCCGTGTTCGGTGAGCAGCAACTGCTGTAGCTGTGCTTCGGTCAGATCCTTCGTCAGTTGCTGAAGCCACTGACCAAACTGGCTGAGTAAGCTTTTTGCCCGGTCATCGCCGGTGTGGATCAGCACGTCGCGCAGCCCGGCAAAGGTTTTATGAATATTGTAAAAAGGCACCCAGCTTTTATTCAGGCTGAAAAAGTCAGCGTCAATTTTTCCCTGCTGAACCTGTTGCCACAGCGCTTTACTGCCGGGCACGCCGCCAAGGTAACCATTGCCGTTGGCCTGCTGGATTTTGACCAGTTCATTTAAAACCAGATCCAGCCGCTGGCGAACAAGCGGGTCATCGGTCGAGGCCAGCATCAGCACCAGCGCTGACAAATAATGGCCCAGCATATGGCCGTCTAATCCGGTGTTTTCCCAGTTGCCGTAAGAGGGGGAGGCGAGTGGTAGCCCGGCTTCGCGTTTTAGCGGGGCCAGTAGCCGTTCAGGCTCCAGCGCCAGCAGATAACGCAGATTGGTTTGCTCGGCGGCCAATAACGGGCCACCTTGCAAACGCACCTGCGACAGTGAAGCCAGCTCCAGCGCCGGCAGCTTGGTACAGGCCAACAGCAGCAGACCACAGAGCCAGGGCTTCATAGGTTATTCCTGCATGGACGGGCTGCCAAATACTGGCATGCCTTGCTGATCCCAGCGCAGCGCTTTGACATAGGTATGGCGGTTTGGATCCCAGAGTGGATCGCCGACAATTTCAGTGTAGGTGCGGGCGTGATACACCAGCAGATCCGTGACACCATCTTCGGCCACCGTAAAGCTGTTATGGCCAGGGCCATACACTTTGTGTTCAAAGCAGCTACGCAACACCGGCGTTGGCGATTTATGCCAGCTGGCCGGGTCCATCGGATCGGCGTTCTCATCGGCCCACAACAGGCCCATGGCGTAGTTGGCGTCTGTGGCGCTGGCGGAATAACTGATAAAGATTTTGCCGTTGCGTTGCAGCACACTGGGGCCTTCATTGACCCAGAAGCCAATAATCTCCCAGTCATATTCAGGTTTACTCAGTAGCACAGGTGCGCTGCTGATTTTATCCGGCGTCTCCATGCGGGCAATATAAAGGTTGCTGTTGCCTTCAATGGCCATGTCTTTTTGCGCCCACAGATAATACAGCTGGCCTTTGTGCTCAAAGGTGGTGGCGTCCAGGCAAAAGGTGTCGATACCTGTGTCAATCTGGCCTAAGAATTCCCAGTGACCTTCGATAGGATTGGCGTCGGTGCAGCGGATCACATACATGCGGTGCTGAAACAGCTTGTGCTTAATTTCACGGCTGGGGGCGGCAGCAAAATAGACATACCAGGCGCCCTGGCGGAAATGGATTTCCGGTGCCCAAATCAGCTCTGAATAAGGCCCTGTGTCAGGTTTTAACCAGGCGGTGATGGTTTCTGCCTGCGGCAATTCACCGATAGTGCGGGCGCGACGCAGTTCAATGCGGTCATAGGCCGGAACAGAGGCAGTAAAGTAGTACCAACCGTCGCTGTGACGGTAAATACAGGGGTCGGCCCGTTGTTCAATTAATGGTTGAAGTAACTGCATAAAAACTCCGTTATTGTTCAATGGGTTTGGCGCTGACTGCATTCATTGGGGCTGTGGTATCCGGCTTTGGGCAAACCGCGGCGCCTTGTTGCATTTGCTGATAAAAACGGTCGGTAATTTTGTATCTGTACATCAACAGGCCCATCAGCAGGTGAAACAAGCCAGGGATCACCGACAGCATCAGCGCGATGCCAAATAAGCTGAATTCCGTTTGAGTTTGGTCAGGTTGGTAACCAAAGTAAGTCAGCAAAGAGCCCACCATAAAACCGGCAATACCCATACCGGCTTTCTGGCAAAACGAGATGCCACCAAAAGCCAGGCCGGACACCCGGTGACCGGATTTGTGCTCACCGTAATCCACTGCTTCGGCAATGGCGGACCAGAACACAGGTGCATGCAAGTCCACCACAAAAGACAGCAGGAAATACAGCACAAAAGCCAGCCAGACATCACCCGGGCTCACCAGCAGAAACAGCAGGCCACTTAACAGTGCCACCAAAATCTGGCTTTCGCGGAACAGTCTGACTTTGCAGTAAGTTTTGGTGATCCAGGTCGACGCCACCATGGCCAGAATGGCGGCCACCACCCCAGTGGATAAAAATGCTGACATCAGCGCGGCGTCACCGCCCAGATAATACTTGGCGTAGTAGGCTGCGACTGAGCCACGAATGACATAGCCAATGGTGCCGGTCACACAAACGGCACAGAGCACCAGCCACTGGTCGTTTTTCAGCAGTAAGCAGCACTGTTTCCAGAAAGGTTTGCGATCCACCTGGTGCTGCAGTCGTTCTGTGGTGGTAAAAAAACAAAACAAAAACAATGCGCTTGCCATCGCAGCCATCAGGCCCATGGCAGCCTGATAACCGGCCGCCAGGTTTTCGGCGTCCCAGTACTCTGCCAACACAGGCACAATGATGGTGACCAGAAAGGCGGCAATTTTGGCGAAAAACAGCCGGTAACCATTGGCGGACAAGCGTTCTTTCGGGCAGTCAGTTAACACGCCAATCAATGAAATATAAGGAATGGTCACAGCGGTAAACATCAGAGTGACAAAGATGTAGGTGGCGTAGGCCCAGACCAGTTTGCCGTTGTAATCTAAATCCGGTGTGGAGAAGGTTAAAAACACCGAAATGCCGAATGGAATGGCCATCCACAAAAAGTAATGGCGGTAGCGGCCCCAGCGGGTGGTGAATTTGTCTGTCAGCATGCCCATCAGCGGGTCTGTCACCGCATCAATCATGCGTACCACTAAAAACAAGATGGCGATATCTTCAGGCTTTAAACCAAAAATATCTGTGTAGAAAAAGGTAATAATCAGCATCATGGAGGAAATAACCACGTTGACGGCCATATCGCCGGCACCGAAGCCTACCTTCTCCATGACCGACAATTTGAAACCGGCCATGATCGTCCCCTGTTAAGCCCGCTGCACTGGTCTGATGCCGTGCTGTTTGATGCGGTGTTTTTATTAAGTCTTATAGTATTACTAATAAAGTTGGTTTGACAAGCCTGTTTGGCTCAGGCCAATGCTACTTTGTTTTTGTTTTTTATATCAGTTAGTTAACGAAGATTTTCCGCAACATACTGGCTAGCCTTTGCTGTTTTACCCCAGAAATACGCCAGTTGTCAGCCGACTTTACATTGGCGAAGCAAAAATCTTATGGTATTTGTATGACAAATTAGAAGGCGCAAACGACAGGGGACAACATGAGACGGTTTTCATTGGGCTTAGTGCTGCTGGCTAGTCTGAATTTGGGCTGCACTGAAGCGACACCACAGCAGGTCAGTATCCACGACCCGGTGCTGGCCAAACAAAATGGCCAGTATTTTTTATACAGCACAGGGCCTGGCATCACCTTTTATCAATCGGCCGACTTAACCCACTGGACCTTGGCCGGTCGGGTCTTTGCCACTGAGCCTGATTGGGCCAAGCAGGTGGCGCCGAGCTTTAACGGTCATTTATGGGCACCTGATATTTTTCATTACCAAGGCCAGTATTACCTGTTTTATTCAGTCTCTGCTTTTGGCAAAAACACCTCGGCTATTGGCGTTACGGTCAGCAAGTCGTTAAACCCGAAGGATGCTGATTATGGCTGGCAGGATCAGGGCATAGTACTGCACTCGGTGCCGGAGCGGGATTTATGGAATGCCATCGATCCGGCGCTAATCCTCGACGAGCAGGGCGAACCCTGGATGAGCTTTGGCTCCTTCTGGGGCGGCCTGAAGCTGGTTAAACTGGATCAAAGCCTGCGCAAACTGGCCCAGCCTGAGCAGTGGGTGACGCTGGCAAAAGCAGAACGCCCCTGGCAGCTGGCCGACAGTGAACCAGGCCCGGCGGAGCTGGAAGCACCTTTTATTTATCAGAAAGACGGTTACTACTACCTGTTTGTGTCTTATGGCAAATGCTGCCGCGGCAAAGACAGTACTTACCACATAGTGGTGGGTCGCTCAAAAACTCTGCAGGGCCCTTATCTCGACAAAGACGGCAAGCCGATGAGCGAAGGCGGCGGCACTATGCTGCTTAAAGGCAATACAGACTGGCCTGGGCTTGGACACAACTCGGTCTATGCGATGGACGGCAAAGACTACCTGGTGTTCCATGCCTATGAGCAAGCCGACAATGGCCTGCAAAAGCTAAAAATTACAGCGCTGCAATGGCAGGACGGCTGGCCTGTGGTGAATGCGCAGGATTGGTTAGAGTACCAAAGCCAGCTGATTGAGCCATAAGCAGCTTCAGAATACAGGCTTGTGCCAGTGAACAGCTTGCTTTATCGTAAAGTGATATTGTAATACAAATATAATCGCAGGCTGATCACAGCCGCCAGCGCCTTGCCGACAAGGCCAATGAAACAGGGGATAGTCCAAAATGAAACTGACCAGTCTGAGCAGGGCCCTTGGCCTTGCGCTTTCTCTGCAGGCTTGCTCGCCAGCGCAACAAGTCACTGAAGCAACCCCAGCCGCTACAGCCAGTGCGGCAGAAAGCAGCAGCCAACACTTTACCAACCCGCTGTTTGTCAACGGTGCTGACCCCTGGCTGGAATACTGGAACGGCAATTACTACCTGACCACCACCACCTGGACTTCTCAACTGGTGATGCGTAAATCTCCGACTCTGGCCGGGCTTGCCACCGCCACGCCGGTCAATGTCTGGTCCGAAACCAACCCGAAAAGCTGCTGCAATTTCTGGGCTTTTGAATTTCATCGCCTGCAGGGGCCGGATGGCGTGCGCTGGTACCTGATGTACACCTCGGGCAAACAGGAAAACCTGGATGGCCAACATCTGTCGGTGCTGGAAAGCGCTGGTGATGATCCGATGGGCCCCTACAGTTACAAAGGCTCGCCGATGCCCGACAGCTGGAATATCGACGGTAATTATCTTGAGCACAACGGCAAGCTGTATCTGCTTTGGTCTGAATGGGTCGGCGATGAGCAACTGAACTGGATCAGTGAAATGGTCAATCCCTGGACCTTAACAGGCGAGCGTATGGTGTTGTCCCGCCCTCATCTGCCGTGGGAGCAGTCTGGCCGTAAAGTTAACGAAGGGCCGGAAGTACTGAAACACAATGGGCGAACTTTTGTGGTGTATTCAGCCAGTTTTTGCGACACCCCGGATTACAAACTGGGCGTATTAGAACTGACCGGTGACAACCCGATGGAGCAGTCCGCCTGGAAAAAATACGACCAGCCGTTTTTTGAACGCACCGATGGCGTGTATGGACCTGGCCATAATGGATTTTTTACCTCTCCGGATGGCAAAGAGCGCTGGCTGGTGTATCACGGCAATAACAAAGAGACTGACGGTTGTGGCGCCAGCCGTTCGGTACGGGCTCAGCCTTTTAGTTTTGACGAAACCGGTTTGCCAAAGTTTGGTAAACCTGTGCCCGAAGGCACAGAAGTGCCGGCACCAAGCGGCGAAAACGGGCCTTTAGTGGTGCGTCCTGAAGGCATCAGCTGGGCGCTTAAGCTCAACAACAACCAATGTCTGACGGCAGAAGGCGATGGCGATTGCGCGCAAAGCCATTGGGTGCTGGACCCGACGACCGCTGGACGGTATCGGCTGGTCAGCGCGCAAGGGCAGGTGCTGAATGCCGATGCAACCACAGGCCCCTGGCTGAATAGCGCGACGCAGCAATGGCAGTTGCTGGCGACTGAGGCGCAGCAGTGGCAGCTGAAAAACAGTGCCACCGCGGAACTGTTAAGCCTGCCCTGTGACGGTGGGCAGTGTGACCAGTTGCAGTTGTTACCGCAGGGCAACACAGTGCTGAGCAGCCGCCAGAGCGGCAAGGTGCTGGCGACCGCTGGCTGTGAAATTAAAACGGGGACTGAACTGGTGCAACAGAGCTGGAATGGAGGCACTTGTCAGCAATGGCAGTGGTTGCCGACAGCGCAGGGATTGCACCTGAAACCTGCCAGTGAGCCAACACTTTGTGTGCAGGTGAACGCTGACGCCTTAGCGGCCGGGGCGCCGCTGGTGCTGGGCCGCTGTGAGGCCAAATCAGCCTTATGGGCCTTGCAGCCACAAGCCAATGGCGCACTGCTGCTGCAGTCTTTGCATAGCAAGCAGCTATTGGATTTGCCTAGTTGTGCGCTGGACGAGGGCGTGGTATTGCGTCAGGCACCCGCTGAACCGGACCGCCTTTGTCAGCAGTTTTATCTGCGTGAGCCTGAATAAGGTCGTGCTGACGAGTACTTCACTCAGTGATTAAAAAGCCGGAGATGACTCTAATGCCAGTCAGTTAAGCTGACTGGCATTACTTTTTTAAGGTGCAGTAGCAGGATTCGCCTGAACGAAAACGGTGAACTAACACATTCTATCCAAAGCGAGGAAAGGTAAAGAACTAAGCAGACCGTCTTTGGCAGGGTGAAGTGGGGATTTCAGCAAGCCAGTAATCTGGCTTGCTGCCCACTGAACGGGTTTTGTTCTGCAAAACCCCTGCAAGCCAAAGCCGAGCCTACAGGGAGCGTATTCACGGCGTGTCTGCGTGGGCTTTGCCTTTTCCGCTGCAGCTGAAACCACGAGTGAATAGATAAGCAGTTTTTGCATAGAAACTGCTTATCTGATCGGCATTACGGAGATGACTCCGGCTTTTTTAGTTATAACCCAGCTCAACAATGGCTTCGGCTTCATCGGGCTCGTCTGCTGGGGGGCGCGGATACTGCGCGTTTGCTGGTGGATGCAGCCGCCAGCTCTCGCTTTGATCCGCAGCTTGGGTTTGTTCTGCCATAGAAATCTCCATATGGTGTTATTGTAATACAAATGTGTTGAGCGAATTGTAGTCAGCCCTGACAAGGATCGCAAGCTGTTGATGGTTGGGACTGACAGACAACAGAAAATAAAAAGCCGGCCTAAGGCCGGCTGTGAATACAACGCGGGTTTATTCTTTGAACTTCGAAGCGACTTGATGTAAATCGCCAGCCAGATGACGTAACTGATCGGAAATATGCGCCACAGTTTGCTGCACTTCGATAGTGCGGCTGAAGGACGCCGCCATCTGATGGGTATTGTCCAGCACCTGACTGGCCACCATAGTCTGCTCTTCGGTCGCCGTGGCGATTTGCGCATTGAGCAGGTTGATCTTGTCTATTTCCTGGTGGATTTGTTCAATAGAACCCCCGGCTTCGGAAGTCAGTTCAGCACTGTCGTGCGCTTTATTCACCGCCTGATCCATCAGTTTGACCGCACTGTCGACGTTTTGGGTTAGTTTGGCCAGTAACTCACGGATGGTGGTGACGGACGCCGCAGTACGGGAGGACAGTAAACGCACTTCGTCTGCCACCACGGCAAAACCTCTGCCTTGCTCGCCAGCACGGGCTGCTTCAATAGCCGCGTTTAACGCCAGCAAGTTGGTCTGGTCGGCAATATCATTGATACTTTTTAAAATACCACCCACTTCCTGCGTTTGCTGTGCCAGCTCGGTGATTACCTGACTGGTTTGGGCAATTTCACTGGCCAGTGCTTTGGACGCTTGCACTGAAGTCGTGGTTTTTTGCAGGCCGGATTTTGCCAGATGGCTGGCGTCGTTGGCGCTGCTGGATGCAGCGACGGCAGACTGACTGATATCACCAACGCTGCTTTGCATTTCTTCCATCGAATGCGACACTGTGTCCGCGTCGTTTTTCTGCTGTCCGGTCATCCGATCCAGTTCCCGCATGCCTTCGGTCAGCTGATCGGCGGTGCGGCTCAGTGGGTCCACTAAGTGGGCAATAGACACAAAGGAGTTTTGTAACAAGGCAATAAAGTCGTTGAAGTGGCGCGCCACATCGCCGAATTCATCATTCGAGGTACAGGCCAGTCGGCTGGACAACGAACCTTTGCCTGACGCCAGTACTTCTAAAGAGGTGGATAAGTCTTTGGCGGAAAGGCTGATGGAGCGGCCAATCATATGACCCACAGCAGCCATCACCAGCAGCAAAATACCACCCGAGAAAATAATGATGGTGACAGATCGGGCGGATGATTCGTCAAGGTCGGCCAGAATTTGCTGGAAGTTATGGTCAGTCTGTTCACCGTAAGTTTCAAACGCAGCTTTGGATTTTTCGTACAGACCGGTTTTCTCCTGCACTTTTTTTGGCGCTTCGGCTAAATCCAGCGTGCCATCAATCATCGATTGTGCAATGGCATTGGCAGCAGCGGCATAGTCGGTAAACAGCTGTTCCAGTGTACTGAGTTGACTGGTGTTGGCTGTATCCAGTTGTTTGAGTTTGGTCAGATTGGCCAGCACCCGCTCACGGGTAGTTTGTGCTGTCGCCAGAATATCTGGATCGGACAACGACACCGCCTGAGTGAAGAATTCTTCGACCGCATTAAACTCCACCACAGTTTGTGAAGCCAGTTTAGCGCTGTCGTACATTTTGTCTTTGAGCAGGTCAATATTGCCTGCATTACGGGCGGTAAAGTAAATGGAAGAACTCAGAACTATCAGAAAAGCCAGGATCGCAATGGCGATAATCAACCAGATTTTTTTCAGCAAACTCAGGTGTTTCAGCATAATGAATGTCCACACTGCAAAAAGCGGGTGCATCGCACCCGCTATGGGCTTTAGTTCAAGCTCAGAGCAACTTTAACTTTGTCATTGACCGCGCTGGCACTGACATAACCAATGGCGCCTGGCGTGTTGGCGACATAGTCCAGCACTTCCTGTTCAGAACCAAGTTCCTTTGGCGGAGTGCCTTTTCCAGTGAACACCAGTTTAGACCAATAAGCTTTCATCTGGCTGGACGACCGGCCCAGAGCTTTTTGATCAAAATCAGCACGGGCAGCTACGGAGTCCGCCAGATTAACCGCTTCTGCAGCTTTACCGTCGGCAAAACTTTTGCTGCGGCCCATATAGATTTTATTCAGATCGTCCTGGCTCAGGGCGGCGCTATTGGACGGGTGGACAATGACGGCCACATTCGCCAGACTGAATGCACTGAACGCCAAAGTGGCTGCGACAACGAAATTCTTCAGCATAAGGGCTCCTTAAAACACCAGATCAACGCCAAGAACCAGGGCATTATCATCCCGATCCAGGGTTTTATTGTCTGCAGCACTGTATTGCACTTTCAGTGCAGCAGAAGGATGGAAGTCGTAACGTACCCCAATGTTCCAGGTGGTGCGGTCCAGTTCCAGGCTTTCCACTAACGCAGCAACCGGCGCATAGACTGGCGATGCGGTTGGCAAAGTGGCGTAAATATCACGTTTGGCGTTGTTATCTTCGGCTTCGTACGAAACATAAGGCGTGACGGTATCGAAACGGTAGCCTAACGAGGCATACCAAGATTCCTGATCAGAAATAAAGGAGTTATCCACTTGTGCTTTGGTCACCTCGGTGACAAACACAATATTGTTTTTATCGACACTGAAGCTGACGCCGGTGAAGTAGCTACTTTCGTCCTGCACGTCCAGCTGCTCTGCCAGAGCTCCCAGGCCAAAACCCGTCAACTGCGCCATAAATCCATCAAAATCAGCCTGACTGAAGGTGGTTTTACCCACTAAGTAGGCCGCTCTGAAGTTGTAGCCGTCATAGCCTAAATCCCAGGCCAGACCGGCAATATTGTCAATCTTGGCATCTGCTGTTTCTGTGGTGATTTGTGCCTCACCATCGTAACTGCCAATAATCAGCTGCAGGCTGGAATCGAACATGCCCAAAGTTGTGGTGTGGTACAGAGAGGCGCCTTCGATGGTGTCGAAACCCAGGCCATACACGCTTTGTGGTACGCGCGACCAGTCATAGGCATAACCGACATCACGGAAATCGGAATACTTGTAGAATGGGGTGCGTAAACGGCCGGCATTGATGCGCAGCTCGTCCGTCAGGTCGTAACTTAAAAAGGCCCATTCAAATTCCAGATCCCAGTCTTCGCTGCCGCGGCCTAACAGCTGAGCTGTGACCGACAGTTTGTCGCCCAGGTCGGATTTAATTTGCAATGCGGCCAGACTTTCATTTTTGAAATCCAGCTTGTCATCGTACCCATATAAAGATTCGTCACTGCCCATCGTCATGCCGGCTTTAATCGAAGCAAAACCATTGAGTTCGATTTCAGCCTGAGCAGTATTACAACAGGCAGCCGTGATTAGTGCGGCCAGTACAGAGCGTTTTAGCATACCTTATCCTCTTCGTGTTCAAAGTGAGGCTCGATGAGCCCATGCGAAGTCAATACGAATCGTCCCTGATTATTGTTTTTTATATAAAAATAAAGATTTCATGCCATGAGTAAAGCAGACGCTAAGGCACCTTGTAACGCGTAGTATAAATTTTTTATAAATCAAAGGATAGTGAATTTTATCAAATTTATCGTTTTTATCGTTTATCTGACTAAGTTAATAACACGTAAAGGTTTTTTGAAGTGTGGCTGCTGATGGCTGGCAATAATCAGGATGCCGTCAAACGCATCCAGACATTTTTCCACGGCCAGAATGCTGGCAGCGTCCAGGCCAGTGTAAGGTTCATCCAGTAGCAGGACTTTGGGTTGCTGTAATAAGGCCCTGGCTAATGCAATACGTTTTGCCTGTCCGCCGGAGACAGCGGCGCCATACTCGGCAAGCTGACTGTTCAGCCCTTTGGGCAACGAAGTCAGCCAAGGTTCTAAACCAAGTTGCTGCAGCATCGCCAGCATCTGTGGTCCGGTGGCGTTGGGCTGACCTAAACGCAGATTGGCAGCCAGGCTTTGATTAAACAGCGTGACGTGTTGGGGAACCAGCGCCAGTTGGTGCCGCCAGCTGGCGGCCTGGTCGCTTTGCAGCCGTTGCTGGTTGATGTGGATTTGGCCGGATAACGCCGGTAACCAGCCACTTAAGGTGTAAAGTAAGGTCGATTTCCCGCTGCCAGATCCACCTTGCAACCACAGCCTGTCACCCTGGTTGAGCCTCGTATCCGGGCTGTGGCAGCAATGGCCGCTATCAGCATAACCCGAGCTGAGTCGTTGCCAGCTAAGTTGAGTGACTACATCAGCTTGGGTTGGCTCTGCAACCTGGTAGTTCTGCTGATTTAACCGCTGCAGTGCTGCCCGGGCCTGTGCCAGGCTCTGGTACAAGGTCAGTAACGGCAAATGCAGTTCCATCAGCACAAAAAGCCCCAGCAGGCTGCCGACTAAGGCGGGTAGTTGATTGCCCGTCAGGGCGGGCTGCAACAGCAGTAAGGCCGCTACATATAAACAGCAGCCGTAAAGTGCCAGTTGCAGCAGTAAGTCGCAGGCCTTTTGCCGGAACAGCAGCTGCTGATAACGCTGCTCAAGCGGCTGATACTGGCGTCTCAGGGCGCTGGTACTGCCGTGCACTTGTTGCAGTGTCAGTTGTTGCAGCGGAATGAGTAAAGCCGGGCGTCGTTGCTGGTCCAGTTGCTCCAGTTGGCTGGCCCGGTCAAATGCCAGATAATTGCTCAGCGCCAGAAGCAGATACATCAACAGCATCAGGCTGGCCAGCATGGGCAGCAGCGGAGCAAACCAGGAAGCAATCAGCCCAAGCCAGCACAAGCTGATCAGCAAAGCCCAGCCCAACGGCAACAGAAAACGCAAAGGCCACATATCCAGCCGGTCAATATCGCGGATCAGGCTGTTCAGCAAACTGGCTGATTGTTGTGGCTGACAGGGGCGGGCAGTGGACAAAAAACGTTGCATAAACCAGAGCCGCAGCTGATGCAGCACCGCCAGCACCGCCTGATGCGACAGCAGACGTTCAGCATAACGACCTGCGGTGCGGCCAAGCGCAGATAAACGGATAAGGGCGGCCGGACTGAAGTAGTTAAAACTGCCGGCATTGGCCAACTGTAAGCCTGCCAGCGCGCAGGCACTTAAAAACCAGCCAGACACCGTCATCAGGCCAAAAGCGGCCAGTGTGGCCAGCACGCCAGCCAGCAGTGCCAGCGCCCAGCCTTTTGATTCTGCCGCCAGCAGGCTGCTGAGTCTGAGCGATTGTTCAGGCTTGAGCATATTCAGGCTCCAGTTCCAATTTGCGATACCAGTGTTGCTGCCTGGCTTGCGCTACTGTGCCTTGCCAGCGCAGCTCGCCAGCGACGAAATAACAGACCCGGTCTAACCAATCCAGACCGTCAAGTTGATGAGTTGCCAGCAATAAGGTGCAGCCCTGACTCAAAGTGTTTAGCTGCTGCTGTAACTGACGCTGTTGTGGTTTACTTAGCATGGAAAATGGCTCATCCAGCAACCAGTAGCGGGCCGGTTTCAGTAAGGCCCGGGCATAGGCCAGCCGTTGCAATTGTCCGCCAGAAAGACCCAGCCCGGCTTCACCAACCTCAAAATCCAGCCCTTGAGGCAGCTGCTGAACAAATTCCAGGCTTTGGCTTTGAGCCAATGCATGCTGTAGCTGCAGTGCGCTGTAGTGGTCACCGAACAGGTTTTGCCGCAAACTGCCCGCTCGCCATTGGCTCTGTTGTGGCAGGTACAGCAATTGCTGGCGCCAGCTGTTCAGTTCAAGTGTGGCCAGGTTTTGGGCTCCCAGCTGAATATGCTGGCTAAGCACAGGCTCATAGGCCAGCAGTAACTCGAGCACTGAGCTTTTGCCTGAGCCGCTGTGACCCATCAGCGCAACCCGTTGCCCTGGCGCAATTTCCAGTCGCAGCGGCGCCAGTCGGGCAGGCCGCTGTGGTGCGCTGTAAAATGCCGGAGTGGCAAAGCGCAGCGTCTGAATTTCCGGAGGTGCTGTCTGAGTGCCACCTTGTTGCACAGGTAGCTGCAACAGAGGTTGCAGACTCTGCCAGGCCGCGACGGCCTGAGCTTTGGCATGGTAGTCACTGCCAAGCTGGCGCAGCGGCGCATAAAACTCAGGGGCTAGTAACAAGATAAACAAGGCACTGGGGTAAGCCACCGGCACCTGTTGTTTGGCCCAGGGTAATTCCCCAAGCAAACCCAAGCCCAGATACAAAGCCACAAAGGCAATCGCGAGGGCAGACAAGAGTTCCAGCACGGCACCAGACAAAAAGGCTTTTTGCAACACCTTCATACTGCGACGCCGGTATTCGGCGCTGGCGTGGTCCAATTGCCGGATCACCTGATCTTCGGCGGCCAGTAACTTAATTTGGGCAAAACCACGCAGAAACTCCAGAAAGCGGCCACCTAATAAACCCAAAGCCTGGATTTGGCGTTGGCTTTCTTCGGCCGCTTTTTTACCCAATAAAATCATAAATAGCGGGATCAACGGTGCCGTAAGCAGCAGCAGGAAGGCCGCAAAAGGGCTGTAACAGGCCGCCGCGATCGCAATCAACAAAGGCGTCAGTACCACCAACCAGAGCTGTGGCCAGTAGCGGCTGAGGTAAGGGTCCAGCGCGTCCACCTGTTCCAGTACTAAGGTCGAGATCTCACCGTCATTGCCAACCAGTGCACGGCGGGGGCCGGCCAGTTCCAGTTGGCTGAACAGTTGTTGCTGCAAATGCTGGCGCGCCTGTTGGCTGACACGCATGGCCTGCAAATCTTTCAGGGCCAGCAAGCCGGCGCGTGCAAGCCAGCTCAGGATAAACCAGCTGGCATCCGTCAGGCTGAGCTCTTCACCCGCCAGCAACTGACCGCAACACCAGGCCAGCCACCAGCACTGCAGCAGCAACATCAGAGTAGCCAGGCTACCTGCCAGCACGGAAAAACAAAGGCCAACCCGGTAAGGGGCCAGCCAGTGTTTGAGTTCAGACGCAGTTTGACTCACTCGCCATCCTTGTCATCCGGATAGCCATTCAGCTCCAGCCACATCGCATTGATGATGCCGAAGGAGCATGCCAGCAACACGCCGAGGATCCAGGTGAAATACCACATAGTCAGCTCCTTAATACAGTGAATGCGGGTTGTTGTTGATGCTGTCCTGGTTTAACCGGCCAAACATTTTGTAATAGCTCCAACTGGTGTAAGCCAAAATGATGGGCACAAAAATACAGGCAACGATAAACATAATTTTCAGGGTCAGCGCGCTGGAGGTGGCGTCCCACATGGTCAGGCTGTGATCCGGCATGCTGCTGGACGGCATAATGAACGGGAACATGGCCACACCGCAGGTCATAATCACCCCGGTCATCGCCAATGAAGAGGCGACAAAGGCTTGCCAGGCTTTGGCGGCTTTGCTGCAAAGGGCAGACAGCAGAAAGGCCGCCACACCCAGCACAGGGAAGAGCCACAGCACTGGGGCCTCGTCGAAGTTCTGCACCCAGGCACCGGAGCTGATTTCCACGGTTTTACTGACCGCGTTATTGATGGCGTTGTGGTCCAGTTCGCTGGTCAGCTGGTAACCCATGCCGGCCGCTGATAACCAGACACCAGCCAGCACAAACAGCAGGGCAGCCAGTAAGGCGGACACCACAGAGACGGTCTGAGCACGCTGGCGTAGCGACGCTTCGGTTTTCATTTGCAGATAGGTCGCACCCTGATTCACAAACATCAGCAGGCTTAACACGCCCACCAGTAAGGCAAAGGGATTTAACAGCGCCAGGAACGACCCTGTGTAGTGAATACGCAGCAGCTCGTCGAAATGGAACGGCACCCCTTGCAGCAAGTTACCAAAGGCCACGCCAAAGATCACTGGCGGAATGGCTGAGCCAGCAGTCAGCGCCCAGTCCCAGTTGCTGCGCCAGCGCTGGTTGTCCAGTTTCGAACGGTAGTCAAAACCAATAGGCCGTAAAAATAGCGCCGCCAGAGTGGCCATCATCGCCAGGTAGAAACCGCTGAACGCGGTGGCGTACACCGGAGGCCAGGCAGCAAACAAGGCGCCGCCTGCGGTGATCAACCACACCTGATTGCCGTCCCAATGCGGAGCGACGGCGTTAATCATTATCCGGCGTTCCGTGTCGTCTTTGCCAATCACTTTCAGCAGGGCACCGACACCCATATCAAAACCGTCGGTAATGGCAAAACCAATCAGCAAAACACCAACCAGTAACCACCAGATAAAGCGCAGAAATTCGTAATCCATGGTTAAACCTCCTGCAGATCCTGTTCGTGATGGTATTTGCCGGTGTGCAGGGCGGACGGGCCTTTGCGGGCAAAATGCTGCATCAGATAAACTTCAATAATAAGGAATATGGTGTACAGCAAGGTGATAGCGCCAAGGCTGAACCAGACTTCGCCAACAGTCAGTTGTGAGGCCGCCAGATGGGTCGGCAGAATTTCACCGACAGCCCAGGGCTGACGACCATACTCCGCAACAAACCAGCCGGCTTCACAGGCAATCCAGGGCAAAGGCAGCGATAAAATGGCGGCTTTGAGTAACCATTTCGGCTTGTCCATGGTGCGTTTGGCACTGTGGTAGAAGGCTGCGGCAAACACCAGCAACATAATAAAGCCGCTGGCAACCATGACTCGGAAGCTCCAGAACATAGGGGCGACTTTGGGCACGCTCTGCTCCACTGCCTGTTCAATTTGAGCTTGTGTGGCTTGGGTCGGGTCTTCTGCATAGGCGGTTAACAGCAGGCCGTACCCTAAGTCTTTTTTCACTGCTTCAAAGGCCGTTTTGGTGGCTGGGCTGTCATCCCCGGCCCGCAGTTGCTTCAGCAGACCATAGGCTTGCTGGCCATTGATGATGCGCTCGCGGTGCTGCTGTTTGAGCTCGGCAATGCCGGTGACAGGTTTATCCAGTGAACGGGTGGCGATTAACCCTAAAGCGCCCGGGATTATCAGCGCGTAGTCAGTGGTTTGGGTGTCTTCATTTGGCAGACCGAAGACGGTAAAGGCGGCCGGTGCTTCATGGGTTTTCCATTCGGCTTCCACCGCAGCCAGTTTAGTTTTCTGCACATCACCCAGTTCATAACCGGATTCATCCCCCAGCACAATAACAGACAGGGCGCTGGCCAGGCCGAAGGCGGAGGCAATAGCAAAACTGCGGCGGGCAAAGGCAAGATCGCGGCCTTTGAGCAAATACCAGGCAGATATCGCCAGCACAAACATGGCGCCAGTCACATAACCGGCCGACACAGTGTGGACAAATTTTACCTGAGCCACAGGGTTGAAAATTACTTCGCTGAAGCTGGTCATTTCCATCCGCATGGTCTGGTAATTAAACTCGGCACCCACAGGATGCTGCATCCAGCCATTGGCGATCAGTATCCACAGTGCGGACAGGTTTGAGCCCAACGCAACCAGCCAGGTGACGGTTAAGTGCTGCACCTTGGATAAACGGTCCCAGCCAAAGAAAAATAAGCCGACCAAAGTGGATTCAAGGAAAAATGCCATCAGGCCTTCAATGGCCAGTGGGGCACCAAAGATGTCGCCGACATAATGCGAATAATAGGACCAGTTGGTACCAAACTGGAATTCCATCGCAATGCCTGTGGTTACCCCCAAGGCGAAGTTAATGGCAAACAGCTTGCCCCAGAACTTGGTCATGTCACGGTAAATTTCTTTACCTGTCATCACATAGACCGACTCCATAATGGCAAGTAAAAAGGTCATGCCCAGCGTTAACGGGACAAACAGAAAGTGGTACATCGCGGTTGCAGCAAACTGCAACCTGGAAAGTTCTACAACATCCATCCGGGAGCTCCTTCGATCGGCTTGATGGGTTGACAGCGCAAGTGACTAAAATCAGCACAGCAGGTTTTAGTTAAGCTTAATTTACTGATTTCTGTAGAATTGGATCTTGATAAAGATCAAGGTTCCGGATGCCTTTCCGGACGAATCGTCAGCATAAAGGTGTAGCAAACAAATGAAGGTGATTGTCGTAGGCGCTGGCTGGTTAGCCCGGCAACTGGTGCAACCGTTACAGCAGGCTGGGGTTGAGTTGTGGTTGACCAGCCGGGACTCCCGTACTGTCGCTGAGCTTGGGGAGTTAGGGTTGTTACTTCGCTTTGATGCGGACGACCTGAACAACCCGGCGCTGTTGCAGCGTTTTTCCGGGGCTGTGGTGCTGTGCCTGATCCCGGCCAGTCGTTCAAATCCCGCACTGTATCTGGCGTCGTTAACCAGGCTGTGTCAGTTGATGGTGACCGCTGGCAGCCTGGCCTGTATTCATATCAGCAGCTCCGGCATTTATCAGGGGCTGACAGGGCTGGTCAATGAAGAAGCCGAACTGCAACTAACTGACAGCCGGGTGGCCTTGTTGTATCAGGCCGAGCAACTGGTCAGCCAGAGCGTGCCAAGCTGTACCTTGCGTCTGGCCGGTCTGATTGGACCGGGCCGTCACCCAGGGCGTTTTATGGCGGGCAAAGTGGTGCCAGATTCACAAGGGGCTGTGAATATGGTGCATAGCCAGGATATCAGCCGCTTTATTGTTCAGGTGCTGCACCAACAGCTGTGGCCAGCGACCTATAACTTGTCCAGCCCTGAGTTTTGCTGTAGAGCTGAGTTCTATCAGCAGGCATGTGCAGCATTGGGGACCCCGGCTGCCGGACTGGATGGGCTGAATCTCGACAGTCGCCAGGTCGACAGTGGCAAAGCGATGCAGGTGGCAGACTTTCGGTTTGCGTATCCCTCTGCGTTACAGGCCATTGCAGATTGTTAAAAAAGCCGGTCATCAGACCGGCTTGGCTTTCAGGATGGCTCCACCGGAGTACCCGGATTAAGGCTGATAAGAGGTGGTCAGCGTCACCCCTGAGGCTGCACTGTAGCCGCGGATACTGATGTAGTAAGTTGCCGCGCTTGGGTTAGTAAAGTTACAGCTTTCGTTATTGCCTGTCAGGTAAGGGCGGCAGTCATAGCTGCTGGTGGTTGGCTGCGCACCTTGGCGTACATAGAGATCGGCGTCACCAGTACCGCCAGAGATACTGACAGTCAGGCTGGCCATACCGGCGGGAACCGCCAGCGTGTAATGTTTCCAGGCATTACGGGCCACTGAAATATCCGTTACTGTGGCTGTTTGGCCGGTACCACCGCCACCTCCTGTGCCCGCTGCCGCCGCGACAGCGGCTGCTGCATCAACAATACCTGTGCCGCAACTGGTGCAAGTGGCTGGGAATGAGCGCGTTGTGGTTTTCAGGATGCTCTCAATTTCATCCGGAGTTGCCGAAGGTTTGACTTGCTTAATTAACGCGGCCACACCAGCCACATGAGGTGCTGCCATCGAGGTGCCCTGACTGTAACCATAGCTGTCGGAGCCTGGTGTGCTGGTGCCTGTGTTGTAGGTCGACAGGATGCCGTTCGGATCATTGGAAGAGCTCATCGCGCCGCCAGGTGCAGCAACGTCGATAGAGCTGCCGTAGTTAGAATAATAAGCACGGCCACCACTGCGGTTGGTGGATGCCACGTTCACCACGCCGGCACAGTTACCAGGGTTAAAGTTATTGGCATTGCCATTGTCGTTCCCTGCAGCAATCACAATAACAGCCCCTAAACCACGCGCTGTATTGATTGCCTGCTGAGTCGTTGAATCACAGGCGCCAGATCCACCCAGGCTCATATTAATCACTTTGGCAGGGTTGGCATTCACTGGTAAACCAGACACTGTGCCCCCTGCCGCCCAGACGATACCGTCAGCAATATCCGAGGTATAACCACCACATTTACCTAACACACGCACTGGAACCACTTTAGCGCCATAGGCAACCCCGGCAACCCCACTGTTGTTGTTGGTGACGGCTGCAATGGTGCCTGAAACGTGGGTACCGTGCCATGAAGAGTTTTGCGCTGAATGGGTGCCACCGCATTCATTGGCCAGGATCCAATCGCCCGGATCCTGTGCGTTGGAATCACGGCCATTCCCGTCATTGCCAACAAAGCTGTCCGAAATCATGTCGTAACCCGGCAGGATATTGGCGTTCAAATCAGCGTGCGGACGGTAACCTGTGTCAAGCACTGCGACCACGACACCAGAACCTGTGGCGCTGTCCCAGGCGGTGTTAGCGCGTAAGCCACCTGTTGATTCATAGTAATGCCATTGGCTGGTGTATTGGGTGTCGTTCGGGGTGGCGGCAATCTGCAGCAGTTTATCTTCTTCCACCTGAGAGACGTTCGGATCCTTCGCCAGGTTCTTCAGCATTTCCCGGGTTTCTTTGTCGTTTAACTTACGATCGGCTTTGACAATATGGCGTTTAGAATTGATGCCGCTGGTGCGGACAAACTCCAGCGACGTCCCTGCCAGCGCAGATAAATCGCTTGCGATATGGGCTTTGACAAAGCTGCTTCTTTGCTGCTCTGGCAGCGCGGACAAGCTGGCTTCGCCCTGGCCAATTGAGTTGGCTGATTCGTCTTTGTATTCGACGATAAAGCGGGTAACCAGTTGATTACTTTCCTGCTGGTCGGCAGCAGCTTGTTGTTGCTCTGGCGCTGCAGTGGCCGGCACTGAGCTGAACAGAGCTGCAGCGGACATGCAGATTAACGCGACTTGGTTCAGTTTAAATTTTTTATGTTGCATATGGTTCTCTCTGGATAGTTGTTGAATTCATCACGTCTGTACCTGAAATGGTTGTTTTTGTTGACGTGACCGGCCAATCATTGGTCAATAAATTGTTAATGTAAATGTTATTGTTTTTACGATTTTCTAGTTTTAATGCGATTTTTATCAAATTTTTAGAGCGTTCTGCGGTATTGTGCTGTGTTTTAGCGACGAAAATTCAGGCTTTGGTTACAAATGATCACAATTGTATTTATATTGAAAATTTTTCTTTATATTCCAAAAAAATCTAAAAAATATTCGTTTGCTATATGGGGGAGGGGGCTGATTCCGGGAATTGGATGGCGGTCAGGCAATTTGATCTGGCATGGTACTGCTTGTGGAGATATTCGATGGAAGACAAGAGGCAGCAGCTGCCTGCCCCGTCGTTACTGTGTTTCGCTGCGGGGTGTTGCTGAATAGCCCGCTTCGTCCAGTACCTGTAGTAGCTCGTCGCGGCTGAGCAGGCTTTGCACTCTCACCATCTTTGTTGCTAAATCGACTTCTACCTGAGCATCACTCTGCTGCTGGTGAATGGCTTTGGTGATCATGCTGACACAGTGGTTACAGCTCATGTTGTTCACAGTCAGTTCAATCATATTGGTGTCTCCCTGGCTTAAGTTCAGCGCAGTTTGGAGCTTGCCACAGAGGGAAGGTCAACAGATGACGTTTTTTTTCTTTCGGCTTGACCTTACCATGAGGGCAACGTTTAGCCTGAATTACATGCGGCTATTCGCAGTTCACCGGGGAAGAGGGCGTTATGCAACAGACAGTACAGTTTGGTATCGCAGGAATGAGTTGCATGTCCTGTGCCGGACGCGTGGAAAAAGCACTGAAAGCCGTGCCAGGCGTGACAGATGCCGTGGTCAACCTTGCTACTGAAACAGCCTCAGTCAGCGGTAGTACGGGCTTGCCGGTATTGGTAAAGGCCGTGCAACAGGCTGGCTATCAGGTCGTTGTTGAACAGCGGTTGTATCAGGTCAGTGGCATGAGCTGCGCTTCCTGTGTGGCTCGGGTTGAAAAAGCGATGTTGGCGGTAAACGGGGTGCTGCAGGCGACAGTAAACCTGGCGACTGAGCAACTTAACCTGTCAGTTTTAGCCAACATCCCTCAGGCTGAGTTGGCAACGGCGTTAGACAAAGCCGGTTATCAGCTTCGTACTTTGCCGCAACAGAAGCAGCGGGACGTCCAGAGTTTTCGCTGGTTCCGTCAGCCACTCTGGTCTGTGCTGGGCAGTGCCGCACTGACCTTACCTTTGGTGCTGCCGATGGTGGGGATGTTGTTTGGGCGTGATTGGATGTTGCCGCCGCTTTGGCAATGGTTGCTGGCCACGCCAGTTCAGTTTTACTTTGGTGCTCGTTTTTACAAAGCCGGGTGGGGCGCACTGAAAGCCGGTACCGGCAATATGGATTTATTGGTGGCTATTGGTACCAGTGCAGCCTACGGCCTGTCCTTGTATCTGTGGTGGAGCCACAGCGGACATCATGGGATGCCGCATCTGTACTTTGAGAGCAGCAGTGCTGTGTTGTCGCTCGTGCTGTTGGGGAAATTTCTCGAACAAAGAGCCAAACGCCGTACTACAGACGCACTGAAAGCGCTGGAAAACCTGCAGCCCAGTCAGGCGCGTGTGTTGGTGAAGGGGCAGTGGCAAATGTGTGAGGCGAGGTTGGTTAAAGCCGGTAACATCGTGCGGGTATTACCCGGAGAGCAGGTACCAGTCGATGGCCTGGTGACAGAAGGACAGAGCCATGTCGATGAAGCTCTGATCAGCGGGGAATCTGTGCCTGTCAGCAAAAGCTCCGGAGACAGGGTGATAGGGGGCTCGGTCAATCTTGATGGCATGCTGGAGTTAACTGCCAGCAGTGTCGGCAGCGAATCAACCTTGTCGCGTATTGTCCGGCTGGTTGAACAGGCGCAAGGGGCGAAAGCGCCGGTACAGGCGCTGGTCGACAAAATCAGTGCTGTGTTTGTTCCAGTGGTGGTGTTGATTGCACTGCTGACCCTGCTGGGCTGGGGGCTTTTCAGCGGCGACTGGACCAGGGCAATTTTGAATGCGGTCGCGGTGCTGGTGATTGCCTGCCCTTGTGCGTTGGGCCTGGCGACGCCGGCTGCCATTATGGCTGGGACTGGCAGTGCCGCCCGCTTGGGGGTGTTAGTCAAAGATGCGGTGGCGCTGGAGCAGGCCAGCAAAATTAATCTGGTGGTGTTTGATAAAACCGGCACCCTGACCCAAGGCAAACCGCAGTTAAGCCAGTTCACTGTCTTTGGCGGGAATGAGCCTGAGGTGTTGCAGTGGGCCGCCAGTGTGCAGCAGCACAGTGAGCACCCCTTGGCCAAAGCTGTGGTGAATGCCGCTGTCGGGCAGGGGCTGAGTCTGCACAAGACCAGCGAATTCAGCGTGGTAGCAGGTAAGGGAGTGCAGGCCCGGATCGATTCCGTGCTGTACCTGCTCGGTAGCACGGGCTGGATGCAACAGTTAGGGCTTGAGCTGCCGCTGGACCAGGTGCAGGTGGCCGGCGCTTCGGTGTCCTGGCTGGTGCGCCAGCATGACCAAGGTCCAGAGTTGTTGGCATTGCTGTGTTTTAGTGACGGGCTTAAACCGCAAGCCCAGCTTGCTGTGACGCAGTTACAGCAAGCTGGTATTGCCGTTGCCATGCTAACGGGCGACAGTCAGCAAAGTGCCGTGCGGGTTGCGCAGCAACTGGGTTTGGATCAAGTGCATGCTCAGGTGTTGCCAGCGGATAAAGCGGCAGTGATAGCGCACTACCAACAACAAGGCTACCGGGTAGCGATGGTCGGTGATGGTATTAATGATGCGCCAGCTCTGGCGCAGGCTGACTTAGGCATCGCGATGGCGACCGGCACCGAGGTCGCCGTCAACGCGTCGGCCATCAGTCTGATGCGTGGCGACCCATCTTTGGTGAGCACGGCGCTTGAACTGTCGCAGCTGACGTACCAGAAAATCAGGCAAAACCTGTTTTGGGCTTTTATTTTTAATGCGTTAGGTATTCCTGCTGCGGCTTTTGGCTGGTTAAACCCGGTGATTGCCGGTGCCGCTATGGCCTGCAGCAGTGTGCTGGTGATCAGTAATGCCTTGTTATTACAGCGTTATCGCAGGCAGGTGGGCAAATGAAAACCTTAGTCACTATTGGTGAAGCGGCAGCCGCCAGTGGCGTGTCGGCCAAAATGATCCGGCATTACGAAGAGATTGGCGTGCTGCAAAAAGCGCACAGAACAGAGGCGGGCTACCGGCTCTACAACAGCCAGCAGCTGCAACAACTGGGCTTTATCCGTCAGGCCAGAAATCTGGGTTTTTCACTGGCACAAATTGAATCGCTGCTGGCGCTGTGGCGCGATCCTAACCGCAGTAGCCGGGATGTGAAACAGCTGGCTGACCGTCATCTGGCCGAAATCCGTCAAAAAATTGCCGAGCTAAGCCAGATGGAACTGATACTGCAGCAATTGTCTGAGCAGTGTTGTGGTGACTTATCGCCGCACTGCGCCATTTTAGACGGGCTGGTGCCAAAGCCATGAGTTGACTGGACTGAGTCAGTAGCATGGCTCTGAAATAGGTTTTTTAACGGCCAGCCTCTCCACGTAGCTGGCCGTTTTTTGTTAATGCTGATGTGTGGCTGGTTTTTTCACCTGCAATTCCACCTCTGCACCTGCAGGGGCAGGCGTGGCGTGATGGCTTTCAGGCGTAGGTCCTGTCCACTCATAAGCCACAGTGCCTTTGGGGTGTGTAAACCAACCCGGGTCGGTATAGTCGCCTTTGGCCTGGTCGGCCCGGACCTTAAACACACTGAACATACCGCCCATTTCAATACCACCAAAGGGGCCTTGACCTGTCATCATGGGTAGGGTGTTGGCAGGCAGTGGCATTTGCATTTCGGCCATATCGGCCATGCCGCGGTCACCCATCACCATGTAGTCCGGTACCAGTTTGTTGATTTTCTGCATCAGACCACTGTGATCGACACCTATCATCGTCGGGACGTCATGGCCCATGGCATTCATGGTGTGGTGCGATTTATGGCAATGGAAGGCCCAGTCGCCTTCTTCATCCGCCAGCAGTTCAATTTGCCGCATCTGTCCGACCGCAATATCGGTGGTCACTTCAGGCCTGCGGGCGCTGAGCGGAATCGGGCCGCCATCGGTGCCGGTGACAGTAAATTCATGCCCATGAATATGGATAGGGTGGTTCGTCATGGTCAGATTGCCAACCCGAATGCGGACCTGGTCGTTTTTCCGCACCACCAGCGGGTCTATGCCAGGGAACACCCGGCTGTTCCAGGTCCAGAGGTTAAAATCGGTCATGGTCATAATTTTCGGCGTGGCGCTGCCGGGTTCTATGTCATAAGCATTCAGCAGGAAGCAGAAATCGCGGTCGACCTCGGCAATATGGGGGTGGGCTTCCTTCGGATGGGTGATCCACATGCCCATCATGCCCATCGCCATTTGCACCATTTCATCGGCATGCGGATGGTACATAAAAGTACCAGGCCGGCGGGCAATAAACTCATAGACAAAGGTCTGGCCTGGTTTGATGGATGGCTGGGTTAAACCAGACACGCCATCCATGCCGTTCGGCAGGCGCTGGCCATGCCAGTGCACAGAGGTATGTTCCGGCAGTTTGTTGGTGACAAAAATGCGCACCCGGTCGCCTTCAACCACTTCAATAGTCGGGCCCGGAGACTGGCCATTGTAGCCCCACAGGTGAGCGTTCATGCCCGGCGCCAGTTCGCGCACTACAGGCTCTGCCACCAGATGAAACTCTTTCACCCCATTGTTCATGCGCCAGGGCAAGGTCCAGCCATTCAGGGTGACCACTGGGTTATAAGGCCGGCCTGTGGTTGGCACCAGCGGGTCCATAGTATTGGGGCTGGTTTGGATCACCGGTTCTGGCAATGCAGCCATGGCGGTGCGGCTGACAGAAGCTCCGGCTACTGCGGCAGTGATGGCGCCAACGCTTTTTAATAAATCTCGACGAGTCATCATAATCTGGGTCTCCTAATGACCAGCCGGTGCGGCGGCCGAGCTGGCTTCGGGCTGGGCAGAACTGGTTGGTGCGGCAGCGCCCCACAAGGATTGCTCAAAACGGATCCGGGCCTGATGGAAGTTGTTCAGCGCCTGCATTGCCGCGGTGATGGTGTCAACCTGCGCCTGCGTGTCGGCGATCAGCTCAAACACGCCAATCAGCATGCCGTTGTAACGCAGCACATTTTCCTGGTTGATGCGCTTAGCCAGTGGCACCAGTTGCTGCTGATAGTGCCGGGCAATGGCATAGTTTTGTGCCAGTGTGGCCTGGTTCATGCGCACCTCGGAACGGGCATTGACGGCTTTAGCCTGGGCCAGATAAAACTGCTGTTGCAGCTGTGCCTGGACTTTAGTCAGCCGCGCACTGTGGCGGTCAAACAAGGGTAATTCAAAACCCAGTGTCAGGCTGCGGCTGTCGCTGTGCTGGGCAGAGCCTGACAGTTCTGCATCCAATCCGCGCAAAAAACGGCTGCTTTGAGTCAGTTCCAGTTGTGCTGCCATGGCTGCCAGGCTGGCTCTGGCTTGTTGCAAATCCAGGCGTTGGCTGAGTGCCAGCTGTTCTGCATCAGGGACCGACGGCAAGCTATTCGGCAGGTCAGGTAACTGCGTTGGCAGCTGCAGTGCAAGGTCGCCTCCCCATAGCCCCAGTTGACGGTACAAGGCTTCCCGGCTTTGAACTTGCTGTTGTTGGGCCTGAGCCAGTTGCAACTTTACTTCGGCCGCATATTTTTGCGCCCGGGCTTGCTGCAGGGGGCTGTAATTACCCACCTGATACATCCGGTTGGCCAGTTCAGCTGACGCATCGATGGCTTCCTGCACCTGCAACAAATAGTTGAGGCGCTGCTCGGCGGTCACGGCTTCTGCCAGTGCCAAACGGCTTTGGGCCACCAGAGCGACCAACAGCTCCGCCAACTGATACTGTTGCTGATTGGCCTGCTGCTGGGCTATCGCCAGGTTATGTTTGCGAAATAACAAGCCAAAGAGATCAAAGCCAAACTCCAGTTCGGTCTCATAGCCTTCTTCTCCACGGTTGCGGCTGATGCTCAGGCCTGGATTGGGCAGCAGACCCGCTTGTTGCAAATCGGCTTTGCTGACGTTGAGTGCGGCCATCGCTGCCAGGAAGTCCGGGTTATTCAACACCGCAATTTGCGCCACGCTTTGAAAGCTTAGAGACTGTTGCAGTAAGCCTTTCACCGCGGCGCTGCTGTCGCTACTGAGTGTTGTTGGCAGCACTGGCAGTTGTAATTGTTCCCTATTCGCTTGTTGCGCTACCTGCTGTGATAACTCCAGTGCCGGGCTGACACAACCCGCCAGCACCACCGCCGTGCTTAGCAGCAGCGTTTTAGTGATGGTTGGAATGCGCATTGTCAGTCTCCTTTGGCTTAGCGCCTGTTGATTGATGGCCGGAGTGGTTCATGTCCTGATGCTTGGAGTGATCCATGTTCTGGTGTTGGGAATGGTTCATATCCTGATGCTTGGAGTGATCCATGTTCTGGTGCTGGGAATGGTCCATGCCCTGATGTTTGGAGTGATCCATGTTCTGGTGCTGGGAATGGTTCATATCCTGATGCTTGGAGTGATCCATGTTCTGGTGCTTGGAATGGTCCATGCCCTGATGTTTGGAGTGATCCATGTTCTGGTGTTGGGAATGGTTCATATCCTGATGCTTGGAGTGATCCATGTTCTGGTGCTGGGAATGGTCCATGCCCTGATGCGAACCTGCGTCACCGGCAGATCCGGCCATATAACGTTGCCAGCCACCGGCTTGCAGTACGTGCTGATTCGCCTCAAGCCAGCCTATTGGCTGGGGGGCCTGCTGCTGCGTGCTTTGAAGCAGGGATTCCATTGGCTGAGCAGATGAGAGTCGCCCAGCATTCATTGCGCCGGGCAGAATACTGTCTGCATAAGCGGCTTGCCATAGCGATGCCAGAGCAAGTGCCCTGAGTAAAGATTGAGTGTTCATGATAGCTCCTGAAATTGTCGCCGCCAGCACACTGTGCTGGCGATAAGTCATGCAACAAATTCAGGCAATAGGGGGGCGGTACCGGCCTTGTGGAAACGTCGACAAGGCGCCGGCATTCTCTTGAATGACCAGCGTGTCGGCAGACGAATCTAATTCGGTGAAATCAAGCAAAGGCAAGACCACGGCGCTGTGGCAGCCTGCAGCGCACAGCGGACAATCCGTCTGATGATCGCCTGCGCTGGAGCTGGATACGGAGGGGTTGGCATCCATCTGATGCGTCATATGCCCCTGATGTGCGCTCTGAGTTTCAGCTGACACCTGCCCGGTGCGCTGCTGATGGTGACCGCCAGACTGGTAACACCACATAGCTGCAGTCGCAATGTTGCTAAACAACAGTGCGAGGATCAGCCAAGGTGCAAAAAGCCGGAGCCTAGAATGCATAGTCACCACCATTAATAATCTGCCGTGCAGACTAAACCAGAACGTCGGTTGTCGCAAGCTTAGAAGCGCCGACTTGACCTGCGCAGCCGGTAAAGTCAATGTACAGGCAGGCAATAGTGGCAGGAGGTAAGGATGTTACAGCAGTTTGAGCAGTACCTGAGCATGGCCAGGCAGGCTGAGCAGGACCGGCAATGGTCAGAGGCCTGGCGTTATCTGGAATATGCGCATATTTGTGGGCAAAACCAGTTTCGACTGCATTGGCAAAGTCATTGGCTCATGCTGGGGCTGGCCTGGCGGACCCGCAATCTGAAGGAAGGCTGGGGCCAGTTGCTGCGCTTAGCTCTGACCCCGTTAGGGCACTTGCTGAACAGATTACCAGAAGGGAATCCGGGCACCAGCCGTGTCAGCGCTTTTGCTCCTCAACCAGTACCGGAGGAACTGCAACAAGCCGAGCTGGCTGTGCCGCAGAGCCAGAGCGCTTCAGCAGATTAAGGTGATCAGGCTTCAGGGCGCAGCAGCGCAAGCAATTCCGCGATACTTTTTGCCTGAATTTTCACCACGCAGCTTTGCGACTGGCTAAAAAAATGTGCCTGGATCAGTGCGGTCAGCTGGTCCTGGTTTAGTTGCCCTAATTTAGTGCCGGGGTCGTGCAGGGCATAAGTGAAGCCTTGGCAGTCAATCCATCGATCTTCCGGCAGCACAGGGCCAGTCTGGCGCAATAGCAAATTCAGCTGTTCTGCCGACTCCACAAATTCAAGTTCTGGGTCGCCGGATAATTGAAGTAACACAGGGTAGTGCATCAGGGGCGTGCCGAATTGGGCGTTCATGCAGACAGCATACCGAAAAAGCATAAAAAAAGCCCCCGGCGAACCGGAGGCGAAGTAGGCGCGGATGAGCCTAGGGTAGAAACGTAGTGCAGGTTAAAAACAGCACCGCTGTCGCCCAGACGGTGCCGAAGGGTTGGGAACCAAAAAGTTCGTTCACCTGGTAGCTGCTAGTTATACGGGCTTTACTTTGTCAGGTAAATTCGAATATAACTTCATTATCAATCGTTATTACCTGATGAACCAATCTGCTATGACGCCAGTCAACTACAACCAGCTTTATTATTTTTACCTGGTGGCCGAACACGGCAGTATCGCCAGAACCAGCGAATTGCTGCATATCACGCCGCAGACCATCAGCGGTCAAATCAGTCAACTGGAACACACCATTGGCACTGCGTTGTTTCAACGCCAGGGCAAGCGGCTGGTGCTGACTGAACTTGGCACTGTAGTGCAAGGTTATGCTGCCGATATTTTCCAGTTGGGAGATGAGCTCAAAGCGGTATTAACGCGCCAGCACAGCAGCTGGCAAAGCTTCAGCGTAGGGATCACCGACGTGTTACCCAAAGCTTTTGTCTACGAGATGCTCAAGCCAGTGTTGCAGTTACCTGTGAAACTGGTGTGCCGGGAAGGAGAGCTGGACGCGCTGCTGTCGGAGCTTGCCATCAACAAACTGGATATGGTGTTGTCGGACCAACCCATTCAAACCGGTAGCCATGTGAAAGCCTACAGCCATCTGGTGACCGAATCGGTAATGGCGGTTTATGCCGCCGAAAATCTGGCACCTCAGTTGGCGACAGGGTTTCCGAACTCATTGCATAACAGGCCATTTTTGCTGCAGGGCAAAAAATCCATTATCCGCCAGCAATTGATTGGCTGGTTTAATCAGCTGGATATTCAACCTGAAGTGGTGGCTGAATTTGATGACAGCGCGCTGATGCAGGCTTTTGCCCAACAAGGCCTGGGAGCTTTTGCCGCCCCTGTGTTGCTGGAAACACAACTTAAAGCCAACTACGGATTGATAAAAGTGGGGGAAATTGAGCGGGTGACTGAGCGGTTTTATGCCATTTCGCCTGAACGTAAACTCAGCCATCCGGCGGTGCTGCAGCTGGTCAAAGCGCTGCAGCAGCCGAAGAACTAAGCGAGCGGACGATGGTTAATTGCTGCGGGCGAACGGTTGCAACTGGCGTTGGGTCGCTTCGGTACCCGACAACAACTGAGCTGTCGCCTGATCGATAGATGCCATTTGCTGGTAAGCATGATTAGTGCCTTGCTCAATCTGCGTCAAATGCCGGTGGTTTTGCTGGGAGCTTTGTGCCAGTTGCTGCACATGCTGCTGGATCTGGTTTAGTTGCTGTTGCGCGGCCTGTAGCTGTTGCTCCAGTGCGCCAAAATCCTGGCTGGTCAATTGAATTTGTTGTTGGGCGGCGCCAGCCTGTTGCTGCAGTTGCTCAGACTCGGCTTTGGTGTCACTGACCAGGCTATCCATTTCATTGAGGAAACCTGCGATCTGGCCTGTGGCTGTATTCACTTTGGCCGCCAGAGTTCGGACTTCATCTGCAACCACCGCAAAACCCCGGCCTGCTTCACCGGCCCGCGCCGCTTCAATCGCGGCGTTTAATGCCAGTAAGTTTGTTTGATCGGAAAAGTTTTCTACCATCAGCAGTATTTGCCGCACGTTTTCGGCGTTTTTTTGCAAGCCTGTTACTGTGCTGCCGAAGTTGGACAGCAGTTGCTCTATTTTGTGCAGTTCGGTAGTCAGTTGCTTGAGTTGCGTGCTGGCATTGCGGGCATTTTGCACCGAGCTACCTGCGACCTTGGTCACCTGATCATTGCTTTGTACTATATCGGCCAGCCGTTGCAACGCATTGTCACTTTGCTCACGAATTTGCTGGCTGTTCTGCTCCGCCCCCTGCAATTCAGCTCTGGTGCTGTGCACGGCCTTCACCACTTGCTGGTTTACTGCACAGTTTTCGCTGGCCTGTTGATGGATACTGCGCAGCAGCTCTGACAACTGACCGACAAATTGATTGTACTGCTCAGATAAAGTGCGGAATTCGTCGTAAGTAAAGGCGGGCAGTCGGGTTTTCAGATCGCTGCCGGCCTGATTGGCCTGCTCCAACGCACTGACCAGGGCTTTGACTGGCCGTACGATCAGATACACCAGGTAGCCGATGGTAAATAAAAAGGCGCCGGTACCAACCAGCAGCAGGGCCCACCAATGCATGGTCGGGCTGCCTTGCTCAGGGAGGGCTACGTACAGACTGAGCCAGAAAATCAGCGTCAGAAAGCCGATATTGCCGACAATCTTTAAGGTCAGGTTATAGAAAAACTGCCGTTCAACGGCCTGATACATGTGTTGAAATAATGCCATCGCCAAAATCCATGCAGAGGATACCAGCGTGCATCATCGCAGTTTTGCAACGCCGCTATCTTGTTATAAATCAAACAAGTTAATTTTGTACCTTGTTCTTGCTGGCTTGTCAGCTGTTGTTTTTATATGATGTATATATGAAACGTATATTGAGGTGGCCATGGGAATTGTCAAAATAGCCGACGATTTGCATCAGGATCTGCGCGAAGCCAGCAAAGCCATGGCCCGGTCCGTCAATGCGCAGGCTGAATACTGGATCCGTTTAGGTATGCTGGCGGAGCTTTACCCGCAGCTGACCTGCCACGAATTGCAGCGTTTGTTGCTGAAACGAAAATCGGCCACTTTGCAGGAGTTGTTGGATGAATTTGATCCCGCTGAAAAGTGCTGAGCAGTTAGCTGCACAGCGTGAAGCCGGTCAGTTGTTGGCGCAGGTATTTGCCCGGTTGGATGAATGGGTGCAGCCCGGAGTCAACACCATGCAGCTGAATGATTGGGTGGAACAGTACATTCGTGATGAATTGCACGCCCGTCCTGCCAGCAAAGGCCAATACGATTACCCTTATGTGCTCAACAGTTCGTTGAATGAGGTGGTGTGCCATGGCATGCCAAAAGCATCTGACATTCTGCGTGACGGCGACATTCTGAATCTGGATATCACGCTGGAAAAACATGGCCTGATCGCTGATTCCAGCAAAATGTATTTGATAGGCCAGGTCAGTCCGGCTGCCAGACGGCTGGTGGACGTGACTTACCAGGCTTTGTGGCACGGCATACGTCAGGTCAAACCCGGTAACCGGCTTGGCGATATTGCTGCCGCAGTGCAGCGCCATGCCGAGCAGGCCGGTTACTCCGTGGTTCGGGAGTTTTGTGGCCATGGGGTTGGGGTGCAGATGCATGAAGAGCCTCAGGTGCTGCACTACGGCGTCGCCGGCACTGGGCTGGCGTTAAAACCCGGCATGGTATTTACCATTGAACCAATGATTAATCAGGGCGACCGCCGGGTAAAAACCAAAAGCGATGGCTGGACTGTGGTGACTAAAGATAAAAAGTTATCGGCGCAGTGGGAGCACACAGTGGCGGTCACCGCCACAGGCTTTGAAATTCTGACCTTGCGGGCTGAAGAGCATGCCATGTTGGGAGCGACGTCATGAGCCAGAATAAAACCATGCTGATCACCGGCTGTTCGAGCGGGCTTGGCAAAGCGCTGGCACTGCAGGCGATGCAGGCCGGTTATCGGGTGCTGGCGACGGCTCGCAAAAAAACACATCAGGATGAGCTCAGGGCGTTAGGGTTGGAGGCTTATGAACTGGATGTTTGCGATGCTGCGTCGATTCAGCAGCTGGTACTGCATCTGCACCAGCAGAACATTCAGCTGGATATTCTGGTCAATAACGCCGGCTTTGGCGCTATAGGTCCGGTGCTTGATGCCACAGCTCAACAAATGCGGCAACAGTTCGACACCAATCTGTTTGCGGTAGCAGAACTGACTCAAGCCTGTTTGCCATTGCTGCTGCGCCAGCAAGGACTGGTGGTCAATATAGGTTCGGTTTCAGCCAGACTGACCACACCTTTTGCTGGCTGGTACTGCGCGTCGAAAGCTGCTTTGCATGGTATTTCTGATGCGATGCGAATGGAGCTGGCGCCCTTAGGTGTGCGGGTGCTGACGGTGCAGGCCGGCGCTATTGCCACGGGCTTTGCGGATAACGCGCAAGCTGGTGTTGCGGCTCGTTTGACGCCACAGTCGTTGTGGTGGCGCTTTCGTTCTGGCATCGAAAAACGCGCCAATGCCAGCCAACAACATCCGACACCAGCGGAGCAACTGGCTGTACAGCTGCTCCGCAGCATCCGTTCACCGGCTTGCACTGGCATGGTGCGGCTTGGCAACGGTTCGGTACTGTTAGCTGCGTTGTCGATACTGCTGCCCAGGCGTTGGCTGGACAGGGTGCTGCAACGCCAGTTTGGTCTGACCGACGATTAGGAAGGCATCAATGATTCCCTGTCCGTCAGAGATTTCATTTGCACCTTCAGCGCCTTGGTTGGTTTGACTGATACATAAGGCAATAGCGATGAGTTGGATTTTATTGACGCGGCAGTTGATACTGCGGCGCTGAGCTGTGAGCTGGATAATTTATCGGAAACCAATGAAGAAATTGGTTTTATGTCGGTAAAAAACGTGCAAATGATACCGTCGAAAACTGCTGTAGCGCTGGATTTTTGAACCTTACAGAACTGAGCGACGACGTCTTATCGCTAAGATATTGATGTAGAAATACATTCCGGGTGGCGGGTTTTTTCTGGCTGCATTTCACCGAAAAAGCCTTGCTAATTGGTTGATATTTCACCACCATGACGTTCCTGTTACCTGGCTGGGAGCTGTGTCATGACTTCTGAATTTATGCGTCAAGTTCATCTGAAAACTGCTCAACAATACAAAGCGCAAGGCCATAGCATGCAATATGTGCTGGCCCATTTTCACAAAGTAGGTATTCCTGATGACGAGATCCCCGAGCTGTTGCCACTGGTTGGCTTTACTGATGAACAGGATCCTAAGGCTTTGAATAGTTTCGATTAAAAAAGCCCGTCTGAGACGGGCTTTTTAATGAGAGCCGTCAGCAGTTTAATTGCTGCGCTCTGTTGAGCGTCGGTCGCGCACAAAAGAAATGACAATATAAACCAACACCAAAGGTAGCAGGCCGTACAAGACGCCCTGAGCCAGCTGCGGCGTATAACTTTGTTGCATGGCAAGAGCAACCAGGTACCAGGTGTAAGCCACATATAACAGCATAAATAGCAGGCCTTCAAAGCGGTTCACCATGGAACCGATAAAGAACAGCGGGACACAAAGTAAGGCCACACCCACCATTACCGGAATATCCAGCGCAACCATCTGGGCACCGGCCATTAATGGGGTCGGAGAAACCAGACCTGACAAACCCAGTACGCATAAGATATTAAAGATATTGCTGCCAACCACATTACCGACAGCGATATCACGCTCGCCACGCATGGTGGCTACAATGGAGGTCACAACTTCGGGTAATGAGGTGCCGGCGGCAACGATGGTCAGGCCAATCACGGCTTCGTTAACACCAAAAGTGCGGGCAATTTCGACTGCACTTTCGACCAGCCAGCGGGCCCCCAACACCAACAGCGCCAGACCAATGAGCAGGAATAATAGGTTTTGCCACATCGGTGCTGGTGTTTTCAGCATAGCTTCAACTTCTTCGTCCGCTGTATCTGTACCTTTGGCTTTGCCTTGTTTGAATAAAAACCAGGTGTAAGACAACAACCCAAGAAATAACAACGTCGCTTCCCATCGGCTGATTGCGCCGTCGAGCGTCATTAGCCACGCCACGACGGACACCAGTACCATGATGGGTACGTCCTGGCGAATAAGCTGGCGGGAAATGATCAGCGGCGAAATCATAGCCGCAGCGCCCAGAATAAATAACACGTTAAAAATATTGCTGCCGACAGCGTTTGCTATGGCCAGTTCTGCCTGACCGGACCAGGCCGATTTCACACTGACGGCCAGCTCTGGTGCGCTGGTGCCAAAAGCGACCACGGTTAAACCTATCACCAGGGCCGGAATGCCAAAAGCACCCGCCAACCGTGCGGCACCTTTGACTAACAAATCGGCGCCAATTACCAACAGCACTAAACCAACTCCAAGCATTACCCAGGTCATAGTTACCTCATCAGAAAATTACTGTGGCTAATCTAGTGGAAAAGCGAAGCGCAGGAAAGGGGAGATCGAAAAAGGCCCGGTGGAAACCGGGCCTTGAGGAGCTTAATGCTGCAGTACGACTTTGTAACCCGTTTCTGTATCCGGGTCTTTTTCTGCCACCAGCAAATACGAAGCACCTGCTTCTAAAGTGACAGCGTCGGTCTGGTCGAGCAGGGTTTTGTTATTGTTGCTGTCGCGACGAACTAACAGTACTGAGTAAGTGTTAGCTGGCAGGGTCATTGAAACTGCCGTTGCGTCGTTCAACGAGCTGATGTAGTACGAGGTCGTTTCCATGGTTTTATCCGGAGCCACGAAATACAGGCTGACATTGTCGAAATCGGGGATCACGTTCACCACGTTAAAGATAAAGTCATAAATTTGTGGTGTCTGACTGTCAGTCACCGTCAGTGAGGTGGCATTGCCGCTGGCATCTTTGTAATACACCAGCGTTTTGCTTTGACCCTGATTCAGAGTCAGCAGACCGTTAGGGATCAGGCCGCCATTTTCCGATTTAAGACTGGCCCGGTAATCTCCATGTGGCAGCTCCAGATAACTGGTCAAGGTATCTGGGGTCAGACTGGTCATTACTGGTGTGGAACTGGTGGTACCCAGATACACATTGGCATTGGTGTAGTCATTCAGGCTGTTGTAAACCCGGAACTGCGCATTGGCGTTCACGTCTTCCAGTGTGTAGACAGTGGTGGTATTGCCAATCAGATCCAGTGCGATCTTTTCTTTCAGTGGGCCGGCATTGTCACGCAGTGCCAGCACATAGTCGGTTTCATAGCTGAATGCATAAACCGGGCTTTGCAGTAACAGAGTGCGGGTGCCTGCTTCGGTCACATACAGGATGTAACTGCCCAAATCGTAGGTGGCGAGTTCAGTATGAGCGTATTGAGCTGCAGTACCCACCAGCACAGCATCGTCAAAGTCTTCGGTGGATTTGCTCAGATACAGGTCCACGTTCTGGCTGGAACCAAGCAAGTTCACAAAGTACAGGTTGAATTGTTCATCCAGTTCGTCGTCACGCTCGAAGCTCAGGTTCAGCAGTTGCGGGCTGCTGTAGTCGCCAGCCATCATCAGAATGGTTTTCTGACTCTTCTTGGTGGTGACGCTGTCATCCATCACGCTGATTTCATCGCCGCTGTCATCGTAATAACTCAGACCAACGTCGTAAGTGGCAGCATCCAGTGTCACTACCGAGGTGGAATCACCAAAGTAAGCGGAACCTAAGCTGTATTCTTCATCGTCACTGTCGGTCAATGTGACAGTGGTGGTGGCGCTGTTGTAAGAGGCATTGTAAAACTGCAGGTAGGTATTTGGGTAAGTATCATTGCCTTCAGACGAGCTGCTGCCGCCACAGGCGGTCAACAACAATGAGGCCGACAGACACAAGACTACACGTAACATGGATTCTGTTTCCTTAGACGTTAAATTCGGCCATCAGAACAGAAAATCCTGCCAGGGTTCAGGCCTTTAACTGGCTTTTACCCTGGCTTACATAACTAAACATTACCGATCTTAACTTGGCGCTGCCGGACTCAGCTGTGGCTTTGTTCTGCCTGCTGCATACGCCAGAGGCGGGCGTAATGGCCTTGTTGCTGCAATAGCTGTTGATGCGTACCTTGTTCTACTACACGGCCCTGGTCCAGCACCAAAATCTGGTCGGCGTCGGTAATGGTCGATAAGCGGTGGGCAATCACCAGAGTGCTATGGTTACGCGCCAGCTGCTTTAAGGCTTGCAACACCGCGGTTTCCACGCCTGAATCCAGCGCCGAGGTGGCTTCGTCAAACACCAGGATCGGGGCGTTTTTCAGTAACACACGGGCTATAGCGATACGTTGTTTTTCACCACCAGAAACTTTCAGACCTCGCTCACCCACTAAAGTCTGGTCGCCGTCTGGCAGGGACTGAATAAAAGGACGCAACTGCGCTGCTTCTATCGCCATATCCACTTCCTGCTCGGTGGCATCGGGCCGGCCGTAATGAATGTTTTCTCTGATGCTGATATTGAACAGCACCGTATCTTGCGGCACCACAGCGATGGCGCTTCGCAGCGAGTGCTGGCTGATGTCACGGATATCCTGACCATCAATACAAATGGCGCCTTGCTGCACGTCATAAAAACGGAATAGCAGCCGGGCAATGGTGCTTTTGCCCGCGCCCGAGGTGCCGACTATGGCCAGCTTCCGGCCTGGGGCCAGTTCAAAACTGCAATTTTGTAAAATCGGCCTGTTGGCCTGATAAGCAAAACTGACCTGGGAAAAACTGATCTGGCCGCCGCGGATCTGCAGTTCTGCTGCCGACGGCTTATCAATAACGCTGCTGTGCTGATTCAGCAGCCCGAGCATATTTTCCAAATCTGTTAATGAGCGTTTTATTTCCCGGTACACAAAACCTAAAAAATTCAGCGGAATAAACAGCTGCAGCATATAGGCATTCACCATCGCCAAATCACCCAGCGTCAATTGCTTCGCCACAACATCGCGGGCGGCCAGCCACATCAGCACAGTGACCGCCAGCGCAATAATCAAGGCCTGACCACTGTTTAACGCCAGCAGGGACAGGCGGTTTTTTAATTTAGCCCGCTCTGCCCGCTGCAGGTGGGTATCGTAAATGCCGGCTTCATAGGCTTCGTTATTGAAGTATTTGACCGTCTCATAGTTGATCAGGCTTTCGACAGCGCGGCTGCTGCTGGCTGAATCCGCCAGATTGGCTTCACGAATGTATTGGTTGCGCCATTCGGTGGCATAAAAGGTAAAGGCCATATAGGCCGCAATGGCCAGTAAGGTGGCGGTGACATACCAGAACGAAAACAAACCAGCGAAGATGGCCATCACCAGCACAATCTCCAGCAGGGTTGGCGCAATGTTGAACATCAGAAAACGCATCAGAAAGCCCATGCCTTGCAGGCCGCGCTCTATATCGCGACTGACGCCACCGGTTTGGCGGTTCAGATGAAAACTCAAATCCAGCTGGTGTAAATGGCTAAACACGGTCAGGCCAATCTGACGCATCGCATGTTCTGTCACCCGGCTAAACAGGGCGTCGCGCACTTCAGCGAAGAACACAGAGCCAAAGCGCAGCAAGCCATACCAGAGCACCAGCGCGACAGGCACGGCGATCAGTTGGGTCAGGCCTGGGTCCATTGCGTCTATGGTTAGTTTCAGCAGATAAGGAAGAGCGAGGGTTGCGGCTTTGGCGGCAATGAGCGCCACGACGGCCCAGATCACATGGTGTTTAAAGGTCCACAGATAAGGCCAGATATAACTGACGCTTTGACGAAAGGTAAATGCTGACGCAGAGCGGGCTGCGTCAGGTCGCTTGCTGTTACCCATGCCACGCATTGGATGTCTCCGAAAGCCTGGCCAGCATGGCAGGCTATTGATAAGTACAAAGATAAGCGGTGTCGATTGCAACTTTCAGCTGAAATTTACTGTGGGCAGGCACTTCAAAACTCTGGCCTTTGCTGAACAGCTGCCAGTTCTGCTGGCCAGGCAATAATACCTGCAGTGCGCCGCTAATCACAGTCATCACTTCGTGTTGGCTGGTGCCAAACTCATAATCGCCAGGTGCCATCACGCCGACTGTGGCAGGCAGTTGCTCGCCCTGAAAACCAATGGATGTCACCTTGCCGTCAAAATAGCTGTTTACCTTAAACATAGTTGCTCCTGTTACTGAATTTCGCTGTCAGCAGTAGAGCGGATTTGTATAGAAAATGAAAGAGATTTCTAACAGTCTGGATGGCTAAATGTTTTGTGATGCAGCCTGGCCTGAATGGCTGCGCAGGAATTGACATTGAAAATGTACACAGAGCGCAGATGAAATTGTAACTTTTTGTACCATTTTGGTGCGAATTGTCAGAAATTCGGGATGGTTTTGCTTAGATATTGGTCTAATACTGCTTATTTTATTACTGTGTTTGTAGTTTTTATTGTATTTATCATTTATGCTGTTGTTGGTTAAAGACCCGCTCATGTACTATTTCGCCGGTCACTATAGACTATGTGCAAGTTATAGATGGCGGCAGAACATTGAACCTTGCAGCCACGCTGTTGTTGGCACCCGTCTGAAAAGGAGTCGAACTGTGGTTACTCAAAAAATAGGCCTTGCAGGCCGCCTGGCAATAGCTTTTGCTATCCCATTATCCCTGTTAGTTTTAATCGCTGTACTTAGTGTCTGGTCGTTGAATTCGATGCAGGCAGGTCTGAGAACTGTTTACCTCGACAGAGTAGTACCGCTTGAGGGATTAAAACGCATTGCGGATTTATACGCCGTCTCAGTCATTGACGCCGTGAACAAAGCTAATGCCGGATTATTCAGTTCTGACGAGGCGTTGGAGCAGGTCAAAATGGCGCAGCAGGGCATCAGCTCCGAGTGGAAAGCCTATATGGCGACCACCATGACCGTTGAAGAGGCACAGCTGGCGCGTCAGGCCGAGCAATTGTTTGTGGCTGCAGATCAGGATATCCGAACCTTGCAGAACTTTTTGCAGCAAAATTCTGCAGACTTATCGGGAAAGATGACCGATTTCGACGGCCCTCTTTACCAGAGTATTGACCCAATCAGCAGTAAAGTGACTGAGTTAGTCGACTTGCAATTGCGGGTCGCGGAAAACGAATTCAAAAAAGCTGAAAATCTTTACCAACAAAATCTCTGGCTGATTGCGATTATGGCGTTACTGGCAATTGCAGGTTCTGTCGCCGCGGCTTATCGGGTTGTCCATAACACCTTAGGGCATTTGGGCGGTGAGCCTGAATATGCAGCCATGATTGTGCGGCGGGTCGCCAATGGCGAGTTGAATCTGACCATTGACCTGAAACAACAAACAGGCAACAGCTTATTGCACAATCTGGGCGCTATGGTGCAGCAACTGCGGGGCATTGTGATTGAACTGAAACAAAGCTCTGATGCACTGGATCAGGCGGCTCATGAACTGGCCGTCAGCAGTGAACAAAGCACTCAGCAATTGATGATGCAGTATCGTGAAGTGGATGGCGTTTCTACGGCGATGAATGAAATGAGCAGTAGTGTGGCCGATGTGGCGCACAGTGCGGCTCAGGCCGCCACGAATAGCGAAGAGGCGGAAGCTGGTTTGCGTAATTCGGCGCAAGTGATGGCAAAAACCCAGAGCGCGGTGTCGGAGTTGTCTTCACAAGTGCAAGTGAGTACCGATTTGATTGGCCAGCTGTCTGCTCACAGTGAACAGATAGGCCAGGTGGTGGATGTGATCCGCGGCGTGGCCGAGCAAACCAATCTGTTGGCACTGAATGCGGCCATTGAAGCGGCCAGGGCGGGTGAGCAAGGGCGGGGTTTTGCTGTGGTGGCTGATGAAGTCCGTACGCTGGCCAGCCGCACTCAGGATTCTACCGCCGCGATCCAACAAATGATCAGTACCCTGTATCAGGGCGTACAATCCACTGTGGCGGCTATGAAGATGAATCAGCAGCATGCCGGTGTGATGTTGGATTTGGTGGGTGACAGCCAACAGGTCTTTAATGGCATTCGTCAATCGATGGCGCAAATCCAGCAGATGAACGGACAAATTGCCAGTGCGGCAGAGCAGCAAAGCCATGTTTCAGAGGAAATTAATCGCAACCTGATGCAAATAAAAGGCTCGGCCGAATTATCTGCCGCGGCGTCAGAACAGGTGTCCCGTGCCAGTGTGGAACTCAGCCAGATAGCCAACCGGCTGACCGGCCATGTGAATTTCTTTAAGTTAGCCTGAACCTAAAAAAAGCCCGGCGTCAGCTTAATGCCGATCAGATAAGCAGTTTTTATGCAAAAACTGCTTATCTATTCACGAGTTGGTTCAGCTGCAGCGGAAAAGGCAAAGCCCACGCAGACCCGCCGTGAACCCATCCCTGGGGGGCAGCGTAGCGTGTTGTTCGGCATCCGGCCCTGTGCAGAGCAAAGGGCGTTCTTGCGGCGATAAGCCAAATTATTGGCTTATAGAAATCCCGCAATCACCCTCACAGGGTCTGCTTAGTGCTTTACCTTTCCTCGCTTTGAATAGATTCAGTGCGTTTACTGTTTTCGTTCAGGTGAATCTTGATACTGATTCACAAAAAACAATGCCAGTCAGCTTAACTGACTGGCATTACGGCGTCAGCCGGGCTTTTTTCATCAGAACTTATAGACGGCGGAGCCCAAAGGTGGCAGCTCGACTTTCAGGCTGGTTTTGCCTTGTTCAACCTTCAGTACGCTGTCTGCACCACCAAGTAAATCTTTGGCCTGATGCTCGCCTTGGTTCAGCTGCCATTGCTGCACTAGCTCGGCAGGCAACTGCAGCTCGTAGCGTTGTGATGCCTCTGCGTCAAAGTTGCTGACCACCACCACTTTGTCTTTGCTGTCAAAACGGACAAAAGCGTAGCTCTTATCGGTGTAACCTGCTGTGCTTTTGTTCAGTTGATGCAGTGGCTGATACTGGCCTTTAAACACGGCTTCAGACGCTGACAGGTTGAGCAGCACCCGGTAAAACTGACGCAGCTGTTGTTGTTCTTTGGTCAGTAGGCCGCCATCGTACTTGCCGTTATTTAACCAGGCTTGATGAGCGGGTACCCCGGCATAATCAAAAATACTGGTGCGGCTGGGGTCGCCAAAGCCTGAATCCAGGGCGCCGGCTTCGCCGACTTCCTGGCCGAAATACAGCATGGTCGGCGAACTGCTGATGAGGGTTGATACCACCATCGCAGGTTTGGCTTTATTGGCATCGCCGGCAAATTCCGGGCTGGCGATGCGTTGTTCGTCGTGATTTTCCAGGAAATGCAGCATATGAGATTCAATGTCGGCCATGCCTTGTTGCACCTGAGCAATACGGTCGGTGCTGCCTTTGCCTTGCATAATCAGCTTCAGGCTGTCGTACATTTCTACTTTGTCGTACAGGTAATCCATTTTGCCCTGATGCAGGTAATCACGGTACAGCGCCGGGTTGTACACTTCGGCCAGCAAAAAAGCGTCCGGGTTCTTCTGCTTGATGCTGGAGTTTAAAAAGCTCCAGAATTCGACCGGCACCATTTCCGCCATATCAAAGCGGAAACCATCCACTCCTTTTTCCAGCCAGTAGTAGGCAATATCCCGGAACTTCAGCCAGGAGTTCGGCACTGACTTGCCTTGCCAGAAGGCAAAGTGCTCAGCCACGGATTTGTCGGCGTAATTGGCCGGCAGCCGGTCAAAATCGTAACTGCCGTCAGGTTTTACCCCGTAGTTAATTTTGACGGTTTCATACCAGTCGTTGAAGTCCGGTTGCGCCAGTCGTGAACCATTGCCTGTCCACTTCGCCGGGTTTTCGGCAAACTGACCGTCAGCCAATGGGTGTGCTTCGCCGCCTAAAGGCTGGTAACCGTTTTGTGCTACTGGTACCTGAAAAGGCTGGCCCACCACGTAATAGAAGTTGTTGTCTCTTTTGTATTCAACGCTGGTGTCGTCTGAGGCACCAAAGTCTTCCACGCCTGCGGGTTTATCCAGCGACTGGTAGTGGCGGGCCACATGGTTGGGCACTATGTCGATAATCACTTTCAGGCCATGCTGGTGGGTTCTGTTGATTAGCGCCTGAAATTCCTCCAGACGTTTGGCAGGGTCTACTGCCAGGTCCGGGTTGACGCTGTAATAGTCTTTGACGGCATACGGAGAGCCGGCCCGGCCTTTCACCACATCCGGGTCGTCATTGCTGATGCCGTAGGCACTGTAATCGCGGATCAGGGCGTGGTGCAGTACCCCTGTGTACCAGACATGGCTGACGCCCAGCTCTTTAATGCCTGCCAGTGCGGCGTCATTGATGTCATTAAATTTGCCGACACCGTTTTGCTCAATGCTCCCCCAAGGCTGATTGGCGCTGTTACTGTTGCCAAACAGGCGGGTAAACATTTGGTAAACCACGGTTTTTCCAGCAGGTGACGGCATTGCTTGTTGCGGAGTCTGTGCTGCAGCCGATACTTGGGCTGTTGGCGTCGGCATCTCGGTTTTACCGCAGGACACCAGCATCGCCAGTGCCAAAGCACTTAAGGCGTAGCGGCTGACAGGGAAGGTTAACTTGTGCATGGTCGACAGTATCCTTGTATCTCTTCTGACTTTTTCGGCTCATGCTAACACAGCCATTGAGCAGGGCCCTGCCAGTGCATACGTTTGCAGTCTGAGGTTCCATGTTTTTGCCCGTTATGGTTATAGTGCGACTGTATTGAAACAGGAGTTCAGCTTAGATGAATACAAAATCAACACTACCAACTTTTTTTGTGCTCGCAATGGCAGCAAAGGCAGTACAGGCCGAGCCCACAGCACCGCAGCTGGCATTTTTTAATCAGTTGTCCGCTCTTTGTGGCCAGTCATTTATAGGCAAAGTGGTTGAAGACAATCAGCCCAGCCCTGCGTTTTCCGGCGAGATGCTGATGCATGTGCGGGATTGCAGCGCCAGTGAAATTCAGATCCCTTTTGTTGTTGGCGAAAACCGCTCCCGTACCTGGATCATCAGTAAAACTGCGGATGGCCTGCGGCTGAAACATCAACACAAACACCAGGATGGCACGGACGATGTGTCGACACTGTATGGCGGCGATACAGTGAGTGAGGGCAGTGCCCAGCATCAAAGCTTTCCGGCCGATGCCTATTCGAAAGACTTATTCCTGCGAACCAGTATGCCTCAGTCCACAGGCAATACCTGGCATTTGTACCTGTATCCTCAAGACCGTTTCAGTTACCGCCTCAGTCGCGAAGGCCGGGAATTTCGGGTGGATTTTGACCTGACCAAGCCGGTCGCAACGCCCGCCGCGGCCTGGGGGGCTGAAAAAAACAGCATTTAACCACAAGCACCCGAAAAGCCGCGACCAGTCCCCTAGGCAGTGGCGGCAGCCTTGGTTTAGGATGTTCATGCTAGGAACGTCCGCCATTCGGGTGGAGAGCACAACACATAAAACAATAAAATTCCGGGAGTGATTATGAAATCCTTCACAGGCTGGTCAGCCTCTGCGCTGGCGTTGAGTCTGGCCCTGACTGGTTGTAATAAACCAGCTGAGCCAAGTCAGACTGCCGAATCTGCCGCCCCAGCGGCTGTGGCCGATACTGCACCATTGCAGGACACCAATTTTAACCCTGCTTACAAAGACTATCTGAAAACGCTGGCGTCTGATGAGTTTCAGGGCCGGATGCCTGCCACCCCAGGTGAAGAAAAAACCATTAATTACATCAGCGAACAGTTTAAGCGTATCGGTTTAAAAGGCATTGATGGCGACAGCTATCTGCAACCAGTCTCCCTGGTGCGGATTGACCCGAAAGAGGTGTCATCGCTGAAGCTGTCCGGTGACAAGTTCAATGCCGAATTAACCTACAAAGAACAAATGATGGCCTGGACTACCCAGGTGCAGGAACAGGTTGAAGTCAAAGACAGTGAGATGGTGTTTGTTGGCTATGGCATCGTGGCTCCGGAATACAACTGGAACGACTACGAAGGTCTGGACGTCAAAGGCAAAACCGTGGTGATGTTTGTCAACGACCCGGGTTTTGCGACTAAAGATCCTGCGCTGTTCACTGGTAATGCCATGACCTATTACGGCCGCTGGACCTACAAGTTCGAAGAAGCAGCCCGTCATGGCGCAGCTATGGCGCTGATTATTCATGAAACTGAACCTGCGTCTTATGGTTGGCAGGTGATTGCGGGTGGCTCGCCGACCAAGTTTGACCTGATCAACCCAAACAAAAACATGGACCGCTCTGTGGTTGAAGGCTGGCTGACCACTGAATCTGCTCAGCAGTTGTTTGCGTCGATGAACACCGATATCGAAGCCATGCGTCAAAAAGCGTTGAGCAAAGATTTCGCACCAATGCCACTGAATGTCAAAGCCTCAGTGTCAGTGAAAAGCCATATCAGTGAGCTGACCTCCAACAACGTGATGGGCTATATCGAAGGTTCTGAAAAACCAGACGAAGTCGTACTCTATATGGCGCACTGGGACCATTTGGGTGTGGATTTCTCCAACCCGAATGACAAGGTTTTTAACGGTGCGCAGGACAATGCCAGCGGTACAGCAGCGGTAATTGCCATGGCAGAACATTTTGCCAGCCAGCCAAAACCTAAGCGTTCAGTCGCTTTCCTGGCGGTGACTGCCGAAGAGCGCGGTTTATTGGGCTCGGCCTGGTATGCCAAAAATCCGGTATTCCCGCTGAACAAGACGGTTGCTGGTATCAATATGGACGTGATGAATGTTTATGGTCCAATGAAAGACATGGTGGTGGTGGGTTACAACAACTCTGAGTTGGAAAAGACCCTGACCAAATACTCCGAGCAACAAGGCCGTTATGTGGCGCCTGAACCAAGCCCTGAGCACGGTTCATTCTACCGCTCAGACCACTTCAATCTGGCCAAAGTGGGGGTGCCAATGCTGTATGCCAAAGGCGGCATTGACAGCTTTGCCCACGGCAAGGAGTGGGGCATGGCTCAGAAGAAAGACTACAACAGTTGCTGTTACCACAAAGTGGCTGACGAGTTCAGCGATAGCTGGGACTTAGGCGGTGCTCAGCAGGATATGGCCGTGTTCTACCGTGTCGGTAACGACATCGCCAATTCTGCACAATGGCCAAACTGGTTCGAAGGCCGCGAGTTCCGCGCCATTCGTGACGCTTCTCTGGCGAAGTAACGCCGCGAAGTTCAACAAGGAGGCAGAGCCAGAGCTCTGCCTTTTCATATCATCGACAAAGCGGGTTTTTATGAAACGCATACTCTTCACCACGGCCTTGTGCCTCAGCGCCTCTGTGCAGGCCGCTCCATTGCCACAAACCGACTTCGGCACCAATTTTTCCGGGTACTTTGAGAAGCTGGCGTCTGATGAATTGCAAGGCCGCGCACCGGCCACTGAAGGTGAAAAACGCACTATTGCCTATATCTCAGCCGAATTTAAACGCTTGGGCCTGAAGCCATTTCAGGGTGATTCTTACCTGCAAGCCGTTCCTGTGGTGCAGATTGACCCTGTGGCTGTGTCCAGCCTGACTTTATCCGGCGATAAAACCGCTGCCAGTCTGAGTTACAAAACTGACATGATGGCCTGGTCAACCCGGATGGAAACTGACATTCAGGTGAAAGACAGTGAGGTGGTGTTTGCCGGCTACGGCATTGTGGCACCTGAATATGGCTGGAATGACTATAAAGGGCTGGATGTAAAAGGCAAAACTGTGGTGGTGTTGGTGAATGATCCTGGCTATGCCACCAAAGATCCTGCACTCTTTACCGGTAATGCAATGACCTATTACGGTCGCTGGACCTACAAATTTGAAGAAGCTGCGCGTCAGGGCGCAGCCATGGTGCTGATAGTGCATGAAACCGATGCTGCCAGTTATGGCTGGAATGTGGTGGCTGGGACCAGCCCGATCCGCTTTGAACTGGCCAATAAAAATAAAAACAGCCACAGATCCCAGGTCGAAGGCTGGTTGTCGTTGGATGCTGCAGAGCGTTTGTTTAATGCCAACGGTACCAGTCTGAACGAGCTGCGCAAACAAGCATTGCAGAAAGACTTTAAAGCCATTCCGCTGCAGGCAAAAGCCAGTATCAGCATAAAAAACAACCTGCGGGAAATTAACAGTCACAATGTGATTGGTTATATCCCTGGTAGCAAAAAGCCAGATGAAGCCGTGCTTTATATGGCGCATTGGGACCATTTCGGTCTGGATTTCAGTCTTAAAGATGACAAGATTTTTAATGGTGCTCAGGACAACGCCGGTGGTGTGGCCGCGTTAATTGCGCTGGCCGAAAAATACCAGCAAGGCCAGGCGCCAGAGCGCTCAGTGGCCTTTCTGGCAATCACAGTGGAAGAACGTGGCATGCTGGGTTCTGGCTGGTATGCCCAGCATCCGTTGTTCCCGCTGAATAAAACGGTGGCTGGTATCAATATGGACGTGATCAACGTCTACGGCCCGATGAAAGATGTGATGGTGTTTGGTTATGGCAGCTCCGAGCTGGAGCCGGTGCTGGACAGGTATGCCAAAGCGCAGCAGCGTTATCTGGCGCCAGAGCCCACGCCACAGGATGGTTTCTACTACCGTTCTGACCACTTCCAGCTGGCGAAAAAGGGCATTCCTATGCTGTATGCCCGTGGTGGTGTCGACCATGTTGAATTTGGCAAAGAATGGGGTTTGCAGCAGCGCGCCGACTATGTGAAAAACTACTATCACAAGGTCACAGATGAGTTTGACCCCAAGTGGGATTTACGCGGCGCCGAGCAGGATTTATGGCTGTTTTACCAGGTGGGTCAGGAACTGGCGAATGGTGACAGCTGGCCAAACTGGAACCAAGGGAAAGAATTTAAAGCGGCACGTGATGCATCGTTGAAAAATTAACTAGTTGATAACTATTGAAAAACCGGCTGTACAGCCGGTTTTTTTATGGCTGAAATTGAAAGCTCTGCAGTAAAAAATGCCATACATCTTTTAATACTACAAATAGCCAAATTTTGTTCATCTGTCAGTTGACAGCTTATTAATCATACAATAGCATCATTCGAGAAGTGATAATAAGCCTCAATCGTCAATTTGCAGTGAAGGCGATGAAGGCAAACAAAAAGCCAACGACAAGGGGAGAACAAATGCAGAGCTTTAAGCCTTCCGTGCTGAGCGCTGCTGTAACCCTGGCCCTCGCGGTCAGTAGTACAGCTGTGCTTGCACAACAGAACAATTCCGGCGCAGATAAACCAGACAATGTCGAAGTCATTGAAGTCAAAGGTATTCGCGGCAGTCTGAATAAAGCACTCAACGTGAAGCGTCACGAAGAGCAGATAGTAGACGCCATCGTTGCCGAAGATATCGGCAAGTTTCCAGACAATAATGTGATTGAGTCTTTGCAGCGGGTCACAGGTGTACAGGTGACAAACCGTGGCTCAGGCGAAACTTCCGCTGTATCTATCCGTGGTTTAAGTGATATCACCACCACAGTCAATGGCCGTAATATCTTTACTGCGGCTGGTACAGCCGTCGCGCTGCAGGATATTCCTGCCAGCCTGCTGAAGCAGGTTGACGTCTATAAAACCCGTTCTGCCAGCCAAATCGAAAGCGGCATTGCCGGCTCCATTGATGTAAAAACGCACCGGCCTTTTGATTTTGATGGCCTGAAGGTCGTAGCTGCCGGTCGTGGCATTTACACTGAACAAAATGAAGAAACCAATCCGGCCATTAGTGCGCTGGCCAGCAACAGATGGGAACTGGATTCAGGTGAATTTGGTGCTTTGGTCAATATCTCCTATTCCCGTATGCGTTACCGTGACCAAAGTGTGACGGCTGGTGCTATGGTGCCTTTTTCTACGGCGAATTCGACCTCTCCTTTTACCCCGTACGAGCGGATCTTTTTAGACCGTGGCGGCGTGGCTGAAAACCCAATCTGGCAACCAGGCTTATTGGACGGTTTACCGTCAGCTGCAGGTTCAACCTTGTTAGTGAACGGCACGCCAACCGAATACATTCTGGGTCGTGACGCCATTTTCCAAAGCGATTTTAACGGTGAGCGTGAACGTCCGGCCGCTAATATTTCGCTGCAATTTGCGCCGAATGAAAAGTCCGAATATGTGTTCGAATCCTTCTACAACGGCTTTCGTAACGAAGGTTTTAACAGCCTGTTGTTCTCCTTCGCCGACTGGTGGGGTGGCTACGGCGGTATGACGCCGGCTCAGGCTGCTAGCGCGGCTAACGTAGTGCTGCATCCGGGTACCAATATTGTGAAGTCGCGTTCTGTACAAGACCCATGGGTCTTTACCAGTGGTGACTTAACCACAGGCCAGACCGACAGCTATCTGCACGCGCTGGGTGGTCGTTGGGATTTAACTGACAACCTGACTCTGAAATCAGAGCTGGTGTATCAGGACAGCAAGTATGAAGGTGACTTCTTTGCGATGCGTTTTATTCGCCCCGGTGCCAACTACAAGCTGAATGTGGATTTTAACAACGGCGGAGGCATTCCTGGTTTTAATTTTGAAGACAACCCAGCGACAGCTGCTGTGAACGAAGGCTCTATGGCTGACCCTTCGGCTTACATCACCGACACCATGTACGACAATGCGAACGAGGATAAAGGTGATGCTATTACCTTTACCACCGACCTGAGTTACCGGCTGGATGGTTTCTTTACCTTGGCCGAAGTCGGTGTGCGCTATGACAAACGTGGTGCAGAAACTGCGTTCAGCCGTCAGGATACCTGCTGTGGTGGTGGTGCCAACGTGGGCACTATTGATGGTTTGGCGTCTATTAACAGCGGCTTTATGGATGGTGAAGCTGATGTGCCAACGTCCTGGGTGGTCGCGGATGGCCACTATATCCGTAATAATGCTGATGAATTCCGCAGCATGTACGGACTGAACAAGCTGGCGCTGCAGCGTTCTTTTGAAATCGATTCGACGACATTATCAGTGTACGCACAAGGTAAATACGAAACTGAAGTTGCAGGCAGAGTGCTGGATGGTGAGATCGGTGTGCGTTATACCGGCATTGATACCGACTCCAACTTCTGGCAGGAAGCGGCTACAGTGGATGCCCAGACACTGACCTCAGGCGAAAGTAAAACCCGTAAAATTCTGCCCAGCCTGACGGCCCGTTACCAGTTAACTGACGACTTGCAAGCCCGTGTGGCCTATACCGAAACACTGCGTTACCCTGGTTTTGGTGATTTGAACCCACTGATTACCTATAACGAAGATGTCACTGGGATAGGCTATGGCACAGCCGGTGGCGGTAACCCGGACCTGAAGCCAACAGAGTCGAAAAACTATGACTTTGCATTGGAATACTACTTTGCTGACGCCAGCTCTATTTACGGTACTTTGTTCCGCCGTGATATTGATGGCTTTGTCGTAGGCTTCCGCCGCGCTGTCACCGCACCTAAATCGGCCACAGATCCGACACCTTATAAATTTATTCTGACTCAGCCTTATAACGCCTCTGAAGGTGAGTTATCCGGTGCAGAACTGGGGGTCGTCTGGTTCCCGGAAAATCTGCCTGCAGTTCTGGATGGTTTCGGTATTCAGGCCAGCTACACCAGCCTGTCTTCCTCGCAAACCACTCCGGATACCAACTCCGAAGGTGAAATTACTGCGTATCGCACTACAGACCTGTTTGGTGTTTCAGATTCGTCATACAGCGTAGTGCTGGCTTATGACAAAGATAAACTGGGTATGCGGTTGTCTTACGCCTGGCGTAAAGACTTCCTGGCCAACTATGAAGCTGCTCTGTTTGCCAACCCGCTGGAAGTTCGCCGTAAATCTGAAGCCAGTATGGACTTCCAGTTAAGCTATCAGTTAACCGATCAGTGGGAACTGACTCTGGATGGGACCAACCTGACCAATGAGCTGTACCAAAGCTACTACGGCAACAACCCGGAGACGAATAACTTCGGCACCGCTCTGTATAGCCGCACCTTTGCTTTGGGCGTGCGTTACAGCATGTAACAGCGGCGAGTCAAAGAGAAAAACCCGGCTGTACAGCCGGGTTTTTTATTGCGCGGCCAGAAACTGGCAGCGTTCAGGGAGTTGTTTGGGGTCAGGTCTTGTGGTCTCGGGGTCAGGTCTTGAATTTTGCATTGAAACGCAAAATTCAAGACCTGACCCCAAAAGGTTAAAGACCTGACCCCCAAATGTTAAAGCCTTACATAACCGTAGGCTTGGATGCCTTTAAACTTTTGCTGGCGTAAACGCTGCGCCACTTCAATTTGATAATCTTCCATGTATTCGTACAGGTCATCCTGAAACTGCTCTTCCATCAGTTCACGGCGGTCGGCATTGACCGGACGCTGACTTTCGTAAGCCAGTTGGCACAGCTTATGCGCACGGGGGCCAAACTCGTGGGTGACTACATCTTCAAGCCGGGCCAGTTCAGGCTTTTTCAGCAGTTTTAGCGTGATATGCAGGGTCAATACAAATACCAGTACCAATAATCCCGCAACCGTGGTGGCAATCATGCTTTGGCTTCCTTGTAGTGATGAACATAACAACGGACCAGCCAGAGGCAGGCCATCGGAAATACGGAAATATTGATCGCCAATACACCATAGCGATACACATCAGCCAGCAGGTTTAATCCTAAATCCCTGTCAAAATAACGGAATACCTGCAATGCACATAAACTAAAAAAACAAAGCACAATAAATTTAGCTAAGGCCTGAATATTTAAGTTAAATCGTTTATGCACAAACCAAATAGCATACAGACTTAGTAAGTTGCACGCGGCCCAGATTAAGTACCAGACCCCTCGAAACTCGCTTCCTGACGCAGATACAACCTCGCCAATCATAGGAGTCATACGTTCCATACAGAAGTTGCCGAGGATCCAAATGGCAAGAGTCAAACGAGATGAGTTATCTGCGTTAATAACTAAGGATGCAAACAACCCGACAGCTGTTAGCACCAAAAATATATTGTCGACTAGTACAAGGTAATCCCGCAAAACACTGCTCCTGCAAGTTTGGTTTTATGCTTCTGCTTTTAGGTCCAATCTTCTGCCTCTGTGCCAGAACCATTTCCTCTAGTTTGCACACTGCTCTGTAATAAAGCTTTAGCTTCGGAACTGATCGTCACTGTATCGGCAGAACTGCTGGCAACTGTTGTTTTTGCAGTGTCGGCAGTCGCCTGAGTTGCTTGAGTGCTGGCTGCGGTAGTGGTGTAACTGGTTAAAGCGGCGGCGCCTGAGTTGGTAACTTGCATAAAAACACACCTTTTTTAGTTGGGGGAGAAAAGCTGATTTTATTATTCAGCAATCAGGGTATTACAAACCTGAAAAAAACATCATTAATTAATAATTTATTTATTATCAACGCCTTAAATTTATTATTTTTTCCGAAAAATAGAAAAATAAGCTTGTCCTGTTCAATCTGACATAAAAACCGCCTTGGATAAAGTAGTAGTTCCAGGCTTTTTTATGGCTCGAAATCCAGGGCTTTTTAGGGAGGTGCCGGGAGCGCGGGTGATTTTATAAATGATCAATTTGTGTTAATCAATTTTTTGCGGCCAAAATAAAGGCCAGCATCAGCTGGCCTCTATGGCGCTCGGCGGCCTGCCGCACTCCGAACAACTATCAGGCCGGCTGCGGGTCCGCCTCGTCGTGATCGACCACTTTGTCATGGCTATGGTCTTTGGCCAGCAGCATATACACCGACGGCAACACAAAGAGTGTACACAAGGTACCTATGGTCATGCCCAGAACCAATACAATACCGATAGAGTTACGGGCTTCTGCACCGGCACCTTCGGCAAAAATCAGTGGGGTGTGACCAGCAATGGTCGCAATGCTGGTCATCATCACCGGGCGCAGACGCAGATTGGACGCTTCTTTAATCGCATCCAGTTTGGCTTTGCCTTGCTCCTGCAGCTTGTTGGCGAACTCCACCACCAAAATACCGTTCCGTGCAATCAGACCAATCAGCGTCACCAGACCAACCTGCGAATAAATATTCAGGGTGCTGGTAAAACCGTCGGTGAAAAACGGCATTGGCATCGGGATTTTCAGGAAGGTAAATACCAGGGCGCCAAACATCGCCAGTGGCACTGAGCCCAACAGGATCACCACCGGGTCGCGGAAGCTGTTGTACTGAGCTGCCAGCACCAGGAAAATCATGGTCACAGCCAACATAAAGGCGGGCAGGAAGGTGTTGCCTTCACGTTTTAGCTGACGGGATTCACCTGTGTAATCAATCTGGTAACCGGCAGGAATAATCTTACGGGCTTCTGTTTCCAGAAAGCGCAAGGTTTCATCCAGAGGTTTGGTGGTGACGCCAGAAATTTTCACAGCGTTCAGCTGTTGCATCCGGTTGATGCTGCGCGGCACAGTGCTGTGGCTCAGGCTGGCAATTTGGTCCACCCGAATCATCTGGCCGGCAGGGCCTTTGATATACAGGTTTTGTAAATCGTCCGGCGTTAAGCGTTCAACCCGTTTCACCTGCGGGATCACCTTATAACTCTGACCGTCCATATTAAAGCGGTTGACATAACCACCACCCAATAAGGTGCCGAGATCCTGCACCACATCGCGCATATTCAGGCCTAAATCGGCCACTTTATCGCGGTCAATATTCAGCTGATACTCGGGTTGATCCACCTTCATATCTATGACCTGGAACGGGAAGCTGCCGCTTTCGCGCATCATTTGTTCCACTTTCAGTGCGTATTGGTAAATCTCTTCCGAATCCGCTGTTGACGCAATTACAAATTCGACCGGGAACTGACCGCCACCAGGCAAGGCCGGAGGGGTAATCGGCAGAATACGAATGCCTGACACGTCCGCCAGCTTTTGCTGCACTTCCGGCATCATTTCAAACACCGAACGGTCACGCTCAGCCCAAGGCTTGGTGACCATGCCGCCAAAACCACCGGTAGGGAAGGTGATTTGAAAGGTAAAATCGGTTTCCGGCACCGACATAAAAGCCTGGTTCACTGCTTTGCCATAGAAAGACGACTGGTCCACAGTCGAGTTGGCCGGTGCGTCGACGATACCGAAAATAACCCCCTGGTCTTCCGTCGGTGCCAGCTCTTTTGGCGAGAACTGATACAGCGGGAAACACAGCGCCGTAATACCAACCCAGAACAAATACACACCAATACGGTTTTTCAGCGTGGCATCCAAACGGCGGGCGTAGAAATTCTGGAAGCGGTTAAACAGGCCATCCAGTGGCGCATGGTTATTGCTGTGTGGTTTTAACATGCGTGACGCCATCATCGGCGACAAGGTAATGGCCACTATGGCCGAAATGGTGACTGCACCGGCCAGCGTAATGGCAAACTCGCGGAACAGGGTGCCGGTTAAGCCACCTTGCAGACCAATGGGCACATACACAGACACCAGCGTAATGGTCATCGCAATAATAGGGCCACCCAGTTCACGGGCGGCGACCAGTGCGGCTTTAAACGGCTTTAAGCCGTTTTGCACATGGCGCTCAATGTTCTCCACCATAACGATGGCGTCATCCACCACCAGACCAACCGACAACACAATAGACAGCAGAGTCAGCAGGTTCAGCGAGAAACCAAACAACTTCATGATAAAGAGCGCACCAATCAGCGACAGTGGGATGGCCACTATCGGGATCAGCACAGAGCGGCTAAAGCCAAGGAACAGGAAAATCACGATGACAATAATGGCCAGCGTCTCCGCCAGGGTTTTCACCACGTCGTCGATGGCGGCTTCAATGTATTTGGTGGCATCGTAGGACACTTCTGCGGTCAGACCGGAAGGCAACTCGGCTTTGATCTTCTCCATCTCGACAGTAACGGCTTTAATGACGTCCAGTGAGTTGGCATTCGGCGCCACAAAGACACCCATAAAGACGGCCGTTTCACCTGAGTAGTTGACGTTGGTGTTGTAGTCCTCGGCGCCAAGCACTACATCGGCTACGTCAGCCAGCCGCACAATACCTTCAGTATTTTGCCGCAGGATCATCTGCTTAAACTCGTCGACCGATTTCATGTCGGTATTGGAGCGCAGATTCACCTGAGTGTAAGCACCACGGGTCTGACCAATGGTCGCTTGCACGTTATTGTCAGCAAGCGCAGTACGTACGTCGGACGCGGTAATGCCCAAAGACGCCATGGCTTCTGGTTTTAACCAGACCCGCATGGCAAAGGTACGGCCACCCAGAATATCGGCTTTTTGCACACCAGACACTGCAATTAAACGTGGCTGCACTGAGCGGCTTAAAAACTCGGTGATCTGGTTCTGTTCCAGAATGTCGGAGCTGAAGCTCAGGTAAGCTGAGGCAAACTGGCTGTCGGCCGCTTCAATTGCAATGGCCGGAATTTCAGCTTCAGGCGGCAAGTCGCCACGCACCTGGTTCACCTTGGCGCTGATTTCTGTCATCGCTTTTAGTGGGTCATAGTTCAGGTGCAGGTGAGCTGTCACAGTCGACATGCCCATGGTGCTTTGTGATTCGATGTAATCAATACCACCGGCTGAGGCGATAGCGCGCTCAATAGGCGAGGTAATAAAACCTTTCACCAATTCGGCGTTGGCACCAACGTACACAGTGGTGATTTTGATCACCGCAATGTCGGAGCGCGGATACTGGCGTACCGTCATATTGCTCATCGACTGGAAACCAGCCAGCAATATCAGCAGGCTGACCACTATGGCCAGCACCGGCTTTTTAATAAAAATATCGGTAAAGTTCATAAACAAACCGTCCTGGTGGCTTAGCTGTCAGCTGGCTGCTGCTGGGTTTTAAATTCAGGGGTGACGGTTTTGCTAATCACCACAGCCTGGCCGGTGTACAGCTTAAAGGCACCGGCACTGACCACCTGCTCATCGGCTTTCACACCATCCAGCACTTCAACGAAATCGCCACGGGCTTTGCCTAACCGGACAAATTGTTGTCGCGCTTTCAGGCCACCTTTGTCGTCTTTTTCCACCACAAACACAGTGTCACCAAAAGGCGCGTAAATAATGGCGGTGCTTGGTACCACCAACACCTGCAGTGGATCAGACAGCGTTACAGTGGCGTTCACCGCCATGCCCGGGACCAGCACATCGCCGGTATTTTCCAGAATGGACTGCACTATGGCATTGCGGGTGCTGGTGTTAATTTCGGCGCCAATGGCAGTAATTTCACCATTGACCACAGCGGCACCTTGATTGACAGAGACGCTCACCGGCAAGCCTTTTTTCATCGAGGTTAACCAGTGTTGTGGCACCGGGAAGTTTACCCGCACTTTATTGGTCGCCTGCAGGCTGACAATGGCGGTGCCTACTTGCAGGTCTGCACCCAAGTCAACCTGACGGATGCCCACTTTGCCGTCAAAAGGCGCGCGGATAGATTTTTTCGCTAATGTTGCTTTGAGGTTGTCGACGTCGCCCTGGGCGGAGTCAAGTTGTTGTTTGCCTGAATCCAGTTCACTTTGGGTGGCAATATTGGTTTTACGCAGCTGCACCAGACGGTCATAGCTGGTTTTAGCCAGTTTCAACCTGGCATCGGCGGCTCGCAGCTGTGCCTGTTCGTTGCTGGTGTCCTGCTGCACTAACACATCGCCCGCTTTGACTTGCTGGCCATTGCTGAAACTGATTTTTTTTACCCGGCCAGCCACTTCGGCTGCGATCACAATGCCCTCATCGGCCAGCACTGTCCCAATGGCCTGATAGGTATGTGGCCAGCTTTGTTGCTCGGCGCTGTAAACAGAAACGGATTCAGGGGGAGGCTGCATATGCTGACTGGCTTCGCCCATTGCCATAAACTGGCTCATTTTTGTACCTGCAAGCAGGGCGAAAATTACCGCTAAGCCAACCAGAGCAAGCTGCACGGATTTCAATGTTTTCATACCTAAAAACCAAGTTAAGTTAATCCACTTCAGCAGATAAAAACTCTTGCTGTGTTCTCAGAGCAGCCTTCAGGGCTGCAGCCAAGTCGCGTTAGTCTGCCATGTTTTTATTAAAAGTTGACGATTCGTCACAAAATATTTTTTTACAACGTACTTACGGGTCAAGCGGCCCGCTGGATCGGAATTTTTTGTTGTGAGTATCAGTGTAGGTTCTTTCAACGAGGCGGGTGACGCCCGGATTGAAAGCGCTTTAGTGTACGGGGCCGCAGGCGGCTTGCCTACGTTCATTTGGAAAAAAATTGTAACGGAAATTAATCACTGTTTGGATAAGTAAAGGGCAGGCTCCCAAGCTGAGAGCCTGCCCGCAGTCTGTTACAGACGTTTCACCGGCATACCCAGCTCAGCCAGCTGAGGCTCCAGCGTTTTGGCGTCGCCCACCACCAGGATCACCATGTCTTTGGTATCCAGGTGTTTTTTCGCCAGGGCATTGATTTCCTCTTTGCTGATGCTGGACACAATCTGGTTACGTTCACGGACAAAATCCGGCGTTAAGTTAAACTCCAGAATTTGTGCCATAAAACCCAGTTTGGCATTCGGCGTTTCGTACTTCAGCGCATCGGCCTGGTTAATGGCCAGGCGCATAAAGGCCAGTTCGTCATCTTTAATACCTTGTTCTCTGAACTGATTAATTTCATTGAGGAACTGACGAATGGAATCCACGGTAGCGTCGGCGCGCACGGCTGCAGATGCCGTGTACACACCGGCGTATTTATCGCCGCTGAAACCGGCACGGGCACCATAGGTATAGCCTTTGTCTTCACGCAGGTTCAGGTTAATCCGGCTGTTAAAGGTGCCGCCCAGTACATAGTTCATCAAGCCGGCTTTGTAGAATTCACCGGAGATGTCCTGAGTTAATGAGCGCTTACCAATACGGATCTCCGACTGAGGTGCATCCGGCTTGTCGACCAGGTAAATGGTGGCCGGTGCCGCTTTTAATGCACCTGTGCTGACCTGGATAGCTGGTGCCTGACCCTGCCAGTCGGCCAGTTGAGCTTTGAGCTCTGCAGACACTTTATCCTGGGGTAAATCCGACACCACAATCAGCTGACCACCGGCTGGTTTAAACCACTGCTGGTACCAGTTCTGAATATCGGCTGCAGTCAGAGTACTGACCGACGCCATAGTGCCTTCATTCGGCAGTGCAGCAATGCTGCCTTCATACAGCAGGCCGTTGAATTTCTGCGCTGCTAAATAAGCCGGCGTTTTTTCGGCGTGTTGCATGCCTTGCAACACTTGTTGCTGCACCCGGGCAAAATCTTCGGCGCTGAAGGCCGGATTGCGCAGTTTTTCTTCCAGCAGCACTAAGGTGCGGGGTAAGTGTTTACTCAGGCTGGAGACAAACACCTCCACATAACTGTCGGAGCTGCTGAAGCTGATGCTGCTGCCCAGTTTCTCCAGCTCCAGGCTCATTTGCTCTGTGCTGTAGTTTTTGGTGCTTTCATTCATCAGACCGGCCATCAGGCTGGTAATACCAGCTTTGTCCGCGCTTTCGGCATAAGCACCCACCGGAATTTTCAGCAGTAACGAGGTGGTTGGCGTTTCCAGGCTCTGGCTGCCCAGCACCTGAATGCCATTACCAAGGTCTGTGGTCCAGGTTTGTGGTAAACCCACAGCCGGGTTGGCGCCTGCGACCGGTTGCTTGCTGCGGTCGAAGCTGTCGGTGGCTTTACGTACCTGCAGATCTTCGGCTTTGGTGGTCGATGGGCCACCGAAATCACGTTTGGCCGGCGTGAAGGTGTCGGCATGGGCAATCAGGGCTTTCTGGCCACGTGGCACCACACTCATCACCACTGAGTGTTTGCCTTTCAGGTAGGTCTGGTACACCCGCATCACGTCTTCTTTGCTCACTGCATTGTAACGGGCGATGTCGTCGGCAATGGTATCAGGCTTGCCTTTAAAGGTCTGGCTGGCGGCCAGCTGGCTGACTTTGCCACTGACACTTTGCAGGCCAAAAATGCTGTTTGCCTCCATTTTGGCTTTGACTTTCAGCAGGTCATCGTCGGTCACACCACGCTGTTCAAATTCCAGCAGACTGTCCCGGATAATTTTTTCAATGTCCGCCAGGTTTTTGCCTGCACCCGGGTTTGGCAGCGCATACAGACTGAATTCACAGGACAGTTCACGACAGGGGTGGGATACCTGCGCCTGCACGGCCAGCTGGGTTTTCACCAGGTTTTTGTACAGCAGCGAATTATTGCCGTTGCCGAGGATCTCCGACAGGATGTCGAGTGCCGCTTCATCTTTATGGTTGGCATACACAGTGGGGAAGCTGATGTACAGCAGTGGCAAATGCACATTGTCTTCCATCGAGATATAACGGGTGTCCGGCAGGCTCCACAGCTGTTTGGCGGCGTCTGTCACTTGTGGGCCACGTGGAATAGTGCCGAAGTATTTGTTCACCAAAGGCAGAATATCTTCTGCTTTCACGTCACCACCAATGGTCAGAGTGGCATTGTTCGGGCCATACCAGCGCAGGAAAAATGCTTTTACATCATTCACGTTGGCGCGGTTTAAATCGTCCATATAACCAATGATGGGCCAGGAATACGGGTGGCCTTGCGGGAACATGGCTTCTGACACCCGCTCAAATAAACGGCCGTACGGCTGGTTGTCGATACGCTGACCACGTTCGTTTTTCACCGTTTCGCGCTGCACCTCAAATTTTTTCTCGGTGACTGCGTCCAGCAAAAAGCCCATCCGGTCCGCTTCCAGCCACAGCATTTTTTCCAGCTGATTGGCAGGCACGGTTTCGAAATAATTGGTTCTGTCGTTATTGGTGGTGCCGTTTAAATTGCCGCCCGATTCAGTGACAATTTTAAAGTGCTGCTCGTCAGCCACGTTTTCAGAACCCTGAAACATCATGTGTTCAAAGAAGTGGGCAAAACCAGATTTACCCGCTTCTTCACGGGCAGAACCGACATGGTAGGTCACGTCCACATGCACCAGTGGGTCAGAGTTATCTTCATGCACCACAACCGTCAGGCCGTTGTCCAGCTGGTACTTTTTATAAGGAATATGAATGCCGGTGCTGGGTGCTGATTGTTCAATCAGTTTGACGCCTGCAGGCAGTTGCTGTTGGGGTTGTTGGCTGCAGGCAGCGAGGGCGATGGCAAAACCAATCGCCAGGGTCAGTTTGGTTTTTTTCATGGGTCTCTCCTTGAGTTGGGCCGATTTAAGCACTTTTGCTCCTTCAGTGCCAGATACAATTATGTAACAAGACGCTACCTGTACCAGTAAAGACGGTGCATCGACTGGCATTCACGACAACTGGCTTGGGCTTCCAAAGGAAATCACATAGACTGGTTGAATTCAGAGAAGATTCATTAAGTTAGTGCATTCTTTTTAACCTGGTCCTCAATACAGCCATGCTGAATCAGCTGGAGTTCACGCCATGCCCGTCGCACAAAGCAGACGCAAAGCCAATATCAGCCTGGGGTTAAACCTGCTGCTGTTGCTTTTGGTTGGCGCTGTGTATGGCGGCATTCAGTTGCGCCATTATTATCAGCAGTTGCAGCCGTCCTGGTCTGGGTTAAGCATGCAGTGGGGCCGTGTGCAGGCCGAACAGCTCAGTCTGACTTTACCTTATGCCGCTACGCATCAGCTGGAGATCCGTCAGTTGGACTTGCGCTGGTCAGGCTGGCCCTGGCCGCTGGATGTGCTGCAGGTTGAACAGCTTATTGTGCAGTCTGCCCCTGTCTGGCCCCAACCGGACAGCTCGGAAGAGGGCAACCTCAGCGCAGAGGGGCAGGTGCCTGGTCAACTAACATCCACAGAACACGCAACGCCAGACCAGGTTGCTGTTGTTACGCCTGAAGCCGCTGACTCGCTTTTGCAACAGCTCTGGCCTTACTGGTTGCCGTCGGCTGTGCAGGTCAAGCAACTGCAGTTGCAGTTGCCCTGCGCTGAGCTCGATAAACGGCTGACCGCCTTTGTCTCAACACCCGATGTGAAAGCGCATAGCAACAGCCAATGCCTGCTCAGTGGGTCTGTCAGTCTCGACAGCCAACAAAAAAAAGCACAGCTGCGATTGTTAAGCGAACAACCGCTGCTGATTGAAGGCTTGGGCGACGTGCAGCCAGAAGTGCAATTTACAGCGCAGCCAGATGGCAACCAGATCCAGATCAGTTTCCTGCAGGTGAAGTTCCGCAGCAAAGTGCTGACCTACGGTACCAGCAAGCTCGACAACACCGAACTTGCGCTGCAGGCTACAGGTCGCTGGCAGCAGGGGAAACTGGTATTACAAAGCACAGCGGCGGCGACCATGTCTACCCAACTGACAGCGCCAGAGCTGAGCTGGCAACAAGGCCAGTTCAGCATCGAGGATTGGGCTTTGGAATTGCCCTGGCCGGATTGGCAGCAAGCCAGCCTCAGTGCAAGCCTGGCGATGCAATTGAAGCAACTGGAGCAGCAGGCCTTGTATCCACAGGACTGGATCTGGCATGCGAAAGTGTCGGGTTCACTGGCCGAGCCCAAACTGAGCGGGGTGCTGACGTCAGGCAATTCCTTGGTGCTCAACCATCAGCTGCAGCGGAAAAATCAGCAGTACCAGCTGAGCTGGCAGTTACCCGAGCTGTTTTTCCTGGCCGGCAATCCGCTCAAACTGGGGCCTGCCTGGCCAGAATTGCTGACTATTTCCCGTGGCAAACTCAGCGGTGAAGGCAAAGTAATGCTGGCGGGCGACAATTTTTCGCTGTTAAGTGGTGAACAGCAGCTGCAGCTGATGGGCATTGACGGCATTTGGGACCGATCGGAGTTTAAAGGTTTAACCGGTGTGGTCGCCTTGAAACACAGTGCCCGTGACTGGCTGCTCAGCAGCAAAGCGCTGGAGCTGGCGCAAATTAACCATGGTATGGTGGCCGGGCCTGTGAAATTTGCCGGTAGCTACCAGTTTCTACCCGAGCAGATGACAGCAGGCCAATTGCAATTGAATCAGCTGCAGCTGGCGCTGTTTGCCGGACTGGTGCAGGTGAAACCCGGACGTTTTGATTTAAGCAAAGACCAGCAATTTGAGCTGGAACTGCAACAATTGCAGCTGGCTGATTTATTAAAACAGCGGCCTGAAGCCGGAGTCAGTGGCCAGGGTAGCATTTCGGGCCGTATTCCGCTGCGCTGGACGGCGCAAGGCGTCACGGTGGCGCAGGGCCAGATTGGCGCGCTGGCGCCGGGTGGCTTGCTGAAATTTGAATCGGACAAAGCCAAAGCGCTGGCGCAAAGTAACCAAGGCATGCAGGTGTTAATGCAGGCACTGCAAAACTTTCATTATTCGGTATTGTCAGCAGATGTCAGTTACGCCACTTCTGGCCAACTGCTGCTGGCGCTGCATCTGGAAGGCAAAAACCCGGATTATGAAAATGGCCGGGCGATCAATTTGAATATTAATCTGGAAGAAAACATACCGGCACTGCTGGCCAGCCTGCAATTGAGCGGACAGGTCAGTGAGCTGGTGAAAAAGCGAGTACAACAACGGCTGGCGGCCAAACAAGCCAAAGCCGCAAAGGAGCAACCATGAAACTAGCCGCTCTGATGGTCAGCCTGGTGCTGTTGTCGGCCTGTACGCCGACCGTGCAGGTGGCCATGCCGAATGAGCCGATCAATATCAATCTGAACGTGAAGATTGAGCATGAGATCCGCATCAAAGTTGATAAAGAGCTGGACGAATTGTTCAGTGATTCCAGTGGTTTATTCTAAGGAGAGCCGTATGAAAACCATCAAAACTCTTTGTTTGTCTCTGGTTCTGGCCTGTGCTTTACCTGTGCTGGCACTGGATTTACAGCAGGCGATGCAGGCTTTGGGGCCAGCAAAAAGCCAGGGGCTGGTGGGTGAACAACCCAATGGCTATTTGGGGGTGGTGCAAAGCTCGGCGCAGGCCACAGAAATTGCTGAGCTGATTAATAAAGCCCGCAAAGCGGAATACCAGAAACTGGCGCAGCAAAACGGCATCGCGCTGGCCGATGTGGAAGCTATGGCAGGTCAGAAAGCCATTGAAAAAACCACCAAAGGCCAGTTTGTGTTGTTAGGTGGCCAGTGGCAGAAAAAATAACCAAAAGGAATTGAGATGACTGACGCAGCCGCACACCACAAGCACCATCAGCTGAATTATGCCGAGTTCCCGTGCAGGGATTTAACCGCCACCAAAGCTTTTTTTCAGCAGGTATTTGGCTGGAGTTTTACTGACTATGGCCCGGACTACACCGCCTTTGCCAATTCTGGCCTGGACGGCGGCTTTTTCCGCTCTGAGCAGATGGCCAGAACCGCTACAGGTTCTGCGCTGCTGGTGCTGTACAGCAGCCATCTTGAAGCCACTCAGGCGGCAGTTGAACAGGCGGGTGGCCAGGTGATCCAGGCCATTTTCAGCTTTCCTGGCGGACGGCGTTTTCATTTTACTGAACCCTCAGGCAATGAATTTGCGGTTTGGTCGGAATAGGCTGCATTGACTTTCATTGCTAAATCCGGCTTTGATAGTTAAATCAATAGGATGAGTTGTTTAAGGGCAAACAAATGAAGCTGTTAAAATGGATGTTCGGCTTGCTGCTGGCCTTAGTGGTTGCACTTTCACTGATTGGTTACCTGTATTTATACGTGTTGCCAACAGGTCCCCAAAAGACTGATGTCAGGCCGACCGGTGCGGGCAAGGACAGTTTTGTGATCAATGCTTATCAGCACACCGAACGCAAGACCATTCGGGTCTGGACCTACAAGCCGCAGCAATGGACTGCGGACGGACAGGTGCTGTTTGTGATGCATGGCATGGGACGCAATGCAGAAAGTTATCTGGACGCCTGGTCTGAGATTGCCGAGCGCAAAAATCTGTTGCTGGTCGCACCCGAATTTGACAGCAGGTTTTACCGGGTGATCACCAATGACTATCAGGAAGGTAACCTAAAAAGCTACTTTGGCTGGAACAACCCGCAAAGCGAATGGGCTTTCACCGTGGTGGAAAACATCTTTGACCAGTTAAATACCATCAATCACTGGTCACTAGAGCACTACGATATGTTTGGTCATTCGGCTGGAGGGCAGTTTGTGCAGCGGATGGTGGCGGTCAAACCTGAGGCGAGAGTCAGAAAAGCCATTGCGGCCAACGCCGGCAGTTATACCTTTATGCAAGAGACAGTGCCTTACCCCTTCGGGCTTGGCGGTGTTCAGCACAACCTGAATGCTTCGTTCGGTAAACAGCTGGTGCTGTTGCTGGGCGAGCTGGATAACAACGCAGAGCAGGGCGTGCTTGACCAAAGCGAAGCGGCGATGCGGCAAGGTGCCAATCGTTTGCAGCGCGGGCAGAACTTTTTCAGTGTGGCAGAAGCTGTTGCTAAAAAAGCGGATTATCCGTTTCACTGGACTTTGCAGTTAGTGCCAAAGGTGGGGCACGACTATCAAAAAATGTCTGAGGCGGCCGCGACGCTGTTGTAGCACTGCAGCAGGTCGATTAACTGAGGTGCAGCCGATCTGTGAAAACAACTGGCGTGCTGCTCTGACGCTACAACGGATTGAACAGTTGCGTACATGGTTGGATGGCGCTGAAGAAGGGGTCGTCTGCAGCGGGTCCATTCAAGTTAAACCTGGGAGTTTTCTCAATGACAAAGCAACTTAAAGCCGCAGGTCAATGTTTGTGTAGCGCTGTGCAATTTGAAATCGACGGTGAAGTGTCCTCATTTCATCTGTGTTATTGCTCGCGTTGCCGCCATTCGAGCGGCTCGGCGCATGCCGCTAATCTGTTTACTTCACCTGACGCTATTGTCTGGCAGGCAGGCCAGGAGCATATTCAGCGTTTTGAGCTGGCGACCGCCAAAAGTTGGGCCAAACAATTTTGTAAAATCTGCGGCTCGGGTTTGCCTTATATCAACAGGTCCGGCAGTTTCCTGGTGGTACCAGCGGGCAGCCTGAACGACGCTATTGCGCTGAAGCCGGATGACCGGATCTTTTGTGACGATCGCGCTGACTGGGTGCAGCACATTGAACAGAGCCCTGAATTTTCAGGCCTGCCAACCAAGTTTTAATGCCGGTTGCCGTAGAGGCAGCTGCATAGGTTTACCAAGGATTTGCATACATGAAGTGCCTTTTGACGCTGCTGGCGTCTGCTGTTTTCTTGACTACGACCACATCGTTCGCCGCATCGGCGCCAGAGCCCCAAGCCCGGCTTTTGGTTGACCCCGCGCGGTCCAGGGATATCCCTGTGCTTCTGTATGCCCCGCCATCAAACGCGCCCTGCCAGCTGCAAAAACGCTGTGCGGTCGCCTTGCTGAGCGCAGGGTACGGGCTTAAACCAGGCGATTATGCCTTTTTGGCCAATACCCTGATCGAGCTGGGGTATCTGGTGGTGGCGGTGCAACACGAATTGCCGTCCGACCCGCCAATAAGTACCAGCGGCGACTTATTTACCAACCGCCTGCCAATGTGGCAACGCGGTGCCGACAATCTGCGTTTTGTCCGCCAGAGTCTGGCGCAAACGGACAGCGACTATGACTGGAACCAGCTGCTGCTCATAGGCCACTCCAATGGCGGCGATATTTCTGCGCTGGTGCTGACCCAAAACCCGGATTTTGCCAACACATTGGTGACGCTGGATCATCGCCGCTACCCATTGCCACGAGACACTCAGCTTAAGGTGTTGTCAATTCGCGCCAGTGACTTCGAAGCCGACCCTGGCGTGCTCCCGCAGCAGAGCGCGCAAAACGGCAGCCAGTGCATTACCACAATTGCCGGTTCGCACCATAACGATATGAACGACTATGGCCCGGCGCCATTAAAAGCAGAAATTACCCAGCGCCTGCTGCAGTTTCTGCAAGATGGCCAGTGCGGCCTTTGATACCATTTGGGCCAGAATGCCAATCAATAAAAAGGGCGCCTTCTGGGCGCCCTTAGTGTTTGTCGAAGTGGCTTAGCTGCCTATCACGCCGCCATCGTCTTTGGTCACAATCACTGTGGCCGAACGTGGGTGGCTGGTGCCGTCGTTGGCTGGCCAGTGGCTGGTCAGGTTGGTTGGGGTGGAGCGGTCACCCGGGTGCTGAATATTCACAAACATGGTTTTGCCGTCCGGTGAGAACGCCAGGCCAGTGATTTCGGCATCCATTGGGCCGACTAAAAAGCGTTTAATTTCTTTGGTGGCCGGGTTAGCGACCAGCATCTGGTTATTACCAAAAGGGCCGTCGCCTTGTTGGCTGCCGCTCATATCGGTTTGGATCCACAAGAGGCCGTTGGCGTCGAAACATAAACCGTCCGGACTCGCCATATGGTTGTCGGCGGTCAGCGTAATATTGGTGCCAGGCGTGTTGGTGCCCACATCACCGGCCAGCAGGAAAATATCCCAGTGAAAGCTGCGCACTGAGCTGCTGCTTTCTTTCCAGCGGATGATATGGCCTGTGGCGTTATTGGCGCGCGGGTTGGCCGGGTCTATTTGTGCTGCAGTGCGGCGGGTGTTGTTGGTCAGAGTGAAATACACCTCACCTGTGGCCGGGTGCACCGCGCCCCATTCAGGTCTGTCCATTTTGGTGGCGCCCACCAGGTCAGCGGCTAAACGGGTATTCAGCAGCACATCGGCCTGGCTGTCAAACACCACACCGGCCGCAGCGGCTGCGCTTTGTAAGGCGGTGTTGTTGATGTCCAGTGCCAGCCATTCACCGCTGCCGTCCGCGTTAAATTTGGCGACATACAGCGTACCGTCGTTCAGCAGGTGGCCGCCTGCTGTGGCCTTGTAATAAGGCGCGTTCGACACGTACTTGTAGATGTATTCAAACTGCGAGTCGTCGCCAGAATACACAGTCACAGGCTGACCTTCGGTCACGGGGCCAAAAATCACGCCTTCATGGCCAAAGCGGCCAAGCGCGGTGCGTTTTTGTGGCACGCTGTCCGGGTTAAACGGGTCGATTTCCACAATCCAGCCAAAGGTATTGGGTTCGTTGCGGTAGTCGGCGCTGGCGTCGGCAGCCAGAGTGGTAGCATTAAAACGTTGGTACTGGTCAGCGCCGTTGTCAGCGGTTTCCCAGTAGTAACGGCCACTGGTTTTACCCACGCCATAGCGGCTGTGTTCACGCGGCTGAGTCGCGTCTGCATTCATAAAATAACCGGCCCAGTTTTCTTCACAGGTCAGGTAAGTGCCCCAAGGGGTAAAACCGTTACCACAGTTGTTCAGGGTGCCGCGGGTGCGGGTACCGTCCTGGCTGTACTTGGTGACCACTTTGGCGTGGCCGCGCACTGGGCCTGACAGCTCCATTGGCGTGGCGCCGGTAATACGGCGGTTAAAGGGGCTGCCTTGTACCAGCTGGAACTCACCAGCGGCATCTTTTTTGATATGCGCCACAGTGACACCGTGTACGGCCACTTCTTTACGCACTTCATCGGCCGGGCGAGGCAGGCCGGTGGCACCGTTCGGGTGCAATAAATCCGGGTCCAGGTACTCGTGGTTAAACACCAATAAACCTTCCGCGCTGTTCTGGTGAGTGCTGCGGGCGTCTAACGGGAAAAAGTGCATGCCGTCGTGGTGAGCGCCCACTTGCTGCTCAGCTTCGGCGCCAGTGTTTTGGCCGCCGTTTTTGTAGGCCGGGTAGCTGCCGAGCAGTGGAGTGCCCATAGGTAAAAATGCGCGGGCTGTGTAGCCTTGTGGTACCAGAATGGTATCTGGGCGGGCTGCCGCCAGGGCGGTAAAACCAAGCAGCACCGGCGCCGGTTCTGGCAGTTGGGCTTCAGGTAGCTTCACCGGGTCGGCGCTGTCGGTGTCGCAACCTGCCAGTGTCGTGCCCATAATGGTTGCGATGGCAGCCCCCAAAGAGCCTTTTAAAAAGCTGCGGCGGCTGGCCAGAATTTGCTGAAACTCCGGGTTAGCGGAGAAGTTGGTTTGCGGGTCTATACCCGAGTTGTCGATCTGAAAGTTCTTGTTATTCATTTTGACTCCAATGTCGTGACCTGAAAAAAGCTCGCGACATTACAACGGGTCAAGATGACATAATTGTTAACAGGCGTTGATGTTCTGGCGACGGTTTAATGTCAAAATTATGAAAATCAACCATTTAGAAGTTGCGCCACAAACTGTGGTACCACTTTGCTGGCTAGGCCGTACTGACCTGAGGCAAAATCACCCCGGGTTGCTTCCAGATTCAGTTCCACGGTGTAAGCGCCGTTAGCGGCCGCCAGTGCGGCAAAGCCTGCAGCAGGGTACACCTGACCCGAGGTGCCAATGGCGATAAATAAATCCGCCTGGCAAAGTGCCTGTTCAATCTGTTCCATCTGATAAGGCATTTCACCAAACCAGACAATGTTGGGCCGCAGTGGCCGGGCCGGAGTGCAACAACTGCAGCTGTCCTGCAGACTCAATGGGCCAGTCCAGGGCTGGGACTGACCACTCTGTACGCACTTAACCTGCTGCAATTGGCCGTGCATCGCGATCAGCTGTTCTGAGCCGGCGCGTTGGTGCAGGTTATCGACATTTTGGGTGATCAGTAAGAACTGGCCGCCTGCGGCACAGTGTCGTTGTTCCAGTTGTGCTAATGCCAGATGAGCGGCGTTAGGTTTTAACGCCGGGTCCAGCAACTGGGCACGACGCGCATTGTAAAACTGATGCACCAGCGCCGGGTTAGCGGCAAAACCTTCAGGGGTAGCGACCTCTTCGATGGCGTGGTTTTCCCACAGGCCGTTTTGGTCACGAAAGGTGTTAATACCGGATTCGGCTGAAATGCCTGCGCCGGTCAGCACCACAATGTTGGAATAGTACATTGCTGTCTCAAGCTTGACTTGTCAGGTGTTCAAAGTACTTGAAGCGGGGCCTGATGGACAATCGAAACTTTGAGTTCTGTGTTTTCCGAAGAAGGTACATTTTTGCACAACCGCTTCTAAGCTCACTTTTTTTGCTATGGTAAACAAAGGCCAGTAGTAGGTGTTGTCATGCCGTTACGTCAGTTTCACTCGTTAAATCAGCTGATTGATGAATTGTTAGAAGCCGTGTGTGTGGTGGATAAACAGGGCGTTTTTGTGTTTTTAAGCCCAGGATCGGAACGGGTGTTCGGCTATAAGACGCACGAGATGTGTGGCCGCAATATGCTGGAGTTTATGCATCCGGAAGACAAAGAACGCACTTTACTGACGGTCAAGGACATTATGGCCGGCCAAAAAATTACCGCATTTGAAAACCGTTATGTCCGAAAAGACGGCTCTGTAGTGCATCTGCAGTGGTCAGCCCGTTGGTCTGAAAGCGAGCAGGTGCGGGTGGCTGTTGCGCGGGACATTACCTCACATAAGCAAGTGTTGGAACAGCTGCAGCATCTGGCGTTTTATGATTCATTAACCGGATTACCAAACCGGGCGCTGTTAATGGACCGTTTGCAGCAAGGACTGGCGCGCTGTCGGCGCGAAAATCGTATTCTGGCTTTGGGCTTCGTCGATTTAAATAAATTCAAACAGATCAACGACAACTTCGGCCATGCCGCCGGCGATGCGGTGTTGTGCCAGCTGGCTGGAGCGCTGAAATCGGCATTGCGGGATACCGACACTGTAGCCCGGCTGGCAGGGGACGAGTTCGTAGTGTTGATTGATTGTCAGAACGCTGCCGAAGTGGCGCCAGTGCTGGATAAATTGCTGCAGGCCTGTCAACTGGATCTGCTATGGCAGCATCAGCAGATCCAGCTGGATGCCAGTATTGGCGTGGCGTTGTTTCCACAGCATGCCGCCGACGCGGAAAGCTTATTGTGCCGTGCGGACCAGGCAATGTTCAAAGCCAAGCTGCAATGGCCTCATTTGTGTTTTGCCACTGGCGTGGTTACCGATCTATCGGAAAAATAGAACAGCTGTAGTGAAAAAATCCAGTAGTCAAGGCACTGATTTTCTTTCAGACTGGGTTTTTAGCTTGAACAGGAAGGCAACAGATGACGGATATTCTGGCACAGCAGGTCAAAGACATTCGTGGTAACACAGTCGACTTAAGTCAATACAAAGGGAAAGTGGTGCTGGTGGTAAACACGGCCAGTGCCTGCGGCTTTACTCCACAGTACAAAGGTCTGGAGCAGCTTTACCAAAACTACAAAGAGCGTGGATTAGTGATCCTGGGTTTTCCGTGCAACCAGTTTGGTAAGCAGGAACAAGGTGACGAAACTGAAATCAGCAGCTTTTGTGAACTGAACTATGGTGTAAGTTTTCCATTGTTCGCCAAAGTGGATGTGAATGGTCCTGAAGCGCTGCCTTTGTTTACCAGTTTAAAAAAGGCCAAACCAGGCCTGTTTGGTACTCAGAGCATTAAGTGGAATTTCACCAAGTTTCTGATTGGCCGTGACGGCAAGGCGATTTTGCGTGCCGCTCCCAGCACTAAGCCGGACGATTTGGTCAGTGCCATTGAGAAGGCGCTGGCGCAGTAATTCCGGCTAAAAAGACGCCCCGATAAAGGGGCGTTCCAAAGACAGGCTGGGAAGTAATTGGGGTCAGGTTATTGGGGTCAGGTCTTGAATTTTGCGTTTCAATGCAAGATTCAAGACCTGACCCCAAGCAGCTGCAGAAGCACTGACCCCAAATAGTGCACCCCCTAATTATCCTGGCAACTCAGTGTTTCCTCTTTGATATAGAACAAGTTCCGCTTCTTCTGTTGACAGTTCTGCGCACAATCTTCACATTGCTGCGATATTTCCCCAAGGTACATGGACTATGGCTGCACAACAGGTCAGGCAGGGTATTTTTTTTATGATTGCCGCAGTAGGCTGTTTCTCGGCGATGGATGCCTGCATGAAACAACTGACCGCGCATTACGGGCCTATGCAAATCACGGCGCTGCGCGCGTTGTTTGCCTGGCCATTGATTGTCGGCTGGTTGTTTGCCACGGGGCGGGTTCAGCATTTGCTTAATGCGCGCTGGTCGCTGCATCTGCTACGCGCGCTGTTGGGCATAGTGATGCTGGCGGCCTTTATCTTCAGCATCCGAACTTTATCCCTGGCAGATGCCTATGCCATTTTTTTCGCTGCGCCTTTGCTGATCACCGTGCTGTCGGTCTGGTTTTTAAAAGAAAAAGTGCACCTGCGCCAGTGGGTCGCTATTAGTGTCGGGATGGCCGCAGTGCTCTGGATGCTGAAACCTGAAGGGGGCCAGCTAATGAGTCTGGGGGCTTTGGCGGCCTTGTTGTCGGCTTTGTGTTATGCGGTGTCTGCGGTGACGGTCAGTGTGCTGGCGCGCACCGATAACAGCGGCAATATGGTGTTCTGGCTGATGTCGATGATTGGGCTTGGTGCTGGTGCATTGGCCTGGCCGGACTGGGTGCCGCTGTCGATGGAACTATTGCCCTGGATGCTGGGGCTGGGTCTGACCGGTGCCATAGGGCAGGTCTGTATTACCGAAGCGTTCCGGCTGGCTCCGGCGTCCGTGATTGCGCCTTTTGAATACACGGCGCTGATTTGGGGTTTAGGCTTCGATTGGTTGCTGTGGCAGCATGTGCCAGGGTGGTCTTTGCTGGTCGGCGCTACCTTTATTATGGGCAGTGGCTTGTATTTATTGGCTCAGCAGCGTCACTAGTGCGGTGGCTGGTGGGTCATCTGGTTGTCATGCAGTTGATTTAGGCTACAAAATTTTAACCGGAGTCTGATTGATGAACTACCTGTGGTTATCTGCATTATTGCCTGTGGCGGCGCAGGCTGCCTGCCCTGATTTTCTGGTGGTGGCGCATCGTGGCGCCAGCGGCCACCTGCCTGAGCACACGCTGGAGGCTTACCAGCTGGCAATGAAAATGGGCGCCGATTTTATTGAGCCGGATTTAGTGCCAACCCGGGATGGCGTGCTGATCAGCCGGCACGAAAATGATTTAACTCATAGCACGAACGTGGCGGATTTACCTCAGTTTGCCAGCCGGAAAACCACTAAAACTGTAGACGGTTTAGCGGTCACTGGCTGGTTTGCTGAAGACTTCAGTCTGGCGGAAATTAAGCAACTCAGGGCACGTGAACCCTTACCTGAACTGCGGCCTCAGGGCGTGGCGCATAACGACCAGTATCAGCTGGTGACCCTGAGCGAAATTATTGCGGCGGTGCGCCAGTTTGAGCGGGACACAGGCCGTAAAGTCGGTATTTACCCTGAAACCAAACATCCAACTTACTTTCGTTTTGAAGGCAAACACCTGGACGGCACTGCGATTGCACTGAACACCTCAGAGTTGCTGCTAAAGGAGCTGAGAACTCAGCGCTTTACCGACCCGAAACGGGTCTTTATTCAGTCCTTTGAACTACAAAACCTGCTGGAACTGAAGCAGCAACTGATGCCGAAGTACCGTGTCAGTCTGCCGCTGGTGCAGTTGCTTGGGGACACAGACCACGCTTTTATGCCGCCCAAGGACAATTTCTCTGTACCTTACGATGTCTGGTATCACCAGCAGCACAATACGCAGCTGAGCGGGCTTTATGGCGAGGCGGGCCGCCTGATAGCAGGACTGAAAGCGCCGCTGGATTACAGCCAGCTGCTGCAAGGGCAGGGCAAAACCCTGTTGCAAAGCTATGCCACAGGCGTTGGTCCGTGGAAAAGTAATCTGTACCAAAAGGGCAGTGTCACGCTCAAGCCTGAGTTTGCCGCGCTGACCAGTCAATTTCAGCTGCACCCATACACCTTGCGCGATGAAGACAACTACCTGCAAAAGGATAAAGACGGCAAGAGTTTCAGTTTGCGGTTTGAAGCCAATGCGTTAATGCAACAAGGGGGGCAGGGCGTGTTCAGTGACTACCCGGATCTGGTGCTGGCCGAGCGCAACGAGTGGCGGCAAAGCTGCGAAAAATAGCCTGGGCCTGAATAAAAAGGGTTGGGACAGGCCCAACCCTTTTTGCTCACGGGGTGTTATCAGAAATCCAGTGACAAGGTCAGGCTGGCGGTGCGTTCAGCACCGATAAAATACGCACCTTCCTGGCCACCTGTCAGATAACTTTCATCGTTCAGGTTATTGATCACCAGAGCTAAATCCAGGCCTTTAAATAACTCTGAGTTGCTCAGGGTTTTGCTGTAGCCAACGTAGAAGTCCAGCACTGTGGACGCTGGCAGCTCGTCTTTGTTGCCACCCATGGCGGCGCCAAAGTAGCTGGCGGTGTGACGTGCTGTTAAGCCGGTGCGGTAGGCATCGCCCTGGTAACGCAGCGACAGGTTGTAGATTTTCTCCGGCGAGCCCGCCACTTTGTCACCGGCAAAAATAGCTGCCGGGTTGATCACCGGGTTGCCGTTTGCATCCACCACCACATTGCCATCTTCATCCAGCACCTGACTGTTCACAGTGCGGTTGTATTCAGCTTTGTTCAGGGTGGCTGCGCCGTAAATGCTCCAGCCTGAACCTAATTGCCAGTCCATGCTCGCTTCAATACCGTTGGAATCGATACCACCTACGTTGACATAGGTGCCGTCCAGTTCATTCAGGTAATCCGGGCCGCCGTTGGCACCTGGTTGCAGGTAGGTAATGCGGTTGTCGAAGGTGACATCGTAGTAAGTCACAGAGAAGTTCAGCGCATCGCCAAAGTAACGCAGGCCCAGGTCGATATTGTCGGCGGTTTCTGCTTCCAGCGCGTTGTAATCCTGATTGGTTTCCAGAATGGCGTCGCTGATCGCTTTAAAGTTTTCGGTGTAGCCGGCAAATAATTCAAGGTTGTTGGTCAGGCTGTACACCACACCAACAGAAGGCAGCAGGTCGGAGTCGCTGTCCAGCTGTCCCTGGTTGGCGGTGACAATGTTATCCTGGCGTTCAACGTCAACATAAAACTGTTTCACGCCCAGAGTCACAGTTAAGTCGTCGCTCAGACGAATTTGGTCCTGCAGATAGAGTTTCTGGGTGTCGGTGTCGTAGGTGCGGTCATACTGCACCCAGTATGGTGAAGTGTCAAAATAGTGGTATTGCACCGGGTCAATCACGTTGTGCCAGTCACGACTTTCATCACGTTCCTGCTGTTCCAGCCAGGCACCGGCGCGCAGCTCGTGGTTACCCAAAGCCCAGAACAGTTCAGAGGTCATGCCCAAACGTTGCTTTTCGTAGTGGGTGTGACGGTAAGACGACACGCGGGTAGCGTCAGACAGATCTGCGCTTGGATCCAGAATTGGACGGTTTTGGGCGTCGACGTACATGTAAGGGGTCAGCACGCCAGTACCAGTACCGCGGGTGACGCGGTTACCCTGAGCGTCGACCACATAGACCTGGTAATTTGGCATCCAGTCACCACGGCCAGATTGCAGGTGCAGGTAAGGCGTAACGGTCAGTTGGATATCGTCAGTTAAATCGGTTTCGACTTTGACATAGCTGAAGCTGTTTTCCCGTAAGGTGGACCAGACTTCGGCAAAGTTCTGGTCGATATCCGGATCTCCAGTCCAGACGTTGGTCAGACGGTCCCAATGTGGGTTGTCGGCGAACTGTGCCAAAGACACTGTGTTGTAGTTATCTTCGTTGGCGTCATCGTACGAGAAACGGGCAGTGATTTTTGTGTGTTCCAGTTCAGTCACCGACTTGGCTTCAGCATGCAGGCGCTCGGTAAAGCCATTGCTGCCGGTACCAATCCATCTGTTGCTGTAGCTGTCTGACAGACTGACATAGGCTTTGGTGTGGCCACCCAGTTCACCCGTGTTGTAGCGGGTGAAATAACGACGGGCATTGTGGTCGCCGCCTGTCACGCCGAAGTTCAGGCTTTCTTCGTCGTCCGGGGTCATCGACACAAAGTTCAGTGTGCCGCCTAAAGCATCCAATGAGGCAGAACCGATGTCCGAGGTGCCCTGGCCAACTTCCACCAGAGCGGTGTTTTCGGTGTCGAGGTAACGGTTGGCTTTACTGCCACCGCCATACGAAGAGCCGCCGTTTGGCAAACCATCGACGGTAATACCCAGCTGCTGTTCGCTGCCACTGACTGCAAAGCCACGCATGCTGATGGTGGTGGACCAGTCGTCACCGCCAAAAGCATCGCCCTGGCCAACCGTGATACCCGGCAACTGGTTGACTAAATCCATCACGTTGCCGATTGGGGACTTACTTTGTTTCATCGCTTCGTCGACCGTGTTGTTGGCATAACTGATGCGTTTGCCTGTGACGGCCACCACTTCGACGTCAGATTCAGCTGCTTTGTTGGCGGCGGCTTCTTCGGCCAGTGCCATATGGCTCAGGCTGGCACTGATGGCGATAGCCACTAAGGTTTTTTGTAAAGTCACGCGCAATCTCCCTTTAATTTATTGAGGTATCAGGCTTTGCCACTGACGGGCAAAATCGCGCTTATTCTGGCGGCGGCAGATGACAGACCAGTGAAGTGCAGGTGACAAAATTGTGTAATTAAAATGTAAGTTTTAAGAAAGAAGTGATTCAAAAACTGGATTAAATTCAGGCTGTTGCTTAAGCTGGTTTGCAGGCGATGAGGAGTAGTGATGAAGTTTTTGCTAGGCAGTCTCTGGTTGTTTTGTGCTCCACTTTGGGCCTGCAGCGGGCCTGAACTGGCTATTCTGGTCGGGGTCGATAAACCGCCTTATATCGCAGTCAAACAACAAAGTGGCTTTGAGCTGGAGCTACTGAAAACAGTCAGTCAGCAGCTAGGTCGCTGCGCAAAATTTTTACATGTTCCTAATGGTCGCTTGCTTGAACTCTATACACAAGGGCTGGGGGATTTAGTCTCGCTGCAACGTTCGGTGCCGGACGGGCTCTACGCCACTGCACCTTATATCCGTTATGAAAATGTACTGATTATCCGCAAAGACGCGCTGCGTACCATTCGTCGCCTGACCGACCTCGCTGGCTTACGTTTGATGGCCTTTCAAAACGCCAGTCAGTTTTTGTCTGACGATTACCGGCGGATGTTGCCGCTGTTGGCCAGTTATCTGGAAGTGGTAGAGCAGCATCAGTTACCCAGTATGCTGCTAAAAAACCGGGTTGACGCGCTGGTAATGGACCGCAACATTTTTGATTACTACTACCTGCAGACCGCGCCCAATGACAGCAGCTTGCAGCAGTTACACTGGTTTGGCGTCAACAGCTACCATTTACTTGGGCGTAATCAGGCGCTGGTGCAGCAGTTCAGCCAGGCCTTAGTGCAGTTTCAGCAAACTGCCGCGTTTCATCAACTGCAGCTGCAGTTTTTTCAGCAGGCCAATCAGTAGCTCCTTGCGACTGTTACAGGCTGTAGTCCTGACTGATTTCATCATCGCCCTGAGTCAGATCAAACTCAATCTGCTTTCCGTCAGCAGTCAGCTGCAAGACTTTTTCAGGCACGCCCTGGTCGCTCAGCTGCAGCAGGCCGATGCCCGCGCTATTGACCAGTCGCTGCCCCGCGGACGCACCCAGTGGTTTATGGTGAGTTACCTTCATCTGCCGTCTTTTGGTCAGCCAGTTTAGTGGTGACCAGGAGGCATAGAGCCAGCGGTTGCTGCGGTCCAGCAGTTTCAACAGCCGGTCAGGAAACTGGTTTTTCAGCCCGCTGCTGGTGATTTGCCAGATGGACGGGCTCTGTTCGCGACAGCGCAAAGCGACCTGAAATACAAAGCTGTAATGCACATCGCCGGACAAAATCACAAAGTTTTGTGGCGTTTTCGGGTGGCGGAACAGGTTCAGCAGCGCATGCGCAGATCCGGGATGTGCCATCCAGCTTTCGGCATCCACCAACAGGGGTTTGCCAAAGGCGGTAAAGAGGTGCTGAATGGTTTCAATCAGTTTGACGCCAAATACCGGGGCAGGCGATACCAGCAAGACTGCACTGTGGCCACGCAATTGCTGCTGCAGATCAGTAATGCTTTCCCAGTCCATCAGGCCTGATGGTTGATCCGGAGACACCTCTGAACGCCAGCGCTGGGTTCGGGTGTCCAATACGATCAGTGGCGGTTCGGTCGGCCATTGATACCGCCACTGATTAAATTTCAGCAGCGCGTTAATGCACTCATCATGCGCCAGGCTGCCTGGAACGGTCGCCGCTTGCTGGCACAGCGTCAGCAGGGGCTGATGTTGCTCCGGGGCATTGCCCCAGCCCTGGAACAGGCAATAGCCCAACAAGGCGTTGCCAATAATGCGGCGGGAAAACGGATGTTGGTACGCCGTCTGCTCCCACTCTGCTGTCAGGTTCCAGTCGTCGGAAATGTCGTGATCATCAAAGATCATCGCTACAGGTAAATGGGCAAGCAGCCGCTGCACCTGACCCAGGCCAGAGGCGAAAGTTTGGATGGTCTGCTGCTGTTTCTGCAGTTTGGCGTGCTGGGCTGCTGGCATGTGCTCAATCAGTTCTGCTGGCAACGCCTTAGTCAGTAATCCCCAACACTGCGGCGACCAGACCAGCAGGTACATGCAGCAAACTTCGGCAAAAGAAATTAAATGATTATGTGCATTGTCGCTGGTAAAAACGGGTTTCCGTACCCCTTTAAACAGCTGTTGCAGCACTTGTTGGCCAGCTTTGGTGTCGGGCAGCAATTGTTCACGCTGGCCATAATAAGGCCGTTGCTGATGCAGTTCGACCGAGTTTTGAATATCGGCCTCTGGTAAGTGTTCGTTGGCAAAACCGAGTTTGTTGGCAAGCTGATGAATGGCATACAACATTGGGGTTGCGACATCATCGGCATAGATCTGATCGCCGCTGAGCATCAGCAAAGACGGCCAGTCATGCTCACTGCATTGCTGCAGAAACTGATCGGCGCGCACCAGGCCGTCCGGACCGGCAAAATGTGGCTTGCGGCAAGAGCCATGCAGTAGCTGCCGTACTTTTGGCTCGAGCCGGAAAAAAGGCAACTGCTGGCCTGGGTAACAGAGCGCACTGGCCCACTCGTTGCAATTCTGCCAGCGCTCTGCACTCTGGGGTTTCAGTTGCAGATCGTAACTGATCTGTTGTTGCACCGGCAGTGCCTGCAGCAATGGCAAATCAATCATCTGCAGGTAAAGCGCCTCTGCCAGTTGCAACTGCTGGGTCGCTTCAGCCAGCTGACTGGCGCTGAACGCCAGTTGGAAACTGCTATCCGCCGGGCGGCTTAGCTGCAAACGGGCATCTATTGCCGTGGAGGTCGCCAGCCAAAATACCAGACGCTCTGGAGTGGCCAAACGCAAAATTGGGCCGGCCAGAACCAATGGCAACGAGTCAGATGTCAAAAGTCAGATCCCCAAGTCAAAGTGACGTTTGGCTTCATCCTATCGCAGTTTTCCTAAATCTTCACTGAATTGAACCACTTGGCTAGGGTAAACCAGCTATGCTGTGCATTCTGCAACTCGGAGGCATGTCGTATGATAAAAACCGCAGTGATAGGTTTTGGTCTATCAGCCAAGGTATTCCATCTGCCATTTTTAACCGCACAAGCGGGTTATCAACTGGTGGCGCTGTCTAGCTCTCAGTCAGATGCTCAGAATTTCAAATCGGGCCTCACGGTCTATCCGGAAGCGCAGCAGCTGATCAGCCAAACGGACGCCCAGCTGGTGGTGATTACCTCGCCCAACCAAAGCCATTATTTATTGGCCAAAGCCGCGCTGTTGGCGGGCAAACATCTGGTGGTGGAAAAACCTTTTACGCTGCGTCAATATGAAGCTGAAGAACTGGCAGATCTCGCGGCACAAAAAAATTTACAGCTCTGTGCCTTTCACAACCGCCGTTTTGATGATGATTTTCTGGCGCTGCAACAGCAGATCCAACAAGGCTGTCTGGGCCAGGTGCGGCTGATGCAGTCGCGTTACGACAGATTCAGGCCAGAGGTACAGCAGCGCTGGCGCGAAACTGCCGATTTTGGCAGTGGCATTTTATTCGATTTAGGGCCGCATCTGATTGATCAGGCTTTGCTGCTGTTTGGTGAGCCGGAAGCATTGACGGCCCGTTGCCGCGTGCTGCGGGATTCGGGCAAGAATACCGATTATTTTCAGCTGCAGCTGCACTATGCCGATAAAGAAGTCTGCTTAAGTTCGTCACCTTTTGCCGCCGCCACGCCGCTGCGTTTTGAGGTGCAGGGTAGCCAGGCGACTTTTCGTAGCTATGGACTGGACCCGCAGGAAGAGATTTTACGTTTTGGCCAGGGTAGGACAGACCCGCGCTGGGCGGTGCGGCAGCAGCAACGCCAGGCTGAACTTAGTGATGCCGGAGGTACCCGGCCGCTGCCGCTTGGCAAAGGCCATTACAGCTGTTTTTACCAGCAGTTGGCGTTGGCGCTGCATGGGCAGGCACCGCTGCCAGTGACAGTGCAGGAGGCATTGCACTCAGTGAAAGCCATCGAATTGGCACTGCAAAGTGCTGACACTGGCAAAACCCTGAACTGGTAAGGTGCGCCTGCGGGGTCCTGTTGCGCAGCCTGTAAAAACAAAGCTGCGGTTCAGGCGGAGCAGAAAAAGAAGCTGCGCTCGATCATCAGAGACTGCAGGTTTAACCCGGACAACAGGAGGTGAAAAGTGGAGCTTACTCAAACGGTCAGACAAGTGGCACTCGTTACATGTGGCTTGATGTTGTTGCCTGTGCTTGGTATGCAGTTGAGCACTGAAGTGAATTGGGGGCCAGCAGATTTCTTTGTGGCGGCTGTGTTGCTGTTTTCTGCTGGCTTGATTTACCGGTTGGTGGCAGCTCAGTTGCCTGGCAAAGCACAGCGTACCCTGCTCGCTGTGCTTGTAGTAACGCTGCTGGCGCTGATCTGGGCTGAATTGGCGGTCGGGTTGTTCAGTTAATCAATTTGTCGCGTTGTTGCCACGGAGAATATTGTGCACCCGGATAAAGTTTCTCGCAGCCGCTTGCAGCAGTTGACCGATCTGCCGAATATTGGCCCGGCCAGCGCGGCCGATTTGCGGCTGCTTGGCATCACGCAGCCAGATGAATTACGCAGTCGTGACCCTTATCAGATGTACCAGCAGCTGTGCGAGCTGACCGGGCAACGGCACGACCCTTGTGTCATTGATGTGTTTATTTCGGTGACCCGCTTTATGCAAGGGGAAGATGCCAAAGCATGGTGGTGTTATACCGATGAGCGTAAACAGTATCTGCAGGAGCCTGCCCAGTGATTAAACGATTACTTGATAAACTGGTGTTTGGCGCGGCACTGTTGCTGTCGTTGCAACTGCCGCTGCTGGCTGAGCACTATCATCAGTACCTGGCTGGTTTTTATCAGGCGACTCAATTGCAGGTTGATGGGTATAGCGCCACCGCCAAAGCCCATCAGTTTGCCGATTTAGACGCAATGATCGCGCAGCATCTGCAAAATCCGGAACCCAGTGTGCGGGATGACGCCAGACAAAAGCAGGCTACCGTCGATTTGCTGCAAGAGCTTCAGGCTGGCATTTACACCTTTGAGCAAGGCTATTTGCCGGAAAAACTCTGGTTTATGCTGCAGCCCAAGCGGTTGTCTCAGCTACAGGATGTGGTAAAAAATTTCACCCCAGGCATTCCATTAACCGGCGAAGCGCTGCTGTTTGCCGTGCTGTGCGCCTTGCTGCTGAACCTGCTGCTGATGTGGCCCTTTTATGCCTTTGGCCGGCAAAAGACGATAAAACAACATGAAGTCAGGTCTTGAACAAAATGGGGTCAGGTCTTGTATTTTGCGTTTCAATGCAAAATACAAGACCTGACCCCAAATTGCAGCTGTTGGATTAGTACTTGGCGGCCTGATCCGGTTTGACCAGGGTGGCTTTGATAAAGTCACGTAAGTCCTGGTTCGACTGTTTTAAGTCGTCGTGGCGCAGGTACATCATATGGCCGCTACGGTAGCCTTTGAAGCTTAAACGGTCTTTCATTTTGCCACTTGGGTCGAGCTGCCACATGCTGTATTTCGCATCGAAATAGTTGGTGGCACCGTCGTAATAACCGGACTGGATCATCACGTTCAGGTAGGGGTTGGCGGCCATAGCCAGACGCAGGTTTTCGCCCGTGTTGTCATTGCTGTTATCCCATGGATGCACCGGGCCAAACATATTGTATTTAACGTCGGTTTTGTAATTCAGCTCAGTACGCAGGTAATGGTTCATCGCTGGAGTGAAAGAGTGCAGCCAGGACGTCAGCTCAGCGTTGTAATCCGGTCTGTCGCCGCTTTCTTTGCGGTCAATCCCAATGTAGCGGGAATCCAACCGGCCTACCGTTTTGCCTTCGTCTCGCAATAAATCTTTCCAGAAGAACGCCGGTTCGATATCCAGATTGTTCTGCAGCACAGATTTCAGCGATAAGCCCGAATAATGCGCTACTTTTTCTGCCACCGCCTGCTTCTCTGCCGGGTCAATAAATGCACCTTTGGCCAGCGCTGGCAGGTAGTTATTCAAGGTGTACTCTTCTACTTCGGCCAGTACCTCCATCAGGTCTTTTTGTTGCAGCTCCTGCGGCAGCTTTTTATGGTGCCAGGCGGTTGCAGCGAAATAAGGCAGACGGTTAGCTACATCAACCGGGCCTTCGCGTTTAATGCCGATCTCGGTCGGAGACACCAGCACCACGCCATTAAGGTACATCCACTGCTGGTTTTGCAGCGCCAGTGCCAGGCCTGAGACCCGGGTGGTGCCATAGCTTTCGCCAATCAGGTACTTAGGTGACGGCCAGCGGTCATAACGGCTGACAAAGGTGTTCAGCCAGTCGGCCAGGTACTTGATGTCGGAGTTGGTGCCAAAGAACATTTTTTGCTGGGCATCTTTGCCTGGCAGTTTGCCATCTTTACCTGGCAGCACCCGCGAATAGGCGGTGTTGACCGGGTTCACAAACACGATGTCAGCGGTGTCCAGCACTGAGTATGGGTTCTCTTTGACGCCATAAGGCTGCAATGGGTAGCCTTCACTGTCGATATTGATGGCCTGCGGGCCTGTGTAAGCAATTTGCATCCAGACCGAGGCTGAGCCCGGACCGCCGTTAAAGGAAATCAGTAAAGGCCGGCTGTTACGGTCTTTTACGCCCTGACGTTCGTAATAGGTATAAAACACGCTGGCAATAGCGTTGCCTTCGTCATCCCAAACCGGCTGGGTGCCGGTGTAAGCTTTATAGCTGAAGGATTCTCCCAGCACTTTGGTGTCGTGATTGGTCACGACTACAGAGTCTACGTCAATCTGACGGCTATGCAGCGCGTCAGCCGGAGCATCTTTAGCCAGCGCCGGGCCTGGTTGCAGGCTGACTAAAATGGCCAGGCTAAGGCTGGCCAGATTCAGGGTGGTTTTTTTCATTGTTAGTCCCATGTTTTTATATGCATAAAAAGGTTGTGCTGGCGTTAAGGGCGAAACACCGCCCTAGGTTTGTAACGTAGCTAAGGTCAAAGCACCAGTGTGCTGCGACCAAAAGCCTGCTTTCAGCGGCTGGGTAGGCTGCGGTTGAGCTCTGCCAGCCAGGCCCAGACTTGTTGCTGCTGCGCCAGCGGAAATTCGTGTTTGGCTTCTGTCCACAGCTCAGTACGCAGCTGCTGTGACGCCCCAGCCTGTTGCCAGGCCAACTGCAGCTGCTTATAGCCTGCCAGCACTGCATCAGACGGCATCAGTGGGTCCTGGCCGCCGTTTAACAGGTACAGTGGTTTTGGCGCTGCCAGGCTGACTAAATCGGCAATATCCAGTTGGCTGTTCAGCCCTGGATGCAGAAAATAAAACGACGACTGGCCTTTGGCCAGATTACTGCCGCTATAAAGCAGCGCCGGCCAGCTGTTAAACCAGCAGGCGGCAACAGCAGCGTTCACCTCGTCGGACAAGGCTGCGACCTGCCAGGCGCGAAATGCACCCATCGAAAACCCCAAGCTTACCAGCGGCAAGCGGTCGCTTTGCAGCTGCTGGCGTAAAAAACCGGCCAGCTGCATATCTTCATAAGCAGCAAGGCCCGCCAGCGAATGACCAGAAGCCAGTAAATTTGACGCCAGTTGCTGTTGCTGGTCATAGCTGATGGGGCCGCGGCTGGAGAACCCAGGACTGTCAGCCGCCAGTACCAGATAGCCCTGACGTGCCAGCTCGTCGCCAATAAAGACGCCTGAGAAGTATTTGTCGACCCATGGCTGCGCCAATGCCAGTTGCGCTTTGTCGGTCGGGTGTATGTATTTTTCTTTGCCAAGGCTAAAAAAGGCGCCGTGATCATGCAGCAATAGCACAGCACCTATCGGCTTGACCGGACGTAAAATAATGGCCTGGCTTTGGGTTTGGTGGGTCAATTGCAATTGCCAGTATTCAAGCTGGTAGCTGTCGCGCTGTTCCTTGTGCTGCAACTTCCCGCTGGCTGCAGCTTCATCCGGCCAGAGTAGAGCTGCGCGATAGCGCTGTTTTTGCTGGTGCTGCCATGCGCTGAAGTCTTGCTTCGGCTGCCAGGAGGCGGTTGCCTGAACGGCTGGCAGCGGCAAGGTCGGATCGGCCAGCGGCTGAGCTGGGGTTGGCTGATTAAGCGCCAACTGCAGGAGCAGGGCAGAGAACAACATGGGCAACACTCGGCGAATCAACAGGGCTTCTACTCTAGCCAGCTGGCTGCAGGGGGACAAGAAAAAATGCCTGTTTGAAACAGCAGTATTTCAGGAGATAGGGCTGCACGGCGCTGTTGACTTTGTTATGCTCGTTGCGATTTATTCACACTTCACTTACTAAAATCCGGGGAACAGGATCGATGAAATACGCAGTAAGCGCCGTGGCACTGGCATTATTAACCGCCTGCGGCCAACCTCAAGACACAACCAAGAGCACCGACACCGTGACAGCAGCCGAAACGAAGGCTCACCCTTTTACCTACCCACTGACGCAAAAAGGTGAGGTGGTGGACAGTTACTTCGACACTCAGGTGGCTGACCCTTACCGTTGGCTGGAAGATGACCGCAGCGCAGAAACCGGCGCCTGGGTAAAAGAGCAAAACAAAGTCACTTTTGCTTATCTGGACCAGATTGGTTACCGCGACCAGATCAAACAGCGTTTAGAAACCCTGTGGAACTATGAAAAAGTAGGGGCGCCGTTTAAAGAAGGCGATTACAGCTACTTCTTTAAAAACGATGGCTTACAAAATCAGTCTGTGTTGTACCGCAAAAAAGGCGACGGCGAAGCTGAACTCTTTTTAGACCCGAACACCTTCTCCGCTGACGGCACGACGTCACTGGCTGATGTGTCTTTCTCCAAAGACGGCAAGGTGCTGGCCTATTCGATTTCTGAAGGCGGCAGCGACTGGCGCAAAATTATTATTATCGACACCGAAAGCAAAAAAGAGCTGGAAACTCAGCTGGTGGACGTGAAGTTCAGCGGCGTGAGCTGGAAAGGTAATGAAGGTTTCTTCTACTCCAGCTACGACAAACCTGAAGGCTCTGAGCTGTCAGCTAAAACCGACCAGCACAAGCTGTATTACCACAAACTGGGCACGGCACAAAAAGATGACCAGCTGGTGTACGGCGGCGTGGAAGCTGAAAAACACCGTTATGTCGGTGGCGGTGTAACCGACGACGGCAAGTACCTGATTGTGTCTGCGGCAAACGCTACGTCAGGCAACAAAGTCTTTATCAAAGATTTAACGGCGCCAGACAGTGCTTTTGTCACAGTCTATGCCGAAGGTAGTGCAGATTTTGAGTTCGTCGACAGCCGTGGCGATGAGCTGTATTTCGTCACTAACCTCAATGCCGCCAATAAAAAGCTGGTGAAAATCAACGCGAAAGACGTGGCACAAGACAAGTGGACGGACGTTATTGCGGAAACTGCCAACGTGCTGGATGTAAACAAAGGTGCTGGTTTCCTGTTTGCCCACTATATGGTGGACGCCATTTCTCAGGTGAAACAATACGACTACGACGGCAAGCTGGTGCGTGACGTGACGCTGCCAGGCGTCGGCACCGTTTCTGGCTTTGGTGGTAAAACCAAAGATGAGCAGGTGTATTTCAGCTTCACTAACTACAACACCGCAGCCACCACTTTTGCCTTTGAACCAAAAGCCGGTGAAAGCACTGTGTATTACAAACCGGCAGTCAAGTTTAACAGCGACGACTACGAGTCGAAGCAGGTGTTCTACACCAGTAAAGACGGCACCAAGGTGCCGATGATCATTACCCATAAAAAAGGTGTGCAGCTGGACGGCAACAACCCGACGCTGCTTTACGGCTACGGTGGTTTTAACGTCAGCCTGACGCCAGCCTTTAGTGTGGCCAACCTGGTGTGGATGGAATTAGGCGGCGTGTATGCGGTGCCTAACCTGCGTGGTGGCGGTGAATACGGTAAAGCCTGGCACGACGCTGGTATTCAGCAGAAAAAGCAAAACGTCTTTGATGACTTTATTGCGGCCGGTGAATACCTGATTGCCCAGAAATACACCTCCAGTGACAAGCTGGCCATTCGTGGTGGGTCCAACGGTGGCCTGCTGGTAGGCGCGGTGATGACTCAACGCCCTGACTTAATGAAAGTCGCCATTCCGCAAGTGGGTGTACTGGATATGTTGCGTTACCACACCTTTACCGCCGGTGCAGGCTGGGCTTATGACTACGGTACCTCTGAGCAAAGCAAAGAGATGTTCGACTACATCAAAGGCTACTCACCAGTTCACAATGTGAAGCAAGGCGTTGCCTACCCAGCCACTCTGGTCACCACGGGCGACCACGATGACCGCGTGGTACCGGCGCACTCCTTTAAGTTTGCCGCTGAGCTGCAAGCCAAAGCCGGTGGTAGCAACCCGCAACTGATCCGCATTGAAACCAATGCTGGTCACGGGGCAGGTGTACCTGTGTCAAAACAAATTGAACTGGCCGCCGATATCATAGGTTTCAGCCTGTTTAATATGGGTGTAAAAGAGCTGCCAAAGCAGTAATACACTAACGCAAGTCTGAGCATGTGAAAAGCAGCCGCAAGGCTGCTTTTTTGCTTGGGGTCAGGTCTTGAATTTTGTGTCGGGGTCAGGTCTTGAATTTTGCATTGAAACGCAAAATTCAAGACCTGACCCCGAAACACAAAGCCTGACCCCAAATTGCCCCTATGCTAATGAGCAGCGGCGACGCCGTCCCGTCTGGAATCAGAGCCTGCCACATAGCCTTTTTCCAGCTTCATCACGCCTTGCCCGCCACCAAAGAGTAAGCCTCTGCTATTGCCAAGGAAGATACTTTGCGCAGTGGACATCAGCGGGTTTTGTGGTGCATGCCCCATGGAATACAGTTGTTCCACTGTCGCTTCGGCGATCCCAGGTTCAAAACTGACGTTGTTCTCTTCCCAGTGGCGAAAGCGCGGTGCGTCGATGGCTTGCTGTACATCCATGCCGAACAGCAGCATATTCAGCAGCACCTGCACATGGGCCTGCGGTTGTTGCGGGCCGCCAACTACGCCATAACTGAGCCAGGGCTGTTGGTTGCCCTTCGCATCGGTTTTGGTGACAAAACCGGGGATAATGGTGTGAAAGGGGCGTCGGCCCGGCGCCACTGAGTTGGCTCGGCCCGGTTGCATCGACAGGCCAACACCGCGGTTTTGCAGCGCAAAACCAGTACCGGGCACCACGATGCCTGAACCAAAAGTACCAGCCAGGCTGTTGATAAAAGACACCATATTGCCATCTTTGTCAGCCACGCTCAGGTAGGTGGTTTCACTGGTGGTCAACGACGTTTCCGGATCGGCCCGCTGCATCGCGGTATCGGGGTTGATCTGCTGGCGACGTTTGGCGATGACGGCATCAGACAACAGCTGCTCAGGAGCGACCTGCATAAAGTCCGGGTCACCAACAAAATGCTCTAAATCGGCATAAGCCAGTTTTTTCGCTTCGATCAAATGGTGCAGGTAAGCAGCCGAATTGTGTTGCATGGCCGCCAGATCATAGGGCTCCAGTAGTTTTAGCATTTCCAGTGCGGCGATGCCCTGACCATTGGGTGGCAGCTCCCATAGCCTATAGTCTTTGAAAGAGACAGATAACGGCTCGACCCATTGGGCCTGATAGCGGGCAAAGTCGGCTGCGGTTAAGAAACCGCCGAGCTGCTGCACTCTGCCGGCAATCTTGTCGCCAAGCTCGCCGCCATATAAAACTTCTGGGCCCTGAGCCGCAATTAATTTGAGCGTGTTGGCGTAATCTGGGTTGCTAAACCATTCACCCACTTTAGGGGCCCGGCCGTCACCGACCAGAAAAGTCGCTTTTGCGCCTGGATCCCAACTCAGCTTGCTTTCAAACAAGGCCCATTCGTTCGCTGTTACCTCGGAAACCGGGAAGCCTTGCTCTGCCAGCGCGATGGCAGGGGCCAATGCTTCGGCCAGTGTCAGAGTGCCGTGTTTTTCCAGTAGCATGGCCCAGCCAGACAAGGCACCTGGTAGGGTGATGGAGTGTGGCCCTTCATCTGGCACTTTACCGCGGTCGCCAATCCGCTCCATCGTCATGAGTTCTCCAGCGTAGCCGCTGCCGTTAATGCCAATCAGCCGCTGCTCTTTTTCTGACCAGAGCAGGGAAAACATGTCGCCGCCAATGCCGGTCATATAGGGTTCGACCACACTCAGTACTGCAGCCGCTGTGACGGCCGCATCAACGGCATTGCCCCCCCGCTGCAACACAGCAAGGCCTGCCTGACTGGCCAGTGGCTGGCTGGTGGTGACCACCCCGTTCGGGGCATAGACGGCATTGGCCTGGAACGGCGCATAGTCGGAACCCTTGGCGTTTTGATAGGACCAGCCCACCACAATGGCGGTTAAGGCTGCAAGTACAAGCAGGCCGAAGGCCCACAGCATAAAACGTTTGAATCCTTGCATTTTCGGTGTTTTCTCCCTGTTGAACTGGCCGCTAAATTTTTAGCCAGTTTTGATAACCCAATGAAATTTATCAGGTATAGTAACTCAGCCTTGGCGGGTTTTATTGAACGAAATTGCGCTGGCTTCAATGAAGCTGAGTGGGCCGGTTTCCAGGGTGTACTCTATCCACAACAGGATCTGATCAGGAGTCGTGTGCCGATGGCGAAAGACCAGAGTTGGGTCAAAAGAGGCGCTGGTGCGGTTGAGCGTATTGAAGCCAGCTTTAGCGGCCTGGCCTATGCGCCGCATAGCCATGACAGTTACACCTTCGCACTGACCACAGGCGGAGTCCAAAGCTTCCATTATCGGGGCGAACTACGTCATTCGCTGCCTGGCGAAGTGGTGATCCTGCATCCCGATGAGGTGCACGATGGGCAGGCCGGCACGGAAAGTCCTTTTAGTTACCGGGCAATTTCGGTTGATCCTATGGATGTACAAGCTGTGCTGCAGGGCTGTAGCCTGCTTTTTTACCTGGTGGGGTCAGCCGGGATACGGAATTGATTCAGATTGCCAACCGGCTGTTAGCTGAGCTGCATCGTCCATTACAGAGGATGGAGCATCAGGATCTGGTGTTCTCGTTTGCCAGTTGCCTGCAGCGCCTCAGCCACACCAGAGTTCAGCATACTCGGGCCAATTATCAGGCGATGAAGCGGGTGCGGGAGTTTCTGGATGATATGCTGAGGCTGGATTGCAATTTATCGTTCGAGCTTACGTTGGATGAGCTGGCCGCTGTCGCTCAGTACAGCAAATGGCAGGTGACAAGGGATTTTCGCGCTTTGTACGGCACCACCCCTTATCGCTATATCACGCTAAAACGACTACAAAAAGCTAAATCCATGATTGAACAGGGTTTGCCATTGGCACAAGCCGCATTTGACAGTGGCTTTGCTGATCAGAGCCATTTGAGTCGCCATTTTAAAAACTGTTTTGGCACTACCCCTAAGCTATGGGCCAGATTAGTTCAGGCTGCTGGCTTTGCTTCGCCAGCAGCGCATGCGACGCAAAGCCCTGGAGCCAGTTAAATCCTGTTAAGACGCCAGCATGCGTAACAAGGCAGCCCAGCTGTCTTTGTCGGCCTGCTCGTTGTATTCAAAAGGCATGTGAAAGGCTTTACCTTTTTCTGTTGCATCCGGCACGGTAAAGCTGTGCTTCACGCCAGGGTAGACCCGAAAATCCAGATCGGCGCCGGCTCCTAACATTTCGCTGATAAAGCTGGTGGCTTGTTCGGCGGGGACAAATGGATCGGCACCACCGTGCGCCACCAGAATTTTTGCTTTGAGCGTAGCGGCATCGGCCTTGTGGTGTTTCGAGGTCAACATGCCATGAAAGCTGGCGACGCCGGCCAGTGCTTTGCCCATCCGGGCCTGATTCAGCACTACACCACCACCAAAGCAGTAACCCATGGCATAAATCCGGCTCGCATCTACGCCAGGGGCTGCTTTTAGTAACGCCATGGCGGCATCAAAGCGGGCATTGACCTTTTCTGGTTCTTTCATCGCCGCTTCCATAAATGCCATTGCATTGTCCGGGTGGTCCGCCACTTTGCCTGTGCCGTACATATCCACTGCGATGCTGGTGTAACCGAGTTCAGCCAGCATTTTGGCTCTGCTGCGGGCGTAGTCATTAAAGCCCCACCATTCGTGGATCACCAGCACAGCGGCGCCTTGGTTTTTCACTGCGTCATTGCGGTAAATAATGGCGCTGCCCAGCTGGTTGGGCAGCTGCACGGCCTGCTCTGTGACCGCTGCCAGGCTGTTGTTGCCCAGCATTAATAAAGCAACGCAACCTAGTGTTAAAAGCCATTTCATGCATCATTCTCCGGTTAGTGGTGGTTCCCGCAGCTAAGCCTAGTGCAGGAAAAAGCGACTGTCTGCCACTAAATGGAGTGATTCTGCTTGTTGGGGTCAGGTCTTGAATTTTGCATTGAAACGCAAAATTCAAGACCTGACCCCAAAGGAGACCTGACCCCAAAGAAGAAAACAAAAAGCCCCGCGGTTTGCACCAGCGGGGCTTTTTTAGCTGAGGGCTAGAAGGAATTAACCTTTAGCAGCGGCAGCTTTTTTCTCTTTTTCTTTCGCGATTACAGCGTCAGCCACGTTAGACGGGCACGGCGCATAGTGATCGAATTCCATAGAGAACTGGCCACGGCCAGACGTCATAGTACGCAGAGTAGAGATGTAACCGAACATCTCTGACAGTGGTACTGTCGCCTTGATACGTACGCCAGTTGCGCCAGATTCCTGACCAGAGATCATGCCGCGACGACGGTTTAAGTCACCGATCACGTCACCTACGTGGTCTTCTGGTGTGAAGACGTCAACTTTCATGATTGGTTCCAGCAATTGAGCGCCGGCTTTAGGCATAGATTGACGGAACGCACCTTTGGCAGCGATTTCGAACGCGATGGCTGACGAGTCAACAGCGTGGAAACCACCGTCAAATACTTCAACTTCAACGTCCAGCACCGGGAAACCAGCCAGAGTACCAGTCGACATCATCGACTCGAAGCCTTTTTCAATAGCAGGCATGAATTCTTTTGGAACGCTACCGCCCACGATAGAAGAAATGAACTTGAAGCCTGAGTTTGGCTCGCCCGGACGAATGCGGTAGTCGATTTTACCGTATTGACCTGAACCACCAGACTGCTTCTTGTGCGTGTAGCTGTCTTCCACTTCACGGGTAATAGTTTCGCGGTAAGCCACCTGTGGTTGACCTACAATCAGCTCTACGCCGTAAGTACGCTTCAGGATGTCTACTTTGATATCCAGGTGCAGTTCGCCCATACCTTTCAGAATGGTTTCGCCAGAATCCTGGTCAGTTTCAACGCGGAACGTCGGGTCTTCAGCCACCATCTTACCGATAGCTACAGACATCTTCTCCATGCCACCTTTATCTTTTGGCGTGACAGAGATAGAAATTACCGGCTCTGGGAAAACCATTGGTTCCAGCGTACATGGGGTTTTCGGATCACACAGAGTGTGACCAGTCTGAGTATTGTTTTTCAGACCTACCAGCGCGATGATGTCACCGGCCTGAGCTGTGGTCAGGTCGGTACGGTCGTTGGCGTGCATTTCAACCATACGGCCGATACGTTCTGTTTTACCGGTGTACGAGTTCAGAACTGTGTCGCCTTTGTTCAGAACACCTGAGTAAATACGGATAAAGGTCAGGGCGCCGAAACGGTCGTCCATGATTTTGAACGCCAGAGCGCGGAACGGCTCGTCAGCAGAAACGATAGCGAATTCGCCGGTTTCATTCCCTTCTTCATCGGTCAGTGGCTGTGGGTTTACTTCTGTTGGAGCTGGCAAGTAATCAACAACGCCATCCAGAACTAACTGCATACCTTTGTTTTTAAAGGCTGAACCACAGAAAGTTGGGAAGAAAGCCAGGTCGCGGGTACCTTTACGGATACAGGCTTTGATCTGTTCAATCGTTGGCATTTCGCCTTCCATGTACGCCATCAGCAGCTCGTCGTCTTGCTCTACAGCAGTTTCGATCAGCTGTTCGCGGTACATAGCAACGTCTTCTACCATGTCAGCCGGGATATCTGTGACTGTGTAGTTTTCTGGCAGGCCAGAATCGTCCCACACGTAAGCTTTTTCAGTCAGCAGGTCTACCACGCCTTTGAAGGTATCTTCACGACCGATTGGCAGAACCATGATCAATGGGTTTGCACCCAGAACTTTCTTCACCTGCTCGGTAACGCGGATAAAATCAGCGCCGATACGGTCCAGTTTGTTCACGAAGATCAGACGCGAAACTTGTGCGTCGTTCGCATAACGCCAGTTAGTTTCTGATTGAGGTTCAACACCACCAGAACCACAGAATACGCCGATACCGCCGTCCAGAACTTTCAGTGAACGATAAACTTCAACGGTGAAGTCAACGTGTCCTGGGGTGTCGATCACGTTGAAACGGTGACCTTTCCAGTAACAGCTGACTGCGGCTGACTGAATAGTAATACCACGCTCAGCTTCCTGTTCCATGAAGTCAGTGGTCGATTCACCTTCGTGAACTTCGCCCAGCTTGTGGATTTTACCTGTCAGTTTCAGGATCCGCTCGGTGGTTGTGGTTTTGCCGGCATCAACGTGAGCGAAGATACCAATGTTTCTATATAAAGATAAATCTGCTGACATAGTCATCTCGATTAAGCTAAGGGTTAGAAAATAGGGCGACAATATACAGGATTTTATTTTATTTTGCGCTAAAAAAAACAGCGAAAACGAAAGCCCCTGTAGAACAGCGAACTTGGTTTGGGCTTTGCCTGCAAAAAACACACTGTTGCCGGGCTTTGTCTGCGCTTTCAGAGCATTAAAGATGTCTGAGCGTCTTGGTTGCTACTTGTTGCACCTGCTCACGCAGTTGCTGCAGCAGTGGGCTTTCGGTTTGCCAGTGATGCCAGTAAAGCGGCACATCAAGGTAGAGCTGTGGGCTTAAATCGACCAGCCGCCCTTCGGCAAACTCTTGTTGCATTTGTAGCTCAGGCAGTAAGCCATAGCCTAACCCTGCCAGACAGGCCTTTAAGAAGCCTTCAGACGAAGGGCAATAATGAATATGTTGTGGCAATTCGCCGCAGTACTGGCGCAGGTAGAGGTGTTGCAGCTGGTCATCTTCGTTAAAGACCAGGCAAGGCAATGAGGCCAGCTGAGCCGGTGAGGCGCTGTCCAGCTGATAACGCCGAATAAAAGCCGGGCTGGCGACGGCGCGGTAACGCAATGCCCCCAAAGCCACCACAGCACCGCCGTTGACCGCTTCCGGGCTGGCACAAATGCAGGCCATCACGTCGCCTTGTTTCATCCGGTTCAGCCCAACCGACTGGTCTTCCACCACTAAATCAAAGCGAACCCCCGGGTGGTCTGGCAGTAGTAAGGCTTCTGTGACCCAGGTGGCCAGGCTGTCTGCATTCATCGCCAGCCGGATGCTTTGTTTTTCGTCAGCTGAACTTAAACCCAATGCGGCCTCCATTTGCCGGACTTGCTGGTAATGGTGCAGTAGCCGCTGGCCAGCCAAGGTCGCTTTGGGTGGTGTGGTGCGCTGTAGCACCATCTGGCCCAGTTGAGCCTCCAGCTGCTTAATACGGCGACTGACGGCTGATTGCGTTAAATAAAGTGATTGCGCCGCTTTTTCAAAACCACCTTGGGTCAGGACGGCATCCAGCGCCTGCACCAGTCGATAATCAAGCATGATTAAAACTCATGATATAGGAATATTATTCGTTGGAATCATGATAGCAGGTTGAGCTAGCCTGCTGATCATCAAACGAAAGAAGTGGATTTAGTATGGGATCGTTGGGAATTGGCTTTGGTGTCGGTCTTGGTCTGATTGTGGCCATCGGGGCGCAGAATATCTGGGTACTGAGCCAGAGTATGGCGGGGGCAAACCGGCTGGTGATCGCCGCCGTGTGCATTTTGTGTGATGCGCTGCTGATTGTGCTGGGCATTTCCAGCATAGCGCTGGTGCAGCAGTGGTTGCCGCCTTTGGTACCTGTGCTGACCTGGGCTGGTGTGGCGTTATTACTTTACCTGGCTTTTGGTGCGGCCAAGCGGGCCTGGCAAGGGCAGGGACGGCTGCAGGCTGAGCAAATTCAGCCCGACCCCTGGCAAAAAACCATGGCGACCGCTTTTGCTATTACCTTGCTGAATCCGCATGTGTATCTGGATACTGTGGTGCTGATTGGCAGCGTCGGCAATCAGCAGCAATCGCCTTTTTGGTTTGGGGTCGGCGCTGTGCTGGCGTCTGTGGTCTGGTTCTGCAGCTTGACCGGCTTTGCTCCTAAACTGAACGTGCTACTCAACTCACCGCAGCGCTGGCGCTGCTTTGATGGAGTGATTGCGCTGGTGATGACAGCCATAGCGCTGCGGCTCGTGTTGAATTAAAGGCGCACACCTGCCGGGTGTCGCGGCAGGGTTTTATTTGGCCTTGCTGCTCTTGTGCTGTGCAGCGGTATCGGGTTTGATAGCCCAAAGCTAAACAAGGAGAACAAGATGGCTGATTTTCGCAGTGATACCGTGACCCAGCCCTGCAGCGCGATGCGTCAGGCGATGGCGCAGGCACAAGTGGGGGATGATGTCTTTGCCGATGACCCGACGGTAAACCAGCTGCAGCAATTCGCCGCAGCTCAGTTGGGCTTTGAAGCGGCGCTGTTTGCGCCGAGCGGCACCCAAACCAATTTAATTGCGATGATGACGCATTGCCAGCGCGGTGACGAAGCCATCGTTGGTCAGTACTGGCACACTTACCGCTGGGAAGGCGGTGGTATGGCGGTGCTGGGCTCTATTCAGCCACAGCCGCTGGAACAAAACCCGGACGGCACCATTCCATTAGCCGCTATTCGCGCTGCAGTAAAACCAGACGACCCGCATTTTGCCCGCACCAAGCTGGTGGTGATGGAAAACACCACAGGCGGTAAGGTATTACCGCTGGCCTATATGCAGGACGTTGCGGCCTTATGCAAAGAGCTGGGCTTAAAGGCCCATATTGACGGCGCCCGGCTGATGAATGCGGCCGCTGCTGTCGCTGCCGAGCAAGGCATAGATGTGTGGCAGGCCGCCCGAGCTTTAACTGCAGGTTATGACTCGGTGTCTTTGTGTTTGTCCAAAGGCTTAGGGGCACCTGTTGGCTCTCTATTACTGGGCAGCCATGCGTTTATTCAGCAAGCCCGCCGGGTGCGAAAAATGCTCGGCGGTGGTATGCGTCAGGCAGGGGTCATTGCGGCGGCGGGGCTTTGTGCCTTGCAGCACAATGTAGACCGACTGGCTGACGATCATCGTCATGCCGCTGAGCTGGCGGCCGGTATCGCTGCTGTGGTGGCAGAGCATCCCAAACTCGCCGGCAAAGTGCTGGTGCATCAGGCTCATACCAATATTCTGTTTACCGATATTGAGCTGTCGGTGGCCGACGCCTTGCTGGCCCATCTGACTGCGCAAGGCATCCGGTACACTTCGTCCAGCTACGCCAGCAGTGAAGGCCAGTACAAACGACTGCGCTGGGTGACCCACCTAGATATTCAGCCGGCACATCTGCAACAGGCGCTGAATGCACTGCGTAGTTTTTAACACCAAAAAAAGGCGGGCTTGCGTGTTGAGGCCCGCCTTTTGTTCCAGTCACTGCATTAGCTGATCTGAATGGTTTTATACACCAAAATTGAGCCGTCACTGTTTTGCTGATAGTCAAACAGGTAATCCTGGTAGTTGCTGCCAAACACTGTGTCTTTACCACTGCTTAGCGTCGTATCCTGAATGCCGTGGTTTTTGTATTCGGCATGGGTGGTACAAATATCTTCGGTCAGGCTGTCTGGGAAACAAAACTGCGAAATGACCTGGTCGTTGTTGTTATTGCGTACCCGGAAATGAATATGGATAGTGCGGCTGGAGTACCAACCAGGGAAGCAGCTTTTAAAATTCACCCGGCCACTGCTGTCGGTCACCTGGTACCCACGGAACCATTTGGATTTCAGCGCATCAGCGTCGTTGCCGGTACAAAAGCTGCTGGAGAAACGGCGGCTGTCCGAGCTGCCTGTGGTGTCGCCTGAATAAATGCCTTCGACGTCACAGTGCCAGACTTCCACTTCCAGGCCCGATACCGGGTTACAGCTGCTGTCGATCACCCGCAGGCACAACTGCATCGGCAAGCCGACTTGCTCTTCTGAAATATCATCCAGCGCGTCGGCGGCAAAAAAGCACGGCCCTTCGGTCATGGCTTTGGTCAGTGCCACAGCACAGGCTGCGCTGGTTGCGAAAATGCTGTCATCCGGAAAGCTGGCGGTCATCGAGGCGGTACCGCCGGTCGCCCAGCTGGTGCTGCTGCCGGTGCCCCCCGTACTGCCTGTTCCACCTGTACTGTCAGTGCTGTCGCCTGAGGAGCCGGTGTCTGCAACTTCATTGTTGTCCGACCCACCGCCACAGGCGACCAGGCCAATCAAAGGCACTGTGGCCAGGCCTATCCCAAGGTGTTTTAAAAAGCGCCGTCTGGCTTGTTGTTCTGTGTTGTGCTGGCTCATGGTTGACTCCAAGTTTTAGTCATTTCTAATGCTCAGAATGCAGCATAAACCCAGAGTTCAGCGGCCAAACCTAACTTTACTTTTTTTGACTCAAACAGGCTAAAAGCTACAGAAAATAAGGCGGTTGGGCTGGTTTGGCCGACGGTCAGCAGTTAAGGTAAGGTCACTATCAACAGCCTGCACAGACAGGTCAGGGAGCATTATGAAACGAATCCATTTAAACCAGTTGGCCGCATTAATGGCGTTCAGCCTGAGTCTGCCGGCAATGGCGGCGTTACCTTATTACCGCAGCCCGGCAATTGAAGGCAATCAGCTGGTGTTTACTGCTGAGGGCGATCTGTGGGTCAGTACCCTGGAGGCTGGCATTGCCAGCCGGCTGACCACCCACCCGGCGGAAGAGAATCAGGCCTTGTTTAGTCCGGATGGTCAGCAGGTGCTGTATGTGGCGGCCTATGACGGCAGTATGGATATTTACCAGCTGTCCCGCAGTGGCGGTCAGCCGAAACGCCTGACTGCGCTCAATGGCAAAGTGAAGCTGCATGGGTTTAGCCCGGACGGCGAGCTGCTGTACAGCACAGATGCCAACACCGGTCCGGTCAATACCTGGCAGCTGCGCTTGCTGAATTTAGCCTCGGGCCAAAGCCGGACCTTACCACTGCAGGATGCGGTCGAAGGGGTGATCGACCCGCAGGGACAGTACCTTTATTTTATTCGCTACGGTCTGCAACTGACCGGTGATAACGCCCGTCAATACCAGGGCGGCGCCCGCGGTCAGCTCTGGCGCTGGAAACTCAATTCGACCGAAGAAGCGCAGCGTTTGCTGGCAGAGCATCAGGGCTCGTTACGTAATCCGGTCTGGAGGCAAGGGGAGCTGGTGCTGATCAGTGATGCGTCCGGTATGCCCAACCTCTGGCGTTATCAGCCGGCAACAGGGCAATTCAGTGCGCTGACCCAGCATCAGGACTACGCGGTGCGCTCGGTGCGAGCTTCCGCTGACCAGCTGATTTATCAACAAGGGGCCGATATGCACCTGCTCGATAGCAGTGGCCACGACAAGTTAATTAGCCCGGCACTGCTGTCTGATTCACCTGCTCAGCGCGAGCGCCTGCTGAGCGAGCCATTAAAATACCTGACCGATCAGGCTGTCAGCTTTAAAGCAGAAAAGCTGGTGCTGACAGTGCGCGGCAAAGTGGAGGTCTTGTCACGCGCACCCAAACGTACAGTGGAGTTGCCATTGCCTGAAACCGCGCGCGCCCGCAGTGCGGTGCTCAGTCCAAATGGTCAGTGGGTTTATCTGCTGTCGGACCAGAGCGGGGAGTTACAAATCTGGCGTTATGCGGCGGATGGTTCTGACCAAGGTAAACAAATGACGGATGGCAAAGCTGGCTTTCGCTGGCAACTGAGTCTGTCGCCTGACGGCCGTTACCTGGCGCACGACGACAAAGCCGGGCGTTTATTTATTCTGGACACCCAAAACGGCAATAACCACGAAGTTTACCAGCAGGGCTTTGGCCTATCGCCTTACACAGCGCTGGTATGGCAACCCGATTCTTCTGCACTGGCCTTTGTCACCGAAACTGACGGGATTGGCCGGGCTCAGCTGGGCCTGTATTCACTGCGAGAGAAGAAAACCCGTTTGCTGACCAGTGCCGATTACAACTCGTACAGCCCGGCGTTTAGCCCGGACAATCAATGGCTGTACTTTTTGTCTGAGCGGCAATTACAGGCCAAACCTGGCGCCCCTTGGGGCGACCGCAATATGGGGCCGGCATTTGACAAGCGCGCTTTGGTATTTGCCTATGCACTCAGTACCGAGCCGCAGTTTCCGTTTGACGCCGGATCTGAACTGACCAAAGCGCTGGAGGGTGACCCTAAACCATTAGCCTTGTCTCAGCTCGGGCAAAACCTGTGGCAGGTGCCGGTGGTGGCAGGTAATTACCAGAAATTACAGGTTGCTGAAAAGCATTTGTATCTGCTGTCTGCTGCTGATGCGCCCGGCCAGGCCGGTGCTGTACATAGCCTGAGTATTGAGCCGGACAACAAAGCGCTGAAAGGTTATGCCAGCTCGGTACGGGATATCCAGGTGGCTGCTGATGGCAAAAACGTCGCACTTTGGTACCAGATGGGTCCTGCCAGCCACCGATTTTTCCTGGGCGCTGCCACGGCAAAAGCGCCGGACGGCGAGACAGCAGAACCTTGGGCGTCTGATAAATTGGTGCTGAAGCTAAAACCAAAAGCAGAGTGGCAGCAAATGTACCAGGACGCCTGGCTGATGCACCGCGAGTTTTTATTTGACCCGGCCATGCGTGGTAAAGACTGGACCGCCATGAAGCAACATTATTTGCCTTTGCTGGACCGGGTACGTGACAGGTTTGAACTGGACGATGTGCTGGCTCAGCTGATTGGTGAATTGTCGGTGCTTCATTCTCAGGTGCGCGGCGGTGATTACGCCAAAGCGCAGGAGCAAAGCCAGGCTGCCAGTTTAGGTGGCCAGTGGCGCGAAACCGACAAAGGGCTGGTGCTGCAGACGCTGTACCTGACGGATGCTGATTTACCCTGGTTACAGAGCCCGTTGGCTAAGGGAATAGATCCACTGCATAACGGTGATCTATTGTTGGCAGTCAACCATCAACAGGTGCGGACTCAGGTCGAATTGCAGCAACAGCTGCTGCAACAGCAAGGCCAGCAGGTATTACTGAGCCTGCAGCGCGACGGCAAAAACTGGCAAAAAGTGGTGGTGCCACAAAGCCCGGAACAAGAGCAGACCTGGCGTTACCAACACTGGGTCAACCAGAACAAAGCCCTGGTGGCGAAGCAAAGTCAGGGGCGTTTTGGTTACCTGCATCTGTATGCCATGGGCTCGAACGATTTAGCGCAATTTGCCCGCGATTTCTACGCACAGATGGACAAGGAAGGTTTGGTGATTGATGTACGCCGCAACAGAGGCGGCAATATCGACAGTTGGGTGATTGAGAAACTGTTGCGGCGGGTCTGGGCATTCTGGCAGCCACAGCAAGGCAAAGCCTATACCAATATGCAGCAGACTTTCCGAGGCCGGTTGGTGGTGCTGACTGATCCTTTGACCTACTCAGATGGCGAAACTTTTGCGGCCGGGGTCAAAGCGCTTGGGTTAGGACCTGTGATCGGTCAGCAAACCTCAGGGGCAGGCGTCTGGTTGTCTGGCCGTAATTTGCTGACAGACTTTGGTGTGGCGCGGGTTGCAGAGACCGCCCAGTTTGATGCGGCGGGGCGCTGGATCATTGAAGGCCGTGGCGTTAGCCCGGATATTCATGTGGAAAACCTGCCTTTTGCCAGTTTTGCTGGTCAGGATGCCCAGCTAAGCAGAGCGATTCAGGAGCTGAACACTCAGCTTGAACAAGCGCCGGTTCCGGCATTAAATGCAGAACCGCTGCACCCAGGGATGGCCGCAGACGCGCAGAGATTAAGGTAGTCGGCACGAGAGGTATTCAGTTTGCGCTCAGTTTGGCTTTGCTAGTCTCGGGCTAAGCCAAATCAGAGGAGAGCAGAATGAGTGCCTTAAAGCGTAAGCTGCCTGAACCTCAGCCATATTTCAGCCCACGTCACTGGACTGTCTATTTGACTGAGCAGGAGCGCCAAGCCTTGCAACAGGTCTGGAATGACGACGAGCCAGACGACAAGGAACAGCAAAAAGCTGTTGAGCGATAAAAAAAAACCGGGCTTGCCCGGTTTTTTTATGTTTTGTGTTTTGGGGTCAGGTCTTGAATTTTGCGTTTCAATGCAAAATTCAAGACCTGACCCCATTGAGCTAAAGATCAGAACTTATAACCCACGTTCAGCACAGCGACTGTTTTGGAGTCGCCGTCGCGACGGCCATCGTCATAATCCGCAACCCCCAGGCCTCCGCCCAGCGTCCAGCCACGGCCACTAAAACCATTAAAGTTGTAGTCATAGGTGGCTAAAATCATGTCTTTGCTGTCGAATACGTCGGATGAAAAGGCGTACTGGGCGCCAAAGACGTGTTGGCTGCCAGCCGATTGGGCAATGTGGAAGCCCACAGCTCCGCCACCCACGCCGACCCCTGCGTAGGCTGCCATATTGCCTTCGCGGTACATAAACTTGGCGCCTAAATCACCGTACTGTGAACCGAAGCCTGCGGCTGGAACAAATTCACCAGCCATGGTTTGAGTTGCGGCAACCAATGTCAGTGCGCTCAGATACTTTTTCATGTTGTGCTCCTTCTAAAAAAGTCGAAGCACAGTGTAGGGAGCCTCAGCTGAACAGAGCCTTACTCACTGCCTGTTTGCTGCATCCAGCGCCAGACAAAATCGGCCTGTTCATGCAGCTGCAGATACTGCAACACGGCTTGATGCTGTTGTGAATTTTTATTCTGCGACAATTTAAATCGGGCGCTGACGCTTTCTACCTCGATTTGCACCCCCTGAATACCGGCCAGTAATTTCTGCTGATAGTCGGCGGATTGCTCCAACTGCGGGTCGGAATGGCTTTCCTGACGTCGTGCCAGACTCAGCGTCTGCTCGGGGGATAACAAGCGGGCCAGGCCTTTAAATTCAACCAATAAATAATTCCAGGTCGACACGGCAGGTTTGTCCGGGTAACAGTCGGCGGAGACAAAGGCGTGTGGGCCCTGGATCACCACTGTCACCGGCTGTCCGTCCAGACCTTGAAGTTGTGGGTTAGACCGTGCCAGATGGCAGGCCAGCTGCCAACCTTGCGCTTGTTGCTCAATTAAAAAAGGTAAAGGGCTGTAATGCAGACCCGACTGACAGCTCAATAACAAGCCAAAATAGTGCTGCTGTAAAAACTGCCGAATCACGGCCTCATCCGTGCAGGTAAAATAACGGGGTGGGTAGCTCATGCCTGACTCTGCAATACATGGGGAAAAGTGGCCATTCTGGCATAAGCCGCAGTCTCTGCAACAGCGCTTTGCTGGCGCTTCATCGGAAAAACAGAATTTTCTTATCCGTTTTAATCAGGCACGGAACGCTTGTAATTTAGTTTATTGAGAATTATTCTCAATAAATCGAAGCGGAGGTGACTAATGAATGAGCAAGAGTTAAAACGGCAACCACAGTTGGTGGTGCAAAGTCGCAAATTGTTGGGCCTGGCCGTGGTGCTGATGGGCAGTGGCCTGATGATTCAACAACAGTGGCCATTCTAAGGCGATTGCGAACCCGGTCTTGTTGAGCGCAGGCAGGCTCATTACAATCTGGCGGCATTGAAGAATGACGCGCTGGATGGAGAAGGAGTCTGCGACATGAATAAAAGTTTGGTAACCAATCTAGTGGCCTTGCTGGCCATGGGAATGGGGTTTTCGTTAGGCATCAGCTGGTTGTGGGTGATGGGGCTGTTTGCATTTTCTGGCGCAGTCACCAACTGGCTGGCTATCCATATGCTGTTTGAAAAAGTGCCTTTGTTGTATGGCTCAGGTGTGATCCCAGCGCGTTTTGCTGAATTTAAGCAGGCGCTGTATCAATTGGTGATGGGACAGTTTTTTTCGCTGGAAAATCTGCAGCGGCTGCTCAGCAGTCAGCATCAGGACGACGCGGTTGCATTGAAATTAGGCCCTGTGCTGGAGTCGGTGGACTTGTCACCTGCCTTTGATGCCTTGCTGGAGACAGTACAAAAGTCCTCTTTAGGCAGCATGCTGGCCATGTTTGGTGGTGCACAGATGCTGGAGCCGCTGAAACAACCGTTTATTGACAACTTAAAGCAGTCGTTACTGCAGCTGTCGGACAGCCCGCAAGTGCAACAACAACTGTTAGCCCAACTGCAGCACAATGAACAGCTGGAGCAGTTGCAAGCTAAAATCAGCACTGTAGTGCAAGGGCGTCTGGATGAACTGACGCCACAATTAGTCAAAGAGCTGGTGCAGCAATTAATTCGCGAGCATCTGGGCTGGCTGGTGGTTTGGGGCGGCGTCTTTGGCGCCTTGATTGGCCTCGCCAGCCAGCTGTTGCCACAACTGCCCGTTTAAACAGGCAGTTGTATTTCCCCTTTTAAATAAAGTACAGCTTCACCGCCGACCAGCACACGGTCGCCCTGCAAGCGGCACCATAACTCACCGCCTCGTGCTGACGCCTGAAAGGCGGTGAGTTCTGTTTTCCCAAGTCGCTCGGCCCAATACGGCGCCAATGCAGCATGAATGGAACCAGTCACCGGGTCTTCATCGCCGCCATTGGCAGGCCAGAAATAGCGCGAGACAAAATCATGCTGCAAGCCTGGCGCGGTGACGACCACATCATAAGGTGCCAGTTGTTTTAACTGGGCAGAGTCTGTGGTCAGCTCACGCACTTGCTGTTCGTTGGCATACACCAGCATCCAGGCTTGTGGACTTTGCCAGACTTCCAGTGGCGCTGCAGAAACACCGGCCAGCAGAGTGGCCGGTGCGTTGGCAATTTTCGCCGGGCGCAGCGGAAAATCCATTTCTATCCGGCCGGTTTCATTTTGTCGTACCGATAAATCACCAACCGCTTGGGTACTGAAGCGGATCACCGGGCCTGCGCCCTGGCTGAGCAACACGAAAGCCGCCGCCAGGGTGGCATGGCCACAAAAATCAATTTCAGTCAGCGGTGAAAACCAGCGAATTTGGTAATGGTTTGGTGTTAGAGGCCACACAAAGGCTGTTTCAGACAAGTTGTTTTCACTGGCAATCTGTTGCATCAGAGCTGCTGCAAGTGGTTCTGTGGTTGGCACCACGGCGGCATAGTTGCCACGAAACAGCTGATTGGTAAAAGCGTCTACCTGGTAAAGCTCTGCACGCATAGATGGGTTCCTGTGATTGAAGAACTTTGCAGCATAACAAGGCTAATCCGCCGCGCACAGCACAAAACACTGGATGAAAGGTTTATACTGCCGGCCCGAACCGGAGGACAGCATGAAAACCCTGACAACTTTATTCTTTGGCCTGATGGTCTTTGCTGCCCAGGCGGCACCTGATATGGAAGACTGTATGAAACAGATGGGCCTGAGCTTTAAGCAGGCGCGGGAAGCCCAAACACTGGACGCTATGCAACACGCGATGCAGGATTTTAGTGCGTCACTGCAGCAGGCGCAGCAACTGGGTTTTAAAGGCAGCAAAGCACAGCTGATGCAACAAGGACTGACCGAGCTGGACCAAGCCGCACAGCACACCCAGCAGTTAGTTAAGCAAAAAGATTTAGCCGGCGCCAAAAGCAGCCTGACTGAGATAGATAGGCTCAGAAAAAAATACCATAAGGAACGTCAGCCAAGTTTCTGGCAATTACTTTTTGGCTCTGATGAAGCCTGATCAGGGCGCCTGCTTGTAAATAATGAAATCCAGCCTCATATCAAGCATGAGTCTTCACCACTAAGGATGCTTGTTATGAGTCTGAATTTTTATCAGGCCTCGGTGCCTGTTTTTGTTAAGTTTCTGAATAACCTGGAATCACTGCTGAAAACGGCGGAATCCTACGGCCAAAGCAAAAAACTTGACCCGTCCGTGTTGCTGCAAAGTCGTTTGTTCCCGGATATGTTCCCTTTGCTGCGTCAGGTTCAAATTGCGGCAGATTTTGCTAAGAGTGTTTCTGCCCGTTTGGCGGGTGTTGAGGTGCCTTCCTATGAAGATACTGAGCAAAGTTATGCAGATCTTTATCAGCGCCTGGATAAAACCCGTCAGTTTTTGCTGAGTATTCCTGAAGCAGCCTTTGCTGAAGCGGCCAGCCGTGAGGTGGTATTAAGGCCTGGCACTGAAAAAGAAAAACGTTTTGCCAGCACAGCAGATTATCTGCTGCACTACGGGGTGCCGCAGTTTTATTTCCATGTCACCACCGCCTACGCCATTTTGCGCTCCAATGGGGTGGAGGTAGGTAAAAAAGACTTTATGGGCTAAGCCGATTTAGGGCTTGTTGACGTTTCGAGATTAAATTTTGTTCGCTCTGGCGGTGTTCTGAACGCGAAACGAGGAGCGAAGTTTAGTGATTCTAAATGAACGACGAGTGACAAAGTGCAGGGCGCCGCCAGACCGAACCCGAAGGGCAGCGCCTGGCCGGCCTTTCTGCTGCGTTAGTGCTCATTTATGTAGAATAACTACACTACACTGCACTCGCACTGCCTGGCATAAAAACCGGCCAGACTGCTGCAAAAATAACCCTGAAACGTCAACAAGCCCTACTTAAATACCAAGACGCCGTTTTGGACTTCAGTGTCCATCTCCTGAAAGTGTTTCAGCTGTAGCTGCCACTTTTCGGCGATAAATTGCTGGGCTCCGCTACGGCGTATTTTATCTGCTGCCATTTTCCAGCGCTCTGCCAGCTCGGGCGACGTGCCTGTTTTCGACATCAGTAAATAAACATTGGACTGACGCAGCAGAAAAACCGGCCTTACCGTGTCCAGGCTGACACTTTCTTCCTGTAATAAATGACGAATGCCCTGGCTTTCGTAGGCGATTAGATCCAGCCGACCGGCCAGAAGGCGGTTCAGGTTCTGCTGATGATTGACCGATTTGCTGAGATTTTTAAAGCCAAGATTGGTAAACCACTCCTCACGAATATCGCCGCGCACCACTCCTATAGAGGTAACCTCTTTAAGCTGTTCGAGAGTTTCAATCTGTATTGGGTTGCTGTTCAGCGCGTACACTGCCCATGATTTTTGCACTAAAGGTATTATCCAATAAAACTCGTTTTCACGCTCTGCGGTACGTGAAAAACTGAACAACACTACATTGGGTTCGGTGCGGGCTATATAGATGGCGCGGGCTTCCGGCATCACTTCAATCAGTGTTTTATCGCCGAGTTCTTTTTGGATGGCCTGGACCACTTCCACAGCAAAGCCAACGGCCTTGCCGTGACTGTCCAGGTAACTGACTGGGGGTTCAATCACAGTGATCAGGCGCAGTGGCTGCGCCTGCAACATAAAGCTAAAACCACACAACAGCAGGATCAGACGCAGCATACTGGTCTCCGTTCCCCTTCACTTACCAAGGTTATAGCTGCGCGCAATGGAGCTGACAAGGCGGCTTTAACCGGATTGTGTTTTGACCAGCGAGAATTTCTGCCACAGGCTGGCTGGCGCCAGAATAATCAGATTACCGGCGACCACAACGGCAATACCCAGCAGCGCCTGCGGACTCCAATGGTAAGACTCAAACAAGGTGGAGATCAGCAGCGCCACCAGCGGAAACAGCACCATGGTGTAAGCAGCTTTGGCAGCGCCAATCCGGCCTAGCAAGGTCAGGTAAGCCCCAAACGCCAGCACGGAGCCGAACAGTGCCAGGTAGAACAACGACACACTAAAACTAAGTTTGCTGCTGTAATCCGGCAGACCACTGCTGCAGAGCGCCAGCACGGCCATCAATGCAGCACCATACGCCATGCCATAGGCATTGGTCTGGATCACGGGCAGTTGATGCTGCTGATTTTTTGATGAAAACAAATTGCCTAACGACGCGATATAAGTGCCGAGCACGCTCAGGCCAAGACCGGTCAGTGCTTTACTGTCGTGCCCAAGTTTTTGCAGTTCAGGCCAGAATACCAAGGCAATACCAACCAAACCGAGCAATGCGCCCAACAAGCTGCGGCGCTCAACAGACCGGCCAAAAAACAGGGCGCCATTGAAGATATTCATCAGCACTATGCTGGAAAATACCACCGCAATCAGACCGCTGGTTAGCATGCCGGTGGCGTAATAGATCACCAGATAATTCAGGCAAAACAGAAACAGGCCCTGCAGCGCCATCCAGCCATGTTGCTGGCGGCTAAAGCGCATCGGCAATTTTCGCCAGCTGGACCAGAGAAACAACAACACAGATGCCAGCGCAAAGCGGTAACAAATTGACCAGAGTTCGGAGACTTCACCCAGCTGGAACTTAATGGCGTAAAAAGTGGAGCCCCAGATCAGCACTGTGGCCAGGTAAAGCGTTGCGGAATGAGTCAGCATGGATACACTCAGGTGCTGGTGGATACCGCCAGCTGAAGTTTGTGTTGATAATCCCGTTGTACGATTTTAAGTGCACCGAGCACCAACTCCGCAGGGAGCTGGTGTTGCTCCAGCAACTGGATCAAATCGACCGCTAGCTGAACCTCTGGTGCGGCCTCGGACAGCGGGGGAGTGCTATTCTTTGTCACGTTGGCCATCGAGAAAGGTCTTGGCGCGGGTCACCGCTTCCCGGACTTTCATCACCATTTCAAAACGCTCTGTTTGTGGCAGGTAAAACGCCATATCCACTTCATAACGGATGTATTTGGCTGGCAGCTGGTTCAGCACAATGCAGCACAAATCGGCAATAAACTCGGCGTCATACTGCTCATCTATTTGCAGTTCAACCAAGTGATCCAGCAAGAGTTTTTCGTAATAGTTGTGGATATCGTCATCTAATTTCATTGGAGCTCCTTGTCTGCCGGTTCGCAGCTTGGCTTAGCATAATCAGTTCAGTGAAAAAAGGCTACCGCTGTACGGGTGGATAGCCAGCACCGCTTCGTCTGGCTACAATAGCTTGTCTATACAATTGGCTAGTGCCAAGAGAATCGAATTATGCAAAAAAATACCACTCCTTGTTATTACGGTGACTACCTGCAGCTAGACAAAATTCTGACCGCTCAGGCCCCTGAAAGTGAAAAGTATGGCCAGGAAGCTCATGATGAAACCCTGTTTATTGTGGTGCATCAGGTGTACGAGCTTTGGTTTAAGCAAATTCTGCATGAATTAAAAGCGGTGCTGGCCGTATTTGCTGAACCTGCGGTAAAAGACCAGCAACTGACCGGCGTGGTGCACAAGTTAAAGCGGGTGATCAGCATTCAGCAGTTGCTGAACCAGCAGATCAGCGTGATGGAAACCATGACACCGCAGGATTTTATGTCCTTCCGTGATTACCTGGTGCCTGCTTCTGGGTTTCAGAGTGTGCAGTTTAAGATGCTGGAAATCGGCCTGGGGCTAAAAAGTGAATACCGCATCGACTTTGACAAAAATTCTTTTTACAGCCGCCTGAATGACAAAGACCGTCAGTTCCTGCAAGCGCTGGAGACCGAACCCAGCTTATTTGAGCTGGTACAAAACTGGCTGGAGCGGATGCCATTTTTACAATTTGGTGACTTCAGTTTCTGGCAAATGTACCAGGACGCCACGTCGCAAATGCTGGACGAAGACGAGAGTACTGTACGTGCTATTGAGCAGATTGCTGAGCATGAACGCGAGTTGCAGCTAAAAGAAATTGACAATACCCGGGCTAAATTCGCCGCTTTGCTGGACGATGAGAAATACCAGCAACTGCAGCAACAAGGCAGTTTCCGTTTGAGTCAGCGCGCGATGTTGTCGGCACTTTTCATCACCCTATATCAGGAAGAACCTGTGTTTAACCTGCCATTCCAGGTATTGACTTGCCTGACCGAAATTGATGAAAACCTGACGATTTGGCGTTACAAACACGCGATGATGGTGCAGCGTATGTTGGGAACTAAAATCGGCACTGGCGGCTCTTCAGGCCATGATTACCTGAAACGTACCACGGAGAAAAACCGTATTTTTACCGACTTGTTCCATATGGCCACTTTCCTGCTGCCAAAAGCAGGTTTACCTGAGCTGCCAGAGCAGGTACGCAAACAGCTGGGTTTTTACCTGTCTGGTCACTAACTGGTAACGCTGGCGAGCCACTGCCAGTCCGGATGGGCGGGCAGTGGAGCATCGCAAAGCGCAAAAGCAGCATAAAACAGCTGCAGGTGAATTTGGGTCAGGCGGTTCAGGTCTCGCTGATAACCGCCGCCAATCACGGCGGCGACAGGAATACCTGCCTGACGGCAGCGGCTTAACACCAGAGCGTCGCGTTTGGCGATACCAGTTGTTGTCACGGCCAGCAGGCCTAAATCATCATCCTGATGAATATCGATACCGGCGTCATAGATCACCAGCTCTGGCTGATACAGCCTGAGCAGGTAATCCAGGCTTTGTTCTGCAGCCGTCAGGTACTCTTTGTCACTCACTTGACTGTCCAGCGCCAAATCCCAGTCCGAACGCTGCTTGTAGTAAGGGAAATTCTTTTCACCATGCAATGAGCAGGTGACCACCGCCGGATTGTCAGCAAATATGGCCGCGGTGCCGTCCCCCTGATGCACATCGCAATCAAAAATCAGCACCTTGTGCACCCCTTGATTCAGCGCGTACTGTGCGGCGACCGCAAGGTCATTCAGCAAGCAAAAGCCGCTGCCGTAATCCGCAAAGGCGTGGTGATAACCACCGCTTAAATGCAGCGCTATGCCGTGTTGCAGGGCAAGTGCGGTGCTTTGCACCGTGCCACCGACCGACAATAAAGAACGGCGGATCAGTTGCTCGGACCAGGGAAAGCCAATACGGCGCATCGCTTTTGCGTCCAGCTGACCACTGCAGAGTGCATCGAGGTAACTGGCCTGATGCACCTGGCCGACCAGGGATAAATCTGCGGTTTCCGATAAGTTAAAGGCGTCAGGCGGCACGCCCAGCTGCTGCAATGCCAGGTAGAGTGCGCGGTATTTACCTATGGGGTAACGGTGGCGGTCCGGTAATTCCAGCTCTGAATAAATAGGGTGATAAATCAGCTTTGGTGCTGTTCGGCCCATTGAATTTGTGCCTCCAGTTCAGAGATGGCTTTGCGACAGCGACCCAGCCTGGCCTGCAACGCCAGCACGCGTTCAGGGCTGCTTTTCTGCTGTGATAATGCCTGTTGCTCTAATTGCAGCATATCCAATAAACGCTGCTCGTACCCTTTGGTGGTGCTGAGCTGACTGTAAAGCTGCTGAGTGCTTTGGCGTAGCTGGCCGACCAACTGCTCGGCTTTTTGGCGCTGAGTTTTTACTCTGGGTTTGCCTTTTAACGCCCGAAGCTCTTTGGTCTCAAAGGCCCGGCGCAGTGCATCCACTTGCTGCGCTAACTTAGCCGCAAGTAATGCGGCGGAGGGACTTTGGCTTTGCATGGCTTGTTTCAGCCGCTTCAGGCATTGCTCGGCTTCCTGCACATAATCAATCAGATAAGGCGAACGGCTTTGAAACAGATCGGTGTCAAACCAGGGCTTTTTCGACCACTGAGCCTGCTGCTGATCCAATTGTTCTGCCTGGCTGGCCAGATGGTGCAATTGCTCTGTCAGGATACTCAGCTGGTTCTGCATCTAGTTGCCCCAGGCTTGCCACAGCAAACGGGCAGTAATGGCCAGCACCATAGTTAAAAACAAAGGCCGGATAAACTTGCTGCCAAAACGGATGGCGGAGCGGGCTCCAAAGTAAGAACCCAACATCAGGCTGGCGCCCATGGTCAGACCCAAGGCGTAATGAATGTGACCGAGGTAAGCGAAGGTTACCAGCGCAAACACATTACTGACACAGTTCATGGTCCGTGCCACACCGCTGGTTAGCAGCAGGTTGATTTTGTACAGCGCCATGGTCGACACCATCCAGAATGAGCCTGTGCCCGGTCCGGCTAAACCATCATAAAACCCCAGGCTCAGGCCTTGCAGGCGCTGACGCCAGAAATGGCCCGGGGTTTGTTCTGGCAGGTTCAGTTTGTCATCCGGCTGCATTTTCATCAGCAGGCTGTATAAAGCGGCGATGACAATAAAAAACGGGATGATCTTCTCCAGCCATTCTTTGGGGATCAGGTCGACCACCAAAGTGCCGGCGACCGCGCCTATCGCGGTAAAAATCAGTGCAGTGCGCCAGTAAGCCGGATCGAACAACCGTCTTCTGTAGTAAGTAATGGAAGCGGTCACTGACCCAAAAGTGGCGGCCAGCTTGTTGGTGCCCAGCACCAGATGCGGTGGCAGGCCTGCGGTCAGTAGCGCAGGCACTGTTAACAAGCCGCCGCCACCCGCCACGGCGTCAATAAAACCCGCCACCAGGGCAACCGCACACAAAGCCGCCACCATCCATACATCCAGCGCTATTTCCATTAATTGTCTTCTATGATCCGCGAAAAAGGGGGTAAGGCATTGAGCATTGCTTTGCCATACGATTTGGTCAGTAAACGCCGGTCCAGTATCACCACCCGACCGGAGTCTTGCTCTTTGCGCAGCAGTCTACCACAGGCTTGCACCAGTTTTCGTGCCGTGGCTGGCACAGTTTGCTGCAAAAACGCATTGCCACCCCGTTTGGTAATGGCCTCAGCCATAGCTTCTTCAAACGGCGAAGAGGGCACGGCAAAAGGCAGTTTGGTGATAATAAGGTTGGTCAGCAGTTTGCCTGGTAAATCCAGCCCTTCAGAAAAACTTTGGGTGCCAAACAGGATACTGCCGCTGCCGCCGTTGATTTTTTGCTGGTGCAAATCCAGCAGGCTCTGGCGTGACGCTTCGCCTTGTACCAGTAGCGACCAGCCTTTGGCCCGCAACCCCTCAGCCACCTGCTGCATTTGCCAGTACGAAGCGAAAAGCACCAGGTGGCCCTGGGTTTTGTCCAGATAGCTCGGCAAACAGCTGACCAGCTCGTCGGTAAAGGCTTCGTCAGCCGGGTCTGTTTTCATCGAAGGGATCAGCAAGCTGGCATTGTGCTGATAGGCAAAGGGGGAGGCCACTCTAAGCATTCGAAGCCCTTCATGGTCTTTGAGCCCCAGTTCAAAGCGGATATGGTCAAAGCTATTGAGCGTGGTCAGGGTGGCGGAACACAAGATGCTGGCAAAGGCCTGGCTGAATAACAAATCGTCCAGCATAAAACTGACCGACAAAGGGCAAGCATGGGCGCTCAGGTGGTCCTGGTATTCCAGCCAACGAGCCTGGCTGACATGTTTGGACTGCGGCACAGAAAATAACTGCCACAGTTCCGACTGGTTCTGCACTCTGTGTTGTTGCTGACTGAGTTCATACAGCAGAGGTTGGGTCAGTTTATGGGCGACTTTGTGTTCGGTTTCAGCTTCTGTCAGTAGTTGTTGTAACTTTTCTACGACACTGAGTAGCTTGCCGCTGCACTCGGCCAAGGGGTTGGTCAGCTTTTGCAGCCAGTCTGGCAACAGCGCATCGGCAAAGCGGTAACTGGCTTTGTCACCGAACCAGCCTTGCTGACTAATCAAGCGGCTGAGTTGCCGCAGCTCTTTGTCGAGCTCGGCCCAAAGCTCATCAAACTGGAAACATAAGGTACTGGCGCCACTTTGGGGTAACACCCCATGCAATTGCTGGCTGAGCTTCTTCATTTTATCCAGCCAGCGCTCAGGTAAATCCAATTGCGCCTGAGCCGAGAAGAAGTCACGACCAATATCCGGCAGATGGTGTGCTTCGTCTATCACATAGATACAGTCTTCCGGCGCAGGTAGAATTTGCGCGCCGCTGTCTAAATCGGCCAGCAATAAGGCATGGTTGACCACCAGCACTGTGGCTTGTTCAACCTGCTGCCGGCTTTGATGAAAAGGGCAGTGCTGATGGCTGCGCGGGCATTGTTGTGGGTCTGCACTGATAACATGCCAAAAGCTGTCGGTTACCGCATCATCCAGGCTGTCGCGGTCGCCAGCCCATTGACCCTGTTGCCAAAGCTCCAGCCATTTTGGTAGTAGTGTCAGATCGCTTGCTACTGTCGCACTGCCGAACAGATCAGGTTGCTGAATTTGCCGCTTTATTTTTTCCACACAAGCGTACCGCTGCCGTCCTTTCACCAGACAAAACTCAAACTTCAGCCCGCTATGCTGGCGAAAAAACGGTAAGTCTTTGCTGACCAGTTGTTCTTGCAGTGCCACTGTGGCTGTGGCTATCACCAGTTTCTTTTTATAAAACTGCGCAGCTGGAATGGCCGCCATCAGATAAGCCAAGGATTTACCTGTGCCTGTGCCTGCTTCAATCAGCGCGACTCTGTCGTAACTGTGGTAACTGCCTGCAATCACATTGGCCGTTTCGGCAATCATCTGGTTTTGACCTGGCCGAGGCTGATAGTCGGGCAATTGCTGTTTCAGTGCCTGATGAATGGAGCGAATACGTTGTTTCAGAGTGTCGCTGAGCATGGGCTGAGGTCGGCTTACAACAAAGGGCCATGATAAAGCAGTAGGGCAACTGCAACAATCTCGAATTACGGCTGAATTAAAATCATCGATTAAGCATGAAAAAAAAAGCATTTTATTGGCAAAGTGGAGTATCAGACGGGAAGTCGATGCGACGAATGACTGTTAAAATATGGTGAACTGTCTGATATTTTCGGTAATTTGCTATAGCCTGGCAGTGCGGTCTCATTCCAGTTATCGTGGGCGTTTCCGCCAAATCTGAGCAAATCCATTCACCGAACTTTACATTAGACAACTCTTAACCTCATAAGTTCCTGCAAATTTGTTGACCACGCGAAAAATTTACGTTTATTATCCGGCTGCCGAACCGGCTAGATCTCCGGAAAGTTGTATCGGAATTCCAGTCATCCCCAGGGGTGATTGTCGTAAAAATAGAATCACTTCACAGTGGTCCAGGGAGAAAAACATGTTTACAAATAATAAGTTGTCAAAAGCGGTGCGCTTAGCCGTTGCTTTTGGCGCTGTATCAACCGTAGCGTTCACCGGTGCAGCCTTCGCTCAGGATGCTGCCCAAAAAGAAGAATCTGCAGAAAAAGTAGAGCGTATCGACGTAACGGGTTCTCGTATTCGTCAAACGGACATCGAAACTGCACAGCCAGTATTCACACTGGATCGTATGGACATTGCTAACCAAGGCTTCACTTCTGTAACAGATATTCTGCAGAACATGTCAAGCACTGGTGCACCTCCAATCAGCCGTTCAGCAGTTCTGAGCTCAGGTGAAAACGTGGGTGGTAACTACGCTAACTTACGTAACCTGGGTGCTAACCGTACTCTGGTTCTGGTTAACGGCAAGCGTTTAGGTATCACCACCAGCGGTCTGCAAGACTTGTCAGCCATCCCAATGTCAATGGTTGAGCGCGTAGACGTACTGAAAGATGGTGCATCAACCATTTACGGTTCTGACGCAATGGCCGGTGTGGTGAACATCATTACCCGTAAAGACTTCGAAGGTCTGGAATTAATTGCGTACACTGGTGAATACGACCAGGGCGACGGCGCTAAGACCAACATCAGTCTGGTGGGCGGCGTAGCCGGCGAAAAAGGTTCGATCACTTGGGGTGCTGAGTGGCGTGACGAAGAAGAAGTATGGGCGAAAGACCGTGAGTTTTCTAAACTGGGTCGCCCAGACCGTGATGACTACGCTTCAAACTACACCTTAGTAGGTCAATACGGCCGTTTCAGCTACAACGGTCAGTGGTGGGTAGCCGACCGTCCGGGCGCAGCTTCTGATTTCGCCAACGATTTCCATGTTCAGCAAGCAGCAAGCGCTTCTGGTCAAGGTGATACCACTAACACCAACGACACTATGCATGTTCTGAGCCCACTGAGTGCACGTTCTCTGTACCTGAGCTCGAACTACAGCCTGGCTGAAAATATTAAGTTCACTTCCGACATCGGTTTTACTAACCGTAGCTCTACGCGTCAGATCGCTGGTTACCCACTGCAATCAGCCAGTACTTTCGGTGCAGTGAGCGGCTGGTACCTGGATGCTAACAGCTATTTCAACCCAGTTGATACTAACGTACGTTTCACGCGTCGTGGTTGGGAAGTACCTCGTACGACAGAGAGCAAGCAAGACACTTTACGTGCTACTGCAGCCCTGGAAGGTTCATTTGATATCGGTGAACGTTACTTTGACTGGGACGTAGGTGGCGTATACAGCCAAAGCACTACGTTACAAATTGGCCGTGGTGACTTCCACGTACCAAACACTGTGCTGGCCACTGGTCCATCGTTCATGAACGCGCAAGGTATTGTCCAGTGTGGTACTGCGGCTAGCCCAATCCCTCTGACCCGCTGTGTTCCTTGGAACCCGCTGGCCGGTTACGGCGCAGGTACTACGGCAAACTCTCTGGAAGATCCAGCCGTTCAAGCCTTCCTGTTCCCAACTTCACACGCTCGTGGTGAAACCACTTCATCAATTTTCTTCGCGAACATTGGTGGTCTGTTATTCACTCTGCCTGCTGGTGACGTGACGTTCGCTGTGGGTACTGAACACCGTAAAGAAGATGGTGCATTCAGCCCAGACGCGCTGGCTCAATCAGGTATGACGACTACTCTGGCCGCAGGTCCTACTAAAGGTACCTATGACCTGGACGAGTACTATGCAGAATTGAACGTGCCAATCATTTCTGAAATGGAATTTGCGCAGGAAGTGAGCCTGAGCCTGGCGTCTCGTTATTCAGACTACAGCTCATTCGGTGACACCACTAACAGCAAAATCGGTCTGAAGTGGAAACCAATCGACTCTCTGTTGGTTCGTGCTACTGCTTCTGAAGGCTTCCGTGCACCGACTATCAGCAACCTGTACGGTGGTGGTTCTCAGAGCTTCGTAACTGGTTTTATCGACCCGTGTGACTCTGTATACGGTGTTGCCAAAGGCACTGCCCGTTGTTTACAAGACGTTCCGGCCGACTACCGTCAGCTGCAACAAGGTTTCATCCCAACAACTGGCCCAGCTGCTCAAACTCCGGTACCGTTCAACAGCGGTTCTAACCCACTGCTGCAACCAGAAACTTCAGAAACTACTACTGTCGGTTTCGTATGGAGCCCAGAGTTTGTTGAAAACCTGAACGTGGTATTCGATTGGTGGAACATCAAGATCGAAGACACCATGGTGACTGACTCAGCGAACGCTATCGTCGATGACTGTTATGTGGGTCTGATCGAGTCTCGTTGTGCCATGTTCTCACGTGACCCAGTCAACCATATCGTAAGCAACCTGACTTACGGTCTGCGTAACGCTGGTATCACTAAGACAGCTGGTTTCGATTTAGGTCTGGCGTACAAATACGAGACTGAATTCGGTACTTTTGGTACTAACTGGAACACGACTTACACTGACAAATACGACAGCAAGTCAACTAACGATCCAGAAGCGCTGCTGACTCCTTCAGTTGGTTACGGCTCTACGTTCCGCGTTCGTTCTAACTTAGGTTTAAGCTGGAACCTGGGCGATTTCGGTGTGAACTGGACAATGCGTTACTACTCTTCCACCAAAGAGCGTTGCTACTACACAGACAAGTGTAGCCTGCCAGACTTCAAAGCTGACTGGACAAACGACGTAGTAACTCCGTACAACCGTTACGGTTCTACAACCTTTAACGATGTACAGTTCAGCTACCATGCTCCATGGGAAGCTCGCATCTCTGTTGGTGCTAACAACGTGTTCGAGAAATACGGTCCAATCATGTACTCACAACCAAGCAGTAACTTCGCTTACTACGGTGGTTTTGATATTGGCCGCTTCTTCTACGTACGTTACGAGCAGAAGTTCTAAGCTGAGCTTAGAAAATATGAACAGCTGATTAATTTTCAGCTGTCATTTCAAAAAAAACCAGCCTTGTTTAGGGCTGGTTTTTTTTGCGCAATCAGCAGCTTCCGTCATACAGCGCAGATCTGAGATCGGTCTACAGGCCAGTTTTTTCGGGAGATGGCAGATTGCTACGGTTTGATGGAGGAAAATGGCTTGCTTAAAAGATGAACGATTTGTTGGTTAACTGGTCAAGCAAGCAGACCAGCTTCAAGGTGTTTAGTTCCGTAAAAGCTGTTGACCCGCCGAAAAAATTGCGTTTATTATCGATGTGTTTGAGGCCAAAGGCCGAAACAATGAGACGGAACTTGTGTTGCTGAACAGGATTAGTCCTTCTAAAAAAATAGAATCACTTGTATAGAGAGTGGTCCAGGGAGAAAAACATGTTTACAAATAATAAACTGTCAAAGGCTGTCAAGCTGGCGATGATTTTCGGCGTGAGTTCAAGTGCGGCTATGTCTTCTGCTGTCATGGCTCAGGATGCAGCTGCTGAAGGCGAGTCAGTTGAGCGTATTTCTGTGACTGGTTCTCGTATTAAGAGAACCGACTTAGAAACTGCCAGCCCGGTTCAGGTCACCAGCAAAGAAGAAATCAAAATTGCCGGTTTTACCCGTGTCGAAGACATGATGAACAGCCTGCCACAAATCGAAGCCTCTAACACTGCATTCCAATCGAACGGCGCTACAGGTACTGCAAGCTTAGACTTACGTGGTATGGGTCCACAGCGTACACTGGTGTTGATCAACGGTCGCCGTATGCAGGCCGGTGGTATCAACTCTTCAGCTGCTGACATCAACCAAATCCCTGCGGCTCTGGTTGAGCGTGTAGAAGTCATGACCGGTGGTGGTTCTTCTACTTACGGTGCTGACGCCGTTGCTGGTGTTGTGAACTTCGTCATGGATAAAAACTTCGAAGGTTTAGAAGTTACTGCGAACGCTTCAGGTTATCAGCACGACAATGACAATAAATACATCCAAAGCAAAATGGATGCCCGTGGTTTTGACTACCCAACTGGTAGCTCAGGTATCGACGGTAAGTCGTATGACTTCTCTGTCACTATGGGTGGTGAGTTAGGTGACAAAGGCCACGTTGTAGGTTACATGACCTACATGAAGCAAAATGAATTACGCCAGGGCGCCCGTGATTATTCATCTTGTGCGCTGAATGCAACAGGTACTGCTTGTGGTGGTTCAGGTACTACGCCAAACCCTAACTTCTACCTGTCTGCTGCAAACGCTGATGGTTCATTCAACTGGGATGACTATGAATACTGGTCACTGAACTCTGACAGCACATTCACGCCGGACACTGAGTTGTATAACTACGCTCCAGTTAACTTCTTTATGCGTCCTAACGAGCGTCATACCATTGGTATGTTTGCTAATTACGAAGTCAACGATAACTTCCGTCCTTACATGGAAGCTATGTTTATGCGTGACCGGACTGTGGCTCAGATCGCAGAGTCAGGCACTTTCTTCAACGATAACTACGTGATCGATTTCGACAGCCCATTACTGTCTGATGCCCAGCGTGCTCAGCTGACTGACCGTTTCGGTCTGCAGTCAGGTGATCAGTTCGCAACTTACATCGGTAAACGTAACGTTGAAGGTGGTGGTCGTCAGGATCAGCTGGAACACAACTCTTTCCGTTTAGTTTTAGGTTCAGAAGGTGAGATTTCTGATACCTGGACTTACGACACCACTATCCAGTACGGTTCAACCTCGTCTTCTTCAGCTTACCTGAATGACTTCTTTGGTCCTCGTATTTTCACTGCGCTGTCTGCAAACGGTGAAGACTGTGCCAGCACTGATGGTTGTATTCCATACGAAGTGTTCACTTACAATGGTGTAACTGCTGAACAAGCCAAGACACTGACTGGTACCGCCATTATGAATGGTGTGACTGAACAGATCATTTTCGGTGGTTTCGTGACTGGTGAAACTGGTGTGAGCTTCCCAGGTTCAGATACACCAATTTCTGCTGTATTAGGTGCTGAATACCGTAAAGAAAACTACTCACGTACTGCGGACGAAGTGTACGAGCAAGGCCTGTTGTTAGGTCAGGGCGGCACGACGAAGAGCATCAACGGTGGTTATTCAGTTCGTGAACTGTACTCAGAATTACGCGTACCATTAGTTCAGGACATTGCGATTGCCGAAAGTATCGCGCTGGACTTAGGTTACCGCTGGTCTGATTACAGCGTGTCTGGCGCAGAGCCGACCTACAAAGTGGCTCTTGACTGGGACGTAAACGACGACTGGAAACTGCGTGGTAGCTACAACCGTGCTGTTCGTGCTGCGAACAACATTGAGCTGTATGCACCGCAAAGCACTGGTTTATGGCAAGGTACTGACCCTTGTGCTACTGCAACTCCTGCACTGACAGCTGCTCAGTGTGCGAACACTGGTGTGACTGCTGCTCAATACGGCAACATCGGTAAGAACAACGCTGACCAGTACAACGCTCTGTTTGGTGGTAACCCATCACTGAGCCCAGAAGTGGCTGATACCATTTCTTTCGGTGTGGTAGCTAACTTGTTTGAAGGTTTCAACTTCTCTGTTGATTACTTCAACATTGAACTGGAAGACGCTATCGGTACTATCGATCCAGAAATCATCGTTGAGCAATGTGCCCTGACAGGCAGTGCCACTTTCTGTGACAACGTACAGCGTACTCCGGGTAGCGGCAGCTTGTGGTTAGGTGATGGCCGTGTAGTCGCAACCAACATCAACCTGGGTAAACTGCACTGGGAAGGTGTTGACTTAAGTGCGAACTACGCCACTGAACTGTTTGGCGGCAACTTTAGCACCAGCCTGATTGGTACTTATATGCTGACCAAAGAGTTTGATAACGTGCCAGGCGTTGCACCAGCATATGACTGTGTGAGCACACTGGATAACGGTTGTTTCGCTCAGCCTGAATGGCGTCATGTCATGGCATTCAACTATGACACTGGCAGCTTCTGGCGTGCTACAGTGAAATGGCGTTTCTACGGTGAAGTTAGCGACTATAGCGGTACTGACACCCTGGTTCAGGACGGTATTGACTCACAAAGCTTCATCGACCTGAAAGGTTCATTCGCAGTGAACGATTACACCACTCTGTTAGTGGGTGTGAACAACGTACTGGACCGTGAGCCTCCAATGGTTGGTGGTTCTCTGGCCACAAACGGTAACGCGATCGCAGGTTTCTATGACACCTTAGGTCGTTACTTACACGCTTCTGTGACCTTCAAGTTCTAATTTGACTTGAGCTGAAAAAGCGGGCATAGGCCCGCTTTTTTATTTATTTGTATCGTCAATTTTTCAGTGATTTATGCAGTAACGAGGGATGAGAGCATGCTGGAACAGGCTTTGGCAGCATTAAAAGCCAATGATTTAGCGTCAGCAGAAGTGTTGTTGTTGAAGGCTCTGAGTTCTCAAACCGATCGTCATGGGGCTTTACGGTTATTGGTCAGGCTCTATGTCAGTCAAAACAAGCTTCAGCAAGCCATTGAGTTCACAGAACAATTGCTTGCCGATCATCCGGATAATCAAGATTACTACGTTTCTCTGGCTCAATTTTATCAGTTGGAGTTTCAGGAGCAGAAACTGCTGCAGCTGTGGCAACAATTTGTGTCCAAATGGCCGACTGAGCAAAAAGGCTGGTTCAATCTGGTATTGTCAGCCAGACGAAGCCGGAACGCAGAGGTCGCGCTGACAGCACTGGCTCGTTGGTTTGAGCTGACTGGGGATAACGGGGAGTTTCTATTTCAACAGGCATTGGTGTATTCCGAGCTGTTGCGGCAGGAGCGCAAAGCGATGGAGTTACTGCAGCAACTGCTGGTTCTGCAGCCTGGCCATCACGGCGCATTATTCAATTTAGGGCATTTGAGTGAGCAACTTGGCGAGCTGACAGAGGCGACCAGCTACTTTTATGCGGCCTGTCAGAGCCATCCTGACGATGCGACCAGTTGGGCGCGCTGGTTGGAGCTGGCCAAACTAGACAAACAGCAGCTACAGCAGCATCGGGTTCAACTAGAGGCTCTGCTATCGGCACCGTTAAATACATCACAAATTGACCTTTACTATGCATTTGGGCTTAGTTATGACCGTTTGGGGTTGTATAACGAGGCTTGGCATTGTTACCAAAAGGCCAATCAGGGGGACAGTCAGTTTTTACCGCAGTATCAGCCAGAGCGCACAAAGCAACTGATTGCAGATTGCCTGAGGAGGGATTCTGCAGTGTGGCCGAAGAGCCAGGCCTCTGCTCTGATCCCGATATTGATTTGTGGGATGTTTCGTTCCGGCTCTACCTTGGCCGAGCAGATCATTGCGGCCAGTGAACAAGTAGCCTGTGGTGGAGAATTGGAGTTTTTGCACCGGCAGTTATTTCCACTGATCCAACAACCCGAAGCCTTAGTGGCAAAAGCCTCAGAGTCAGACTTTACGGCAGGTTATCTGGAACAAATCGAACGGCTTTTGCAGGGACGTCGCTACTTTACCGATAAACGACCAGAAAACTTTCTGTACCTGGACGCTGTTTTTTATAATTTCCCGGCAGCGAAGGTGATCTGGACACGCCGTCAGTTGGCTGACAATGCACTATCCGTATATTTTCATCGGCTGGGGCCAGGCATGAATTATGCGGCTAATCTGGACGCCATTCTGCATTATGAGCAGCAACAGCGTCAGTTGATGCACCACTGGCAGCAACGTTATCCGGGACAGATTTTTGAGCTGGATTATGATGAATTGGTTTCACAACCTACTTCTGTGCTTCAAGCCTTGTTTGCATTTTTAGGGCTTCACTATAACGGCGAAGCTGAACGTTTTTATCAGCTTAAACATGCGGTAAAAACGGCGAGTGTCTCCCAGGTACGGCGGCCACTTTATCAGCATTCGTCAGGCCGCTACCGAAATTACCAGGCGGAAATTCTGCAGAGTGGTCTCTATCCGGACTACTGCCTGTTACTTAATTCACTGGCCACAGATCACAGGGAATAGTGCTGCGAGGCTCAGCACTTAACACAGGGTAGGTGCCATGCCAGAAATAGCTTGGGAATAGAATGATTTGGCCCGCTTGCGGGCAAATCTCTCTGGCGATTTCTTCCCTGTCTCCTAAATCAAGACAGGTCTCTCCCAATTTTAACCAGCCTGACTTGTTCGGATCTGCTGCATGCATGCTGGATGGAACTTCGATATAGCTGGGAGCCGACAACCAGCCTGCTGGGTGGACATGATTGCTGTGAAAACCTCCTTGACCCAGTTGTACAGACCAACTGCCGTTCAACTGGTAATGGCCGGTATTTCTGCGGCAAGTTGGATGGGTGATATCTGCAGGTAAACTTAACAGATACTGTTGAATGCAGTGCTCAACTCCTTGCCGGAATGCCTGAACCAGAGGGTTGGGGTTTAACAGAAAGTGCCCTTCACTTTGAGTTCCTGCTCGAACACTTTGATCCAGCGGTTGACGCTTTTGCCGTCGATGTAAGCTGCGTACATACTGAGTCAGTTCAAATAAGAAATCTTGTTGGCGGCTAAAGGCCGGGGGCACTGGTAATTCCATTACTCGAACTAACTTGTCGTAATTATTCAGCCACTCATGACGCTCATCGCCAGCCAGGCGCCAGACCAGACCGAGATAGGCCCATAACTCCTGATTATCAGGATGATGCGGCAAGGCTTTTTGTAATTGCTGCTCAGCGCGTTTATAGTCTGCATGCTGCAAATAATGGTTGGCCAAATCAATTTGGTAACGGGCTGAATCTGGCGTCATTTCAGCCGCTTTTATATACCAGGGGAAGGCGAGGTCATCCTGTTTCAGCTGAGATAAAGACACCGCTTTGAGATGGTAGAAGCGAGCCTCTGTCGGTGCTGTCTTTAACGCCAGTTCGGCGGCGTCCACGGCTTGTTCGCTTTGACCACTGCGCAGCAACTGGTTGATGTATGAAGCTTGCAGATCCGGGTGTGGTTGTATTCTTTGCATTACCAGTTGATAGGATGAATGCATCTGTTCAGTGTTACCTTGACTCCAATAGAGTTTATCGAGGCTTTCATGTGCAGGGACGTAGTTGGGCGCGAGTTCTAAGGTCTGTTTTAACCACTTCTCGCAAAGAGCATACTGGTTAAGTTCGTAATAAGTGCAGGCAATGCTGTAGCTGATTTCCACGTGATGAGAGTGGTGGTTGTATAACGACAGATATTGCTGCAAGGCTTGGTGAAGCTGTCCAGTTTCTTTTAGCGCATGACCCAAGCTATAGCCAAAATGTAAGTCAGTTGGATAGGTGCCTAATGCCTGTTGCAACAGAACTATAGCTTCAGGCAGTTGGTGCGTAGCGAATAAAAGTTTCGTTCTCAACCATGTAAAAGTTTTATCCTGACTACTACTCAGCAATTGACTAAGCTGAGTGGCTTGCTGATACAGCTTTAACTGGAGGAGTGCGTCTAGCAGTACTGTAGCGGCCGCTTGGTCAGGTAATCTGTTTTTCAAGTCAAACAAATCAACAATTTGCTGATATGCATGCTGTTTGCTCAATAGCTGTGCCAAGGTGCTGCGGATCTGCGTTGAATCAGGATAATGCTGCAAGCCTTGCTGCAACAGAGTGATCGCTTTAGCGGATTCACTCAACTGGAAGTAAATTTGTGCTTTTAACAACCAATGTTCAGGTCGCCGACATTGCACATCAGTTAAGTAGCGGAGTGCCTGGCCTGCATTATTTCGTTGCAACGCGACTAATGCGGCCTGATAAGGGTCTGTCTGCATTGATTACTTTCCAATTAAAAACCTTCGCCTTGGAGCCGTGGCGGTGGATTACTGTTTTTAACTCAATATATTTGCTCGTCCTGATTGCACTTTGGTAATCAGCGGCTCCAGGAAATCGCTGACTTGGAGCCAATCAGTAAGTGCAGAGGTATACAAAGGTTGTCGTACCTGCATCGTGCTGGGAGTCTGAATGGCTCGTGCTGTTTGATGAAATTGCATACAGCCAGGATGGAACTCTAGCTCCAGGTACTGCATCAGCCGCTGCAAGTGTGTTTCGGGAGCCTGCAACAATTCTTCATAGCTGATTGAATAGAGCTGAGTCCCCAGCTGCTGGCGCCAAAACTGCATCATCTGCTCATAGTTAAGGTAATACTGGCCAATGTCCTGCAGGTTATTGGCGTAAAGGTGTCCTTCAGCAAATAAATGACGAAACAAACTCCAGCCTGTCGCTATAGGGTCCCTGGTCATTTCAATGATCTTGGCATCAGGAAACAGCGTTTTAATCAAACCTATATGATTACAATTTGCGGGCAGCTTATCAATCAGATAGCGTCCTTGTTGTCGAAGTGGTGCTACATAATCCAGATAACGTTGGGCAAGACTGCATTTCTGTTGTTCGCTTAACGTTGCCAAACCATAGGGGCTGCTATCTGTTTTTCTGGACTCCAGCATTCTGGCAATACTCGTTATTTCAGGAATTTCATGGCTGGCGTCTATTTGTGGGTGAGATGCGAGCATTTGTTCGAGTAAAGTCGATCCTGTTCTTGGCAAGCCAAGTATAAAAATCAAACCGCTGGAGCCTGCAGCTTTTTGTGCAACCGGGTGTCGACTAAAATAGTCTCTCAGACTTAAAGAGTCATTTAATGTATGGTGCTGACCGGGTTTGTGCAGTAGCCCGTTCGCTTGTTGGTAATAACGACAAGCTTCCGTCCAGTTATGCTGTTGCTCTTTTACCTTGGCTAACGCGAACAACAGAAAAATTTGGTGTTGCAGAGGTAAGTCTGTTTGCTGCAACTGCTCCATTCTCGCAATTTGCTGCTCATTAAAGCTGTAGGTTTTTAGGTTGGCCAGATACCAATAGCTCTCTGTATTTTCAGGTTCAGTCTCAAGTGCGTCTGTGTAATACGCGGCCGCTCTATCTGAATCGCCAATGAAAGCTTTTAAATGTCCAAGTCTTTGAGTAACAAAAGCTTTTAACCTTTGATTCTGGCTAAGCAGAATATAGAGTTGCTCAGCTTGTTCTAATTTTGCTGTTTTTACATAGGACTGCGCTACAGCTAACGCGGTTTCTGGCGTGGCAATCAATTGTTGCAGGGGTATCTGCTGACTGACGAGAAGCGCCTTGTTAAATTGTTTGGCTGCAGCTAAATGTTGCACCGCTCGGTGGTGTAGTTGTGGGTGCGCATAGTTATGCAGATTGAGAGTTTCGAAAATTTCAGTTGCAGCGTCATAGTCGCCACAGGCGATTGCTAATTCTGCATACAGCGCTAAAGCCCTGAACTCTCCAGGAACATCACGTAGCAACTCGTTAAGCAGTGCTCCGCACTCTTTTAACTGGCGCTGTCTCAAAGCCTGGTCGGCCAAATAAAGGCGATGGTTGTAATAAGAGACTAACTGGTACTGTGTCTGAGCTTGATGATGCAATTCGGCTAAATTCGCCTGTTTCGCAATGGTGGCCAGTTTTAACCAAAGTTCATGATCCGCTGGATGTTGCGACAAATGACGCTGCAGGAGATGTGCTGCGTCGGCGTATTTACCTTTCGTCAGCAAAGGAGTTAACTCAGAAAGAATCGTGTGCATAACGTATTTTAAAGATCGAATTTTCCCCCTACTCTAGCCCAATACACTGCGGCAGAAAACCCTCCTTTTCCATCAAACCTATGCTTTTTTATGGGGAAAGAGCAGGCTGGTGGAACATCACAAAGGTGCAAAAGGATCTGCATTGCAGAACACCAGATCCTGCTTTGAATCAGGTTGATTAAAAAAGCTGATGCTTGAGTCTTAGCCACTCAGACGCTTTAGATTCCTGGTGAGCACTGCTGAAACTGCCCAGTGAATTTGGTTAACTTCAGCAGTAAACATGCTCAACTTAGTTCAGCGTAGTTGGTCTACTGGAACGCACTGTATTGATAAGCGGCTCCAAAAAATCACTGACTTGCTGCCAACCTGAGATTGCCGATCTATACAATGGTTGTCTGACTTGCATGGTACTTGGGGTAAGAACTGCCCGCTGGGATTGATAAAATTGCAGGCAATCCGGGTCAAACTCAAGCCCCATATACTCGAGCAACTGGCCTAGGGTTGACTCTGGCTTCTCTACCAACTCTTCATATTTAACAGTAAACAGCGATGAGCCCAACTGGCTGCGCCAAAACTGCATCATTTGTTCATAGTCTAGGTAATATTGACCGATTTCCTGCAGATCATTGGCATAAAGGTGTCCTTCGGAAAATAGATGGCGATACAGGCTCCAGCCTGCAGCTATAGGATCTCGAGTGGTTTCTATGATCTTGGCGTCTGGAAACAACGTTTTGATAAGACCTATATGGTTGCAATTGGCTGGCAGCTTGTCGATTAGATAGCGGCCTTGTTGTCGTAATGGCGCGACATAGTCCAGATAGCGTTTGGCAAGAGCGTTTCGCTGCTTACTGTCTAAATGAGCTAATCCGTAAGGGCTGTTGTCCTGTTTTCTTGATTCAAGGTTGCGGGCTATGGCGCTGATTTCTGATAGCTCGTAGGAAGCATCAATTTCCGGATGGGAACTAAGCATTTGTTCGAGCAACGTTGACCCGGTTCTGGGCATTCCCAGGATAAAAATCAAACCACTAGGAGCGGTCGTTTGCTTGGGTAATGGCTGGGTACTGAAGTAGTGTCTTAACGCTAGAGAGTCATGAACTTTGACGTTCCTGCCTGCTTTGTAGCGCAATTGGTTTGCCTGCGCATAATAGCTGCATGACTCAGTGAGGTGTTGTTGTTGCTCTTTCATTTTGGCTACTGCGAAGCACAAGTACATCCTCTCTTGCTCTTCTAGAGGGCTTTGCAGCAATTCAAGCATCTGCTTTGCTTCAGGTTCGCTGAACCTGTATGTTTTCAGATTTGCCAGATGCCAGTAACTTTCCGTTTTTTCTGGATAGACAGTGAGTGCCTGCTGGTACCATCGTGCAGCAGCTTTCGTATTGCCAGTGAACGCTTTGATATGTCCTAACCAGTGCATAACCAGAAGCTTTGGCTGACCTTGATCCAATAGTTGTAAAAAAATATGTTCCGCCTTCTCCAATTGCGCCAGTTTCAGATAAGAGTGTGCCATCGCCAGGGCTGTTTCTGGAGTTTCCAGGATTTGCTGTTGCTGGAGTGTGCGGCCAATTTGCAAGGCTTTATTAAATTGTTTCGCATTGGCCATATGCTGAATGGCTCTGTGCTTTGTTTTTAGATTGTTAAAGTTGTGGCGATGAAGCGTCTCGAATATTTCGGTAGCCGTCTCGTTATCGCCTCGGGCAATAGCAAGTTCTGCGTACAATGCCAGTGCCCTGAATTCTCCTGGCACGTCGGCCAGTAATGCATCCAGCACTTGCTGACATTGGTCAAACTTCTGTGTGAGCAGGGCCTGATTCGCCAGATGCAGCCGGTGATTAAAGTAGGCCACCAGTTCATATTGTTTTTGGGCATGATGTTGCAACTGCGTTAAGCCTGCTTTATTGGCGAGCTCTGCCAGTTTCAGCCAGCCTTCATGTTCAGTGGGGTTATTGCACAGGTCACTATGCAGTTGATGAGCGGCCTGCTTAAGTTGATTAGCGTTTGCTAATAAAGGTAAAGTTGATAAAAGATTATTCATTAAAAGTTAACGGATTGGGTATTTTTCGTACTTTAGCCCAATCTGTTAACATGGAGAAGATTCAGGACCGCTTTAAGAGGCTGATCTCGTCCCGTTTTTTATGCCGTTCCTCGCACTGAGTGCAGCGTTGACTGGCGGCATCCAGTTCCAGCCGCTCTTGTTCGATTTGTGCTTCGCAATCTGAGCAGACGCCGTAGAGTTTCAGTTCAATCTGACTTAGTGCGGCGATCACCGCTTCCAGCCGTTCTAATTGCTGGCGAATGCACCAGGGTTTGTTCGCTGTGAGCAAATCTGGCCAGCTGGAAACCGGATGTTGTTGTAGCCGCAGAGCCAGGGCGGCTTCGGCGGCATGGTTCTCCTGCTGCAATAGCTGCACTATGCTGTGTTGCAAACGGTTGAGTTCAAGCTGAAGTCGCGCTTGGCAATCGGCATGGAAACGATGAATCATGTGTCCTCCAGGTTTTCTGTAAGGGTACTGCCGTCACGGTTTTCCAGCCCTGATGTAAATCAAATAAATTGTGCAGGCCTGAAATATTTTCTAAGGTAGCTCTGTCTATCAGATGCAACTCAATGCAACCCAAGGAACAAAGCTATGAAATCTACCTCGTCAAAAGTCGCGATCAGCGCATTAGTGTTAAGTTCGTTGTCTGCGGTCAGCCTGGCCGCTCAGGCGAATCCTTTTGCTGCTGAGCAGCTGCAGGCTGGTTACCAGCTGGCGTCTGCCGAAGCCTCTTGTGGTGCTGACAAGTCGAAAGAAGCCAAATGCGGCGAAGACAAAGCCAAAAAAGACAAAGAAGGCAAATGCGGTGAAGGCAAGTGTGGCGAAGATAAAAAAGACGCCAAAGACAAAGCCAAAAAAGATAAAGAAGGGAAGTGCGGCGAAGGCAAATGCGGTGGTGCAGCTTAAGTCACGGCGGCTGACCTGAGTTCAGGTCAGCCGGTTTTACAGGGGAGACTATCTGGTGTTGTCAGCACAAGCGGTAGGGCTGGGGTTAAGGCGAGATTTTGCAGAACAAGTATTGCAGCAACGGCCGGCCGATATCGATTTCTTCGAGGTTGCCCCGGAAAACTGGTTGCCCTATGGTGGGGCTTATCAGAAAAAATTTCGGGCGCTGACCGAACAATTCCCCATGATTTGTCATGGCCTCTCGTTATCGCTCGGTAGTCCGGACCCGCTGGACCTGAATTTCCTGCGCCAGCTCAAACAATTTTTTACCGAACACCAAATTCGTTTGTACAGCGAACACCTGAGTTATTGTTCGCTGGATGGTCATCTGTATGACTTGTTGCCCATTCCCTTTACCGAAGAGGCGGCAACCTATGTGGCCGGCCGGATCCGTCAGGTGCAGGAAGTGCTGGAGCAGCGTATCGCCATAGAAAACGTGTCTTATTATGCCGCGCCAGGCCAGCAACTGAGCGAGCTCGAATTTACCAATGCGGTGTTGGAGCTGGCCGATTGTGATTTGCTACTGGATGTGAACAATATCTACGTCAACTCAGTCAATCATGGCTACGATGCCTTGCAGTTCCTGCAGGGATTGCCCAGTCAACGTATTCGTTATGGTCATGTTGCCGGTCATTACCAGCAACACGAGCATTTACTGATCGACACCCACGGCGCGGCGGTGGCCGATCCTGTGTGGGAATTATTGGCAGAGGCCTATCGCATTCATGGGGTGTTTCCTACTTTGCTGGAACGTGATTTTAATATCCCGTCACTGGATGAGCTGCAATTGGAGCTGCAGAAAATCCGGCAGATAGCCGCAGCGCAACAGAGGCTGGCCCATGCAGTTTAAACAGGACCAAAAGCAATTTGTTGCTTACTTACGCGACAGCTCAGCCGCTAAACCCGCCGTGCCGGATGAACGACTGGCGGTGTACCAGGACCTGCTGTTTAACAATGTCAGTGGTTTTATCGACAGCGGTTACCCTGTGCTGAAATCTTTAATTCCTGCTGAGCGCTGGTACCAGTTAAAGCGGCAGTTTTTGGCGGATTTTCGCTGCAGCAGCCCTTATTTCCTGCATATCGCCGGGCAGTTTCTGCAGTTTTTACAGCAAAGCCAAGCCGAGCCTGAACCGGTGTTTCTGCTGGAGTTGGCTCATTACGAATGGCTGGAACTGGAACTGTCGACACGGAAAACGACGACGCAACCACAGCTCTGTACCGGGATTGATGGTGCGCTGGCTCTGTCTGAGCTGGCGGAAGTACAGGCCTATCATTACCCGGTCCATAGAATTTGCGCGGAGTTTCAGCCGACAGAAATCACTGCCACCTTTTTACTGTTGTACCGCGATGTAGAGGACCAGGTGCAGTTTGTCGAACTCAATTCGTTGAGTGCTTTGTTGCTGCAGTTATTAGAGTCTCAACCGGGAGTGCAGCTGGCGGAGCTGGTTACGCAATTGGCCCAGTATTTACCTGCGCTGGAAATACATCAGATTGAAGCCGGAGCACGGCAATTATTGCTGGATTTTGCGGCAAAAGCCGTGGTTCAGACTTTTCATCCGGCCTGAAATTCATTACCATGGCGGCCTTTGGTCTTCAATGAGTCAAAACAAAATGGCAGACGAAAATTTTAAAGAGTCTTTTGGTGTTGGCCAGTTACTGGGTCTGGTTGCAGTGTTTGTCGCATTGCTGTGCCTGGCACCCATTTTAACCTGGTTAAATATTGCCAGCTAAACCGAGTCTGGTGAGAGAGAACCGCCCGATGGCGGTTTTTTTATCTGCATGATTTACGTCAACACGCCTTAAGGAGTGATGCATGTCTTCACAACCTTTGTCAGATTTGCTGGCACAAGTAATTAAAGCCGTCCCTGATTATCCGAAACCAGGCATTATGTTCCGTGATGTGACCAGTCTGATGCTGGACGCGCCGGCCTTTGCCAAAGTCATTGACGCTTTTAAAGCCCAATACCAAGGGCAGGGGATTACCAAAATTGTTGGTACTGAATCCCGTGGTTTTATTTTCGGTGCTCCACTGGCCTATGCGATGGGCCTGCCTTTTGTGCCGGTACGTAAACCGAATAAATTGCCGCGCGAGCGCATTGGCCAAGCCTATTCACTGGAGTACGGTGAAGACAAACTGGAAATTCATATCGATGCTATCCAGAGCGGCGATAAAGTCTTGTTAGTAGATGACTTATTGGCAACTGGTGGTACTATTGCTGCAACTTCAAGTCTGGTACAACGCTTAGGCGGCACCGTACAGGCGGCGGCATTTGTCGTCAATTTGCCTGATTTAGGCGGACAGGCCAAGTTAGAAGCTTTAGATATTCCGGTATACACGCTGGTGGAGTTTGCTGGCGATTAAACAAGGCAGGTGGCATGAGTTATCAGGTACTGGCGAGAAAATGGCGGCCGCAGCAATTCGCTGAGTTAGTGGGGCAGGACCATGTCAAAGCCGCACTTGGCAATGCACTTGCCAATAACCGACTGCATCATGCCTATTTGTTTACCGGCACCCGGGGTGTCGGTAAAACCACCATAGCACGCATTTTTGCCAAAAGCCTGAACTGCGAAACTGGTATCACTGCCACGCCTTGTGGCCAGTGTTCCACCTGTAAGGAAATCGAGCAGGGCTTTTATGTGGACTTGCTGGAAATTGATGCCGCGTCCCGTACTAAGGTCGAAGACACCCGGGATTTGCTGGACAATGTGCAGTACGCACCCAGCCGTGGTCGCTACAAGGTTTACCTGATTGACGAAGTGCATATGCTGTCCCGGCACAGCTTTAATGCATTGCTGAAAACTCTGGAAGAACCTCCACCGCATGTAAAGTTTTTACTGGCAACCACGGACCCACAAAAATTACCGGTCACAGTGTTATCCCGTTGTCTGCAATTTAGTCTCAAAGCATTAAGCCCCGAACAGATCAAACAACACCTGGCCTATGTGCTGACCCAAGAAGCGCTGCCTTATGACGACGAAGCGCTGGCACTGTTATCCAGAGCGGCCAAAGGTAGTTTGCGTGACTCGCTGAGCTTGACCGATCAGGCCATAGCCCAAGGCAATGCGCAGGTACGTTTGCCTGTGGTGCGCGACATGCTGGGGTATTTAGAACAAAGCTGGGCCGAATTATTGCTCAAAGCTCTGCTGGAACGGGATGCTGTGTTGTTGCAGCACACGCTGGACCAGTTAGTGCAACAACATAGCCAGTTCAGTGCCGTGTTGGACGATATGCTGGCGGTATTGCATCTTGCTGCTTTGAGCCAGTTTAACTGGCAGGCGGCCGAGCTTTCAGCACAAAACTCTGAATTTATCCGCCAATTGGCCGAGCAAGTCAGCCCGGAAGTACTGCAACTCTATTATCAGTTACTCATCTCCGGCAAAAAGGAACTGGCCTATGCGCCTGAACCTCGTATTGGCCTGGAGATGGCGCTGCTCAGAGCCTTGGCTTTTGTGCCTGCAGAAGGAAGCCAGGCTGAAGCCAAAACGGTGGTTTCTCAAGCCGACCAGCTCAGAGCCCGCTTTAATCTGCCGACGGCGACTGCTCAGACAGCTGCTGCGGCTAAAACTGAACCTGCAGCACTGGCTGAGCCGGTGGTGGAGCCATCGCCTGAAGCCGAACCGATGCAAGCACAGAATCCTGGCAACCCAGCCCCAGCTGTCGCCGAACAGCCGGCAGCTGTCTCTGCGACAGCCTCTATTTTGGCGCGTCGCGGTTTTGGCCCGCAAGCTGGTGCTGCCAGCCCTGCAGAGACACCACCGGCAAAAAAGTCTGAAGCCGCTGTTGCGGCCCCAGTGTCTCAGCGCCAGGAGCCCGCAGATGCAGAGCCTGCCGCTGTTGTCACGCCAGTCCCTGCTGTGACCAATACTGTGGTGACTGAGACTGCTGTCGCCGCTGTTCCTGTGCCAGCAGCAGTTGTTGCGGTGGACAAAGTACAAGCTGCGCCGCAATCAGAAGTTCAGGCGGCCGACGAAGGACCGCCCTGGGATCTTGGCGATGTGCAGGCGCCGGCAGCTACTGCGGTTTCGCAAGCCGCTCAAACCCCTGTTGGTGACAGCGATTTTCAAGCAGCGCACGACGATGCTGATGAAACAGACCCGCTGGAGTTTAGTGCGGCAGAGCTGGATATGGCTGCTGATTGGGCCTGGCAGCAACAGCAGGAGCAAGCCGAACCTGCAGCTCCGGCCTATCAGTTTGACGGCGTGATCACGGCGGAGAATTTTTCTGTACGCCTGGCCGCACAAGTGGACCGCTGGGCGGCGCTGGTGGATGGTCTGGCCTTAGGTGGCCTGATGCGTCTGTATTTGTTACATAGCAGCATTGAGTGGCAACAGGACACGGCGTTGTTGACGGTCTGTCAGAGTCAGTCGCATCTGGACAAACCAAGATTCCGGCAGGAGCTGGCAGAACAGCTGAGCCAGGCCTTTAATAAAGCCCTACAATTGCAAATTCAGTATCAGGATTGGGTTGATACCTGCCCGGTGGCTATCCAGCAACGCATTGAACAGGAACGCCGGGTTTATGTAAAAGAGCTGCTGCAAACGGACCCCAATGTTCTGGCGTTGCAGCAGCTGTTCCAGGCAGAGCTTTTGCCCGATACTATTGTGGTGAACTGAAGCGGGCGTTTGCCCCTTGAGTTTTGTTGGCCGACTTATTAAGGTGTCGGCCTTTGATTGGATAAAGAGAGCAGACTTATGTTTAAAGGTGGCGGTGGTTTAGGCAACATCATGAAGCAGGCGCAAGCCATGCAGGAAAAGATGCAAAAGGCACAACAGGAACTGGCCAATCTGGAAGTGACGGGTGAATCCGGGGCTGGTCTGGTCAAAATCACTATGGCCGGTAACCATAACGTGCGCCGCGTCAGCATTGATGAAAGCCTGATGCAGGATGACAAAGACATGCTGGAAGACTTAATTGCTGCTGCTATCAATGACGCTGTGCGTCGTGTCGATGAAAGCAGCAAAGCAAAAATGGCCTCAGTCACAGGCGGTATGCAATTACCTCCTGGTTTTAAAATGCCATTCTGATCCTGATGAGCAAGTTCAGTCCACTGATCCAACAACTGGTCGATTCGCTGCGTATTTTACCTGGCGTCGGGCCTAAATCTGCCCAGCGTATTGCGCTGCAGTTGTTGGAACGCAACAGAGCCGGTGCGATGCAGCTGTCCAGAGCCTTGGCTGAGGCCATGGAGCATGTGGGGCAATGCGCCAGATGCCGGACTTTTTGTGAGACTGAACTTTGCCATATCTGCGCTGATTCCAGGCGTTCAGACAGCCCCAGCCTCTGTGTGGTGGCCTCAAGCGCTGATCAGCTGGCGATAGAGCAGACCGGCCAGTATAAAGGCCGTTATTTTGTGCTGCAGGGCCAGTTATCACCGCTGGATGGCATAGGCCCGGCTCAACTCGGCCTGGACAAACTGCAGCAGCAACTTTCTGCCGGTGGGGTCAGCGAGGTGATTTTAGCCACCAACCCGACTGTCGAAGGCGATGCAACGGCTTATTACATTGCAGAGCAGTGTAAAAAATACCAGGTGCAGGTGTCCCGCATTGCCCACGGTGTTCCTGTGGGTGGAGAATTGGAGTACGTCGACGGCACTACCTTGTCACATGCGCTGAGCGGCCGTAAGTTATTGCTCTAGCTTTTTATTAGCATTGGCTGTTATTGCAGCAATCAGCTCGTTTTACTGCTCATCAATTTAATACCCCTCTTGAAAATATGGGGATTATCCCCAAATCCTGACACAACTGATTGAAATGAGGCTTGTCCTCAAAAACTCTACTTTTGTGTAAGGAGCTGCCAATGACTGAGACAGTACAAAAACAAACACATGGCTTTCAGGCTGAGGTCAAACAACTGCTGCAGTTGATGATCCATTCACTGTATTCCAATAAAGAAATTTTCCTGCGTGAACTGGTTTCGAACGCATCCGATGCGGCGGACAAGTTGCGCTTTCTGGCCCTGTCGGACAGCAGCCTGTATGGCAATGATGGCGAGCTGCGTGTTCGTATCAGCCTGGATGAACAAGCCAAAACCCTGACCATCAGTGACAACGGTATTGGTATGACCCAAGAAGAAGTCATCACCAACCTGGGTACTATTGCCAAATCGGGCACCAAAGAGTTTTTCAGCCAGTTATCCGGCGATCAGAGCAAAGACTCCAAGCTGATCGGTCAGTTTGGTGTCGGGTTCTATTCGGCCTTTATCGTCGCCGATAAAGTTACGGTCCGCACCCGCAAAGCAGGCACCCCAGCCGATGCCGCCATTGAATGGGAAAGTTCAGGTGAGGGTGAGTACAGCCTGAGCCCTATCAGCAAAGACAGCCGCGGCACCGACATTATTCTGCACCTGCGTGAAGATGAAACTGAGTTTTTAAGCCAGTGGAAAGTTGAATCCATTGTCACTAAATACTCTGACCATATCAGCATTCCGGTCGAAATGTGGCAGGAAGGCACCCCGGAGCGCGATGGCGAAGACGGCGAAAAAATTGCGGCCACAGAAGGTCACTGGAAAGCCGTCAACAAAGCCACGGCGCTTTGGATGCGTGACAAGTCTGAAATCAACGACGACGAATACAACGAATTCTACAAACACATTTCGCACGACTGGACTGAACCACTGAGCTGGAGCCATAACAAAGTGGAAGGTGGCACCAACTACACCAGTCTGCTGTATGTGCCGAAAAAAGCGCCTTTTGATCTGTGGAACCGCGAAGCCCGTCACGGCCTGAAGCTGTACGTTCAACGTGTGTTTATCATGGATGATGCTGAGCAGTTTATGCCAAGCTACCTGCGTTTTATTAAAGGCGTGCTGGATTCCAGTGACTTACCGCTGAACGTGTCGCGTGAAATTCTGCAGGACACCAAAGTCACTCAGAGTTTGCGTAAAGGCTGCACCAGCCGTGTGCTGAAGATGCTGGAGAAAATGGCGAAGGCAGAAGACCAAACCGATTATCAGACTTTCTGGGCTGAGTTTGGTCAGGTACTGAAAGAAGGTCCGGGTGAAGACTTTGCCAATAAAGAAACTGTGGCTAAATTGCTGCGTTTTGCCTCGACGCACGAAGATACCGCGGAGCAAAAGGTATCCTTAGAGTCTTACGTCAGCCGGATGAAAGAAGGCCAGGACGAGATTTTCTTCCTGGTGGCAGACAGCTACGAAGCAGCTAAACACAGCCCGCATCTGGAAGTATTCCGCAAAAAAGGCATTGAGGTGCTGTTGCTCTCTGACCGCATCGACGAGTGGCTGATGCAGCATCTGACCGAGTTTGACGGCAAAAAACTGCGTTCTGTGGCCAAAGGTGGGTTGGATTTATCCAAGCTGGATGATGAAGAAACCAAAAAAGCTCAGGAAGAAGCCGAAAAGCAGTTTGCCTCTGTCGCAGAGCGTTTTAAAGCGGCTCTGGGTGAGCAGGTGAAAGATGTCAAAGTCAGCCATCGCCTGACCGACAGCCCGGCCTGTGTGGTCACCGACGAGTTTGATATGAGTACCCAGATGATCAAACTGATGGAGTCTGTCGGTCAGAAAGTGCCTGAAGTGAAACCAATTTTTGAACTGAACCCAGAGCATCAGCTGGTGAAACACATCGCGGATGTACAGGACGAAACTCAGTTTAAACAATGGGCTGAAGTGTTATTGGACCAAGCTTTATTGGCAGAACGTGGCAGCCTGAAACAGCCGGCAACCTTTGTCAGCCGTTTAAACAGCTTGCTGCTGAGCTTGTCAGCGAAAGCCTGAATTTCAGACTGAGATCCACGAAAAAAATCCCGGCCGGCAGCGGACTGCATCCGCTCCTGCCGGGATTTTTATTATCTGGCTGCAACTGAATGACGCCTAAGCGTGCTTAGTTTCCTTTGGAGCCCGTAGTGCTGCGGATACCTTGCATCGCACTTTGTGCATCCTTGCGTTCTTCTTCAATTTGGGCGACGGTACGGCAACGTTTACTTTTGATAAAAGACCCCGTTGTCCGGGATTGCTCGCAAACGACTTTATCCGGAGACGCTGTCGTTGCAGTTTTTACCTCGTCATTTGCAGGCGTCTGGGAAACTGTTGCCATGGTTGTTGCTGGCGCCGGGACTTATTGACAAGCCAACAATGAAAGCGTTAGAGCGATACATCCTAATTGTTTAATCATTACCTACCCCATGTAAATTCAAGGTGAACAATGTAACTTTCATTGTTCAAATCATCTATTGATTATTACAAATGAGAACAATTTTTCGTCATCTGGCAGCTGTCATAACCGAAATTCGCTTTTATTTAGGCACAGATGAAAGTTCATTGGCCGTATGGCGGTCAGTAGCAATAGATTTGGGTTTCTGAATTGCTCTGCGACAGAGCAAAGGAGTTACTAAGTGTCCCTGCTATTTCTAACTTATAATCAGCGGCGACCTGAGCCCGTGCAGAGCATGAAGAGAGAGAACATCAAGTTGGTAAAAACAACGTCGTCTTCCAATGCGAAAGAGCATTTCTATCTGCAGCTGGTGCAACTGCATCAGGCAGATTTATACCGTTACGCCTGCTGGTTGTGCAGGAGCCCGGATACAGCCGCCGATGTGGTCCAGGACACCTTTTTAAGGGCATGGAAAAGCCTGGACAGTCTGCAAACACAAGGCTCGGCCAAAGCCTGGCTTTTTACTATCTTACGGCATGAAAACGCTCGTCGTTTTGAGAAGCGACAGTTTGATTATCAGGACTCCGAGCAGGACTTGTTACCTGACGAACAAGGTGGCCCTGAGCAGCAGTACGAGCAGCAACAGCTGCTGGTCCTGATGCAGAGTCTTGAAGCACAATATAGTGAACCTTTAGTCTTGCAGCTGATTGGTGGTTTCAGCGGTAATGAGATTTCTCAGTTGCTGAATTTAAACCTGAACACAGTGAATACCCGCTTATTCCGGGCGCGCAAGCAGTTAAGAGATCGGTTGGAGCAACAGCCGGGGGAGCAGCAAATTGGATGAATTAGAAGTACGTCGTCAACTGTTGGCTGACCCCTACCATTTGACTGTCGAAGTGCAGCATGCTTTGCAACAGGATGCAGAACTGCGGCAGTTCCATCAGTCGGTGCTGGAGCAGGATGACTTGCTGAAAAATGCGTTGCAGCAACCTGTGCCTGTGAAGCTGCAGCAACAGCTGCAATTGCTGCCGGTGGCGGACATCCAGTCTAAACGAAAAAATTATTCACGCTCCTGGTTGGCGTTGGCGGCCAGCCTGGCTTTTCTGGCCGGTTTTGGACTGAATTGGGCGTCGTTCTGGTACGGTCCACAGGACTTGGGTGATAACTCTTTGGCGCACGTTTACCATGAGGAGCCCTATGTTAAGCACCTGACTCAGGCGTTGTCGTTGCAGGATGTGAATATCAAGCTGGCCGATTTCAATGCGCAGATGCAGCCGAAGGGCTGGGATGTACTGTATGCCAATTACTGCCAGTTTCGCGGCATGAGGTCGTTGCATCTGGTACTGCAGACGGAGCTGGGCCCACTCACCGTTTTTGTGGTGCCGAAGGACAGCAAGATGCAATTTGAACCCGAGTTTGACGATGGCCATTATTTTGGTCGCGGTATGATGCTCGATGATGCGCTGGTGGTTCTGGTCGCCGAAGGTGAACGGCGGTTGCAACAGCAGCAACGTCAGCTGTTACAGCAGCTGGTATTCAGGGCCTGATCTGGTTTTGATTTCTTTAGAGATAGTGGCGATTGGGATCTGTTGATGGTTTTTTAAACTTTTAAGACAGCTTTCAGTCGCAACTTTGTTTTGGATCAATTAGTTGGTTATATAGGTCGCCACTTTAGTCGAATATCCACTCTCCGTATTTCTGCTTTTTTATCTGTTTTTATGCCTCTGAGCCCAGGAATGGCGCCAGATGCGCAATTGCGCAGCTTACTACTAAAGAATGCTTGACTGCGCTGAAGCAGGTAGGATGAGCCGACAAATTTCTTGTCTGATGAAGCGCATTATGTAAATATTCAGCCCTTGTAACGAACTGAACTATCCCAGGTTAATTGAGGGTTATTTGTATGCGTATAATTTTGTTGGGTGCCCCAGGTGCAGGTAAGGGAACACAAGCCCAGTTCCTGATGAATAAGTATGGGATCCCACAAATTTCTACCGGCGATATGTTACGTGCCGCCATTAAAGAAGGCACAGAGTTGGGTTTAGCGGCCAAACAAGTGATGGACGCGGGTCAACTGGTATCGGACGATTTAATTATTGGTCTGGTCAAAGAACGCATTGCCAAAGCAGATTGCGCCAAAGGTTTCCTGCTTGATGGTTTTCCTCGTACTATTCCACAGGCTGATGCGATGAAAGCCAACGGCGTTACTGTGGATCATGTCATTGAATTTGATGTACCGGACGATGTGATCGTCGAGCGTATGAGTGGTCGTCGTGTCCACCCGGCGTCAGGCCGTGTCTACCACATCAGCTACAACCCACCGAAAGTGGCGGGTAAAGATGACCAGACTGGTGATGAGCTGGTGATCCGTGAAGACGACAAAGAAGAAACGGTGCGTAAACGTCTGGGTATTTATCATGACCAGACTGAACCATTGGTGGGTTACTACCGTAAAGAAGCTGACGCCGGCCACACCAAGTACCATCATATGGATGGCACATTGCCGGTGGAGCAGGTCAGTGCCACACTGTCTGCCTTATTAGGCTAAAACTTTCTAAAGAAAAAAGCCCACCTCGAGTGGGCTTTTTTACGGGACCAAGAATGACAGCTCAAGAACTATCTAGCTCGGATTATGCGGTGGTGCTGGTGAACCTGGGGACACCAGCAGCACCTGAAGTACCGGCGATTAAAGCCTATTTAAACCAATTTTTGTCAGACAAGCGGGTGGTAGATTACCCGGATTGGTTGTGGCAACCCATACTGCAGCTGGCTATTTTGCCGTTTCGCAGCCGTAAGGTCGCTAAGGCTTATCAGTCTATCTGGTGGCCGGAAGGCTCGCCGCTGCGGGTGATTACCGAACGTCAGGTCAACGCTTTGCAACAGAGGTTGCCGATGCCTGTTCGTTATGCCATGACCTATGGTGAACCTGCCATAGGCAACACCTTAAAGGCGCTGACGGAGCAAGGGGTTAAACGCATTGTCATTCTGCCTCTGTACCCTCAGTACTCAGCCACCACCACAGCGGCGGTGTCCGATCAGGTCGGGGACTTTTTGCGTAGTTGCCGGAACCAGCCAGAAATACGCTTTCATAAACACTACCATCAGCACCCATTGTACCGTCAGGCGCTTGCCGCATCGGTACGGCAGCACTGGCAACAGCATGGCCAGGCCGATGCGTTGTTATTATCTTTTCATGGTATTCCGAAACGTTTTGTCGAATTGGGCGACCCTTATGAGGCGCATTGTTTTGAAACTGCCGCTCAGCTGGCAGAAGATTTAGGTTGGCCGCAGGACAAAGTGATTGTGAGTTTTCAATCCCGGGTCGGCAAGGAGCAATGGCTGCAACCTTACACAGACCAGTTGCTGCAAACCTTACCGGCCAAAGGGATCAAAAACTTACAGGTACTGAGCCCGGCATTTGCTGCCGATTGCCTGGAAACACTGGAAGAACTCTCGGTCGAGAATAAAGAAATTTATCTGCACGCCGGCGGCGAAAGCTATCAGTATATTGCGGCGCTGAATGACAGTTCCCCGCATATCGATGTATTTGCGGCCATAGTGCAACAACAATTACAAGGGTGGTAAGTATGAGTTTGGCAGTTACCTCGGTTTATGCAGCGGCGCTGGCACTGATGTATGTGCTGCTGGCTGCTTTTGTGGTGCGTCAGCGCGTGAAATATAAAGTGGGTTTGGGCGACAAAAATCAACCTCAACTGTTAAAAGCGATCCGTATTCATGGCAATTTTGCTGAGTATGTGCCGTTTTTGCTGGTGCTTTTGGCTTTGCTGGAGGCGCGGGACTTTGGGTTGTGGCAACTGCACCTGATTGGTGGCCTGACCTTGGCTGGTCGTGTGCTGCATATGCTTGGCCTGCTGCAGAGCTCTGGCACCAGCATCGCTCGCTTGGTCGGTATGATCCTGACTTTGGCCGCGCTTATCATCGCAGCCCTACTGTTACTGGTAGGATAAATGGCGGTTTTGCTGTTACACAGTTCACTGTCCAGTGGACGGCAATGGCAAGTGCTGAAGCGACAATGGCCGGACTTCGAGGGTCTAAGCCCGGATTTTTTCGGCTATGGTACTGAGCCCGTTATGCTGCAACGGCCTTTTCGGTTGGAACAGGAGGCTGCGCCTTTCGTTTCCTGGTTGTTACAGCAACCTGCCTTGTCTGTGATCCTGGTTGGTCACAGTTATGGCGGTGCTGTTGCGTTGCATTTGGCCCGTTGTTATCCGAAGCATATCAAAGCGGTGCTGCTATTTGAACCTGTAGCATTTCATCTGCTGGCGCAGCAACAGGACGCCGAAGCACAGCTGTTGTTACAGGAAGTACTGCAGTTAAGTGCGGCAATGCCAGCATCTGAGCCCCTTCAGGCTGCCGGGCTGTTTGTCGACTATTGGCAGACACCTGGTTACTTCGCGGCCTTACCGGTTCCAGTACAACAAAAAATGGCAGCTCAGGTCTGGAAGGTGGCTGCGGATTTTGAAGCGCTGATCGCCGAGCCTGCAACGCTACAACAGTATCAGCGGGCTATTTCATGCCCGGTGCTGTTGATGAGCGGTAAATACAGCCGACGCAGCGCGCTGAAGATCACGGAACTGCTGCATGCTGCATTGCCGCAGTCGGTCTGGATTCAAACAGAAACGGGCCACATGGGGCCCGTTTCACAGCCGGAGCTGATTAACTCCGAACTACTGAGGTTTTTAGCCGATCAGGCGTTGCTGACCTGAGCAAGCACCGGTGTAGTGCTGGTTACTGCAGTATGGCCATTGCTGATACTGATTTTGCGTGGTTTCAGCGCTTCAGGCACTTCGCGCACTAACTCGATATGCAATAAACCATTGGCAATCGATGCTCCAGTGACTTTGATATAGTCGGATAACTGGAATTTGCGTTCGAAATTACGCTCGGCAATGCCTTGATGTAAAAAGCGGCGGCCTTCGGTTTTCTCTGCACGTTGACCTTTCACCAGTAAGGTGTTGTGTTCGGTTTCGATAGACAGTTCGTCTTCACTGAAGCCAGCAATTGCCATGGTAATGCGATAGTGGTCATCGCCAGTGACTTCAATATTGTATGGCGGGTAGGCAGGCTGCTTTTCGTTACGTACTGCAGCGTCCATCAGGTTTGCCAGGTGATCAAAACCGATAAAAGAACGATAGAAAGGGCTGAAATCTAAGTTAGTCATTACATATTCCTCTTCAGGCAATTTGTCATTGGTGCTCTTCAATTGAACGAGCGGGTTACAGGTGCCAATCTGGCCACCTGTAACCTTTGTATGTCCGATCAGAGAAATTTCAAGAGAGGAAATTTAAGATTTTTTTCCGGCTATTTGTTTGAGTGCGGCCAGGCTGTGAGCATAGTCAGGTTCTTTGGCCAGTTCAGGCACCAGTTGTTGGTAAGCCAGATTACCTTTTTCATCGACAATTAAAACGGCCCGGGCCAGAATGCCCATGTCTTTGATAATCAGACCATAATTACTGCCAAAGTCACGCCATACTGCGTCAGAAAGTACTTGTAGCTGCTCAATTTTTTCTGCCTGGCAAAAGCGTTTTTGCGCGAAAGGCAAGTCCGTTGAAATGGTCAGCATCACCACATTCGGGTCGGCCGTTGCCACTTCCTGGTTAAAACGTTTGGTTTGCAGTGAGCAAATGCCGGTATCTATGCTGGGCACTACACTGATCAACACTGTCTTGCCTTTAAACTCGCTGAGTTTGATTTTTTTGAAGCTGTCATTCACTACCTGAAAATCAGGCGCCTGCTGTTGCAGCTGGACTGGGTTTCCTTGCAATTCCACCGCTTTGGTGCCAACTTTCACTTCTGATAACCGAACTGGTAAGCTGGCATTTAAATCTACGGCCTGTGTTCCCGCGCTAAATAAGGCACAGAGTGTTATTGTTTTTATCAATTTAAAAGTCATTAGTGCTAGTTCCTTAGTTGAATTTGTCACAAATGATAAAAATTTGTAGGTTTTGCTCATTTTTTGTCAGATACTAGAGCCATTATGACTATTCGCCAAGCAATTGGTTTCTGACTACACTGAAATTAACAAGCCAGACAAAGAGCCTTACATGGTAGCTGCTGTTTTAATCTGTGACGACTCTAACCTTGCCCGCAAACAAATGGCTCGTGTGCTGCCGCCTGAATGGCAAACGCGGCTGCACTTTGCTGGTCATGGTGCAGAAGCGCTGGAAATACTGAAACGCCAGCCGATTGAATTACTGTTTCTCGACTTAAATATGCCTGTGTTGGACGGTTATCAGGTGTTGGAATCCATTCAGAAACAGAATCTGCAAGTTCGCACTATTGTGGTCTCAGGCGATATTCAGCCGGAAGCTCGGGAGCGGGTGATGGCTTTCGGTGCGCTGGACTTTATCAAGAAACCTGTGGACCAGGCCAAATTACAACAAGTCTTGGCCAGTCTGCCCGCATTCAACGCAAGTCCGGCACAGCCTGCGCAGGCAGTCCCCGCCGCTGTGAAAAAAATGGCCTCGTCAGATGTGCAGTTATCTGCAGAACTGCGGGATGTGTTTCAAGAGCTGAGTAATGTCGCTATGGGCCAAGCCGGAGACTTGTTGGCCCGTCTGTTGAACGTTTTCGTCAAATTACCTATCCCGAATGTGAATCTTATTGAAGTCAGCGAACTGCATATGGCGCTGGCATCCGTCGAACAAAAAGAAAGTACCTCGGCTGTGTGTCAGGGCTTTATTGGTGGCGGAGTGGCTGGCGAAGCACTGTTGATTCTGAACGATTCCAGCTTTAAAGAAATTGCCCGCCTGATGCAGTTTGACGGCGAACTAACCACCCAGGTGGAATTAGAGCTGCTGATGGACATTGCCAATATTTTGATTGGTGCTGTACTCAAGGGGTTAAGTGAGCAAATTGATATGACGTTCAGTCAAGGACACCCTGTGGTGCTCGGGCAGCATATGCCCGTTGCTGAACTGATAAAAACCAATGCCCGACGCTGGCGTAAAACACTGGCTATCGAAATCAGCTATGGTATTGAGCATTATGACATTAGTTGTGACTTGTTATTGTTGTTTACCGAAGACAGCCTGAAAACCCTGAATTATAAAGTCGAATTTTTGTTGGAAGATTAAGCTGTATGTCGCAAATCACTGCAGATGTTGCTGAAATCCATTGGTTGATGGATATGTTCCAGACCGTTGATGTCGGGTTGGTCGTGTTAAGTGCCGACTATCGTATCCAGGTCTGGAATGGTTTTATGGAAAACCACAGTGGCCTGACGCCCCGGCAGGTGCGCGATCGGTATCTGTTTGATTTGTTCTCTGAAATCGACGAAGACTGGTTACGCAGAAAATGTGACCCGGTGATTTTACTGAAAAACCGCGCTTTTACCATTTGGGAGCAGCGGCCTTATATCTTCAAATTCCGCAACTATCGGCCTATTACCGGCTCAGCCGAATACATGTATCAGAACTGCACCATTTTCCCGCTGACGGATACCCGGGGTGTGGTCACTCACCTATGTATCATTATTTATGATGTGACCGATGTCGCTGTCAGCCGAATGGAATTGGAGTCAATGAATGGCCGGTTGCAGACTTTGTCGAAAACAGATTTTCTGACCGGCTTGCATAACCGTGGTGCCTGGGAAGACGCACTGATTAACGAGTTCAAACGGGTCAAGCGTAGTGGACACCAAAGTACCCTGTTGATGGTGGATATCGACCACTTTAAGCGGGTCAATGACACTTATGGTCATGCTGCTGGTGACGTGGTCATCAAGCAGGTGGCGTTGGCTGTGAAGAAAAATCTGCGTTCCACTGATATAGCCGGACGGTACGGTGGCGAAGAATTTGCGGTACTTCTGGTAGACACGTCGGCTGATCAGGCATTGTTCTTTGCAGAGCGACTGCGAAAAAACGTTGAAGCTATGCAGATCGAATTTAACCAACAATTACTCAATGTCACGGTCAGCATTGGTCTGGGCGACTTTCAGGCAGACCTGCAACAATACCGCGACTGGATAGAACGCGCTGACAAGGCCTTGTATCAGTCCAAGGCTGGGGGACGTAATCAGGTCACCAAAGCCGGCGGAATTTGAGCGCTAAACCGGGCAACTGGCCAGCAACTGCACTGAGCCGTCATCATTTTGTTGTTCCAGCTGGACGTTAAATCCCCAAAGCCGGTGCAAATGTTTCAGCACTTCCTTGTGATTATCCGCCAGCGGAACGCGCCGATTCGGCACAAACCGTAAAGTTAACGAACGATCGCCGCTGATATCCGCAGAATACACCTGAATATTCGGCTCAATGGAGCTTAGATTGTATTGGGCAGACAAAGTCTGGCGAATTTTCTGGTAGCCCTCAGCATTGTGGATGGCCGCAATTTCCAGCATGTTGTCCTGATCGTCATCCTCAATCGCAAACAGGTGGAAATCCCGGATCACTTTGGGCGATAAATACTGACTGATAAAACTCTCATCCTTAAAGTTCTGCATGGCAAAATGCAGGGTGTCCAGCCAGTTGCTGCCGGCGATGTCCGGAAACCACTCTTTATCTTCGGCAGTGGGGTGCTCACAAATACGCCGCAGATCGGTAAACATGGCAAAGCCCAGCGCATAGGGGTTGATACCTGAGTAGTATTTACTGTTGTATTCGGGCTGGAACACCACATTGGTGTGATTGTGCAGTACTTCCAGCATAAATTTGTCGGTCACCAGTCCTTCCTGATACAGATGCTGCAAAATGGTGTAGTGCCAGAAGGTGGCCCAGCCTTCGTTCATCACCTGCGTTTGTTTTTGCGGGTAAAAGTACTGGGATATCTTGCGTACTATCCGTACCACCTCCCGTTGCCAGGGTTTAAGCAAAGGCGCATTTTTTTCAATGAAATACAGAATATTCTCCTGCGGCTCGGCCGGGAATCTGTGCTCGGACGGTAACGCAGAGGATGCTTTATTTGGAATAGTACGCCACAGATCATTGACCTGAGACTGCAGGTAATTTTCCCGTTCCTGTTGCCGTTTCTGCTCTTCATCCATCGATATTTTCTGTGGCCTCTTGTACCTGTCCACCCCGTAATTCATCAGGGCATGACAAGAATCGAGCGTGTCTTCCACTTCACTGATGCCATATTTCTCTTCGCATTTAGTGAGGTAGTTTTTGGCAAACATCAGGTAATCGATAATAGACGATGCATCAGTCCAGGTTTTAAACAGGTAATTGTTTTTGAAAAAAGAATTGTGGCCATAGCAGGCATGCGCCATCACCAATGCTTGCATGGTCATGGTGTTTTCTTCCATCAGGTAGGCGATGCAAGGGTTTGAGTTGATGACAATTTCATAGGCCAGCCCCATAAAACCACGTTTATAGTTTTGTTCGGTCTGGATAAATTTTTTGCCGTAGGACCAGTGGTTGTAGCCAATAGGCATGCCGACACTGGAGTAAGCGTCCATCATTTGTTCGGCAGTGATGACTTCGATTTGGTTGGGGTAGGTATCCAACTGGTAAAACTTGGCGACACGCTCAATTTCAGCCTGGTATTGGCTGAGCAGCTCGAAACTCCAGTCTGGGCCATCTGACAATGCTTTGCGTTTTTTGGCTGCGCTCATAACTTTCCCTTATCAATTTGTCGCCAGAGCTTCGGGCATTTTTGCTTTGATCAGGCTGAATGCCGACTGACACTCTTGCGAAACAATTCGCGAAACACCGGGTAAATATCTGCCTGCTGCCGGATAGGCTGGATAGCAAAGTGCTCAAAACGGCTTTGCAGCTTTTTGTACTCCAGCCACAGGCTCTGGTGCGGGCGCGGCGTGATCTCGATGTAGGCGTAGTAGCGCACCAACGGCAGTAATTCCCTGGTCAGGATCTCTGCACATTGTGGGCTGTCATCGGCCCAGTTATCGCCGTCTGACGCCTGAGCTGCGTAAATATTCCATTCTGTAGGGTCATAACGCTGCTGAATAATTTCGCTCATCAGCTTCAGTGCGCTGGAGACAATGGTGCCGCCAGTTTCCTGCGAGTAGAAAAATTCCTGCTCATCCACTTCTTTGGCCTGGGTGTGGTGGCGGATATACACCACATCGACATTTTTGTAGCTGCGGCTTAAAAACAAATACAACAGAATATAAAAACGTTTTGCCATGTCTTTGGTGGCCTGATCCATCGAGCCGGATACGTCCATCAGGCAAAACATTACGGCCTTGCTGGTAGGTTCAGGCCGTTTCTGGTAATTGCGAAAACGCAGGTCGAAGCTGTCAATAAATGGCACGGCATCGATGCGCCTTTTCAGTTCGTCTGCGTCTTTTTGCAGTTGCAGTAGTTTTTGTTGATCAGGCACCGCATCCTGTTCCAGTAATTCGGCCTTGTCTTCAATTTCACGTAACAACCTTTTTTTACCGGCTGTCATTGCCACTCGTCGCGCCAGGGAGCCTTGCAGGGAACGAACAATGTCGATATTGGTTGGCACGCCGTCGGAACGAAAACCGGCCCGCACCATTTTGTATTGCATCAGTTTGTCGAGCTGGTTTTTTTTCAGGTTGGGCAGTTCCAGGTCTTCGAACAGCAGATCCAGGTATTCATCTTTGGAAATCGAAAACACAAAGTCGTCTTCCCCTTCGCCGTCTGCACTGGCATCGCCCTGACCAGAGCCTGAGCCCTGACCGCCTTGTGGCCGTTTCACCCGGTCGCCTTGGCTGAACTGATCATTGCCCGGATGCACCCGCTCACGATGACCGCCCTGGCCCTGATGAAAAAAAGGCTCGGTAATGTCTTTGGCCGGAATTGAGACTTTTTCACCGCTGCTGATATCAGTCACGCTGCGTTTGCTAATGGCCTCTGACACCGCTTGCTTGATTTGTTGCTTGTAACGGCGGATAAAACGCTGCCGGTTGACAGCGCTTTTATTTTTGCCGTTGAGTCGTCGGTCAATAAAATGAGCCATACCACCTCCAGCTCGGTTCCGTTATTGCGACTTCCGTACCCGTAGGTACCACTCGGACAGCAACCGGACTTGTTTTTTGGTGTAGCCTTTTTCCATCATCCGGTCAACAAAGTCGTCGTGCTTTTTCTGGTCATCCGTCGATGTTTTGGCATTAAACGAGATGACCGGCAGCAGCTCTTCCGTACTGGAAAACATTTTCTTTTCAATGACTGTGCGCAGTTTCTCATAGCTGGTCCAGGTCGGGTTTTTGCCATTATTTTTAGCTTTGGCCCGCAGCACAAAATTAACGATTTCGTTGCGGAAATCTTTTGGGTTGCTGATGCCTGCTGGTTTCTCTATTTTTTCCAGCTCCGCATTCAGAGCTGCCCGGTCGAACAGTTGGCCTGTTTCCGGATCGCGGTATTCCTGATCCTGGATCCAAAAATCGGCATAAATTACATAACGGTCAAAAATGTTCTGGCCATATTCAGAGTAAGACTCCAGATAGGCCGTTTGAATTTCTTTGCCGATAAACTCGATGTATTTGGGGATCAGGTAGCCTTTCAAATGTTCAAGGTAGCGTTCCGCCACGTCTGAAGGGAATTGCTCCCGTTCAATCTGCTGTTCCAGCACATAGAACAAATGCACAGGGTTGGCGGCGACCTCGGTGCTGTCGAAGTTAAAAACGCGGGACAGAATTTTAAAAGCAAAGCGAGTCGACAAGCCTGCCATGCCTTCATCCACCCCGGCGTAATCCCTGTATTCCTGATACGACTTGGCTTTCGGATCTGTGTCTTTCAGGCTTTCGCCGTCATACACCCGCATTTTCGAGTAAATGCTGGAGTTTTCCGGGGTTTTCAGCCGGGACAATACAGCAAACTGTGCCAGCGAGGTCAGTGTGCCTGGCGCGCATGGGGCCGTGGTTAACTCACTGTGTTCCAGAAGTTTTTCATAAATACGCACCTCTTCAGAGACCCGCAGGCAATAAGGTACTTTGACGATATAGACCCGGTCCAAAAAGGCTTCATTGTTTTTGTTGTTACGGAAGGTCTGCCATTCTGACTCATTGCTGTGTGCCAGAATAATGCCTTCAAAGGGCAGGGCGGCCAGACCTTCGGTACCGTTGTAATTGCCCTCTTGAGTGGCCGTCAGCAACGGGTGTAGCACCTTAATGGGGGCCTTAAACATTTCGACAAATTCCATCAGCCCCTGATTGGCACGACACAAGGCTCCTGAGTAGCTGTAGGCATCCGGGTCATTCTGGGCAAAGTGTTCCAGCTGCCGGATATCGACTTTGCCGACTAACGAGGCGATGTCCTGGTTGTTTTCATCGCCGGGTTCGGTTTTGGCGATGGAGATTTGGTCCAGAATCGACGGATATTTTTTCACCACTTTAAACTGGCTGATGTCGCCGTTAAATTCATGCAGCCGTTTACTGGCCCAAGGGGACATAATGGGCCTGAGGTACCGTTTGGCAATACCGTATTCCTGCTCGAGGATATTGCCGTCCTCATTCACGTCAAACAGGCATAGTGGGCTGTCAAACACGGGCGAGCCTTTTAGGTAATACACCGGCATCTGCTGCATCAGTGCTTTAAGCTTTTCCGCCAAAGATGATTTACCACCACCAACCGGGCCTAATAAGTACAGGATTTGTTTACGCTCTTCCAGGCCTTGGGCTGAGTGCTTTAAGTACGAGACGATTTGTTCAATGGCATCTTCCATGCCGTAAAACTCTGAAAAAGCCGGGTACCGGGCAATCACCCGGTTGGAAAACAGACGGCTTAGTTTAGGATCTTGCGCCGTGTCGGTCAGTTGCGGCTGACCAATGGCCATTAACAATCGCTCTGCGGCACTGGCGTAACAGCTTTTGTCGTTTTTGCACAGGTCCAGGTACTCCTGAATGCTGTATTCTTCTTCGCGGGCAGCCTCGTATCTGGATTTGTAGTGCTCAAAAATACCCATAGCGCACCTCCGGTTTTGGTCTGTAGGGAAACGAAAAAAACGGGGATCTTGCTTTAAGGTTAGACAGGAAAGAACGGCTTCGCTCGACTAATTCACAGAAATTATTGAAAATTTTTTGTAATGGCTATGAGGAACTGAACGCTTAGATTTACAGTCAGAGCGGTGAAATCAGAGCGTGCTATTGCAAAACAAAAACCCGGCAATCGCCGGGTTTTTTCTCAAGTAAAAAAACTTACTTGGCGAAATTCGCAGCAGCAAATTCCCAGTTCACCAGAGCCCAGAAGGCATTCAGGTAAGTTGGGCGAGCATTGCGGAAATCGATGTAGTAAGCGTGTTCCCACAGATCAACAGTCAGCACTGGTGTGACACCTGCTTCAGTGATTGGTGTACCGGCGTTGCTGGTATTCACGATATCCAGACTGCCATCCGCTTTTTTCACTAACCAGGTCCAGCTTGAACCGAAGTTGTTGACAGCGCGGTCGTTAAATTCAGTCTGGAATGCTGCGAAAGAGCCCCATTTAGCTGTAATGGCAGCCGCCAGAGCGCCAGTGGCTTCACCGCCACCGTTTGGTGACAGGCAGTGCCAGTAAAAGGTGTGGTTCCAGATTTGCGCTGCATTGTTAAATACAGGGCCTTGCTTGGAAGCAACAATGATCTCTTCCAGTGATTTGCCAGCGTACTCAGTGCCTTCAATCAGTGTGTTCAGTTTCACCACGTAAGCGTTGTGGTGTTTGCCATGGTGATAGTCCAGAGTTTCCGGGGAGATATGCGGTAATAAAGCGTCTTTAGCGTAAGGTAATGCTGGTAATTCGAAAGCCATTCTGATTCTCCAAAGGCGTTGTTTATGGGGTCTGCATCGCGTAGACTACAAAACCTGACTAAAATACTCAAGTTCTGTGCTCTGCAGAGTGGTCTGCTTCCGACATCCTTGGGGCAATATTTTAAATCTCAAGTGGCAAAGCACAGTGCAGTGCGTAAAATCGCAAAAATTTTTCAACCTGAAGTTGTAGAGGCGGATTGATGGAAACCATCGAAAAAATTAAGCAGCAGTTGGCTGAGAACCCAATCATTCTTTATATGAAAGGGTCACCAAAGTTCCCAAGTTGTGGTTTCTCGGCGCAAGCTTCCCAAGCTCTGATTGCCTGTGGTGAGCCTTTTGCGTTTGTGGACATTCTGCAGCACCCGGATATCCGTGCCGAGTTGCCAAAGTTTGCCAACTGGCCAACTTTCCCACAGCTGTGGGTGGAAGGTGAGCTGGTCGGTGGTTGCGATATTATGCTGGAGATGTTTCAGCGTGGTGAACTGCAGCCTCTGGTTAAAGAAACCGCCGCCAAATACAAGCAAGACGAAACTGCGGCAGAATAACTGCAGCGACTGACAAAAAAGGCAGCGAAGGCTGCCTTTTTACTGCCGGTTTAGTCGTCGGCTTCCACCAGTTCTGAGCTGTCCTGCTCAGTCTCATCGTCCGCCTCCAGCATTGGAGCAGGCCAACCACCGAGCTGATGCCAGCGATTGACGATGTAACAAAAGAGTTCGGCCGTGCGTTCGGTGTCATACAAAGCGCTATGGGCTTCTTTGTTATCAAAATCGATACCCGCTTGTTTGCAGGCTTTTGCCAGTACTGTCTGGCCTAACGCCAGAGCTGCGAGCGTAGTAGTGTCAAACGACACAAACGCATGGAATGGTGAGCGTTTCAGTTTAACCCTGTCTATGGCCGCATTGAGAAAGCTTTGGTCAAAGGCGGCGTTGTGTGCCACCACCACAGCCCGCTGACAGCCGGCTTCTTTTTGTGCTTTGCGCACCGCTTTGCAAATTTCGGTCAGGGCTTCGCGCTCGGAAACAGCGCCACGCAACGGGTTGTGCGGGTCAATACCGTTAAACGCCAGTGAGCTGGCTTCAAGGTTGGCGCCGGTAAATGGTTCAACGTGAAAATGCAGAGTTTGCGCCGGTTTCAGCTGACCATTTTCGTCCATGGTCAGCATGGTGGCAGCAATTTCCAGCAATGCATCTGTTTTTGCATTAAAGCCTGCCGTTTCGACGTCGATAACTACAGGAAAGTATCCCCGAAAACGTTGTGATAAGGGATGTAAAGCTTGAGTCATAAAACGCTGGTCCTGTTATGATGAACGGGCATTATGCCAAAGAAATCGGTCAGCGTCTTGTGACACCATGGTTTAGACTAAGACTTAAACGGCTGAAATTGCTCTGTTAGGGACCGTTATGCAAAAGACTGTTGTGCTTCTGGGGTGTGCTTTTTTCTCCTGCTATGCGATGGCCGGACTGCGGCAGTATTCGGCAACGCTTGAACAATCCAGCTGGTCGCTTGCCAGTAACACGCCATTGCAGTGTGAATTGCGCCATGACATCCCTCGCTTTGGTACTGCGATGTTTACCAGTGTTGCCGGCAAGGAGCTCAACCTGAGCTTTCAGCTGGACATGCTGAAGTTACCCGATCACTACGGACTGGCTGAGGTGTTATCTGTGCCTCCGGTATGGCGGCCTGGCGAGCAAGCCAAGGCCATTACCTCGATGAAGGTATTGCGCCAGTTTGACGGTGATTTAGGCAAAGCAGAAAGCTGGACCATGCTGACTGAACTGGAGCAGGGCTACAGCCCAACCTTTTATTTCAGCGACTGGTACAGTCCATTTGACCGGGTTGCAGCCTCCTTAAACCCTATACGTTTTATGCCGGTGATGGATGCCTTTAATCAGTGCGTCAGCCAGCTGCTGCCCTTTAATTTTGAGGACATTGCGTTCACTGTGCTGACCTATGAAAGTGGTGGGGACAACCTGACCAAAGCGTCTAAGCAGCGGTTGCAGCAAATCGCACAGTATCTGGCGGAAGATAAAAGCATCGAAAGCATTTCCATCCAGGCCTACAGCGATTCGTATGGCGGGCGCTGGATGAACGAGCAGTTGTCGATTAAAAGAGCCAATGCCATCAAGGATATTTTGTTAGGCTTTGGGCTGGAACAAAGCCGAATTGATGTCGAAGGCTTTGGTGAGAAGCGCCATGTAGCCTCCAACGAAACCTCCCTTGGGCGGGCGAAAAACCGTCGGGTGGTGATCCAGATGCAGAAGCCGTAAGGCCTGCACCTGTTCGAGTAGCTATGCGAAACCACTGGTTTATCCGGTGGTTTTTTTATTTGGGCTGAAAACGGTCTGGCCGCAATGCCTTGAGCTGCTGGAGCGATAGCGCAACAGGTTCATCTGACAGCAAGGCGTTCAGGCTATTGGCTAAAAGAGGCGCCCAGGTTAAGCCGCGCGCGGCCAGTGCACCCAGCACCCAAATGCCTTCGTGATTGCCCAGTAAGGGCAAATGATCCGGTACAGTGGCGCGCATGCCAGCTTTGGCCGAATGCACCCGCACATCGCTAAACCAGTCTGGTGCAGACAGCACCTGGTTGACCAAATTAATATTGTACTGGTTGTCTTCGTCTTTGAGGTCCGGCGTCGGGCTTTGCCTGTCAAAAGTCGCACCTACCGAATGCAGGCCCTGATCCGCCGGGGTGATATAGCCCTTATGGCAAATCACGGTTTTTAAGCCATGCATTTTTTCGGACTCAAGGTGGCTGACCTGACCGCGAACTTTTCGCTGCGGCAATGTTGCGCTGGGCCAAAGCTCGGTCAGCTGTGCGCCTGTGGCTAAAATCAGCTGATCGGCGCTGAAATCGCCCTGGTTGCTTACTGCATGCCCTGCAGTGACAGACCGAACCTGACAATTAAATTCAAAGCGCACCCCCTGATTTTGCAGCCATCCGGTTAAGGTCTGGCAAATTTGCTGCGGACACAGCCAGCCAGCTTGCGGGAAATACAATGCCGAAAAGGGCAGCCGCAGCCCGGCTATATTGCTGGCTTCGGTGGCACTGACTGCCTGGTAGAGGCTGCTGGGGCGGCTGGCTATTTTTTGCTGGCGCAGTGCTAATTCATCCGTGCAGGCCAGTTGCAACAGACCACACCAACCCACAGCAAAACCCAGCTCAGCTTGCAGCCTGCGATACCACTGCGTGGCAAACTGAAAGCTTTGAGTGCTTAAGGCTGACATCAGGCTGTAATCGGCATGTAAATTCGGATACAGCGCTCCCTGGCGATTCTGGCTGGCGCTCTCGCCAGGCCCTGAGTCTGCACAAAGTACGGTAACCCGCCACCCAGCCTGATGCAACATTACCGCGCTGCAAAGGCCGGCGAGGCCCGCGCCGATAATCAGTGCGCTTTGGGACTGCGCTTGGTCGGCAACCTGAGATTCTGGATGGCGAGCCACCAGCATTTCCCGTTTGCGGCCATAGCCCTTGATTTTTTGCACAGCGAAACCTGCAGCGGCAAGGCCCCGTTTCACCAAACCAGCGCTGGTAAAGGTGGAAACTGTGGTGCCTGGTTGACTCAACCTGAACATGCCGTGGAACAGGCTGTCTTGCCACATATCCGGATTTTTACTGGGGGCAAAGCCGTCCAGATACCAGGCGTCCGCTTTATTTTGCAGCGGAATTTGTGGCAGTAGCTCGTTCACGTCGCCAAGCCATAAATCCAGCACCACAGTGCCATTATCCAGCCAAAGCCGTTGTGGGCCAGGAAACGCCGCAGGGTAAGCGGCAATCAATTCCGCGCTGAGCTCCGCCAGTGCCGGCCAGGCGGTCAGGGCTTGTTGCAAATCGGCCTTTTGCAGCGGGTATTTTTCGAAGCTGGAAAAGTACAGACGTTTGCAGCCGCAGCCTTCCGCACGGGCTTCGCGAAAACGTTGCCAGGTCAGCAGAAAATTCAGCCCGGTGCCAAAACCGGTTTCAAAAATATGAAAAAAATCTTTAGGATGAGCAAACCAGCGGTCAGGTAGCTGATTCTGCTGCAGAAAAACGTAGTCGGTCTCCAATAAGCCATTGTCATTGGAGAAATACACGTCATCAAATAAATCCGAAACCGGTGTGCCGGTTTCGTTGTAATGCAGTTGGGCGTGTTGCAGTTGGGTCATAAAAATCTCTCATGAATTGACGCCATTGTAACTCAGCTGCAATCAAAGCCGATAATAGTGTACAACTGTGCGCTGAAAGCGGACCAGTTTCTGAACGAAACTCCGTACAATGACGGCAATTGATTACAAAGGGCGAAGGCCACGACTGGAGACAACATGAAAAGAGCAGTGATCACAGGGTTAGGTATAGTGTCGAGCATTGGCAACAATCAGCAGGAAGTGCTGGCCTCGTTGCAACAAGGTCGCTCCGGCATCGCCTTTTCTCAGGAATTCGCTGATATGGGGCTGCGCTCTCAGGTGTGGGGCCAGATTAACATTGACACAGCCGCACTGATTGACCGCAAAGCCTTACGTTTTATGGGCGATGCCGCTGCCTATGCGTACATTTCAATGCAGCAGGCCATTGAAGACGCAGGTTTGACGCCAGAGCAGGTGTCGAATTTCCGCACTGGTCTGGTGGTGGGGTCAGGTGGCGCCTCGTCAAAAACGCAAATTGAAGCGGCAGACACCTTGCGCGAAAAAGGCGTCAAGCGGGTTGGTCCTTATGCCGTGCCTAAGACCATGTCGAGCACCTGTTCTGCTTGTCTGGCAACCCCATTTGAAATTAAAGGCGTGAACTACTCCATCAGTTCAGCCTGTGCCACCAGCGCGCACTGTATTGGTCATGCACTGGAACTGATCCAGCTGGGTAAACAGGACATTATTTTTGCCGGTGGTGGCGAAGAAGTGCACTGGACACTGGCCATGGAGTTCGACGCCATGGGCGCTTTGTCGACCAAATACAATGAAGATCCAAGCAAAGCCTCCCGTACTTATGATGCCGACCGTGATGGCTTCGTGATCAGCGGCGGTGGCGGTATTCTGGTGATTGAAGAGCTGGAACATGCCCTGGCCCGTGGCGCCAAAATTTATGCGGAAATCGTCGGTTACGGCGCGACGTCTGATGGTTACGATATGGTTGCACCAAGCGGCGAAGGTGCAGTGCGCTGCATGCAGATGGCGATGCAGGGTGTGAATGCCCCAATTGACTACATCAACACCCATGGCACCAGTACCCCGGTGGGGGATGTCAAAGAACTGGGTGCGATTCAGCAGGTATTTGGTGGTAACTCGCCAGCTATCAGTGCGACCAAGGCGATGACAGGCCATGCATTAGGCGCTGCAGGCGTGCATGAAGCTATCTATTCGGTGCTGATGATGGAACACAACTTTGTGGCGCCTTCGATCAATATCGGTCAACTGGACGAAGCGGCAGCTGGTCTGAATATCGTGACGCAAAGCCGTGAAGCCAAACTAAACACCGTGATGTCGAACAGCTTCGGTTTTGGTGGCACCAATGCCACGCTGATTTTCAGTAAATACCAGGGCTAAATTCGTTCTGACACTGTGATAAAGGCGGTACAGTCGCGCGACTGTGCCGCCTTTTTTATGGTCTGCACTTTATCGCCCCTCTATTCATTGGCGGGTCACTGGCTTTTCAACATCAACATCGACATCAATATCAGCGCCAGATATTTTTGCTGTGTTCTGCAGGTTCTTTAGTACAATGCCGGCCAATGCGCAGTTACTGGGGGCCTTATGCTGATTTACGCCGACGACAATATGCCGTATGCCCGGGAGTTTTTTTCCCACCTGGGAGAAGTCCGCTTATTTGCCGGGCGTACAGTACAGCCTTCGGAACTGCAGGATGCCGATGTGCTGTTGGTCCGTTCTGTCACCAAAGTCAATCAGGCGCTGATTGCTGCTTGTCCACAGTTGAAGTTTGTCGGCACAGCCACCATAGGCATTGACCATATTGACCGTGAAGCTTTAGCTGCGCGCGGTATAGGATTTAGCAGTGCGCCCGGCTGTAATGCGCAGTCTGTGCTCGAGTATGTGCTCAGTAGCCTGTTCTGGCTGACAGAAAAATACCAATGGGATTTGCACAGTAAAACAGTAGGCGTGGTTGGTGTGGGTAATATAGGCCGGTTGGTGGTCAAAGCATTACAAGCCATGGGGTTGAATGTGCTGCAATGCGATCCGCTGCGTGCAGCGCAAGAGCCTTATTTTCCTCACCTTAGTCTTCAGCAGTTACTGCCACAAGTGGATATACTGACCTTGCATGTGCCATTAACCCGGCAAGGTTTGTGGCCGACAGAACAGCTGATTGGCCCTCGTGAGTTAAAGCAACTCAAGCCAGATTGTGCACTGATCAATGCATGTCGTGGAGAAGTTGTTGATAATCAGGCTCTGCTTGCTGAAGCGAATACAGGCAGTGGGCGGCCTTTAGTGCTGGATGTTTGGGCCAACGAGCCGGACATACTGCAGGCGCTGATTCCCCATTGCGACATTGCGACGGCGCATATCGCCGGTCACAGCGTGGAAGGCAAGGCCCGTGGCACGGAAATGTTGTATCAGGCGTTGTGCGATCAGCTTGGCCACAGCGCAGAGCTTAACCTGACGCAGGTACTGCCCGAGGCGCAATTTACCGAGTTAAAAATAAATTCGAATTTTAGCCTTTTAGATGTCCAAAATTTAACCCGGCTGTTATATGATGTGCGCCGGGACGACGCATTGTTCCGGCTGCATTTGCAGCATAAAGGTTTTGACTGGCTCAGAAAGTCATACCCAGCCCGGCGCGAATACAGTTCGCTGCGGCTGAGCGGTACTCAGGTACCCACATATTTAAAAGAATTAGGGTTTAGCAGCCAGTAGCAGAGGGGATTATCCAATGGCTCAGCAATACGATATCGCTGTTTTAGGTGCAACAGGTCTGGTTGGTCAGCACCTGCTGGAAATTCTGGAACAGCGCAATTTTCCGGTAAACAACTTATACCCATTGGCCAGCGCGCGCTCTGCTGGCGGCACAGTGACCTTTAAGGGTAAACAGGTAGAAGTGCTGGATGCTGAGACCTTTGACTGGGCTAAGGTGCAGATTGGCTTGTTCTCCGCTGGTGGCAGTGTATCTGCTGTGTATGCGCCTCGCGCGGCTGAAGCGGGTTGTGTGGTCATTGATAACACCTCCCATTACCGCTACGAAGCGGATATTCCGTTGGTCGTGCCTGAAGTGAATGCCCACGCCATTGCCGATTACCGTAACCGTAACATCATTGCCAACCCAAACTGTTCAACCATTCAGATGCTGGTGGCGTTAAAACCTATTCATGACGCGGTGGGCATTAGCCGGATTAACGTGGCAACTTATCAGTCTGTGGCTGGTGCCGGCCAGAAAGGAGTTGAAACTCTGGCGTCTGAGACTGCGCAATTACTTAACGGCCGTCCGCTGGAGTCCAACGGCAAGTTTGCTCGTCAGATCGCCTTTAACGCCATCCCGCAAATTGACGTGTTTATGGACAATGGTTACACCAAAGAAGAAATGAAAATGCACTGGGAAACCCAAAAAATCATGGGTGATGACAGCATTGCCGTGAATGCAACGGCTGTACGTGTGCCGGTGTTTTATGGTCATGCCGAAGCTGTGCATATCGAAACCCGTCATCCAATCAGTGTTGAACAGGTGAAAGCACTGTTAGCCAACGCCCCCGGCATTGTGTTGATGGAAGAGGATGCCGATTACCCGACGCAGGTAGAAAATGCCGCCGGGCAGGATGACGTCTTTGTTGGCCGTATTCGCAAAGATTTCACCCACGAGCATGGGCTGAACCTCTGGGTTGTGGCTGACAATATCCGCAAAGGGGCTGCGACCAACAGCATCCAGATCGCTGAACATTTGATCCGCGATTACCTCTAATCTCTCCAGACCACAAAGGCCCGTTAACGGGCCTTTGTGCTTTTTGTTGCCATATCCTTATTCAAGCCCCTGAAAAATCTGCCGATAATCCAGAACATAAGCATGGCTTAGCCTGGTTAACTGGTTTAGTATTTTGTTGTGGAACAATGTTTGCAGGACAAAATGTCCAATCGGAGCCTTAAGGGATCATCAATGCGTGTAGTCGGGCTGTTTATTCTGTTTTTCTGTCTTGTCTCTGGGGCCTCTGCTCAGGTCGAGGCACCGGTGCGCCTCAAAGGGCCCAAAAACATGGAAAACCCAGTACTGAGCAGGGTTGGCCCTCTGACTGCCAATGACACCTTATGGCGTATTGCCGAAGAAGTGCGGCCTCATCCCGGGCTGAATATGTACCAGGTGATGTACGCCATTTTTATGAAAAACCCGGATGCATTTCTTGACGACAATTTTAATCATCTGAACCTTGGCTCCTTCCTGACCATCCCAACCACTGACGAAATTTTGGCGGTGGACGCCGCCCAGGCTCAACGCAAGTCGGAAGAAGACGACAGAATTTGGGCACAGCGTGTCCGTGCCGCGGCGGCAGCCAAAGTGAAAGAAGGTTTGGTCACAGCCCGCCAGCAAGACGTTGATAAAGCCCGCGAGGAAATAAAAACAGAACTGAGCCGGGTCGAAGACCTGCAAAAGCAACAACTGGTTGAATTGCAGAAAAAGCTGGCCGAGTCGAACGCCACTGTCGAAACCGTCCTGACCGACAACACGGCACTGAAAGAAAAACTCGATATTCTGACTGATCAACTACTCAAAGTGCAGTCGCAGGTTGACCAGGACAGTGAAATCCAGAAAAACCTGGAAATGCTGGTGCAACAACAAACCGAAATGCTGGAGCAGCAACGCGCGCAAATTGCCCGTGAGCAGGAAGGGTTTAATTTTGCCCAGTGGTGGCAAAAAGTGTCCGACAGTGGTCTGAGCTGGGTGTTGCTGGGAACTTTACCTGTCGTGGTGCTACTGGTGTTGGTGTTGGGCTGGTTAAAACGTCGTACCCGTCATACCGAAGATGTTGTCACCGCAGCCACCGCAGCTCCGCAGCAGGACCCGCATTACAAATCACCGTTGCCGCCATTGGATGAAAGTCTGGACTTTGATGAAAGTAGCCTGATGACACTGGATGAGTCGTTATTGGGAGGTGGTGATGCCAAATCAGGTGTCCGGTTGGACGATGACCCACTGGATTTGTCCGATGATTTATTGGGTGGTGGTAAAGGCTCACCATTTAACGACGTGTTGTTGGATGACGACGAACTGCTGGACACCAAAGACTTATTAAGCAGCAGCGATTTGGACAATGAGCTGTTGGACGATTTGCTGGACGAGGTGAGCCCGGCTGAACCAGCCACTGAAGTCGAGTTTGACCCGGATAATATTCTGTCCGGAACTGACCTCAGCTCATTACTGGAAGATGATAGTCTGGACGAGTCGGCCGACGATATTTTCGCTCAGGCGGTGGCCGAGCAATTGGCCACCGAAGAAAAACAAAAAGCAGCGGACGAGACAGCCGAGCTTAGCAATGAGGCAGCAGATGAGCCTGCACTTGATGATTTAATTGAAGAAATTGAGCTGGATGACCTGGAACCTGAAGTCAGCGCTGAAGTTCAACCTGACGATGTCGAAGAAGTGGATTTCGATTCGTTGCTGGAGGAATTACAGGCTGAACCGCCACTGCTGATTGACGAAGTGACGACGGAACCGGAATTGGTGCTGGCAGAAGAGCTGGAGCTGGCCGCTGGCTCAGAAACGGACGAATTATTGTCAGAAAGTACTCAGTTTGACAGCACCGAGCTGGACGAATTCGCGGAATCCCTGGTGGATGAAGAGTTGACCACAGACTGGCCTTTGGTGGATCAGGACGATGACCCGGCTGTTGCCGACCAGTCTGAATTGCAGGACGAGCTGATGGCAGAGGCTTCGGAGCTTGAAGAGCTGCTGGATATGCCGCAGTCAGAGCCGACCAGCGTCTCCGAACCGGCTGAGACTGATCCGGCTGAAACTGAAATGACAGCCATTCTGCCGGACGAGCAGGTTGCTTTTGAGTCTGAAGATACAGACCCGGCTGACGCGCAGCCGCAAGGCGCTGAACTGGCGTTTGACGAGGACGACTATCCGTTAACGCCAGATGATGTTGCTTTGTTGTTAAATGATGAAGAGCCAGCCGACCAGCCGCCTGTACAGTTCCATGCCGATCATCAGGAACTGGCAGATCTGGCTGACGAACTCTCTCTCAACCAATTTTCGGGCGACGAACCCTCTGGCAATGAATTAGCCGCAGAAGAATTCCCTTCAGATGAGTTGTCTTCTGACGAACTGGTCGCAGACGACTTGTTGGCGCAAGACGATGCTCAAAGTTGGCAGGAATTGTCTGAAAGCCTGACCGACGAAGTGGCAGTGGCGCCTATGCCGGATTTGGATGGGTCTGAGGATCAAAGCGTCAGCCGATTGTCTGATGCCGCCCTGTCGGTGGAAAAACCAAGTAAGGTGCTTGAACAATACCCTGAGCTGGAGCTTGGCGAAGACTTTGTTGAAGAACCAGAAGAAGAGCTGCAGACGGAATCGGATTTCCCGGTTGAAGAGGACGCGGGGTCCTTATTGACGGAGCCAAGCGAGGATGAACCTCAGCTTGAAACCGAAACCCAGGTTGAAGATAAAGACGAAAGTGCGCCACAGGCTTCTGTGCTGAGTGATCTGGATGAACTGGATGGTCTGGACTTTGACCAACTGCTGGCCGATGTCAGTCAGTCGGATGAAGAGCTGGAAAGTCCTCAGGATGCAGCGACGGCGGCGGCTGTCCTGGCCGAACTGGACATCGAACAAAAAGAACCCGAGGTATTGACCGGCGAGCTGACTGATGTTGACCAAGCTTTGCTGGAGTTAGATAACTTGCTCGAGCAGTCTGAAGAAGAGTCAGAACCCGAACTGCCGAACCCTGAACTGTTGTCGGTCGATGTCGGGCTGGACGATTACAAAGAATTTATTGCCGACCAACAGGAAAGCGAAGTCGACCCGATGGAGCAAATTTACGGTGCCGACCTGGATTTGATCCGCGCTTACTTGGAAATTGGTGAACAGGAAGGGGCTGGTTTGCTGATTGACAAATTGTTGGCTGCCGAAGAACTGCCTGAAGGGATCCGCTCAGAAGTGATTAAACTGCAACAGCAACTGGAGTCGTAATTTTCTATTCTGGTCGGGGCGCGACAACGGTATACTTGCGGCCCGAAGCAGAGGAGAAGGTATGCGTATTGCGTTGGGTGTGGAATACAACGGCAGTTCACTATTTGGCTGGCAACGTCAGCGTGAAGTGCCAAGTGTGCAGGGGCATCTGGAAGCGGCGCTAAGCAAAGTGGCCAACCATCCTGTGGAAACCTTTTGTGCCGGCCGCACTGACGCTGGTGTCCATGCGACAGGACAAGTGGTGCATTTTGATACCGATGCAATGCGGGATATGCAAGCCTGGGTGATGGGAAGCAACTCCAATTTGCCACCAGGCGTAGCTGTACGCTGGGCTGTGCCGGTTGCCGACGATTTTCATGCCCGCTTTTCCGCCACAGCACGCCGGTACCGTTATGTGATTTATAACCATAAATACCGGCCTGCTATTTTGGGGGCAGGGCTGAGTCATTATCACCAACAACTGGATGTGGAATTAATGCACCAGGGCGGGCAATACCTGCTGGGTGAACATGATTTCTCGTCGTTTCGTGCTATTCAGTGCCAATCGCACAGTCCGTTTCGCAACCTTATTCACCTGAATCTCAGCCGGTTTGGCAGTTACATCGTACTGGATATCAAAGCCAATGCGTTTTTGCACCATATGGTGCGTAACATTACCGGAAGTTTACTGGAAGTGGGCAAAGGCACGCAAAAACCGGAATGGATGGCTGAACTATTGGCGGCAAAAGATCGAAATCTGGCAGCAGCAACGGCCAAAGCCGAAGGTTTGTACTTGGTGGATGTGGATTATCCAGAGCGTTTTTCGCTGCCTAGAATGCCGCTTGGCCCCCTGTTTCTGCCCGACAACTAAGACCAGTTAGCTGTATTTTCTTCTTGGCCTTTGTGCTTTAATAGGCGCCGTTTGCTGCACGTTCGGCGCTTTTTTACACAATAATGTCAGGCAGGGTTTTGCCCCTGCTGTCAGACCAAGGAACATTTATGAGTTGGTTAGAGAAAATTCTGCCCAGAACATCGTCATCAGCCCGTCGTAATATCCCTGAAGGGGTCTGGACCAAATGTACTTCCTGTGACGCTGTTTTATACAAAGCTGAATTAGACCGTAACCTGGGCGTGTGCCCTAAATGTGACAATCATATGCGTGTCAGCGCCCGTGACCGGCTGACCCAATTCCTCGACACCAACAGCGCAGTTGAGCTGGCTCCTGAGCTGGAACCACAAGATTTGCTGAAATTCAAAGACAGCAAAAAATACAAAGACCGTATTGTCGCCGCGCAAAAAGAAACCAATGAAAAAGACGCCATGGTGGTGATGCGCGGTTCGCTGCATGGCATGCCGATAGTCGCTGCGTCATTTGAATTCGCCTTTATGGGGGGGTCTATGGCGTCAGTGGTCGGTGCCAAGTTTGTCAAAGGCGTGGAGTATGCGCTTGAGCATAAAATTCCTTTTGTCTGCTTCTCTGCCAGTGGCGGTGCCCGGATGCAGGAAGCCCTGTTGTCGCTGATGCAAATGGCAAAAACCAGTGCGGCGCTGGCCAAGCTGAGTGAAGCGGGTTTGCCTTATATCTCTGTGTTAACAGACCCGACTATGGGCGGCGTGTCCGCCAGTCTGGCGATGCTGGGTGACATCAACATTGGTGAGCCACGGGCGTTAATCGGTTTTGCTGGTCCCCGCGTAATCGAGCAGACAGTGCGTGAGAAGTTACCTGAAGGCTTCCAGCGCAGCGAATTCCTGTTAGAACACGGTGCTATCGACATGATTGTTGACCGTCGGCAAATGCGCGATACAATTGCCCGTCTGGTAGCAAAATTTATGCGATTACCTGCGCCGGCCAAGGAGCACAGGGTCGCCTGATAAGGTGTTATGACCGTACTCTCTCCGTTAAGCCAATCGTCGCCTTCACTGGCCGATTGGCTTTGTTATATTGAACAGAAACATCCGCAACATCAGATTGAACTTGGGCTAAACCGTATTCGCCTCGTGGCCGAACGAGCTGGTTTACAGCAGTTGCCGGGTAAAAAAATCCTGATTGCCGGTACCAATGGCAAAGGCACCACAGCCCGCACTCTTGAACAGTTATTACTGGCTCAGGGGTTTTCCGTTGGCGTCTACAGCTCACCACACCTGTTGAACTTTAATGAACGCTTGCGGTTGAATGGCCAGGATGTGGCGGACCCGTTGTGGCTGGACGCGTTTGGTTTCGTCGAGCAACTGCGTGCAGACACCGAACTCACCTATTTTGAATTCACCACGCTGGTGGCCTTTCGTATTCTGTGTCAGCTACAACCGGATTTCTGTCTTATTGAAGTGGGTCTGGGCGGGCGTCTGGACGCGACCAACATCATTGAGCCTGACCTGAGCCTGCTGACCACCATCGACCTGGACCACCAGGATTATCTGGGGCCAGACCGGGTCAGCATTGGCAGAGAAAAAGCTGGCATCTTTCGTCATGGCGTTCCTGCAGTCGTACTGGAAACTGATTTACCTGACTCTGTACTTGAAGTAGCTGCCCAGCTGGGCACCCAACTTTGGCGCTCTGGCGCGCAGTATCAGTTCAGTCAGGGACAACTTTGGTCCTGGCAGTCGGCCAATCACCAGCTGCTGCAGTTACCCAAACCTGCTGTGCCTCAGGCCAATGTGGCAGCGGCACTGATGGCACTTGAGCTACTGCAGGTGCTGCCTGACGTTGGCGTGCTGGAGAAGGTGTTGGCTGATCTGAGCCTGCCTGGCCGTATGCAGTGGTTAAGTCACCAGCCTGCGGTTTTGCTGGATGTGGCCCATAACCCGCAGTCTGCCGCGTATCTGGCTTCGCAGTTGACTGAGTTAAAAGGCCGCTACCTGAAAATCCATGCGCTGGTCGGCATGCTAAAAGACAAAGACTGTGCACAAAGCCTGCAGTGCTTTGATGGCTTGATTGACCAGTGGCATCTGGTGTCATTACCGGGCGCGCGTGGCGCGACAGCGGAGCAACTGTCGGCTGTATTCAGTGACAATTCAGCGCTTTGCTGTTATTCAATGGTGCAGGACGGCTATCAAGCTGCATTAGATGCATTGCAACAAGATGATTTATTGGTGATTTTTGGCTCTTTTGTTACAGTATCGGCAGTTTTGGCGCTGCAAATGGAGACTGAAGTATGAACAGCGCGTTGAAAAACCGTTTAATAGGCAGCAGCATCTTAGTCATTGCTGCTGTGGTGTTTTTGCCTGATTTGCTGGATGGCGAAAAACAAATTGTGCGGGAAGAGTTTAAAGCCATTCCGCAACGTCCTGAGTTTTCGACGGTGCAGCAGGAGCAGGTCTTTACCAAAGAGCAATTGGCCGAAAAGCAGCAGGAATTGCTGAATGGCCCCGACGATAGTCCGGCTTTGGATAGCTTGCCTTCAGACGAGTTTGCTCAAGTCACCGCAGGCGCTGCCGGTAGCGAAGCCAGCACGGACACAGCACAAATGCTGACAGAACCAGTAAACCCGCTTGGCCCTGTGACTGAAACTGCTGAACCTGCGCCAGAAAAGGCAGATCAAACCACTGCAGTACCTGTTGCGCAGGAGCAAACGCCTAAAGCTGAACCCAAAGGGAACCCGGCACTAAATGCTGCTGCCTGGATAGTGCAGGTGGGCAGTTTCAGTAAAAGCGATAATGCATCCAGCCTGGTCAGCAAGCTAAAACAAGCTGGCTTTACCACCTTTACCCGTGCCAGCAGTAACAGTCAGGGCCAGACGATGACCAGCGTCGTGGTTGGGCCTGAGCTGAAAAAAGAACGGCTGGAAACCCGCATTTCTGAGCTGGAACAGCTGACAGGTGTCAAAGGCCTGAAACTGACCCCTTTCAAACCTATCGAAAATAATTAGGTTTTGCGGCGCGCGTTTTGGTAGAATGCGCGCCGTCATCAAGCATCCTTTGGTAGCACATGGTTTGGATTGATTATGCCATTCTGGCTGTTATTAGCCTGTCGACCGTGATCAGCTTAGTTCGCGGTTTTGCCAAAGAGGCCATCTCTTTGATTGTCTGGATCGCGGCATTTTTTGTGGCCAGCTATTACTACCCTTATCTGGCCAGTTACTTCACCGATTTACAGGACGCCATAGTCCGCAACGCTGTCGCTATTGCAGTGTTATTTATCTGTACCCTGATCCTGGGGGCATTACTGAATTATTTAATTGGCAAACTGGTGCAGTCTACCGGTTTGTCTGGCACTGATATGGTGTTAGGCCTGGTTTTCGGTGCTTTGCGCGGCGTATTGATCGTCAGCGCCATTTTGTTTTTTCTGGACGCTTTTACCATGGCTGACCAAAGCGCATGGTGGAAGAGCTCCCGGTTGATCCCCGAATTTGGTTTTATTATCGAGTGGTTTTTTGAGTACCTGAAAAACAACTCCAGTTTTATGCAACGACCTTAACTCTGGCGAGGAAATAAACGATGTGTGGTATTGTTGGTATCGTAGGAAAATATCCGGTCAATCAGGCCCTGTATGACGGATTGACAGTACTGCAACACAGAGGACAGGACGCCGCCGGTATTGTTACAGTAGACGATAATGTATTGCGTCTGCGTAAAGCGCTGGGTTTGGTCAAAGATGTGTTTGAAGCGCGCCATATGCAGCGTTTGTCCGGCAACATTGGTATTGGTCATGTTCGTTACCCAACCGCAGGTACCGCCAGCACCGCAGAAGCTCAGCCATTTTATAGTAACAGTCCTTTTGGTATCGCCCTGGCGCACAATGGTAACCTGACCAACTCTGATGAGCTGAAGCTGGATTTATTCCGCAACGCCCGCCGTCACGTCAACACCAATTCAGACTCTGAAGCCTTATTAAATGCTTTTGCCTATGAACTGGAAAAACATGCGGATATGCATGTAAGCCCAGATCATATCTTTAAAGCAGTGGCTAACCTGCACCGTAAAATTCGTGGTGGTTATGCTGTTGTTGCTGTGGTGATTGGCCATGGTCTGGTGGCATTCCGTGACCCGAATGGCATTCGTCCTTTAGTCATTGGTAAACGTGAAACACCACTGGGCACTGAATACATGGTGGCTTCAGAAAGTGTGGCACTGGACGCAGATGGTTTTACCGTAATGCGCGATGTTGCACCAGGTGAAGCTGTGTATATCACTGAAGGTGGCGATTTGTTTACCCAACAATGTGCAGAAAACCCAAGTTATGCCCCTTGTATCTTCGAATACGTGTATTTTGCCCGTCCGGATTCGACCATCGACAATGTGTCGGTTTACGCATCCCGAGTTGCTATGGGTAAAAAGCTGGGGCAGAAAATCAAAAAAGAATGGGCGTATCTGGACATTGATGTCGTTATTCCTATCCCTGAAACTTCAAACGATGCCGCTTTGCAAATTGCTCACGAACTGGGTTTGCCATACCGTCAGGGCTATGTGAAAAACCGTTACATTGGCCGGACTTTTATTATGCCGGGCCAGACCGAACGCAAGAAATCAGTCAAACGTAAACTAAATGCAATCTGGCAGGAATTCGAAGGCAAAAACGTGTTGCTGGTGGATGACTCCATTGTGCGTGGTACGACGTCGCAACAAATCATCGATATGGCCCGCGAAGCCGGTGCGAAAAAAGTTTATTTCGCTTCTGCCGCCCCTGAAATTCGCTTTCCTAATGTCTACGGCATTGATATGCCGTCGGCCAATGAGCTGATTGCCCACGGCCATGACGTCGAAAGCATCTGCAAAATTATCGGTGCTGACGGTCTGATTTTCCAGTCTCTGGACGATCTGGTGGATGCGGTCCGCTCAGAAAACCCAGAGCTGAAGCGTTTTGAGACCTCTGTGTTCGACGGTGTATATGTCACCAACGACATCGACCAGGCCTACCTGAACCGCCTGGATGCTCAGCGCAATGAAGCGTCGAAAAAGAAAAAGCAAGCCGAGCTGACAGCAAGCCTGGAGCTGCATAACGAAGGCAGCAACTAAGGCCGTTTGCCGTAGTTCAGAAAGACGAAAGGGTAGCATTAGCTACCCTTTTTTCCTTGTCATTCCTGCCTAGTGCGTAAAAGCCGGACCGAATCCCGAACTCCACAAAATAGCTGTGGCGGTTAACACACACACCAGTAACACCAAGCCTACAGTGACCACTGAGCTTGAGTAGATAAAACCACGTTCTTCCGGAATATGCATCAAAATGGGTACGCCGACGTACAGCAGGTAAACCGAATAAGTTAAACCTGCCAGACCTACCATCATCACAAACCAGAGTTCCGGATAAAAGGCTGCCACCCCAACCATAAAGAGCGGGGTAGAGGTGTAAGCTGCTAACTCCAGTGTCTGGGTATAGCTTGGGTCAGCTCCAAAGGTCTGTGCCATCCAGTGTGCCAGATACGCCAGTGCGAACACACCAGCAATCAGCGCGACATACATGGCAACAGACAGCATCATGGCACTGTCTGCGGTCAATTTAATAGGTTCACCGACGCCAATACTCCAACCGATATGTACCGCAGAGTAATAAGCACAGAAGGATGGAATTAAAGCGACCAGCAGGATGTGGATTAAACTGTATTTAAAGCTTTCATGACGTTCGTCTATGGTATGCCATTCTTCTTTGGGATGGGCATACAGTCCCCATAAGTGATTTAGAATCATCGTTTTTATCCTTGTCTACTACGTTGTGACTACAGGTAACAGCAAGTACCCTTATCTTTGTTATGGTCAACAGATGTCGGTTCGTCAAGTTTGATGCAGATAAAAGCAAAGGCCTGGGATAGAGCAGAGGGAAGCATAAGCAACAGTCACTTTATTTGGGGGGGGGCTGGCTGAAAAATTGCCTGCCAGGTGCAGCTGTAAAGGGACGCTGCCGGGCCAAATGGCCACGGCGAATCGTCAGCCTGCAAACTTGCCACTATGGAATTTAAAGTCGGTGTCTGGTTCTGAAATCAGTGAGCTTTCAAGCTGACCAAAAAAACGAACCCGTGCGGAGATATCGGTTTTGGCAATAGTTTGCGCCAGTTCGAGGTAGTCGCTGAAGTGTCTGGCTTCAGAGCGCAATAAAGACACGTAAAACTCAGCCAGTTCCTGGTCGACGAAATGGGCTAACGCCGCGAAGCGCTCACAGGAGCGGGCTTCGATATAGGCACCACAAAGCAGCTTGTCGATAAAAATCTGTGGCTCGTGGGTTTTGCAGTTTTGAATTAAGGTCCTGGCGTACCGACTGGCCGAGATATTCTGGTACGGAATGGCGCGATCGTGCATGATTTCCAGCACCTGACAAAAATGATGCAGCTCTTCGCGGATCAACAGCACCATTTTGCTGATAATCAGATCAGAATGTTCAAAGTCCGAGCGGCCAATAATGGATTTACTGAGCTTTTCAGCACTTTTCAGGTCGTCCAGGCTGCCTTCAAAGCGGTAGGCGAAATCCTCGAATGGCTTTAACCACTGCAGCAGGTGTTTTGAACTTTCGTCATTGCAGGCGTATCGGCGCAGCAGATACATAGCGGTTTGTGCGGCTTTGAGTTCACAGACCAAATGGTCCTGCAGCAATATGGCTAACCGCTCAGGTTTAGCGGCTTCATTCAACCACTCTGACGGCGTCTGGCAATGAAGAAACTGCTGAATAGGGTCGAGAATTTGGGCGTCAAACTGCATCGGGTGTATCGCTTTCATTTAACTTTACAAAATGTAGCTGCCAGCCATCGCGACTGACTTCCAGATAGGAGCTTTGCTGATACCAGTCGCCAAGCACATAACGTTGGCCGCTCTGGCCATTGGCGAGAGGCACCTGATGCACTGCCGGTCTGTGGGTGTGGCCGTGGATCAGGCGCTGAACGCCATAGATGCCCATCACCTTGGGCACTTCGTCTGGTGTCACGTCCATAATGTCACTGCTTTTACCGGCTTTGTCTTTGGCGCTGACCCGGCGCGCTTTGCGTGCAAGGTGCTGGCGGTACCACAAGGGCAGCGACAGGATCAGGCATTGCCACCAGGGTTGGTCCCACCAGGTGCGAAACTTCTGATAGCCCAAATCCAGAGTACAGAGTGAATCGCCGTGCATAAGAAGGGTGGGGTGATCATAAAGTTCCACCACAGTCGCTGGCGCCAGCAGCTGAAGCCCGGCCCGTTTGGCATAACGCTGTTTCAGTAAGAAATCGCGATTGCCGTGGCAAAAGTAAACCGGCACCCCGCTGTCAGACAGCGCCTTGGTCGCCTGAGCCACCTGAGCCAATAAGGCTTCAGGGTTGTCATCGCCAATCCAGACTTCGAACAAATCGCCGAGGATATACAAGGCCTCTGCCTGCGTGGCTTCCTGCTGCAGGAAGCGCAAAAAAGCGGCCGTGATATCGGGCCGCTCTGAGCTTAAGTGCAAATCGGCAATAAATAGCGTGCGGCTATTTGTGTTGCCCTTATTCACCAGTAATTTCAGCCTTTTCAATCACGACAGCGTCTACTGGCACGTCGGCATGACCGAATTTACGGCCAGTGGCTACGGCTTTGATTTTATCGACAATATCCAAGCCTTCGACCACTTCGCCGAATACGCAGTAACCCCAGCCCTGAGAGGATTCGGAACTGAAATCCAGGAAGTCATTGTTGGCCACGTTGATAAAGAACTGGCAGGTTGCAGAATGCGGGTCGCTGGTACGGGCCATCGCAATGGTGCCTTTTTTATTCGACACTTTGTTGTTGGCTTCGTTTTTAATTGGCTTTTGCGTGTCTTTCTGTTCCATTTCAGGGGTGAAACCACCGCCCTGGATCATAAAGCCGTTAATCACACGGTGGAAAATGGTGTTGTCGTAAAAACCATCTTTTACATAGCTCAGAAAGTTTTCCACAGTCGCCGGGGCTTTATCAGCGAATAATTGCAGCGTAATAACGCCATAATTGGTGTGCAAACGAACCATTACAAACTCCTTAGGATAAAAGTGCCGCTAGTTTAACGCAGCTGAGGCTTTTCACAAAACATCCTGTCTGCAGTGTGCGGAGGATAGCTCATCCCTGAGGCCGGTGTTACACTATCGCGTTTTCAACCGGATGAAGTCACCGAGGAGTACCATGCTGCATATTTTTAATACCCTGACCCGTAAAAAAGAGCCTTTTGTTCCTTTACGGCCCGGCAAGGTATCAATGTATGTCTGCGGTATTACCATTTATGACTTCTGTCACGTCGGTCATGCCCGTACTTATGTTGCCTTTGATGTGATTAACCGTTATCTGCGTTTCAGCGGTTATGACGTGACTTATGTGCGCAATATCACTGACGTGGACGATAAAATTATCAAGCGTGCCAATGAAAACGGCGAAAGCTGCGATGCACTGACGGCGCGTTATACCCTGGCGATGCATGACGATTTTAATGCGCTGGGCCTGATGCCTGCCGATATTGAACCGCGGGTCACCACCCATATGCAGGAAATCATCGAGCTGATTGAAACCCTCGTCAGCAAAGGCTATGCCTATGTCGCTAAAAATGGCGATGTGTTGTTTGATGTCAGCAAATACGAGGCCTATGGTCAGCTCAGCCAACAAAACCTGGAGATGCTGCAAGCCGGTGCCCGGGTGGAAGTGGACGAAGCCAAAGATGACCCGCTGGATTTTGTGCTGTGGAAAATGGCGAAGCCTGGTGAACCGCATTGGTCATCGCCTTGGGGCGAAGGCCGTCCTGGCTGGCACATTGAATGCTCGGCGATGAGCGCGAAGCACCTGGGCAAGCATTTCGATATTCATGGTGGCGGTTCTGATTTGCAGTTCCCGCATCACGAAAACGAAATTGCACAGTCCTGCTGCGCCCATGATTCACCTTATGTGAATACCTGGATCCACACAGGTATGGTGCAGGTGGATAAAGAAAAAATGTCCAAGTCACTGGGCAATTTCTTTACCGTGAAAGACGTATTGGCGGACCACAACGCGGAAGCCGTGCGGTATTTCCTGATCTCCAGCCAGTACCGCAGCCAGCTGAATTACTCCAAAGAAAACCTGGAACAGGCGCAGTCGGCGTTAGGCCGCCTCTACACAGCGCTGCGTGAAGTGACGCCAGCAGAGCAGGTCCGCTTGGACAACAGCTATGTGGCGAGCTTCAAAGCGGCGATGGACGATGATTTTAATACCGCGCTGGCCTTGCCCGTGCTGTTTGAACTGGCCCGTGACATCAATAAAGAAAAAGCGGCCAACCCGGCCAAAGCGTCTGAGCTTGCGGCGCTGCTGAAAACCCTGGGTGCTGTGTTGGGCATTTTGCAAGGCGATGCAGAGGCTTACCTGCAAGCGGGGACTGCCGCTGATGATGTAGCAGAAATTGAAGCCCTCATTGCCGAGCGTAATGCAGCCCGTGCAGCGAAAGACTGGGCCGCGGCCGATGCGGCCCGTGACGCCTTAACTGCAAAAGGCATCATTCTTGAAGACAAAGCAGGTGTCACCAGCTGGCGTCGTGCCTGACACTGAGCAATGAGCATACTGTCGCTGCAGTCACTGCGTTACTCAGTACCGGCGTTGCTCAGCAGTGCACTATTATGGTGGGCACTGCTGAGTGCCACTTCCGCGCATAGCGCTGCAGGTGGTACACCTATGTTGCTCACCTTTTTTGCACTTTTTCTGGCACCGGTGTCCATTATCAGTGGTGTCTGGATGCTGCTCTGCTGTCTGACCCGTTCAGTTTTTGTTGTTCAGCACTGGTCAGCATGCAGTGTTGCTGACCGGGTCTGCTGGTGCTGTGCCGTGCTGCTTTGCTGCATCCTTCTGTTATCTCTGTTGTTTTTCAGCATCGTCTAAACCTTATTGCTCCTTTATTGTCTCGCCGACCATAAAATGACGTCGAACACTCCATTTATATTTCTATTAGATTCAATGGCTTAAATTTCTATTGCTGTTTTTGCGCACAAAAACATTGCGAATATACTGTGTGGCGCATAGTATTTGCTGTGTGTCGCACAGTATGTGTCGCACAGTATAAGGAAACATCGAAATGACCACATCGCAACTGGACAAAATGCGGCTGGAGTTAAGGCGGGGCGTGCTGGTGCTGGCGGTTTTGGCGTCGTTAAAGCAACCGCATTATGGCTATTCATTACGCAAACAATTGCAAGACGCTGGTGTAGAGATTGATGAAGGCACCTTGTACCCGCTGATCCGGCGGCTGGCAGAGCAGGGGGTGCTCGACAGCGAGTGGCAGCAGGCCGAAGGGCGGGAGCGTCGCTACTACCAATTGAATCAGCAAGGGCAGCAGTTATTGCAACAACTGCGACAGGAGTGGTTGCTGCTTGGTAGCGCACTTTCACCCTTACTGAACACTCTTTCGGAGGCAGAATAAGATGGAATTATTGGAACGTTATCTGAGCGCCGTAGCGCGTGAACTCCCGGAGTCACTGCGGGATGAAATCAGCCGCGAGCTGAAAGCCAATCTGCTCGACAGTGCAGAGCAGAAGGAACAAGAGCTTGGCCGAGTGTTAAACGGTAGCGAATGGGCTGAGCTTTTAAGGCAATGTGGCCACCCGGCTCGGGTCGCACGGCAATTTGTGCCTGTGCGCCCGCTGGTGGCTGCTGACGACATGCCTCTGTTGTGGCATGTACTGGCGATGGTGATTGGGGTTATTTTTGTATTCGAAGTGGTGGAAGCGTCAGCCCGGCTGGTGTTTTCCGACCCCAATCCGTTTCGTTTTGTCTTTCAGCTGTTGGCTGATGTGATCCGTCAAGGTTGTTTTGTGTTTGCCGTGATAGTGATCTCGTTCTGGCTGGCGGCTCAGGATGGCCGCAGTCTGTCGTCACGTTGTGCGCAGTTATGGGAGCCGTCACAGTTACCCAAAGCCGAGCAATCCTGGCGCTACATCCGGTTAAGTGACGTCTTTACCGACCTGGCCACTTATATCTTTGTGCTGGTGTTGACCACTATGCCTGTTTGGATGAGTGACGCTCAGCAACAAGGCCTGCTGCTGGTATTCAACAGCGACGCGCAATTGTGGTTATGGTTTTTCAGCCCGGTGATGGCGTTATCGGTCGCCTTTTGTTTCTGGCAATTGCAACGCCGTTTATGGAGCAAAGCCATGCTGACAACGGCCATTGCTGTGAATCTGAGTTGGCTGGCGATGTTGGTTTGGCTGGGCTTGCAATACCCGCTGTGGCAACAACCGCTACTGGAAGCCCGGCACGAGCCCTTGGCCGGCATGTTGACGCAATTGCAGTTAGAACGGGGGCTCAGCTGGGGTCTGCTGGTGTCGTCGTTGTTCCCAGGCTATGAAGTGCTGCGGGATTCGTTGCGCTTGCGTCAATGGGACTGACGGCAGCGCCGCATCGCAAAGCGGGCACTTACAAACGCCCGCTTTGGATTAAACCGTAAACCATACCAAATAAGCCGCCGCCATAACCGACCACCAGGCCAAACAGACAGCCCAGCTTCTGCCAGAGCACACTGCGCCGTCCCGCTGCGCTGAACAGTGCTTTTTGCTCCAGCCCAGGTGCAATCAATTGCCACATCCGGTATTGCTGCCGACTCAGTCCCGCCAGAAAGACGGTGAAGCAGAGCAGAGGAGCGACAGCCCCAGAAGTGAGCTCATAGGCAGCTGTCAGGGCCAGGCCACTAAGCAGCACCCAGGCAACCGTCTGATTACGCAACTTGCGTAGTTGCTGGCGCAAAACAGGTGAATCGGCATTTTTAATCGGCTGCTGCATGCCGATAATGACGCCAATGACCGCAACAAAAGCGCCCAGCATGGCACCACTGAACAGCAGCAGCCATTTTGCCCAGCCGCTTTGGCTGGCCGCCAGACCTGAAACCGTCGCGGCTGCGGCAGGTGGCGCAACGCTGCTCAGCACTGCACAGACGGCGGTGGTTAAGCCCAGCCCTGGCGCAGTGGAGCACAACAATTCGCCGCCCCGTCGCAACCACTGGGCTTTTAATAACTCGCGCACCCGCTGCAGTTTTTTGCGCACATTGGCTTCGGTTAACCCGAGCAGTTGTGCCACCTGCTGACTGTTTTGTTCTTCGCGATAAAACAGCAGTACTATCTCCCGGCTTTCGTCGGGCAGCTGCTCTATCAGGCTGCCAATCAACTGATTTTGCTGCTCACGCGCTAAATCTTGCTCAGGCTCTATACCTGAACAAAAGGATTCCAGTAAGGCTTCAGCTTCTTCACCACGTTCAGTGCTTTGAACCCTGTTGTCACGCAGATAATGAAAAGCGCGGTAGCGGGTGATTTGTCGCAGCCAGGGTAAGAAGCTGGCCGGATTGTTCAAACTATGCAGCTGTTTCCAGGCATAAATAAACACTTGTTGGGTAATGTCTTCGCTGGCATCCAAATCTTTCACTATCGCCAGCGCAATGCTGCTGACCGTGCGTTGACTTTGTTGCATCAGACGACTGAATGCCTGGACATCCCCCTGGCCTGCTGCCAGTACATCTGGCAGCAGGCGTTGTTCCTGAGTTTGACTGGTCATGGGTTAATCCTTTAAAAAAGCCTGCACTTTGCTGAGAAACCAGCTGGGTTGGTCCAGCATAATAAAATGCCGTGCTCTTGGTGCAAATTCAAGCTCAAGCTGTTGAATTCCTGCCAGTTGTTCACGGTACAGCTTTGCCGCTTGTGCTTGCTGCTCACGGGTTGGCAGGCCGGCATTGGCACCAAGGAACAGTACTTTGTCATCGATGGCCGGCATCTTGCTGCGAATATCGCTGGTCAGCAGTTCCGCCACCAATTGGCCTGTGCGTTTTGGATCCGAGCTGGCCGCCATTTGCAGCACCAGGCGCTGAGCGGCCGGGGTCACTGCCTGAATGTGAATACCTTGCTTTGTCATGGCTTTAAGCTGCTCAGCGCTCATCGCCTGGTACAGGGCTTGTAGTTGCGCAGCCTGAGGTTGCATCTGGGCTGCAGTGGTCTGATTCGACTGCGTAAAAATGGGGGCAAGAAACGGCAAGCCATCTACGGCCACCACTTTGCCTGTTAACTCCGGGTACTGGCTGGCCAGATTCAGCGCGAGGAACGAACCCATACTGTGGCCAATCACTACCGGCTGGTGCAGGGTGTGCTGACGGATGTAGTCAGCCAGCTGCTCTGTCAGGGTCTGCAGCAGGTGGCCCTGATGGGCCGAGCTTGCTGTTTGGCCAAGACCTTTAACATTGATCAGGTGCAGTTGGTGATCCTGACTCAGTACTTCGGCGCTTTGTTGCCAAACCCTTTGGTCTGACATCAGGCCCGGGATCAGAATAACGGCAGGGCCTTTCCCTCGCACTTCTACGTCAAATTGCCGCTCTTCAGCTTTCAGATTGCCAGCCAGTACACCGGCGACAATGGTCAGACTGATGGCGAAATGGGTCCAGAAGCCAGGTTTTTTAGCGGCATTTTTATTGATGATCGTTTTGGTGCTCATTGACGTAGTCTCCGTGTGGTTTGAAATTAATTGCTGTGTTTAATTCCAAGTGCCGGCAGACGAACTGACTGTGACAAAAATTTTTGATTTTTTTTCGGCAAGACTAAGGCTACTGATTTACCTCGGTTTTTTTATCAGCGTTGCAGAGCAGTTTTCAGCCGTCAGTTTTGAGAACAGCATTCAGCCAAGGTAAAGCTAAGGGCCGTAAACTGAAACTGTCAGCCTGATTGCACTCCAGCTGACACAACCCATTTTGCCAGCCTTGTTGGCTGGCAATGGCGGTGATCCTGTAAAGGATGCACTGACAGACATGCAGGAAGGGGTTCAGGGATGAACCCAACTTGCGTCTCTCTCCTTTACTGCGTTAACAGCTGATGAATTTGTCGCCGAAGCCAGGCGAGTACAAAATCCCCTTGTGTTCTGGAATGCCAGATTTGTGACACTTGCACCGGTGAGAGCTCAACGGGGCAAGGCCTGGTGGTCAGCTGAGGGTTTTGGCTGCAGGCTTGTTCTGCAATGGAAGCCAGGCAAGTGAGCAGCAGATCGGTCTCTGCCAGCATGGCCGCCGGGGTCATAAAGCTGGACAATCCAGCCACCACCTGACGTTTATACCCTTGTAGCGCCAGGGCTTTATCCACCAGGCCGTGCATGTCTCCGGTTAAGGTGGTCATCAGGTGCCGGGCCTGGCAGTAGTCACTGAATGACAATTCAGCATTTAACGCCAGCGGGTGACTGACAGACAGCAGAACCACAAAGTGTTCCTGCTGCAATTTCTGTTGGTAAAAGGTCAGTGGCAAGTCCTGGTAGAAACCGGCGATGGCTAGGTCGCAATCACCGCGTTCCAGCTCCATCTTTGGCAGCTGGCCTTGGGTATTGCGAAACACCAACTGCAGTTGCGGCGCCTCTCTGGCAAGTACGGGCAACAGCTTGGGTAATAACAGTTGCTCAATATAGTCCGTACTGTAAATCCGCAGCTGGCGTTTTTGCTGATGCAAGCCAGGAGACTGTGCATTCTGGTAAAACTGTTCCAGCTGTGCGACCAGGCCGAGCAGTTCGGTGGCCAGTCGTTCTGCCCTTGGAGTCGCCGTCAGGCCGCGGGCGGCACGCACAAACAGCGGATCGTCAAATTCTTTGCGTAACCTGTTTAATTGGTGGCTCAGCGCTGGCTGGCTCAAATGCATCCGTTGGGCAGCACGGGTCAGATTCAACTCTTCATACACCACTTTAAACAGCAACAGCAGGTTCAGATCATGGTTACTGATATTCATAATTTGGATGGCTTGTATTTAATCAATTCATTTCATCTGAATCTACGCTGCACCTAGACTGCATGCAACCAACACAAGAGGACAAACCGATGAAAATAGTGATCACTGCTGCAGCAACAGCCTTGCTGGGCTTAAGTTCTGTCGCGGCTCAGGCTGCAGACAAAGTACTGATCGTGGTGACCAGCCACAGTCAGATGGGCAACACCGCTGAGCAAACCGGCTATTGGCTGAGTGAAGTGACTCACCCTTATAAGGTACTGACAGATGCCGGATTTAGCGTGGATATTGCCAGTCTGGCAGGTGGAAAAGCGCCGGCAGACCCTCGCAGCTTGGACAGCAAAGACAGTGTCAATCAATGGTTTGCAGAGAACGCAGTGCATCAGCAAAAGTTAGAACAGAGCCTGAAGCTGAGTGCTTTAAAGCCAGAAGAGTATGACGCGGTGATCTTTGCTGGTGGGCACGGCACCATGTGGGATTTTCCGAGCGATCAGGTATTGCAACAATTTGCCGCAGCACTTTATGAGCGACAAGGGGTGGTGGCCGCGGTTTGTCATGGTCCGGCGGCACTACTGAATATTCGGCTGAGCAGCGGCGATTTGTTGATTAAAGGCAAAAAACTAACCGGCTTTAGCAATGAAGAAGAGCAAGCAGTCAAACTGGATCAGGTCGTGCCGTTTTCGTTACAGGATGAGCTGACCAGCCGTGGCGGGCTATACAGCGCGGCCGGCTTGTGGCAATCCAATGTAGTGGTCGATCAGCGGCTGGTCACCGGGCAAAACCCACAATCTGCCGAAGCCGTCGGGCATGAGGTCAGCAAACTACTTAAAGCTGCTGCACTGTCATCGAACTAGGGCTTGTTGACGTTTCAGGGTTATTTTTGCAGCAGTCTGGCCGGTTTTTATGCAAGGCAGTGCGAGTGCAGTGTAGTTATTCTACATAAGCGAGCACTAACGCAGCAGAAAGACCGGCCAGGCGCTGCCCTTCGGGTTCGCTCTGGCGGCGCCCTGCACTTTGTCACTCGTCGTTCATTTAGAATAACTAAACTTCGCTCCTCGTTTCGCGTTCAGAACGCCGCCAGAGCGAACAAAATTTAATCTCGAAACGTCAACAAGCCCTAGATTTAGTGTCATGCAGGTGCAACAGGCTTTACCCATACTGGCAGGGCTTGTTGCATTGCTTGAGAGTTCTCCGGGCCTTTACAGGCCCTTTTTTTATCGACACGGGAGAGCTGCTGACGCCCCCTGGTTTGGGGTGGCTTGTGTTATGGGCTGAACCTCGCAGGAGGTAGTGCGTCTGTCTCATTCGGTACAGTGGTACTGATTTTTGTCATAAAACCGCCATTTATCCCCGTTAAGCTGACATTACTCGGTTTTGTCACCTGCCAGTTATGCTAAAAGCCCGTTATCTTCCCGTACTTGTCGCCTTAGTGGTTCTGCTGCTGACCGCCTTATTTTGCGGTTATATCCGTTATGCGGAGCTAAAAAATTCCGAAGTGAAATCGGCCGTGATAGCGCAGCAGGTTGGCAACAATCTGGAAGTGTTTTCAGCAGACCGGGTGCGTGCCATGCAGGATTTGATTGGCAGCTGGCCGGTGAACCATGTGAATCACGTCGATTGGTTTAATGTGCGCTCCCGTACTTTGGCCCGCATGCTACCTGGTTTTGCCGATATTTTGCTGCTGGATAAGCAGGGTCGCTTACTCTGGTCTATCAATAAAGAATTCCGTGAACATACACAGGTCGCTGACTGGCCGCAACTAAAGCAAGACTTACCGGCGCAAGGTGGTGAGGCTAGAGCCTTGTTTGTGCAGCTACCAGAGAAAAGTTACAACCTGATGATTTGGCCTGTGCTGTCTGAACACGCCACCTATGGTTACATTGCTGCCGTGTTTGATACCCCAGAAATTCTGACTGTACTGACGGGCGGCTTGGAGCAGGAAGACTTAAGTTTCGCTGTGCTCGACCAGCAGCGACTGGTCAAACAGCACAATGTATTTTTCAGTGAACGCAGTATCAGTGAACAGCCGCTTGAGTTTGCCGGCCGGCCTTGGGTATTCCGGGTGCAGTCACAGCCTGTAGGCCTGAGCATCAGCGTGCTGGTGCTGCTGCTTGGTTTGGTTATCGCCTGCATCTCCGCCTGGGTGCTGACGCACTCGTTGGGCAAGCAGCGTTTGCTGGCCAGTCATGAGGCCAAATACCGCCGTTTAGTGGAAGGCTTACAGGGGCATTTTATTTATCGTGCGTCGCGCGACTGGCAGGTTGAATTTGTCAGCGAAAGTGTCAGCCATATTTTGGGTTACCCGGCGGCAGAATTTCAGTTACACCACCTGGATTACATCAGCAAAGCACCGGAAGAGCGTGCTTTAGCGCAGGCGGTGATTGCCCGGGGTAAAACTCCTGAACCTTATCTGGTGGAATACCAGACACCAGCCGGCGAACGTAAGCTGATTGAATACCGGGATGCGCCGGTGCTGGGTGACCATGGCCAGTTGGTGGCTATCGAAGGCATAGGCCGGGACGTGACGGCTGAGCATGCGATGCAGCAGAAAATCCGTTACCAGGCCGACCATGATCAGCTGACGGGGTTATTGAACCGTTATGCCTTTAACCGTCAACTGGATCAGTTGCTGAATAAAGGCGCCGATTGCTGCTTGTGTTACATCGATATGGACCAGTTTAAGCTGGTGAATGACAGTTGCGGTCATCTGGCCGGTGATGAGCTGCTACGCCATATTGCCGGTATTCTGGCGCTGGATTTGGGGGAAAAAGACGTGCTGGCCCGGGTTGGTGGCGACGAGTTTTGTCTGATTTATTTTGGTTTGTCGCTGGAGCAGGTCGAAGAGCGCCTGCGCAGCCTGCTGCGCCGGATCAGCGAGTACCGTTTTGTCTGGCAGCAGCATGTGTTTGAAATTGGTGCCAGCATCGGCGTAATGGCACTCAGTGGCAAAGGCCACAATGCGGTCAGTGTGGTGCAGGCGGTCGACAGTGGCTGCTACCAGGCCAAAGTGTCAGGCAAAAATCGGTATTTTGTGGTGCATGACAAAACGGAACAACTAAACCACCGCCAGTTTGAGCTGAAGCTGTTGCATACAGTGCAGCAGGCGTTGGCGCATCAGCAGTTTCAATTGTATTACCAGCAAATTAAACCGCTGGACCCGCAATGCCAGGAGCTGCATTACGAGGTGTTGTTGCGTTTACAAAGCTCCGAAGGGGAATGGATTAGCCCGGCCATTTTTATTCCGCTGGCAGAGCGTCATGGCCTGATGCAGCAAATTGATGCCTATGTGTTTAACCATGTGATGACCGAGCTGGAACGTCAACCACAACACTTGGACCGCTTAACCAAATGCGCTATAAACCTGTCCGGTCTGTCGCTTGGCGATGAGCAGCTGTTGGCGATGATTTCACAACGTTTTGCCCGCTCGAAAGTACGACCGGATCAGATTTGCTTTGAGATCACCGAAACCGCTGCGGTCAGTAATATGGCCAGCGCCAGCCGGTTTATTAACAGCCTGCGGCAAATTGGCTGTCGTTTTTCGCTGGACGATTTTGGTGTTGGTATGTCGTCGTTCAGCTATCTGAAGCATATGAAGGTGGATTACGTCAAAATTGACGGCTCTTTTGTCCGCAATATGAAGCTCGATAGCGCTGACCGCGCTATGGTGAAAGCCATTGCCGAAATTGCTCAAAGCCTGGGTAAAGAGTGTATTGCCGAATTTGTGTCCGACCCTGAATCCGTCTATTGGTTGCAGCAGTTTGGTGTGCGTTATGGCCAGGGCTACAGCCTGCATCAACCTGAACCTATGACCCGACTTTGGTTACCAGAACCTGAAATTATCCCGCTGGCGCAGGCAGGAAACTGCTGATTTTCCGCGTTTATTTTTCAGTTCTCTCTGTTTTTTCGGAGACGGCTGGCTATACTGCGCATCAATTGCTGAATTTTTCATATTTTGATTTTTGCGAAGGGAAAGCTTTCAGGTGAGCCGCTTACTGGTCACAGTTTTGTTGCTGCTTTATTCAGGCGTTAGTCTGGCGCTGGATGTGATTGTGCATCCCGGCGTCGGTATGGCTGAGCTGAATGTCACCCAGTTGCGAAGTATTTATTCCATGCGCCAACAAAACTGGCCGGACGGGCAACCGATCCGGGTTTTTGTGTTGCCCGCCAAAAGTGATGTGCATCAGCAGTTCAGTAAACAAAAGCTGCAGATGTTTCCGTATCAGCTGGATAGGATCTGGCAAAAAATTACCTACTCAGGTTTGGGATCTGCCCCTGTAGTGGTCAATTCCGCTGCACAAATGCTGGAAATGGTCAGCAATACTACAGGTGCCATAGGATATGTTGAGGAAGCCGATGAAAATTCATCCGTTACTGTGCTGCCTATTCGTCTTTAGCCTGGCATGGCCATGGCAAAGCAACGCACTGGCGGATGAGCCCAGCTGGCACGGCTTTGTCTCGCAGGGGCTGATGCAGGCGAAAGACACCAACTTTGTCAATCTGGATGACAAGGTCTCGGCCGAGCTGACCGAAGTTGGCCTGAATGCGTCCTGGACCCTGACTGACGAACTGCGTTTGGCCGGGCAAGTGGTCTATGTCGATGGTGGCCGCCGTTTTGTGCAGGGCAGCAAGCTGGATTACCTGTTTCTGGACTGGACTGTACACAGCAGCTTTGACTGGCGGCTGGATTTGTTTTTAGGCCGTTTTAAAAATCAGCACTGGCTGTACTCTGCAACCCGTGATGTGCCTTTCACCCGCAATGCCATTGTGTTGCCGCAATCTGTGTATTTTGATTCCTTCCGCGATATCGCGATGGGCAGTGACGGCCTGGCGCTCAAAGCAATTCGCTTAACGGATTACGGCGAGTGGGAACTGAACTGGAGTTATGGCGCTACCAATCTGAGCAAAGAGCAAAGTCAGTTGCTGCTTAGTACTCTGGCGCAAGGCGATGCAGAGCAGGACTATGTGCATCAGTTGAGCCTGTACTGGCGACCAGCACAAAGTGGTTGGCAGTGGGGCATTTCGTTGCTGGATTCCGACTTCAGCTACGACAGCGCAGAGCAGGATTATTATTTCGATGGTGGCATTACTGTGCAGCGGGTGATGGCCAACTTTCGCTACGCCGCCGAATTCTGGGAACTGTCCGGTGAATGGATGCAGGAACGCATGAGTATTTATGACTTTTTTGCACCGGGTTTCCGTCGGGGAAGTTTCAGCCAGGGCTGGTACGTGCAGGGCCGTTACCAATGGCTGGACCATAGCTGGCTTAGCCTGACCTACGATAATTTTGACCTGGATAAAGACAACCGCAGTGGCAGCAATTTCCCGCTAAGCACCGGCGGGTTAGTTCCTGCTTACTTTGGTTATCAGAACGATCTTAGCCTCGGCCTTAGCATTGACCTGGATGATAACCTGCGGCTAATGCTGGAACACCACTGGGTCGATGGCACCGCACGTCTGGCGTATCCGGTATTGCCGGATATTCAGCACAACACAGAAGAGCACTGGAAGCTCTGGGCTCTGCAACTGATGTACTGGTTCTGATTGATGAAACCCGCGTTGTCCTTACCGCTGAAATTTCTGCTGCTGACCAGCACTGTGTTGCTGGTGATGACCTTATTGCATACCGGCCTGAGTTTATTACGGATGGACGCGACCTTTGAACGCCAGCAGCAATTGCGCCGCAATTATGCTGAACAGCAGTTTATGCAGCAAAACCAGATTGCTGAACAGCAAATCCGTTTGTGGCTGGAGAGCTTTGTCGACTTGATCCAGCTGAACCAACAACATGATTTCGTCAGCTTCGGCCGTCAACTGGCCGAACAAAGTGCCACTATGCAGCTGCACCTGAATATTGACCAGTTATGGTTGCATGACGCCAATCAGCGAATGCTGTTTGCCAGTCAGCCCAGCCCGGGTTTATTTGACCCCTTGTTGGTGCAGCAGGTGCTGCGCCAACAAAGCCCGGCCAGTGCCTATTTGTGCAAAGACTACTGTGTGCGTCAGCTCAGTGTGCCAGTGCTTAATGCCAATGCGGATATAGCGGTGATCAGTGTCAGTACCACCCTGGTCGATATGCTGTCAGCGCTGCATCAAAGCCTGGCGGCAGATCTGGCACTGATCCGGCTCACGGCGACCGAAGGGGGGCAAAACCGCAAGCTGCTGTCTGGCTCCAACCCCAGGCTGGCCCGTCAATTGCTGCAAAAGCTGCCGGACGATGTGAATAATCTGCTGCTGCATCAGGGCGTGCAGCTGGAGCAGGATGGCCGTTATTACCTGCTGTCAGCTTTTATGCTGGAAACCAAAGGGATCTACCTGGCGGTGATTGAAGATGTGACCGACTTTGTCCAGACCGATCAGTACTACCGGACTCAGCTTTGGTGGTCTAGCGCCGCTTTACTGGTGGCTATGTTGCTGCTGGTGTATCTGATGATGCGGCGCATCAGCCTGCGTTTAAGTAACCTGACCAAAAGCCTGCCGCTGCTGTCACAAAAGCAATACCAGAAATTCCGCCAACAAAGCCAGAATCGGGATGGCCTGCTGACCGACGAAGTAGATTATCTGCGTGATGCTGCGGTGGATTTGTCGGTCGAACTGGAACAATTGAACCAGCGCTTGGAACACCATAATCAAGAGCTGGAAAAAGTCGCGATGTATGACTTACTGACCGGCTTGCCGAACCGCAATATGCTGCAATCTCAACTGGGGTTGCTGCTCAAACAAGCCAGACCTCAGGGCTTTATCTGCCTTTTGTTTGTCGACCTGGATGATTTTAAACGTATTAATGACAGTCTGGGTCATGCCTTAGGTGATGATTTATTAAAACAGGTGGCAGAGCGGTTGAAATCCGTGCAGGCCGAGCCGCGCTTGTTGTGCCGTTTTGGCGGCGACGAGTTTGTGCTGGTGCAAAGTCACTGCAAAGAAGCTGATCTGCCATTTCAACTTGCCAGTACCTTATTGCAGCTATTGGAGCCGCCTTTTACCCTGGACGGCCGTGACTTTGTCATCACTGCCAGTATTGGCATTGCGCTGACAGACGATGCAGGCTCTGTAGCTGACGACCTGATCCGCCAGGCTGATATTGCCATGTATGCTGCGAAGCAAAATGGCGGCAATGGCGCTCAGGCCTATAACCTGGACATGTACCAGCGGGTGCGGCAGCGGGTTGGGCTCGAGCAGGATTTAACCCTGGCATTAGCACAACAGCAATTCAGTCTGAGTTTTCAGCCACAAATGGAAGTCAGTAGCGGCAAGTTGGTTGGTTTTGAAGCGCTGATCCGCTGGAAACACCCAGAGCGGGGCCATGTGCCGCCAGACCACTTTATTCCTGTGCTAGAGCAAAACCGCCAGATCATTCCGCTCGGCTACTGGATTATTGAACGCTGCCTGCAGCTGAGTTTAAGCCTGCAGTACGCTGGCTGGCATGACTTGCGTATTGCCATCAACTTGTCAGCAGAGCAGTTCAGTGATCCGGAACTCTTCAATCGTCTGACGGCGTTATTGCAGCAGTATGAAGTGGATGGCCGCTTTATCGAGCTGGAGCTGACGGAGCGCACCCTGGTGCAGGACATTGACTGCATGCTGCAACGCATGCAACAAATTAAAACCTTAGGCGTGCATCTGGCGATTGATGATTTTGGTACCGGCTACTCGTCCCTGAACTACCTGAAGCAGATGCCGATGGACAGCATCAAGATAGATAAAAGCTTTTTATCCGGCATGTTGGAAAACCGGGCGGACGGTCAGATCATTACCTCGATTATTGCCATGATGCATCAGCTGGAATTGCAGGTGGTGGCCGAAGGGGTGGAAACCACCCAGCAACTGGAGTTTTTACGTCAGCACGGCTGCGATATGGCTCAGGGCTATCTGATTGCCCGGCCTATTCCTCAGACCGAGTTATTGGGCTATATAGAACAGCACTTCACTCAAGGCGTCTGGCATCCTCAGCAGCCTTAAATGAGTTAGCCTGAAAGAAATAGCCCCGGCAATGCGGGGCTATTTCCGAAGAGCGCATCAGGTCTACTGACAAAGCTCCTGCTGCTGCACATAAGGCGTCAGCAGAGGCGCCATGCCTTTTAATACCTGTAGTGGTAATGCCGAGGTAAAGCTGAAGTTCTCCGCGCTTTTGCCCGGTACAAAAGCGGTCAGGGTGCCAAAGTAGTTGTCGCCGAGGTAAAACACAAAAGTCGCAGTACGACTGACTTTGGTGGCTGCCACGGTTTTACCACGAATAACCTGAGTCGCCACTTTGTTATCACCAGTCCCCGTCTTACCGCCGATCGCCATTTCGCTCTGATCCCGGTTCAGGAAAGAACCCTTCAGACGGCGGGCAGAACCATCAGCCACCACCATCGACAAGGCGTGTTTCAGCGCAGCGGCGACTTCGGCTTTCATCACCCGCTCTGGTGCAGCCGGCTGGTAACGCAGCTGCGTTTCATAAGGCGTGCCGGCTGCGAAATGCAGCGCATCTACCCGCACTGTCGGCAAGCGCAGACCGCCGTTTTGAATAATACCTATCAGCTCGGCCAATGCGGCGGGCCGGTCGCCCGAGCTGCCAAGTGCAGTGCCTAAAGACGGCACCAGGAAGTCAAAGGGGTAACCCAGTTTCTTCCAGCGCTGGTGGATATCCAGGAAGGCTTCAACCTCCAGCATAATTCGCACCCTGGTGTCACGGGCTGACTTGTTGGATGTTTTAAATAACCAACGATAGACCTGCTGGCGCTGATCTTTGGATTGATCGACGGCGTCCTGGAAACTGGCTTCCGGGTTTTGCTGCAGGTAACTCAGCAACCAGAGCTCCAGCGGGTGAACCCTGGCAATATAGCCTTGATCCGGCAGGCTGAATTTGCCCGGACCGTATTTGTTGTACAGCTCGTCAATGTCTTTTACGGTCAGGTTTTCTTCCGGCAGACGTTGCTGCAGGAAGGCACTGAACACAGCAAAATCCGAGTCCGGCAGTAAATACCGGTGCACAGCGGCCAGTCGGTCCGGCGTTTGCTTCAGGCCTTCAAAAAACATATCCAGCCGTTCTGCTTCGGTTTTCTTCTGGTATTTACGCCAGAAACGCGACAGGAAGGTGGTGCCTTCTTTATCGACAAACTTACGCAGGTACTCTTCCCGGCGCGGGTCATTGTCGTTTTTCAGCAATTGCGAACTGCTGCCTGCGGTCTGGTAACTACTGCTGTAGGCGACGATGTCGCGCATCAGCCGGACAAAAGGCAGGTTCAGTGATTCCTGCAGCGACTGCAACATAGTCGCCACTTTGGCATCGTCTTTTTTCTGGAAGTTACCAAACACCTGAGAGCCGCCGCCGGTGAAGAAACGCTCGTTAGGCGAAGCCGAGTAGGTGCGCTGCAAGGCCGCGTCCAGCATTTTGGTTAAATCGCGGTCTGTGGTGTGCGCCATATACTGAGCAGCCCAGCGGGTCAGCTGGTCATTGGGCGCAATTTCCAGGTTCAGCAGGTTCTCTGGTAATTCTTCAGCAAAGGCATCGTGCAGTTCCGCAATAATTTCCAGGTAGGTGGTCAGTACCCGTAATTTGGCGGTGGAACCCAGCTCCAGTTTACTTTGCTCGTTTAAATCAAACGGCTGATCGGTATTGTCGGTTTGCACCCGGACTCTATTGCCTGTTGGGGTGCGTTCAAACAAGGTAAAGCTGTAGGTGATTTGATCCGTGGTACTGGCTGTCAGTAAACGCTCACCCAACAAGCCAACTTTCTCCGCAAAAGCAGGGGAGGCCAGGTTATTCAGATACTGACTGACTTTTTGCTGCAGTTCATTGTGCAGTGCCACTTTGGCGGTCAGGTCTAACCGGTCCAGGTCGTACAGCTGCTGGTTCAGCAGATTACCCAGCCGGCCGCGGGCGACGTTAATACCTTTTAATTCCTGTGCGCTGAGCTTTAAGGTAGGCGCTTTGCCACCTTTAAACACCAGACGCTGGGCAATGGCTGCGTCTGCGACGGCTTTATCCACCACCCGTGCACTGGACAATACTCGCAGGTGGCTGTCGGTCAGTTGTTCCAGATCGTCATGGCCTTGCAGCAGGTAATAGGATGGGCGACGCTGTGCAATCATCAACGCCAGCGCCTGGCGCAGTGCCAGGCCTTTCAGCTTGAGGTTTTGCTCAGTGAGCGGTGCTTTAAGCACCTGGTTAAAGCGGTTGAAGTCGGTACCAAACCAGGCCCAGAGCGCGTCGCCGACACCATGAACTTCACCAAAACCAGGTGCAGACGACAAGGGGACTGAATTGAGGTAATCCAGAACAATTTCATGCCGGCTTAACGATGTGTCGGAGCCATAGCGGTAAGCCCGTACTGAGCCTGAGACCATTTGCAGAAACTTGTCGGTAAAATTGCGTGTTAAGCCTTGTGGCGAGTGCCGGTATTTTTCAATTTGAGTAGCCAAGGTACTACCGCCTGCCGACTGGCCTTCGACATTCAGCACTTTCCCCACCTGAGACACGGCAGCCATGATAAAACGAGGCCAGTCCACGGCAGGGTTGGCCCGTGGTGGCGATGTCAGTAGTTTACGGTTTTCAATAAATAGCAGGCTGTCGCGCACCAACGCCGGCACATCTGCCGGTTGTTGATAGACGCGCTGTGGGTGAGCGAAGGAAAACAGCTGCTCGTTGCGGCAATCGCCAATCAATAAACCGGCCTGAGCTTTTTCACGGTAAGGCGGGAAGAACCCTAACTGACTGTAAAACTGCATTTCGGCAGAAAACTGAGCCTGACGCTCAACCACAAAATTATTTTGGGTCAGGCGTGGCAAGAATTTGGGCAATTTGGAATAACCAAGGCGATGGTCAAAAGGACCAGATACCGGATAAATCACCTGATCGGTCGGGCCGTCCTTTAGCTGATAGGTCAGCTTCTTCGCGTATTTGGTAATTTCGGTGGACTGATAATGCGCAGTATGCAGCTCGTAAGCGACCAGTGCTGCTGCCGATAACAACAGCAATAAAAACAGCCAGGGCAACAGACTTTTGCGCTTACGCACTGGCGCTGCAGGAGCTTCAGGCTCTGGCGCTCTGTCTTCGCGGTAATTATCAAACTGTATCTGATTCATTTCTGGTGGGGACGACAAATTGGGTTCCATGACGCTCTGCAACAGTCCGTGTTTTCGATTCTAACGTGATTGACCGCCTTGTGCAGCTGAATTTTCCAGACTTATAGCTGCTAAGTCATTGGCGGGGCTGGAGCTAAGGCGGCGGCCGCGATTTGGCGTCCTCCATTGCCATCGTTCGGCCGGGCTTGGGGCCTGCAGCAATGAAAAAAGCCCGCAATGCGGGCTTTCGGCAAGGTTGGCACTGCAGCCTTAGTGGTGGTGGTGACCACCAACGCCATGGGCGTGACCATGTTCAATTTCTTCTGCACTGGCTTCGCGCACATCCAGAATTTCAATCGCGAAGGTCAGGGTTTTACCGGCCAGTGGGTGGTTGGTATCGACCTCGGCTTTAAACATGCCGACTTTCACGACAGTGACCTGACGTTGGCCTTCGCTGGTATTGACCACAGCGACCATACCTGGTTTCCATTTTTTCGCACCCATCAGGTGTTTCACCTGAACGCTTTGAATGGCGTCTTCGTTCCGCTCGCCGTACGCATCGGCCGGTGCCAGAGTGATGCTGAAACTGTCGCCGGCTTTTTTGTCCGCCAGCGCATTCTCAAGCCCAGGGATCAGGTTCTGGTGACCGTGCAGATACAGCACTGGGTCCTGGTTTGTTGAACTTTCTAACTGGCCGTTTTCGTCACTTAAGGTGTAGTGAAACTGCACTACGCTGTTCTGGCTGACTTGCATTTGAGAAATCCTCGGCAAAAAAAGAGGCGCTATTATGGCGGATGGGCCCTACCAGCTCAATGGATCAAGCGCATAATACTGTTTCAACAGCTGGTAAAGCTGCGGGTGCCGAACCGCAAGCTGTTTGGGCTGCTCAAAAAACACTTCAGAGAGCACGGCGAAAAACTCGGCCGGGTTCGTTGCGGCATAGGGGTCGATAAAAGTGGCTTCACCGCGGGCCAGTTGCTGTTGCAACTGCTGGAGTTCGGCGGAGAAGACGTCAGTCCAGCGCTGATAGGCGCCGACAGTCGCCAATAACGGCACTCCGGTGGCGGCGCCTTTTAGCTGATCCAGCTGATGGGCAAATTCATGGATCACCAGGTTATGGCCATCGTCGGTGACCGCGGCGGATTGCAGGGTATCGAGCCAGGACAACACCAACTGACCGCTTTGCCAGGATTCACCCAGCCGAACCTGCTGGTTTTGCTGGACAACTCCGGCTGCATCCTGTTGTGTGGCCGGCACCACAAAAGCGCCGGGATAAATCAGGATTTGCCGCAGCTTAGGGTAAAAATGGGCGGGTTTGTTCAGCATCAGCAAGCAGGCCTGTGCGGCTATCGTCACCCGCATTTCGTCAGTGACTTCAAGACCGGCACAGCCGACGAAGTGTTTTTCTGCGACAAAAACCTGGATCAATTTCTTCAGTTGCAGCTGTAAATCGGCTGGTAAGGCGCGAAAATAAGGCATGCGCTGCTTCAGAATTTGTCGCCAGGCATGCGGAAAAGGTTGCTGCATCAGGTGGTGGCGTCGGTAGCGGCGCCAGTATGGTGGAACAAAAATAGCCGCCAATACCCCAAGGGTTAACGTGGCTAGTACAACAAGTGCAATCATTACAGGCTCCCTATTTTTTCCTGAAATGGCTGCTCTGCACTGTGCTTTCAAGGTGACTTGCAGGAAAGGGCAAAATAGCTCTAGTCTGATAGCAGACAACAAAAGGGCATATTCATGAATATTTTCCAGTTAAATCAAACTCCTGGGTTAGTGCATCAAATTCTGTTTCAACTGCGGGACCCGGACACTCAACGCGACAGGCTCAGATTTAAATTTAACCTGACCCGGCTGGGTTTTTTGCTGGCGGCGGAAATTGCCAAAGGGTTGCCAACGGACCTCAAGCCGGTGCAAACGGTGCTTGGCAGCACCCGTATTCCGTTATTGCAACAAGCGCCGGTGCTGGTGACGGTGCTGCGGGCTGGATTGGCGTTTTATCAGGGTTTTGCTGACGCATTCGACCAGGCCGACAGTGGGTTTATTGGCGCGTACCGGGTTGAAAGCGAAGGCGAACCTTTAGAGATTGCGCTGAATTATCAGGCGCTGCCGGACTTAACCGGCCGGGATCTAATCCTGATTGACCCCATGCTGGCGACCGGACAGAGTTTGCTGAAAGTCTGGCAAAACCTCAGTGCTTACGGGCAGCCGCGTTCAGTGCATATTGCCTGCGCCATCGCGGCCCCTGAAGGGGTGGCTTTGCTGCAGCAGCAATTGCCAGCACAAAGCAGCTTATGGCTGGGGGCACTCGACCAGGGCCTGAACGGAAAAGCCTATATTGTGCCGGGCCTGGGCGATGCCGGTGATCTCTGCTTTGGCAGCAAGCTCTGAACGGGTTATTCAGCGTGGTGCAGTTGGCGCTTCAGCCGCCAGAAGTACCAGAACACCAGACCAATCACCAGCGGAATGCTGAATGCCTGCACCCAGTCGGCCGGCCAGGCTGGCCACCAGTGTTTCAGGCTTTGTTGGGCTTTATCCAGCAATTGCAGCGCATAGTAGCTGATCGCCACCACAGACAAGCGTTCCACCGCGGCCTGTAGCTTCAGTTGCAGGCCTGCCCGTTGCTCCATAGAGCTCAGTAAATGCTGGTTTTGCCGGGTTAGTCGAATGGTAATTTGGGTGCGCAGCAATTCAGTAGCGCGGCCCAGCCGTTCAGACAACTGCTGTTGGCGGGTCAGCACCGAACGGGCGGTGCGCCAGGCCGGGGTCAGGCGGCGCTCGGTAAAATGCTGCAGCGACATTAAGCCTTCCACCGGGCTTTCATTCAGGCTCTTCAGCCGGTCCAGCGTTAATTGGTAATAGGCATGACTGGCCTGCAAGCGGCTGGCGTTGTCGGCCTGCTGGTGACCTGACTGAGCAGCCAATTGCATCAGCTCGTCCAACAGCCGGGTCTCATCATCACTTTTTTGCTCAATACGACGAGTAATATCGGCCAGCTGCTGTTCTTGTTGGGCCAGTTGGTACAGCGCCTGTTTGCAGTAAGGCCAGCCAAGCAATGCCAGTTTGCGGTAGTTACCTAAATCGAATACCTGTTGCACTGTGGCGGCTAAAGCGCCAGGGCTTAAGCCTCTGTCGAGCAATAAGATGCGGCCAGCGCCTTCACTGTGTTTACGAAAATCTGTCCACAATCTGGCCTGGCCTGACGCCAGTTCACTGCTGATTAAATGCTGGCTGGCAAAGAGGCTGGCCGGATCCCGTCCGGCCAAATCGGCAGGGCTGACCACCGCCATCACCACCACGCGGAATACCTGACCTGGTAATTGCGCCAGCCAGTCAGGGTCTGGTACCAGTGACATGGGCTCTGCAAATAAATTGCTGGTCAGCCCGGCACGAATAAAGGTGAGGGTGGAGAATTCGTTGTGCCGTTCCCAGCGCAGCATCACCTCTCCCCAGTGCAGGTTGGCGTCCTGCTCATGGTCCAGTAATTGTTGCCCCAGTTGCGCAGCCAGTTGCTTCATCAGTTGCAGTTCCTGTGCTCTGGAGCTGGCAGACAGCGTCAGCACAAATTGGCACAACAGCGCCGGACTTTGCAGAGGGGGGAAAAAACGTTGTTGCAGTTCTTGTTCCAGCGCGTCACGTAACGGGTGCTGGCGTAAATGGGTAAGGCTCATACACAACTCCTGCCGCTGCGGATATCTGCAGCAAGCAGTTTTCGTTCCCCTGATGAACAATTGAAGGCAGTTTATTGATTTTTATCATTAATTTTTAAGTCAGCCGGATGTCATTCCAGTGGCTTAAGCCTGTATTGCACCAGGCTTGGGCGTAACTGAGCCGGGACGGCACAGCCTGAGGGAAGGGGCTACACTTACTACTCCTGATAGGGCAAAGGAGTGCCTTTATGAACAACCATCTGATCCTTTCAGCCGGTTTGCTGGTGTTCAGCCCGGCTCTTGTCGCAGAAACTCTACCTTCGTTACAGCTGGCTTCAGTCTACCCGGGCGGTCTTGACCTGAGTGGCTACCTGGTGAGCCAGAAGTATGACGGAGTGCGGGTGTACTGGGACGGCAGCCGCTTACGCAGCCGTTCCGGCAACTGGCTGGCATTGCCGGCAGAGCTTGTGCAGCAGTTGCCAGCTTTTGCACTGGACGCTGAACTTTGGCTGGGGACTGGGCGTTTTGCCGAGCTGCAGGCGCTGCTGCAGCGACCGCTGTCTGACCCCGCGTATTCGGAGCTCAAGCTGATGGTGTTTGACGCACCACAACACACAGGCCCTTTTGGCGAGCGCCAACAGTTTCTTCGTCGTATGCTGCCGCAGTCGTCCTTTATTCAGTTGGTGGCGCAGCAACGACTTACCAGGGAAAGCGAACTTCAGCAGTTGCTGCAGCAGGTGGAATCGGCCGGTGGCGAAGGCCTGATGTTGCATCGCCTGGATGCCCGTTATCAGGCTGGGCGAGTCAGCCATTTATTGAAACTGAAAAGCTATACCGACGCGGAGGCCAGGGTGGTGGCCCATCTGCCGGGTAAAGGCCAGTTCGCTGGGGTGCTTGGGTCTTTGCTGGTCGAATTGCCGGATGGACGCCGTTTTAAACTGGGTACTGGGTTTAGTCTGGCTGAGCGCAAAGCACCGCCCGCTATTGGTCGTTGGGTTCGCTTCAAATACCAGGGGCTGACGCATAAAGAGATCCCCCGATTTGCGGTCTTTATGTCGGAGCTTGACCAGAATACACAGCCGCAGCTGTAGTCAGACCGGCAGGGCTTGCCGAAGCGCGGGGACGGCGCCACAATAGCGCCCGCTGGCAGTAGTTCCCGCTTTTCCGGGCCTGACGCAGCCTAAGTAGTCTCAGCGGAGTTTCTATGGTCAATCTGGCATTAATGGGCGCATTTATTCCCACCTTTTTTTTGGTTTCTGTGTCCCCGGGCTTGTGTATGACCATGGCTATGACGGTCGGCATGAGCCAGGGCATGCGCCGCGCGCTTTGGATGATGGCTGGCGAGTTATTGGGCGTAGGCTTGGTGGCAACTGCTGCTGTTTGTGGGGTGGCGGCATTGATGCTGCAATTTCCGGCCTGGTTTTTTTATATTAAATGCGCAGGTGCTTTGTATCTGCTGTATATGGCAGCACAGATGTGGTGGTCCAAAGGCAGCTTCCGTTTGCCGCAGCCCGGTGAAGCCCGGGTACTGTTGCCGCGCAAAGAGCTGTTTAGTCAGGGCTTTATCACCGCCGTCTCCAACCCAAAGGGCTGGGCCTTTCATATGGCGTTACTGCCACCTTTTATCGACCCGTCATTGGCGTTCTGGCCGCAACTGCTGGTACTGCTGTTTATTCTGCTGGCGCTCGAATTCAGTTGTCTGCTGATGTACGCCGGCAGCGGTCGCATGATGGCCCGCTTTTTCCAAAACCCGGCCAAAGCACAGTGGCTCAACCGTATCTGTGCTGTATTGATGGCAGGACTGGCGGTGTGGATGGTGCTGGATTAACAGTGCGCAGGCCGCTTACAGGGCAAACTGATACGTCAGGGTGAAGCGCAGGCTGCGTTGACTGAATTCAACTGGCCAGCCAGCCCACTGCGCTCGGTTGGCCTGGCTACTGTTGACGATGCTGTATTCCAGTGCGGAGCTGAGCTGCTCAGTCAGCGGATAAGCCAGACGCAAAGTCCAGCTGTCGCCATCGCCGTTATTGTCATCTGCTTGCGTCTGATCGCGGTCTTTCACCCAGAAACTGTCATAACGCACTGTGCCTTGCCAGTCATTTGCCTGGTAATTGACCAACAAAAACCAGGCTTGGTAGCCGGCTTTGACGACGTCAGCGCCCATTTGAGTGTCTCCGCGTAACCACTGCGCCACTAGCCGCAGTTGCTCCGTCCATTGGTGCTGTATGGCCAGATTGGTAAATTTGCTGCGCCAGCCATATTGATTGGTCAGCACCAGTGGGTCAGCTTTATTGTCGTAATGGTAGAGGCGCAGCTCAGTCTGTTGATATAACCAGTGCCAGCCAAGGTAATAACCGGTGCGCTGGTCAAGCTCCCGGTTGGGTTCCACCCAGGAAGGCTGATTTGGAATTGCGCTACCAGGGCCAATGCTGAGATAGCGGGCGAAATCGACCCGCTCTCCTAAGGCAGTCTGGTAAGGGTGGATGGCAAAACCACGCCAGGCCAGCAGACTGCCGGCCGGGTCATTGCCCTGAAACAGCCCCACTACTGCCTGATGACTGTGCTCTGTGTGAAAAAAGCGCCCTGGCCGGCTCAGGCTGATCTCCACGCCTCTGGCTTTTATTTCTTCAGCAATCCAACTGTTGGCTGCCGAAAAATTGCTGCTGTAGGGGGAGGTCCAGGCGATATCGGTATTTTCCAGCGATAACGACGGATAGAAGTAGCCAATGCGGCTGCGAAAGCGATAGCCTGACCAGGGCAGGGGGCTGTACTGCAACCAGCCTTCGGTGATGCCAAAACCTGCTTCGGGGGTCCGGTGCCACTGGGCATGTAGCTGTGCTGACCAGGCGCTGTCAGTGTCAAGCCGGCTGACCAGATACTGCGGGCCTGCGCTGAATTGCTTTTGCTGGGCCAGTTGGCCTGTGCCTTTTTGCCACCAGGGGCGGGCATAGGGTTCGCTGTCTGGTGTCTGGCTCAGATAGAATTCGCCACGTCCGGCTATGCTGAGTTCTGCTGCGGTGAGGGTCATTGGGTAGAAGCTGAGTACCAGAGCGATAAAGCTGCAGCGCATACTGTTGTCCTTCTGTTTTTTGTCTGGCAGCATACCCTGAATTTTGCTGACGGGCAGACCGAATTTAACCATAGATTTCCGCAGGCCAGCCTTTTACACTGCCTGAACTTCGCTGAACTGAGCTGGTGTTACCTTTCTTACCAGCGTCAGACTTCAGCCGGTAATTGTGCTGGCTACCCAGCGAGCCTGAGATCACAGGGGATATACCGTGAAGCTATTACTCGTGTTGCTGTTCACCTTTGGTCTGAGCACAGCTTGTCTGGCTGAGGTGACGATCCAGGTCAATGACCAGGCTGGTCAGCCGTTGGAAGATGCTGTGGTTGAGCTGATTTCATCCCAGCCTGGCAGTGGCAAGGCGGTGCATGCAGAAGTCCGACAGCAGGACCTGACCTTTGTGCCTTTTGTTTCGGCGGTGGTGCGTGGCACTAAGGTTGAGTTCCCCAATATGGACAAGACCCGCCATCACGTCTATTCCTTTTCTCCTGCCAAAGAATTTGAATTAAAACTTTATGTCGGCAAACCTGAAGCGCCGGTGCTTTTTGACAAAGCCGGAATAGTGGCACTTGGCTGCAATATTCATGACTATATGCAGGCTTACATTTATGTGGGCACTAGTCCGCACCTTGCGGTGACAGGTAAAAACGGCTTGGTGACGCTGGCAGTACCCGCCGGAGAGTACCAACTGGTGCTGTGGCATCCCTGGCAAAATGCAGACTGGCAACCGCAGAAGGTGACACTCAGTGCAGGCCAGATCTATCAATCCAGCCTGGCTATCACACATCAACAAAAACCGCAGAAACCGAAAAAAGGTTTTGGTGCCTACACTGGCAGTTAAACCTGAACTTTTACGACGCCATAACAACTCTGGAGGAACCAATGGCAACTGTAACTTTAAAAGGCAACCCATTTCAGACCGTAGGTGAATTACCCGCAGTAGGCAGTAAAGCGCCTGATTTTGTGTTAACGGGCGCAGGCCTGGCTGACGTGAAACTGACTGATTTTGCCGGTCAGCGTTTGGTGCTGAATATTTTTCCAAGTGTGGATACCCCGACCTGTGCGACCTCTGTACGCACTTTTAACCAGGCATTATCCAGCCTGAGCAACACCACAGTTCTCTGTGTGTCTGCTGACCTGCCTTTTGCTCAGGCACGCTTTTGTGGTGCTGAAGGACTGGAACAGGTGAAAAACGGTTCCAGCTTCCGCAGCAGTTTTGGTCAGGATTATGGCGTGAGTTTTGCCAACGGTCCGCTGGCCGGTCTGCTGTCACGTGCCGTGGTGGTTGTCGGTGCGGATGGCACTGTGCTGTATACCGAGCAGGTTGCTGAAACGGCTGATGAGCCGTCTTATGAAAAAGCGTTAGCCGCTTTAGCTTAAACCGGAAACAGGCTGGTTCTGGCCAGCCTGTGAGCTAATGGGTGCTGATATGTCCCTTGTTATTTGTAGCGCGGATCCGTTGTCGGAGCCGGTACAGCAGATTTTCCGCCAGTCAGAGGCCTATTTGGCTGCACTGTATCCGGCTGAAAGTAATCACATCGAAAGCGCAGAAGCATTAACCAAAGAAAACGTGGTGTTTTTGGCCGTCTATTGGCATGGCGAACTCGCAGGCTGTGGCGCGGTAAAGATCCTGAGCGATGACGGGCTTTATGGTGAGGTTAAACGGGTTTTTGTGCTGCCTGAGTTTCGTGGTCAGGGTTTATCCAAAGCTCTGATGCTCGAGCTTGAGCACCAGCTGAAAGCAAAATCAGTATCGCTGGCCCGGCTGGAAACCGGTATCCATCAGCCAGAAGCGCTTGGTTTGTATGAAAAACTGGGCTACCAGTATCGACCGCCATTTGCGGGTTATCAGCCGGATCCGTTAAGTGTATTTATGGAGAAATCGCTGTAAACACCAGCGCTGCTTGTCCAGTTATGAAAGCCACCAGAGACTCTGGTGGCTTTTTTGTTTTCAGCCCTTAAATCACCAGCTTCAGCAGGTGATTTGCTATTTTTGCGAACATGTGTTCATTTTTTAATGAATGGGTTGATTTTTTTAATTTGAATAAGTGTTTTAAAAACAATGTTTTACGTTTTTATGTGCTGACTGATCAGATCTTTATCTGGAATTAATTTTAATTTGAGTGTACAAATGTGCGCTGAAATCATCTGGCGAGTCGCAAAAGTGTTCCACCCTGTTATTGAGCGGCATCTGTCGATGCTGCTGGGGAATCAACCCCGTCTGTCACTGGCGTTAATGCCGCTATTGAGCTGGTGCCTTCCTGGTTACCGGCCCGGCTACTACCGCGCCAGGGTGTTGTCTGTGCATCCTGACGGCGCAACCAGTTACAGCCTCTGGCTAAAACCTGCTGCCAACTGGCCTGGCTTTGTTCCCGGGCAGTCCATCGAGCTTGGCTTTGACAACAACGGCCGTTGGTTAAGCCGGCGTTTCAGCATCAGCTCGTCGTTACAGCAATGGCAGAGGGAGGGGCAGATCCGCTTGACCATCAAAATAAACCCGCAAGGCCAGTTAAGCCGTCAGTTGCCAAAACTGATTGCCGAAGGGGCGCTACGCTGGTTAAGTATTTCGCCTGCAGCTGGTGACTTTCAGTGGCACAGTCCGGCCAGCTCAAGCCTGATGCTGGCGGCCGGGTCAGGCATCACACCTCTGGCTTCTATGCTGCTCAGTCAGCGTTGCTGGACGGCACCTGTCACCTTGCTGTATTACGTTCGGCAGCAAGCGGAGGCCGCATTATTGGCTGAGTTGCAACAGCTCGCTTCTGCTCAGCCATTGTTCCGGTTGCAGCTGGTTGAAACTGCCAGCGCCGGCAGACAGCCCTTTGCTGAGGTATTACCTGACGCTGCCGATAGCCAACAGTTACTGACGTGTGGACCTTACGCTTTTACCGAAGCGGCGTTAGCCTTTGGCGCTGCTTGTGGGTTAAAACCGGCAGACTGCCAGCGTGAGTTTTTTCATTTGCCGCCATTGGTTGAGACCGCCGGGGATCAGCAGTGGCAAGTGCGCTGGCAAATGGCAGAGCAGCAGGTCGTAAGCGACGTCAATGCCAGTCAGTCGTTGCTTGACCAAGCAGAACAAGCGGGCCTGCAACCCAGCTTCGGCTGTCGTATGGGAGTCTGTTATCAATGTGTGTGCCAGAAGGAGTCTGGCGTGGTGCTCAATCTGCGTACTGGCCAGCGTTCGACCGCAGGCGCGGAACAAATTCAGCTCTGTGTCAGTGTGCCACAAAGTGCCTTATCGATTCGTTTGGGAGTGTCTGATGCATCTTTCTGAAGCTAAACTGGCGCTATTAGCGCAAGAACTGAATGCGCTGAAAGCGGGTGTGATGGACCAGGTGGGCGAGCGTGAAGCACGCTACATTCGCCGTATTCTGCTACTGCAGCGTCTGTGTGCCATCAGCGGCAGGATATTGATGGTACTGGGCTTTTTGACTTTGTGGTTATGGGGGCTGGGGGTGCTGCTGCTGGCGCTGGCGAAAATCCTCGACAATATGGAAATAGGCCACAATGTGCTGCATGGTCAGTATGACTGGATGGACGACCCTGTGCTGCATTCGCAGCGCTTTGAATGGGACATTGCCTGCGACGCCGGTTCCTGGCGACGTACCCATAACTTTGAACACCACACCTACACCAATATCATCGGCAAAGACCGCGACTTCGGTTATGGCTTGTTGCGGCTAAGCAATGACTTCCGCTGGCGGCTACGTAACCTGTGGCAGATGCTGACCTATTTTATGTTGTCGACTTTGTTTCAGTGGGGGGTGTCTTACCATGAGCTGGCGGGTGAGCGGGTGTTTTTTGGCAAAAAGAAAACGGACCGGCAAAGTCAGATCAGCCATAGCGCGCTGAAAAGGGCCTTTTTCGGCAAAGGCGCCCGCCAATTAGTAAAGGATTACCTGGTGTTCCCTTTGCTGGCCGGTCCAATGTGGGCTTGGGTGATGTTCGGCAATTTATTGGCCAATGTGCTGCGAAACTGGTGGACATCGACGGTGATCTTTTGTGGCCATTTCACGGCCGATATCCATGCCTTTAAAGCCGAGCAGTGTCAGGATGAAAGCCTGGGCCATTGGTATTACCGGCAGATGCTCGGCTCATCCAATTTTACCGGACCCCGCTGGTTTCATATTTTGACCGGGCACTTGAGTTGCCAGATTGAGCATCATTTGTTTCCCGACATGCCGGCCATGCATTACCCGCGGGTCGCCAAAGAGGTGCAGCACATTGCCAGCCGTTACGGCATTCCGTACAACAGCGGCAGCTTTATCGGGCAGTACCTGACGGTGCTTGGCCGGATCTTACGGTACTCCTTGCCTGGCGGGCACAGTGCGGTCCGGCTGAGCCGGGCCGAATGAACCTCATGCATTACCGATAAAAAAGTCAGGTATTTCAAAAGGCTCAACTAAACTTTCTGGTGGATAGACAAACCAGAAAGAGGCCATTTATGAACAATTACAGGCTGCTTAGTGTTGTTGTGTTATGTGTGGTAGTGACCGGTTGTAAACCGGCAGCAACAGGATCTCAGGCGGCGCCCGTTGCCGCCGCTGAGCCTGCCCCAGCCGCCGTCAGCTGTCAGCTGAAGGTAGGCTATGAATCCTGGGAGCCTTACCAATTTCGCGGTTACGATGAACAGGCCAACGGTCTGGACATCGACATTGTGAATGCGGTCGCCAAAGCGATGCCTTGTGAACTGGTATTCAGTTATGGCAATTGGCAGCAGTTGCTGAATCAATTCAGACAAGGTGAACTGGATGTTCTGCTCGGCGCGTCCAAGACTGCGGCGCGTGAAGAGTTTGCGTTGTTTTCCGATCCCTACCGCAATGAACAGTTCCGGCTGTTTGTCCGCAAGACCGACGCGGATAAGTTCAGCTTTGACTCAGTTGCACAAATGGTGGCCGCCAAACATAAGGTGGGCGTCGTCAGTGATTACTACTACGGCGAACAAGTCAGTGCGCTGTATGCCGATGAGCAAATGCGTGGCCAGTTTGTTGAGTCGGCGATGAGCGAGCAGAACCTGGCACTGCTGCTGGACGAACAGGTGGATGCCATGCTGGAAGACAGCTTTGTTGGCACCGCTTTACTTCGGCGTAAGGGGCTGACGGATGAGATTAGTGAGCATCAGCTGACACTGCCGGAAAGTCCTATTTATGTGATGTTTAGCAAGCAGAAAGTGACGCCAGAGCAGGTCGGTGTCTTTAACCAGCAATTGTTGCAGCTGAAGCAAAGTGGTCAGTATCAACAATTAGTGGGCAAGTACCAGGGCTAACTAAACTGCTGCCGCACTATAGCGGCGGTAAAGCTGGCTTTTAAATAAAAACCGCGGGGCAGTGCCTGAATGGGCTCGCCCCCGGCTCCAACCGCTTCGGTCAGCGCTTTGCTGTTGGCTGCTTTCGGGCGCAATTGCAGCACCTTGCCGTGAGCGCCACGAATATTGGCCAGACCGCCAAGGCTAATCAGCTCCATCAGTTCTTCCCAGTCCTGCCGTAATAGTTGCCATTGCTCGGCACTGGGTTGCCACAAAAAGGCGGAACCGATCTGGCGTTCTGCCAGCGCAATACTGCGCTCGGCCAGCACAGGTACAAAAAGCACCCGGCTGAGCTTGCGGCACAACCAGGACTCTTCGAAGCGTAAACCGGTGACTTGCGTCAGAGGAGCCACACAAACATAAGTGCTTTCCAGTGGTTTGCCGTGTCGATCAATAGGCAGGGTTTTCAACTCAACCCCCAAATGCGGGAAGTCCGGTTCCGCTTTGCTGCCACTGCTGGCGCCAAGTGCCAATTCCAGCAGTTGGCCCACAGTGCCTTTATCTCGGCGTAAATCGGCGGGCAATGGCAGTTCCAGCTGGGCGGCCAGTTGGCCCAGCGTCAATCCGGCGATGGCGTGGCAACGGCCGAGCAGCTCGTCTAAATCAACTGGAGGAGTGCGCATGAAAAGTCCTGTAAGTGTGTTATGCAACCTTATCATTTCTAAGTAAAAATGACTGCTCAAAAAGGCATCATCTTGAGTTATTCACAGTTGTAGTGTTGCTGAAACACTGCGCAAAGCGGTCTATCGTTATGTTTTTTAAGTGTTTTTTGTGACTGCTTTTTAAGCTCTTATCTTCAGGGATAAAGTTATACCAGAATAAAAATCAACTTACTCACAGGGTTGTGTACAGGTGCTGTGTAGAAGTGCACAGGTGATGGTTTTTGAGCTGTGCAATTGTGGATAACTTGGTGCAAAAATACAATTTGCCGATCTGAGGACTTTATGAAAGAATCGATGAACAACAGCTGTAGCTTAGCTTGAGGTTTTGTGTGATCGACGCTGAAGGCTTTAGAGCCAACGTCGGCATCGTTATTTACAATCACCAGGGACAGGTGTTTTGGGCTCGCAGATACGGTCAGCATTCCTGGCAATATCCACAGGGTGGAATAGACGACGGCGAAACACCGGAACAAGCCATGTTCCGGGAATTAAATGAAGAAGTGGGTTTACGTCCAGAAGATGTAGAAATTATTGCAGTCACCAAACACTGGCTGCGGTATAAACTGCCGAAACGCTTAATTCGCCGCGACAGTAACCCTGTGTGTATAGGGCAGAAGCAGAAATGGTTTTTACTGCGTCTGACCTGCAAAGATGAAGATGTGGATCTGAAAAAAACTTCGCATCCGGAATTTGATGACTGGCGTTGGGTCAGTTACTGGTATCCGGTGCGGCAAGTCGTTGCGTTTAAACGTGAGGTTTATCGCAAAGTGATGAAAGAGTTTGCCCCCATAGCGTTGCCGGCCATAAAAAGGGAAGGAAAAAAGCGGGTTTAATCGGGAGAGAGGTATGCTAAGCCAGTTAAGGCGCATAGTGCAGGATGTGGCGCAGGAGCCGGTACTGAATAAGGCACTGGCAGGCTTGGTTTCGAACGTTAAACGTGCTTTAAACACTGAATGCTGCTCTGTGTATCTGGCCGATTACCAGCAGCATTTTACGCTGATGGCCACCGACGGTTTAAACCCGGAAGCGGTTGGCAGCATTTCGATTGGATTTTCCGAAGGTCTGATTGGCTGGGTTGGGCAACGTGAAGAGCCGATTAACCTGGCGCAGGCGCATTTACACCCCCGCTTTAAAGTCACCCCAGAAGTCAGTGAAGAAAAGTTTTCGGCTTTTTTAGGTTGCCCTATCATCCACCACCGGAAGGTCTTGGGCGTGCTGACCATTCAGCAGGGCGAGAACCGGGTGTTTAGCGAGGATGAAGAATCTTTCCTGGTAACCTTAGGTGTGCAATTGGCCTCTGTGTTGGTCAACGCCGAGATGCGCCAGTCAGTCAGTCAGAGTTCTACCCAGCAAAAAGTCACAGGACAGTTACAAGGCCTGCCTGGCGCTCCAGGCATCGCCATTGGCGAAGGCTATGTGATGGAGCCTTCCAGTGACTTTGATGACATCTCTTTGCGTAAAACCGATGATCCGGAAAAAGAGCTGTCGCGTTTTTATAAAGCAGTAAAAATTACCAAAGCCGAATTTAACCGCCTGGCTGAGCGGATGAGCGCGCATTTACCTGCGGACGCCCTGGCCATTTTTGATGTGTACCATCAGCTGCTGGAGGCGGCCAGTTTAGGTGACGAAATTGAAGCGCAAATTCATGATGGCTGGTGTGCCAAAAGTGCGCTCAAGCGTGTGGTCGAAAAATTTGCCCGTCAGTTCGATGATATGGATGACCCTTATCTGCGGGAGCGGGGCACCGATATCCGTGATTTAGGCCAGCGGGTGCTGAACCACTTGCTCGACACAGAACAGCGCCATCACAAGCTGCCGGAAAAGGTGGTACTGGTGGCGGAAAATGTCACTGCGACCATGCTGGCGGAGATCCCACGGCATCAGTTGGTGGCCATTGTGTCGCTGAAGGGGTCCGTCAACTCGCATGCAGCTATTATGGCGCGTGCCTTGGGCATTCCGGCGGTAATGGGCCTGGATGAGTTGCCATTGTTCCATTGGCAGGAGCAGCTGCTGATTGTCGACGGTTACCGTGGCCAAATCCTGATGGCGCCGGCGGATGCTATCTTAGCCGAATACCAGACGCTGATTAGCGAAGATGCACAGCTGAGCGCTCAATACCTGTCTGAAATCCATTTGCCTGCCCAAAGTGCCTGCGGTGGCCGTTTTAGCCTGATGGTGAACGCGGGTCTGGCGATCGATCTGGAAACCAGCCATCCGTCCCATACCGACGGCATTGGTTTGTACCGCACTGAATACCCATTTATTGTGCGGACCCGCTTTCCAACTGAAGCTGAACAAGTGGAGTTATACAAAACCGTGCTGGCAACCCAGCCGGGCAAGGGAGTGGTGATGCGCACCCTGGATGTCGGTGGCGATAAACCTTTGCCTTATTTCCCGATCAGCGAAGAAAACCCATTCCTGGGCTGGCGCGGCATTCGGATGACGCTGGATCACCCGGAAATATTTTTGGTGCAGATTCGCGCTATGCTCAGAGCCAATATTGGCCATGGCAACCTGCATATTCTGTTGCCAATGATTTCTGATTTGTCCGAAGTAGACGAAGCGCTGCGGCTGATTAAACAAGCCAGTTTTGAAGTGGCTGACGAGCTTGAAGGCAGCGAAATTCAGTTACCCAAAGCCAAAGTCGGTGTGATGGTGGAAGTGCCTTCCATTATGTATCAGTTGCCGGAGTTGGCCCGTAAAGTCGACTTTTGTTCGGTTGGCACCAACGATTTAACCCAATACCTGCTGGCGGTGGACCGCAATAACCCACGGGTGGCCAGCCTGTATGATGCAATGCATCCTGCGGTATTGCGGGCCTTGCATCAGCTGTGTCTGCAAAGCCAGGCCTTGCAGTTCCCTGTCAGTATCTGTGGTGAATTGGCGGGTGAGCCTGCCGGTGTGCTGATCCTGGCGGCGATGGGTTACGACAAGTTCAGTATGAACAACAGTAACCTTGCCAAGATAAAATGGCTGCTGCGGCGGGTCCATCTGTCCGAGTTACAGCTGTTATTGCCGGAAATTCTGGCGTGCCAGTCACCGAAACAAGTGCGGCAACATGTGCAGCGCTTTCTCGACCAGAAACATTTATTGAACCAATTGCGTGCCTGATGGTTCAATAGCCGTTAGAATTCTGCCCCTGCCAAGGGGCGCTTCCCCAAGAAAAACGACCATAGGATAACGAATGCCTGAGCAGTATATTATGTTCCCGCAAATTGACCCGGTGATTTTCAGTATCGGACCGGTCAGTGTGCGTTGGTATGGCCTGATGTATGTGATTGCCTTTGTGCTGGCCAATTGGCTGGCGAATCGCCAGGCCGATAAGGCTGGTTCGGGCTGGACTCGTGATCAAGTCAGCGATCTGATGTTTTATGGCTTTTTAGGTGTGATTTTGGGTGGCCGGGTCGGATACGTGCTGTTTTATAACTTTGGCGCTTTTATCGCCGACCCGCTGTATTTATTCCGCACCTGGGAAGGCGGCATGTCATTCCATGGGGGCGTATTAGGGGTACTGGCCGCGATGGCCTGGTTTGCCAAACGGAACCAGAAAAAATTCCTTGAACTGGGTGACTTTGTGGTGCCGTTGTTGCCGTTAGGTCTGGCCTTTGGCCGCTTGGGGAACTTTATTAATGGCGAGTTATGGGGCCGCACCACCGACGTGTCCTGGGGCATGCTGTTTCCAAATGCGGGGATGTTGCCGCGCCACCCTTCACAACTTTATGAGCTGTTTGGCGAGGGCATACTGCTGTTTATTCTGCTGCAATGGTATAAACGCAAGTCGCCGCCGGCTGGCAATGTCGGTGGACTGTTTTTACTAGGTTATGGTGTCGCGCGTTTTGTTGTCGAGTTTTTCCGCGAACCGGATGCGCAGTTAGGTCTGCTGTCGTTAGGCATGTCGATGGGGCAATGGCTGTGTGTTCCGATGATCCTCGCAGGCTGCGCACTGATTGTGTGGGGTTACCAGCGCGAAGCCAAGGTGAGGGCCAAAGCATGAAACAGTACCATGACTTAATGCGCCATGTGCTGGAGCAGGGCCATCAGAAATCAGACCGCACCGGCACAGGCACTTTGAGTGTGTTTGGGTACCAGATGCGTTTTAACCTGGCTGACGGCTTTCCATTGGTCACCACTAAGAAGTGCCATCTGCGTTCCATTATTCATGAGCTGCTCTGGTTCCTTAAAGGCGAAACCAATATCCAATACCTGAATGACAACAAAGTCACCATTTGGGATGTTTTGTGACATTCAAATCGATTCGGACAATATTTATTTTTCCAATGCCGTTGCCTGTTAAGGTTTTTCTGCTAAAGTATTTTTGTTTGTTGTGCGAAACGCTACGCACAGGATGTGGGTGGTGCATTCAGAAAGCAAATATCAGCAATTGAGCAACTGATGAGTGAATTTGTATCGAATGCACAAGCAGAGCTAGTTTATTAACTCTTTCGACGGTAACCTAACGAGGAATAATTTGTCGGGAATCGCCGATAGTATGAAAAGAAAAAATAAGGCCGACGGCTAGTTCTTTACTCCTTCATTGGCGTAGGTTGGGCTCCCTTATTGACTATCGGCATGCCAGAGGTAATTTCATGAAAACACATCAAGAACAACAATATTTGGATTTGCTTGCACTGTTACTGAAAACTGGAAGCGAAAGAGTTGACAGGACTGGCGTTGGTACCAAAGCTATATTTGGTCATCACATGCGCTTCGATTTGGCTGAGGGATTTCCTGTTTTCACTACAAAAAAAGTTTATTGGAAAATAGCATTCAAAGAGATGCTTTGGATGTTGAGTGGTGGGCACAACATCAAAGAGTTGGTCGAGCAGAATGTTCACATCTGGAGTGATTGGCCATATAAAAAATTTATCGATGCTCAACCTGCCGGAAGTGCTGATAAATCCTTGTCAATGAAAGAGTTCGAGCAGAGGATTTTAGCTGATGACGCTTTTGCTCAAAAATGGGGTGATTTAGGGCCAGTTTATGGTAAGCAATGGCGTCGCTGGAAAACGGATGACGGGAGAGAAATCGACCAAGTTGCCCAGGTGATAGATTTGTTGAAGAACAATCCATCGTCTCGCAGAATCTTATTTGATGGCTGGAATGTCGCCGAACTCGAACAGATGGCTCTTCCTCCATGCCATAAACATTATCAGTTTTACGTTGATCCTAACACTAACAAGCTTTCTGGTGGAATGGTGCAACGATCGTGTGATTCTTATCTTGGGCTCGCTTTTAACATCGCTAATTTGGCCTTTTTAACAACCATATTAGCTGAACAGACTGGGTATGATGTTGGTGAGATTGTCTGGTTTGGTATGGACGTCCACTTATATTTAAATCATATCGACCAAGCAAAATTGCAATTAACAAGAGAGCCACGACCTTTCCCTCGGCTAGTAATTAAGCGAAAACCAGCCTCTCTTTTTGAATACAAAATTGATGATTTTGAGTTGGATGGTTACGACCCACACCCTGCGATCCCAGCACCGGTCGCTGTTTGATTTTCAGAGGTGAGAAATGTCGGGACTTGGTGAGTACAACACTCCAGCGAAGCTTCGTGCTTTGCTTCAGACGTTGTTTGAGAACAACCAACTCCCGACACACCGAGGAAAAATCGCTCGCTCCTTGATGGAAAAAACCTACGGATTTCAACACGCTTCGCTTTCCAATTATTATCAACTCCCGAAATACCAATGGTGCAAGCAAGTTTTAGACGATTTCGAGCAAGAGACCATAATACTCAATGGCGGCTCTCTTACTCAGATTCATCATGCTTACGGGACACCTGAAAAGTTTAAAGCCCTCCTAAACCACCTAAAGAATAACTTTGATGAACTGCCTGTTTCCAAAAGTGCAAAGAGACCAGGAAGCATATCCCGACGGGCATTTGAGAAAAAGTTTAATTTCCCTGCAGGGTCCATGTCTGGAAGGATGAGATCTTGGCATTGGGCATGCGAACTGTTCGAACAGTTCGAAATTGAATTATACGAGGAAGGAAATACTGGCACTGTCTGGGAAAGAAAGGTTCCAGAAATTCGGAATTTTCTGGAAGCATTAACGAAAGCCAATAGACTACCTATTAATGGACTTGGAAAATTAAATAAAAAAGCAGTGTTGACGGCTTTTGGTTTAGGGGAGGGGGAGAGCACAAGTGTTGTAGAGAAGCGTTCTCCAAAGCTGAGATCACTTCTTGAAGAGTATGATCTGGTCGTTAAATCCAACGGATACTCGCAATTTTCAGCTGACCGTTATCTTGACAAGTTGAAGCACATTTTAGCTACGAATGAGTTAGTACTTGATTCAAGTCATCGAATAATCAGCTTGAATTGGTTGGCGAAATTGTTAGGTGTAACTGTCGCAAAGATCAGAAACAGTCCCAATTTAATGGGACTGATTAACGAAAGAACCAAAATTCTGCATGAAAGTCAAAGCCGGGGCCGTACAAAAAAGTCGTTTACAGTGTATGGTGCAGAGCATATCAATGTCGGTGCGATGCCATATTCAGACAAACATGCAAGAGTTTATTCATTCAACTCACTGACAAAATTGTATAGTCTCGAATTTGCAGAAAAAGTAGCAACTTGTTTTATCGCTATAACCAATAACGATGTTGTTGGCACCGCAAAAAACAAATATCTACGTTTATTGGATTTCTTTGAATGGCTTGCGGACTCGCGGAATTACGACAGGTCAATCGCATCTTCATTACGTGATAACACAAAAATTAACGATGCAGAGTTTGGCCGAGCATGCATGGCTTACAGGGCTTATCTTACTCACCCAAACTCCATCAATACAAATTTAAATTTGTATGTCATCACTCAGTTGGGCGAAGCCCGAATCATTCCCAAATTCAAATTTTTAACGCATGCAAGGAAACATCAGGATAAAGGTCACCGTAAGTCGATCCTTGAAGCGTCCATTAATAAAGACGAGCAGTCTCGGTTAGAAAATATCCTGATGGATGCGGCAAAGTATAGAGGGATAGAGATCAGTAATGGAAAAGACACGAGAGACTTTTTAGAAACACTGTTGTTTGAAAAGTTACGAAATCCGAATTTATCTGATGATTTTGTTGAGTCTATGTTAGAAATAACGAATATTCGACTGTCAGAGATACGTATTCAAGCAAGCAAAACATTCAGGGAATGGTCTATTTTGTACGAACGTGGGAAAGAGCTGCTTAAGTTGGCAACTGTCAACTGTGAGGAGTTCCGTTCGAAAATGGATGATCGGGCATCTATTTCAAGCTTTCAATGGACAAAATATATTGCAGAAGTTTTCCCCAACCATGAGCCAGAGCTGCTGCTGGCAAACTTATTATCGGTAATCAGTAATTTGTACCAGGGCTGCCCTCCAACTTCCACTACAAGCAACATGCAGATGTGGAACAAAAAGTATCAATTGGTTGGAGGGCTGGAAAACGTCGCGTCACATTTGGTACCAACCCGAAAGGCGCTCAGCGCTGCACTAATACTATATTTATGCGAAAGCGGTGCCAACGTTGCTGTAGCTACAACATTAGCGCCGGACTGCGTGCGAAACTCATCTGTTCCGCTCCATAAAAAGATTGTAGGTCGAAAGGACAGAGCAAATGGCAAGGTGATCTATGATGATTTACCTCTACGTGCTGACGGTGAAGATTATGTCAGCGCTGTTCAGGCTCTAGAAGGCATTTGTGCTGCCCAGCGGTCCGCTGGTAATGATGTGTTGAAATATTATATGCAGGGCGCGATCCATCCCCTTGTCGAGTATGCTTTTCGCGCGGATTTTAAAGCGATTTGCTCTCAATCAGATTATTTAAAGCAATTTCAGCTCGTTCCGTCGATGCTGAGGCCTACAGTCTTGCTGAATATTCAATTGAAAGACCCTGCTAATCTTGGCATCGCTCAACTAATTGCCCAACATGAGTCAGCCAGTACCACGCAAGGCTACACCAATAAACTGCCGCATAGGGTTCAGATGGAGCGAGACATTCTCGAATTCCAGAAGACATTACAGATCGCAATGATTTCCGGGGACGAAAATGCCCCAGTAAAATTGGGAATTGAACCTATTACCTGGAATGAGCACAGAGCGAAAATGCAAAAAACAGGGTGGGGAGTGTTTTGTAAAGATCGCGAAATCATCGACGTTAAAGGGCAATCTGTGCAGTGCACGGAAGTAGAAAATTGCGTGAAATGCAAACATGATAGAATGTTGGTTTCTGCTGATCCTGAATCCATTTCCGAGATGATGATCTGGAAAACTGCGTTAGAAAGACATGAAGAACGTATGTCTACGACCAACATGGAACGATGGACAAACATTTGGGTTCCCTGGCAAGCATTCTTTTATGTCGTTCTAGAAGAGAAGATGACCCGGGGCGTATTGAGTTCGATTAAAAGGAAGGCAGAAGAAATTGTAAAAAACAAGATCGCCGATTCACGTTTTGTCATGCCGGAGCCATGGTAATGAATAAGATAGCACTTGTTGATATTTTTCAGTCAGACAACACAAAAGAATTATTTCAATTTAATAAAGATAATTGGCCGTGGCTGAGCAATATTGCTATTTCTGATTGTGCGATAGAGATCACTGATACAACGGGAGAATTGATTAGTTCTACTGTTGTTAACTTAGATATCGAACTCCTCAATGGTAGCCGTCTCACTGACCATAAAAACAAGGAATTCTTCAACTTAGTCATCGAGTATGTTGAACTTTACCGGTTACATAACCCTAGCGTCAAAGCTCACGTGCATGCACATCGTATTACCTCCCTATTGGGATTCATTTGCTGGCTTGGTAAATATAATATACGAACTCTTTACAACGTTACCAGAACTCACATTGATGCATTTGTTAACGACGCGGTCTATGGAACTGAATTCGCATTGGATATCCCTTATAGGGTGTTTTGTTCAATCAAAACACAACTGGCTGAGGGAGATAAATCGCTATACCGGCAAACAAACACTTTCAGACGCTCTGTTATATACAATCAAGCTTCAGTGGATAAGTTGCCTTGTAGTAGGCTTACCTACACACCAAAAATTGTCGACTGGTTTGAAAACCAACTCAAAAACCATGTTCCCGAAATAGATTTAGAGAAAGTCCAATATCAGGAGCTTTTGGACGAGCTGGATTTAGTTCCATCGCCTATCACAGTGCAGGATCTTCATCGAAAATTAATACCACTTGACGAGATCTGGTGCTGGAAGCATTACTTTAAAAGTAAAACCTTTCGAACAGAACCTTTTATCGAAGGGGCATCCAAGGTTGCGACACGGTTTGGTTCAGTTACCCAGCGCACGAGAACAATACCACCAAAAACAGCATTTGCAATAATGAGCGAAAGCGCAAAGTGGGTCATTGACTATTCCGATGAAATTTTGAGTTTGTTAAATGAAAAAGCCGATGCTCGAACAGTTGTAGATCGTTTGTCTGCAAAAGGCCTAAAGATTGATGTTCGTGATGGCCGCAGGAAGCACTATGGGGTGGTTACGCTTGACGGTGTTGTCCGATATCTGTTTGCGGCGTGTTTTACAGTGATAGCCTCATTAACTGCGAGACGTAAAGAAGAAATTTTTGATCTTGGCTTCAAGTGTGTTGATGAAGATCGCGGGGATGGTGCTTATTGGCTAACTATTTATATCGAAAAAACAAGTCAGAGGTATGATCTATGCCCTGTTCCTGTAATGGTTAAAAAGGCTGTTGGCGTATTGGAGAAGTTAAGTCACGAAGCGAGACTGTGCTCGCAAAGCGACTCACTCTGGCTGTACATCTCCGATGGTGAAGTAGTTAGCCTTGGAGACGGTCCCATCAGGTATAGTTTGCAAGATTTTTACTGCAAATTTGTTGATCCAGAATCAATTGAAAACTGGAGTTTGTCTTTTCATCAATTTCGCCGCATGTTTGCGCTTCTATATTATTATCGATTTGAGGGCGCGTACATCGGCGCGCTTTCTTATCATCTGCGCCACTTCAACATTGAGATGACAAAACGATACATCACTGATGAAAAGTTTATGAAAGAAATGAAGGAGATTGGTGAAGATTGGACTGCCAGCTTTTTACGACGAGTTATTGCAGGCGAAGAGAAAATTGGTGGTAAAGCTGGCGAGAAAATGAAGCGGAAATTGGCTGATTGGTTGGGACATTTTCGCGAAAATGTGGATGTTGTTGAACGTGAGCGCGTCGTTGAAAAGTTAATGCGTTATATGAACAGGGTTGGAACAGACTTCACTCAACAAGTATGGGGAACCATCTGCTCTTGTCCGAAAAAAACTACTCTGCGACGATATGCCAATTGTGCAGACGGTAACGGCGAACCAAATATACAGAATGGCTCTGAGGAAATTTGTGGGGGCTGTCCATACAGTGCGTACACATCTCGTTTTGCCGACGCAATCTGTCATAAGATTGAATCTAAACAAAAAGCAGTCGATTTTTGTGGTCACGGTTCTGTACTGGGTGAAGTATCAGGGGTTCAGATTGTTGTTTTACAAGACTTGCTGAGTAAAGCTGAAAGCATCACTACTTTTGAGGTGCAGAGTGGTTAATCCTCTGAGTAATCAAGTAAAAGCGAAGAATTTGAGCGAGCAAATTGATCGTCGATTATCGCTTCTGCAAGGCAAGCTAAATGGCGACCACTCAGAGCTAGTTGTTCCAAAAAGCCTAACGAAATTACGCCTTTGGGAACATCCCGATTACGGAATAGAAAAGATCGGCAGCCCAAGCTCCTTTGTGACCTCCCATCAAGAGCACGGTCGGAAAATTGCAAAAATTGCAGAGTGCTTAAGTTTAATAAACAAACTTGCGAAGCGTCCCAAAAAGCCAAGGGAACAAAAACTAACCGAAGTTATCCGGCAAAACAACCAGCTTCATGAGTCTTTGCAGAATACTGCAAACCAATTTGTTAAGTATAAAACCGAAATTGACCGACTTAATGAAGAAAAACTTCTTTTGCAAAGCAAAGTCGAAGGACTAGTGGAACAATTGAAGGAGAAAAGCGAGGAGTTACTGGCAGCTAGAGATGAGATGATATCTTTGCGAAAAGCCCTTGTTGTCGATGGTATCGCTGCACACTCGAACGTAACACAGGTCAATTTTGGTAAAGATAATAAAGAAAGATGACTCTAGATTGCCTACTTGTCTTGAACGAAATCTGAAAGATTTACTGGTTTATTGCATTTATTTAACTTTGCGCAGGTGTTTTACAAGGCCGAGCATCCTATGATTTTTTATAAAAAAACAGATGAAGATTGTCGAATCAAAGGCAAATTTAAAGAAATTGATGCAAGTGGCATCCCCGTATTTTTTGACAGTAAAGGTATTATTGAAGAGGTAAGTCACTATTTAATTTATAAATCTCTTAAAGATACCGGCGCCACTAGTTCGGTTAAAACATATGCAGATCAACTCCAGACTTTCCTAAGGTTTCTTGACGAAAATGGGAAGAGAATAACATGGAGAGATGTAACAGATAGGCATTTGGTTGAGTTCAGTAATATCAAAACAGGTGAAGGCAAAAAAGCTGCTTATGTGGCAGGAGTTTTACAAACTGTTTTTTCATTTTATGTTTGGGCTGAGCAAAATCAGTATATTCGTCAGCATGTCGCAATTCATGGGGACGAAAGGAGCTATGCAATTTCTGCAAAGCGATCAAAAAATGGATGGTCATGGCCGTATCTACCGGAAGGTCATTCTAAATCACGGCCTACGCCAACCAATGAAGATTTAGAGCGACTGCATGCAACTACTATTGAAGAGTCAGAAGCTGTTGGCGTACGTGATTCTCTTATATTCACAATATATGAACGATCTGCACGCAGAATGGAAGCACTGCAGATTAAAGTATCAGATGTGCCAGATTGGGATGAAATTGAGAGATATCAGAGAGAAAATAAAATATTCCATGTTGAGGTCTTGGGTAAGCGAAAAAGGTTTAGGGATCTCGACTTCCTTCCTGAAACGATGGAGTTGATTCGAGGTTATATAGAGACAGAACGACTTGCTGCAATAAAAGCTGCCAAAAAGAGAGACCGTTTTTATAAGGAGCCCTCAGACCTATTCGTCGGTGCGACAACGGGTAGGCCACTGAATAAGGAGTACATCTCTCGCCGCCTATCTGGATTGATGAAAAAAGCCGATGTAGATGGAACAGGACACCGAGTTAGAGCAAAGGGATTAACTGATATAGTCGCTGCATTTGACGGGTATGATGACAGAGGGCAGCCAAAATCCGCACAAGACGTGCTGATAAGAGCTGCTGAAAAGGCAGGTCATTCAAATATCGAATCGTTGAGACCTTATCTGGCACTTTCGAGAAGCGAGGGGATTGCTGCGAAATTGCACAATTTTGAATTGCTCAGGTCTCTAGAAATAAAAATACAAATGCGGAAGAAAAAACTGGCAGAAATGGATAAATCACACGTTTTGTTCGAGACTTTAAGCAAAGATGTCGATTTTGAGAATGAACTCTTTAAGTTCTTACAGGCTTACAAAGATAAAAGGTAGTACTCACTTTTCTGCAATCTTTTCCTATCAGAGTTTTTTCATTGTACATGTTGTTTCGTTTTATGTATTTTTGATCGGTACGTATTGGGCCAGCAGAAAGGAGACTCTGCAGATGCAAGTGATCAGTCGTGGTTCGGAATGGCATCGATGGGAGCCGCATATTCATGCGCCAGGTACAGTTCTCAACAATCAGTTTGGTGCTGACGACCCATGGAACTCTTACCTCACGACTCTTGAAGGTCTGACTCCTCAGATCGAGGCTATCGCCGTTACCGACTACTATGTCACGGACAGCTATGAGGCGTTTCTCAAGCATAAGGCTGCTGGCCGACTGCCCGGCGTGTCGCTGCTATTCCCTAATATTGAACTTCGCCTTGATATTGCAGCCAAGACAGGCTTTGTAAACGTCCATCTGCTGGTTAGCCCTGAAGATCCCGATCATTTATCTGAGGTGAAGCGAATCCTAAAGCGCTTGCAGTTCCAAGCTTTCAACGACCGTTTCGACTGCACGCGCGAGGAGTTGATCAAGCTCGGTAAACGAGCTGACTCTAACATTACTGATGATGGCGCGGCGCTCCGACATGGCGCTACACAGTTCAAGGTCAATTTCGATCAGCTGCGAAGGGTCATTAGCGAGAGCGAATGGGCGATGAAGAACATCCTTATTGCTGTTGCTGGCAGTACTGGTGACGGCACATCCGGTGTTCGTCAAGCCGCCGACGCTACTGTGCGTCAAGAGATCGAAAAGTTTGCTCACATCATCTTTACCAGTAGTGCGGCGCAGCGTGATTTCTGGATCGGCCAACGAGGCATCGGCATTGAAGAACTGCGCTCGCGCTATAACGGATGTAAGCCGTGTCTCCATGGTAGCGATTCCCATGAGCAGAAGACTGTTGGGCAGCCCGTTGATAATCGCTTTTCGTGGGTCAAAGGCGCGCTGGAATTCGATGCTCTCCGGCAGGCTTGTATCGATCCTGAAGGTCGAGCTTATGTAGGGGAGCAGCCGCCACGTTCAGCAATGCCCTCTCAGGTTATCTCGCATGTCAGAATCGACGATGCAGATTGGGCAACTTCACCGAGCATTCCACTCAACCCTGGCCTAGTGGCCATTATCGGAGCTCGAGGCTCGGGAAAGACTGCTCTGGCAGACATTATCGCAGCCGGTTGCGATGCAATCACCCCCTTCGGATGGAGTGCGGATGAAAATATCAGCCCATCATTTTTAGCGCGTGCACGCCGGCTTATAGGTGACGCGAAGACCACCTTGACCTGGGGGGGGG
>NZ_JBHSGB010000011.1:0-2603 GCF_042654345.1 Rheinheimera marina
TGCATGCTTCGGCTGATTCCGATCACTCATTTCGGTCCAATCCGATCACCCATTTCGGTTTAATCCGATCGCCTATTTCGGTTTTATCCGATCACTTTTAGCCATTTTCCGAAATCGCTGTTCGGAATGCCGGAATCGCTGATCGGAATGCCGAAAGACCGTTCTTTTTCTAACTAAATCAACTGGTAAGCTCGTCCTAACTTTAACTCATTTAGGAAAAGCTGACCATGGCTAGAAAGAGAACAGATATGAGCAAAATTAAAGACATTCTGAGACTTCGCTTTGATGCCGGACTTAGCTTACGAGACATAAGTAAATGCTGCTCTGTGGGTCCAGCGACTGTCAGCGAGATATTGTCACGCTTCGCCAGTAGTGGTTTAAGCTGGCCGCTGGTGACACAAACCTGCGATACAGAGTTAGAACAAGCGGTCTATAAAGGCAAAAACTCGTCCAAGCACAAACGTCAGCCTGACTTCGCGCTGATGCACCAAGAACTCAAACGTAAAGGCATGACCAAGCTGCTGCTATGGCAGGAATATCGTGACCTCGATACGGCCACGGCCTATGGCTACACACAGTTTTGTGAGCATTATCAAACCTGGGTTAAAAGCCTTAAACGCAGCATGCGGCAACTGCATATTGCCGGTGACAAACTGTTTATCGATTATTGTGGGCCAACCGTCGCCATCCTAAACCCTGACACCGGTGAGATCCGGTATCACGCCCAAATCTTTGTTGCCACTTTAGGAGCCTCGAATTACACCTATGTTGAAGCCGGCCGCTCCCAGCAGCTGGAAGATTGGATCATGGCACACGTCCGAGCCTTCGAGTTCTTTGGGGGTATTCCGCGTTTATTGGTGCCGGATAATCTACGCTCCGCCGTTACCAAAACCCATCGTTACATGCCGGTTCTCAATGAGAACTATGCGCGCATGGCACGTCATTACGGCACGGCAATCATGCCAGCCCGGCCTTATAAACCCAAAGACAAATCAAAAGCAGAAAACGCGGTATTGATTGTGGAGCGTTGGATCTTGATGCGATTGCGGCATGAGCATTTTTATACCTTGAACAGCTTAAACCTGCGGATCCGTGAACTGCTGCAAGAGCTTAATCACCGTCAGCAGCGCATCCATCCAGGCTCTCGCTATGAGCTTTATGTCCGGTTTGATAAACCTGCATTAATGCCTTTACCGCTATACCACTATGAATACATCGACAGTAAACAAGCCCGTGTTGCGCCTGATTATCATGTGCTGTATGCCAAACATGCATACTCGGTGCCGCATCATCTGGTGAGTCATACCGTGACGATTGAGGCGACGGCACAAATCATCTGCGTGTATTACCAAGGCAAAGTGGTTGCTCAGCATCCCAGAAAACATCACGACGGTGGCTTTAGCACCGTCAAAGAGCATATGCCTGATGCACATATCAAACAGCGCTGGAGCGCCGAAAGATTACTGGGTTGGGCAGACAACATTGGTAGCGGAGCCAGGGCGGTGATTGCCTTCCAGCTTGAGCGTCGTCAGCATCCGGAGCAGGCGGTAAAAAGCTGTCTGGCCATTCTGAGTCTGGCTAAAAAATATAGTAATGAGCGGCTGGAAGCCGCGTGCCAACAGGCATTGTTGCTGGAACAACCCTACTTAAAAGTGATTAGCAATTTACTAGTGAACAACAAAGAGCATGCCTCAATCGCTGGTGTTGTTAATGAGCAGCCAGCACTGACGCACCACAATATCCGTGGCCAACATTACTACCAATAAGGAAAATCAACATGAGTCTATCGACATTACACGAGCAACTGCGCGCGTTGCGGCTTGGCCACTTTACTCAGGCATTACTGCAGCAACAAACTCAACCCGCGACATACAACGAAATGAGCTTCGAGGAGCGGTTAAGCCTGCTTGCCACGCATGAACTGCTCTGCCGAGATAACACGAAGGTTCAAAAGTTATCTCGCCAAGCGAAATTACGCATTGATGCGCGTGCAAGCCATATCGATTACCGAGCCAATCGCGGATTAAGAAAAGACAAAATCGCGGCCTTACTCAGTGGTCAATATCTGCATCACAATCAGAACATTATCCTGACAGGCGCTACAGGATGTGGAAAAACCTACCTAGCTTGTGCCTTAGCAACACAAGCGTGTGAACAGCATCACAGCACGCGTTACTACCGGCTTGGTGAGCTGTTGGATGAGCTCAATATTGGACGCGCTGACGGATCATACCGTCAGCAACTCAGTGCACTGGCTAAACGTAAGCTACTGATCTTGGACGACTGGGGCATGGAACCACTGACAGCACGCCAAGCAAATGATCTGCTTGATGTGATGGAAATGCGTTATCAACAATCAAGCACCATTATTGCCAGTCAAATACCGACCAGCGAATGGTACAAACTCATTCCGAGCCCCACCATTGCAGATGCGCTGCTAGACCGTTTACTTCACAACAGCCACCGAATTGAATTAACAGGAGACTCGATGAGAAAACTAGACCAATCCGATCACTTAGCGTAAAAATAGAATCAAGAAAAAGAACGGTTAGCAGGTGATCGGATAACTCCGGAATCGCTGATCGGATTCACCGAAATACGCA